>NZ_CAKKMI010000027.1:0-77806 GCF_918698105.1 Pseudomonas brassicacearum | reverse complement strand
GTGTCAGCCGCATGAATGTTGCCTGACACTCCCCAATCGCGAGCAAGCTCGCTCCCACATTGGTTCTGGTATGACTTCAGGATTTGTATTCCCCCTGCTTTCCTCCTGTGGAAGCTTGCTCCCACAGGTTCTACCTCAATGAGCCACAGCCGCCTGCTCTTCCATCTTCTTACGCAGGCTCAAGGGGCGCATGTCGGTCCAGACTTCTTCGATGTAGGCCAGGCATTCCTTCTTGAACCCGCTTTTGCCGACGGTGCGCCAGCCTTCTGGGACGGCCTTGTAGTCTGGCCAGATCGAATACTGTTCTTCGTGGTTGACCACGACCTGAAAGACGATGTCCTCGCGGTCGAATACTGAAGGCATGGGTGTCTCTCCATCTATGCTCGAGGTTCGCTGCGGCGCATGCGCAGCCAGGTTATGAAAGGAACTACGGGCCCGAGTGAAAATTAGGTCTCGACGAGCGCCGCCAGCAGGGCTCGCCCGAAAATCTCGGCAACCCGGTCGATTTCCGACTGCGTGATGATCAGCGGTGGCAGGAAGCGCACCACGCCGCCCTGCCGGCCACCCAGCTCCAGGATCAGCCCGCGCTTGAGGCATTCACGTTGCAGCCGTGGCGCCAGCCGTGCATGCACCGGCGGATGCCCCAGGGCGTCGGGCTTACCCGCCGGGTCCACCAGTTCGACGCCGAGCATCAACCCGCGACCGCGGATATCGCCCAGTTGCGGGAAGTCCCGCTGCAGAAGGCGCAAGTGCTCGCTCAAGCGTTCGCCCATGGCGGCGGCGTGGGCCGGCAGGTCGTGCTCCTGCAGATAGCGCATCACCGCGGAACCGGCGGCCATGGCCATCTGATTGCCACGGAAGGTCCCGGCGTGAGCCCCCGGCAGCCAGGTGTCGAGCCAGTCGCGATACACCACCACCGCCAGTGGCAGGCTGCCACCGATGGCCTTGGACAGCACGACCACGTCGGGGATGATCCCGGCGTGCTCGAACGCAAACATCTTGCCGGTACGGCCAAAACCGCTCTGGATTTCGTCGACGATCAACGCCACCCCCGCCTGCTCGGTGATCCGCCGCAGGCCGCGTAGCCAGTCCAGGTCGGCGGGAATCACCCCGCCCTCGCCCTGCACCACTTCGACGATGACGGCCGCCGGCAATTGCACGCCGGCTTCAGGATCGTTCAGCAGGTTTTCCAGGTAATGCAGATTGGCCTTCACGCCCGCCACACCGCCCAAGCCGAACGGGCAGCGGTAATCGTAGGGATAGGGCATGAACTGCACGCCGCTGCTGAGCAAGGCGCCCAAGGGTTTCTTCGGCCCCAGGCTGCCCATCAGGCTCAACGCCCCCTGGCTCATGCCGTGATAACCGCCCTGGAACGACAGCACGGTACTGCGGCCGGTGGCGGTGCGCACCAGCTTGAGGGCGGCTTCCACCGCGTCGGTGCCGGTGGGGCCGCAGAACTGGATCTTCGCCTCGGCGGCCAGCTCTGCCGGCAACAGGCCGAACAGGTCCTGGACGAAACGGTCCTTGACCGGCGTGGTCAGGTCCAGGGTATGCAACGGCAGCTCATCGGCCAGCACCTGTTGAATCGCTTCGATCACCACCGGATGGTTGTGCCCCAGCGCCAAGGTGCCGGCACCGGCCAGGCAGTCGATGAAGGTGCGGCCCTCGACGTCCTCGACATACAGCCCCTTGGCGCGCTTGAGGGCCAGGGGAATCCGTCGTGGATAGCTGCGGGCGTTGGACTCCTGCCGACTCTGGCGGGCCAGCAGCGGCGACTCATTGAACTGGTAGAGCGTCTCGGCCGGCGCAGGGCTGACCCGGACCGGCTGTGCTTCGATAAGACTGTTGGCGACTGACATCCCTCGACCCCGCAATACACTGAAGTAATGACCCAACGACACACCACACAGGTGCATCTCCGGTCGGAGCGCACGTGCAGGTGTCCTGTTGTGGAAACGCATCAGCAACGCAGGAATTTACTCTCGGGCAGAACTTTGCAGGTCGACGCGATCAGTGGCTTGTTCATGAAGCCTGTGGGAGCAAAGCTTGCTCCCACAGGCCATAGTTGAAGTGAATCAGGCCGGTAACGCCTGCACCGGCACCGTCAACTCGACCCGCAGCCCATCCGGGCGACTGTCGAAATGCAGGCCGCAGCCGCAACGCTGGACGATGGCCTGGACGATCGCCAGCCCCAGTCCACAGCCGGTGCTCTGGCCGTTGCGCCAGAAGCGTTGAGTCAAGTGCTGGATATCGTCGGCGGCGATGCCGGGGCCATGGTCGCGGACTTGGAAGCGCACGCGCTGGCCGATCATTTCCAGGCTCAGTTCCACATCGGTGTCGTCCGGGGTATGGCGCAGGGCGTTATCCAGCAGGTTGCGCAAGGCGGCGATGGAGAGCACCGCCGGCATCTGCACCGGGGCGTCGGACAACCCTGGGGATACGTGCAACCTGATGCGCCGCGAATCACTGCTGGCGGCGTCCTGGATCGCCAGCCGGGCGACCTGTTCGGCGTTGCATTGCACGCCATCGTCGAACGACAGGCTGCCTTCGACCCGCGCCAGCAGCAGCAACTGTTCGAGTGTGCGATGCATGCGGTCGGCGCCCTCCTCGGCCCGCGCCAGGGACTGATCGCGAGCGGCGCCCTCGGTCATGCGCGCCACTTGCAGGTGTGTCTTGATGGCGGTCAGCGGGCTGCGCAGCTCGTGGGCGGCGTCGCCGGTCAGCCGTCGCTCGCGCTCGATGGTCTTGCCAATGCGCTGGAACAACTGGTTCTGGGTCTCCAGCAGCGGTCGCAATTCGCTGGGCAGTGGATGGATCTGCAAAGGCTCCAGGGAGTCGGCGCTACGCCGCATCAGCGCATCGCGCATGCGATTGAGCGGTGCCAGGCCCTGGCCAATGCCCAGCCACAACAGGCACAGGCAACCGAGCAGCGCCACGCCCACCGGCACCGAGGCGGCCAGCAGGATCGACATGTTCAGGGCTTCGCGTTCGATCTGGCGGTCGGCGGTGGTGATGCGCAAATCGCCCCGGGCCAGGGTGAAGCTGCGCCAAGGCGCGCCGTCGATCATCTGGTCGTGAAAGCCCATTTTCTCGGCTTCCAGGGCCTGTTCCGGGGTGCCATGGCTGCGGGCCAGAATCTCGCCGCGCAAAGAGCTGACCTGACAGGCCATGCCGCCGGGAATGCTCAATTGTTCGGCGCTCAAATGCGTGCCTTCGCCCTTGCTGGACAACGGTGGCATCTGTTCCAGCAACCCGGCGACCATCCGGGCCGACGCCACCAGGCGCTGGTCGAGGGAAAACATCATCTGGTTGCGCAGGTCACTGAGCATCCAGGCCGCGGCCAGGGCCCAGATCAGGGCGAAGGCCGCGCCGAGGGTCAGGCTCAGGCGCAGTCGCAGGCTGATCACTTGGAGGACTCTCCACCGTCGGCCGGCCCGAGGCGATAGCCCAGGCCGCGCACGGTCTCGACAATCCCGTTCCCCAACTTGCGCCGCAGGTGATGGATATGGACGTTGAGGGCGTTGCTTTCCAACTCGTCGTTGAAGCCGTAGACGCTGTCCTTGAGCTGTTCGGTGGACAACACCCGGCCGCGGCTGTGCAACAGTGCCTGCAACAGCGATTGCTCGCGCCGGGACAGATCCACCGGTTGGCCGTCCAGGGTGGTTTCCCGACTGCTGGGGTCGTAGGTCAGGCGACCGTGCTCGATCAGGTTGACGCTGCGCCCCGCCACGCGCCGCAGCAACGTGTGCAGGCGCGCCGCGAGTTCGCGCAGGTCGAAGGGCTTGAGCAGGTAGTCATCGGCACCGGCCTGCAAGCCGTCGACCCGGTCGGTTACCGAGTCTCGGGCAGTGAGGATCAGCACCGGCGTCTCCAGTCCCTGTTGACGCAACTGCTTGAGCAGCTTGAGACCGTCCTCGTCGGGCAATCCCAAGTCCAGCACCATGACGTCGAATTCCGCCACGCCGACCATCGCCCGCGCCGCCGATGCGGTGGCGACGTGCTCGACAGTCAGGCCTTGCGCCGTAAGGCCGGCAACGATCCCGCTGGCAATCAACTCATCGTCTTCGCAGACCAGTACGCGCATGGTAAGCCCCGTGGAAAAAGGTACATTAGGCCGCCGGCCGATTAAGCCGACATTATGCGACGAGTACGGCCGACATGGGCGATCATTGCCGCCTGCCGGTCGTCGCCGGGTTAATCGACGGTTAATCGCCAGCCGCCATTGTGTTTTCCACTTGCTTCGTTCTAAGGCTTTATCCATGCGTCGATTGTTTTTGCTGTGGCTGTTCCTGATCTCGGGCCTGGCCCAGGCCGCCAATCCCTTCGAAACCAAACCCGATTTCCTGCCGGTGGAAAAGGCGTTCGTGTTTACCTCCGAACGCCTGGACTCCGGTGAAACCCAGCTGTTCTGGCAGATCGCCGATGGGTACTACCTGTATCAGCAGCGCCTCAAGTTCGATGGCTTGGCCGAGGCGCAAAAACCCAAGCTGCCGGAGGGTGAAGCCCACAGCGACGAGTTTTTCGGCGACCAGCAGGTCTATCGCCAGGCGCTGGAGCTGAAGATTCCGGCCGGTGCCACGGGCCAGATCAAGGTCGGCTTCCAGGGCTGCGCCGACGCGGGCCTGTGCTATCCACCCCAGACCCAAGTGGTCGACCTGGGTGGCAGCGCACCGGTGGCGGCCAGCGGCGAGGCGCCGGACCAGGCCCTGGCCAGCGGCCTGCAACAACGGGCCTTGGGCTGGAGCCTGCTGGTGTTCTTCGGCCTGGGCCTGCTGCTGGCGTTCACCCCCTGTTCGCTGCCGATGCTGCCGATCCTGGGCGGGCTGGTGGTGGGCAGCGGCGCCGGGCCGAGACGCGGCCTGGCCTTGGCCGGCAGCTACGTGATCAGCATGGCCCTGGTGTACGCCGCCATGGGTGTGCTCGCCGCGCTGTTGGGGGCCAACCTCCAGGCGCTGCTGCAACAACCGTGGCTGCTGGGCAGCTTCGCGGCCGTGTTCGTGTTACTGGCACTGCCGATGTTCGGCTTCTTCGAATTGCAATTGCCGGCCGCCCTGCGTGACCGCCTGGAAAACGCCGGGCGCCAGCAGCGCGGTGGCAGCCTGGTAGGCGCCGGTATTCTCGGGGCGCTGTCCGGCCTGTTGGTGGGCCCGTGCATGACCGCGCCGCTGGCCGGCGCGTTGCTGTACATCGCCCAGAGCGGCAATGCGCTGCACGGCGGGTTGATCCTGTTCACCATGGGCATCGGCATGGGCTTGCCACTGTTGCTGTTGGTGACCGTGGGCAACCGCTTCCTGCCCAAGCCCGGCGCCTGGATGAACCTGCTCAAGGGCGTGTTCGGCTTCCTGTTCCTGGGCACCGCGCTACTGATGATTCGCCCGATCATCGACGGTTCGTTGTGGGTCGGCCTGTGGGGCGTGCTGCTGTTGATCGCCGCCTACAGCGCCTGGCGCCAGACCGAAGGCTTCGGCCGCACCGCCTATATCTGCGGCAGCGCCTCGTTGCTGTTCGGCCTGTGGGGCAGCCTGCTGGTGATTGGCGCGGCAGGCGGCGGCGATGACTTCTTCCAGCCACTGAAGGTTTACGCCGGCACCGAGGACCGCGCGGCCGTCAGTGCCCACGACGCCTTCGTCACGGTCAGCGAGCCCGCCGCCCTGCAACGGGAACTGGACGCCGCCAAGGCCCAGGGCCAGTGGGTGTTGCTGGACTACTACGCCGACTGGTGCGTGTCCTGCAAGATCATGGAAAAACAGGTCTTCGGCCGCAGCGAAGTGCTTGACGCCCTGAGCGGTGTGCGCCTGTTGCGCCTGGACGTCACCGCCGACAGCCCCGCCAGCCGCGAACTGCAGGGCCGCTACCAGGTACCAGGGCCGCCGAGCCTGCTGTGGATCGGCGCCGACGGTGAAGAGCGTCGCAGCCAGCGGATCACCGGGGAAGTCGACGCCAAGGCGTTCCTGGAGCGCTGGAACCTCACCCGGGACGCGCGCTGATGCTGACGTTCACGCTGGGCACCTTCGCCATCGCCCTTAACCACCTGTTGCTGATCAGCGCCCTGGCCCTGGCGACTTTCGTCGGCTGGCGGGTGGCCAAGCGTGGTGGCGAAAACCCCGAGTCGGTGCTGTTCGTGCTGTTTCTGCTGGGCCTGCTGGCCGCACGGATCGGCTTCGTCGTCGCCTATTGGCAACATTACCGGGACGACCCGTGGCAGATCGTCGACCTGCGCGACGGTGGCTTCCTGGCCTGGCCGGGCATCGTGGCGCTGCTGATTGGCGCCTTGTCGTGGGCCCGGCGCCGTCCACCCCTGCGCCGGCCATTGGGTTTTGGCGTCGGCAGCGGCTTGCTGTTCTGGCTGGTGGCGACCCTGTCGTTGACGATTTATGAACAAGGCACCCGGCTGCCGGACATCACCCTGCGCACCGCCGACGGCGAGACGGTGAAACTCACCGATTACCAGGGCGGCCCCCTGGTGATCAATCTATGGGCCACCTGGTGCCCTCCCTGCCGGCGTGAAATGCCGGTGCTCGAAGAAGCCCAGCAACAGCGTCCGGACCTGACCTTCCTGTTCGTCAACCAGGCCGAAAGCATGCAAAGCGTCAGCACCTACCTGGCCACCCAGGGCCTGAGCCTGACCAACGTATTGTTCGATGGCAGCGGCCGCCTCGGCCAGGCCGTGGGTTCCATGGCCCTGCCGACCACCCTGTTCTACAGCGCCGATGGCCGCCTGCTGGGCAGCCATCTGGGGGAATTGTCGGAAGCGAGCCTGGCTCGTGCCCTGGAAAACTTCGAAACGCCCGACTCGCCCACGACGCCCCACTCCGCCACAAGGAAAACGCCATGCCCCGCCTCCGCCACCTGCTGACCCTGGCCGTCGCCGCCGCACTGTCGCAGGCCCCGCTGCTCCAGGCCGAAGAATTGCCCGCAGCCATCAAGAAGATCGAAGCCAAGGGCGCAAAAATCATCGGCACCTTCGACGCGCCGGACGGCTTGCGCGGTTACGCGGCGCAATACCAGAACCGTGGCATGGCGCTGTACCTGACCCCGGATGGGCAGCACGTCCTGCTGGGCAACCTGTACGACGCCGACGGCAAGGACCTGAGCGCCGAGCCGCTGCAAAAACTGGTCTATGCACCGATGGCCAAGGCCATCTGGACGAAGATGGAGGGCAGCAACTGGATCGCCGACGGCAACAAGGACGCACCGCGCACGGTGTACCTGTTCAGCGATCCGAACTGCCCGTACTGCAACATGTTCTGGGAACAGGCGCGGCCCTGGGTCAAGGCCGGCAAGGTGCAGTTGCGCCACATCATGGTGGGCATCATTCGCGAAGACAGCCCCGGTAAATCCGCTGCCTTGCTCGCGGCCAAAGACCCGGAAAAAGCCCTGGCCGAGCATGAAAAGGCCGGCAAGGGCAGCCCGCTCAAACCGCTCAAGGACATACCGCCGGCCATCCAGGCGAAACTGGACGCCAACCAGCAATTGATGGACGAGCTGGAACTGTCCGCCACCCCGGCGATTTTCTATCTGGATGAAAAAGGCGAACTGCAACAGCAGCAAGGCGCGCCTTCACCGGACAAACTGGTGAAGATCCTCGGGCCGAAGTGACTGGCCTCGCTGTAGACCCCTTGTGGGAGCGAGCTTGCTCGCGATAGCGGCAGATCAGTCAGCATTGATGTGAAAGACACACCGCAATCGCGAGCAAGCTCGCTCCCACATTGGATCTGCGTCGATCACAAGTCCCCTGTGGGAGCGAGCCTGCTCGCGATTGCGGTGGATCAGCGACGCAAGAGTCCCAGCAACATCCGATTCACGAATTCCGGATTCTCCAGATTGGAAATATGCCCCGCCTCCGGAATCGACACATGGGGGCAACCGATCAACTCGGCCATTTCCAGCGACTCGGACGGCGGCCGCGGTTTATCCTGGTCGCCAAACATCACCGTCGTGCGCTTGGCGTCCAGTTCATGCAAGCGCGGCAGGATGTCGTCCCGACCGAAAATGATCCGCCCCAGCGGCACGATACTGTCGCGCAGGCGATCGGTCGGCAACGCGGCCAGCGCGGCGCGGAACTGCTGATAGAGCGCCGACTGCGGGTCGATGCCCGGCCGGAAGAAAATTGGCACGATGATATCCAGCAAGGGCTCGGGAACGCTGCCGCTGGCCTCGATCTTGTCGAACAACGAGAAGTAGTACTGGCGAGTCGGTTCCGGCTCGACACCGACGTAGGTGTCCATCAATACCAGCGACAGCACGCGCTCAGGCGCCGCCAGCGCCAGCCGTGCACCCCACATCCCGCCCACCGAGAGCCCGAGCAGGTTGAAACAGTCGATGCCCAGGTGATCCATCAATGCCAATGCCTGACGAGCCAGGTCGTCCAGGGAGGTCATGCCCTCAGGCAAACGCCCGGACTGGCCGTGCCCCCACAAATCCAGGGCGATGACCCGGTAATGCTGGGACAACACCTCGATCTGCGGGGCCCACATGCTGTGGTCCCACAGATAGCTGCTGCCCAGCAGCACCACCGGGCCCTGGCCTTGGTCCAGGTAGTGAAGCGGTTGTCCGTCAATGATTGAAAAGGGCATGGGTGACCTCCTTGTTTGTGTCTGGAAAAAGCCTTGGGAGACTGAGCTGTGCAGGCTGAGCAGTCAACCTTTGAGCCGGCAGTGCCTGTGCTGCCCTCATCGCGGGCAAGCCTTGCTCCCACAGGGTTGATGCTCGAACACAAATACTCTGTTCACTGCTGATTCCTGTGGGAGCAAGGCTTGCCCGCGATGGGGTCTTCATAGACGCCGCAAAACTACATTCCTTCCAACTCCGCCATCAAATCATTCAACCGATCCACTTTCTCCTCGGTGATCTCGCTGGCCGCCAGCCCATCGATGTAGTCGGCCAGTTCCTGCACCGTGCTGCATTCGAACATCGCCCGCAGCGGCACGTTGCGTTGCAGGGCCTTTTGCACCCGTGAGGCGATTTGCGTCGCCAGCAGGGAATGCCCGCCCAGTTCGAAGAAGTTGTCCCGCACCCCCACCCGCTCGACTTTCAGCACCTGGACCCAGATGTCAGCCAGGGTCTGTTCCAGTTCATTGCCGGGGGCGGCCTGGCGAATGGCTTTGATCAAGGCCTCGGGCGGGAGGATTTTCTGCACGCTGCGGCTGATTTCCGCAGCGATGCCGATGCCTTCCTCGCCGCAGTCGTTGACCGCGAACGCGGCCACGCGGCCCTTGCGCACCACCTCCACTTCGCGCTCGATGGTTTGCTCGATGTCCTGGGGATAGAGGTTATGCCCGCGCACGATCAGCAGGTCTTTCAGGCGACCGGTGACGAACAGCTTGCCGCCGCGCCGGAAACCCAGGTCACCGGTACGCAGCCAGGTCCGGCCGTCGTGCTGGACAAAGGTCTTGGCGCTGGCTTCGGGGTTGCGCCAGTAGCCCAGGGCGATGCTCGGACCAGCGGCCCAGACTTCGCCGACCTGATTGTCGGCCAGCGGCTGCAAGGTGGCGGGCCCGACGATCAGCACCGCGTGCCCGGGCTGACTGACACCGCAACTCATCACCGCACTGCCCCGCCCCGGCTCGGCACGGTTTTGCGCCAGCGCCGCATCATCCACCCGCAGCGAAGCAATACCATGGCGGCGCGGCGTGCCGGCGACGAACAGGGTCGCTTCGGCCAAGCCATAGGAAGCCATGAAACTGTCCGGCGTGAAGCCGGATAGTCCCGACAAATAATTAGTCGAGGAGCCTACTCACCAAGGCATCGAACCGAAGCAACCGACAGCCACGCGCCGCGGCAATGGGTCGCAGCATCAAGGCAGGACGTTACATTATCAATAATTCTTCTTCTCAATTGACAATCATTATCATTAAGCCTAATTTGGCGCTCGATGTGTAGGACGAGTGCGGCATCCGGACGTCCTGCTAACTTTTTGCAGCAAGGTGAATTCCATGACGGAACAAGTATCCACAAGCAGGTGCGACTCACCGTTACTCCAGGCATTCGTGGACAACCGATTGATCCTGGTCAAGATCGCGGCACGCATTACCGGCTGCCGATCCCGTGCCGAAGATGTAGTGCAGGACGCGTTTTTCCGGCTGCAATCGGCGCCCCAGATCACCTCCTCGTTCAAGGCGCAGCTCAGCTATCTGTTCCAGATCGTGCGCAACCTGGCGATCGACCACTACCGCAAGCAGGCGTTGGAACAGAAATACTCGGGGCCGGAAGAGGAAGGGTTGAACGTGGTGATCCAGGGTGCTTCGCCAGAAACCTCCCATATCAACTTTTCCACGCTGGAGCACATCGCCGACGCGCTGACCGAACTGCCCAGCCGCACCCGCTATGCCTTCGAGATGTATCGCCTGCATGGCGTGCCGCAGAAGGACATCGCCAAGGAACTGGGGGTTTCGCCGACCCTGGTGAATTTCATGATCCGCGATGCCCTGGTGCATTGCCGCAAGGTGTCGGGGGTTCGGGGGGATACGTTCGCCCGGCGGTAACTTGCGCTGGTTTTGCCGGCCTCACATCAACCCACACCGATCAAAAAACCGCTCACGCCCCAGGATCATCAGCGCCGCGCGCTTGTGGGGGAAGTCGAATTCCTTTTCACAATGGAAGCACTGGTTGTGCAGGTGCGCGATCATCCGGGCATTGTCTGCCCGGGGCTCGGCGACCACGCGCTGGGTGCGCGGGTCGTCCAGGAACAGGTAATGCACCAGCGCCGACAGCCAACTGGCCACCTTGTGCGGGCCTCGGTGTTGCTCTTCACCCACCAGCATGTGGATGCCGCGATCGTAGTTGCCGGCGTCATAGAACGGTGCGATCCGATCTTCCTTGGCCCAATAGGCTTCGAAATAAGCGAACGGCTGGTCATCGAAACAGCCGATCAGGGTCAAGACCCGGGGATCGGCCTGCAGCTTGTCCAGGTATTCGCGATGCTGTTCCAGGCTGCCCTCCTCCTGCCAGAAGCTCGCCACTCGCGGACTGTTCTGCCAGCGGTTGAAACGCGTAAGGTCCTGCTCGACTTCCAAGGTGCGCAAGGACACCCAGGCGCCCAGCCGCGCATCGAAACGCCGGTACACCTCGCCACGGGGCTTGATGGGCCGGCGTGGATGGCGCTGGCCACCGGTGATGGTCATCTGTTGCGGGTAACTGCCGTTGAACGACACGCCCAGCCAGGGCTGCGGCAATTGCCAGAACATCGTGCGCTCGCAAACGTATTCACCGGCAGGTTCAGTGGCCGTCAACAACCCGCTGAGCAAGGCTTCGCCGGGACGCTCGTCGAGGTGCCAGGTCAGGCGCTGGCAGTCGGGGTCGCGAGCAAACAGCCAATAGCAGGCCGCCCACAGCGCCGGGCCCACCGGTCGGTCGTTGATTTCCTGCAAGTGCACGTGCAACTCGGGACCGCGCGCAAGGCGCAGCCGGATCAGCGGCGCGCCTTCGAGCATCAGGCTCAGGTGGCGTTCGGTTTCATCGGCGCCGAGGCGACGGCCGCCGGGCAAGGGCAACGTCGTCGGGTGATTGAGGTTGGACATGGAAGGGGCTCGCGTATTCGTCGGTAGTCAACGTGGGACGTGAGCCAGGGAGGGAAATTTAGTGGCGCAGTCAATGGGAATGCGTGGGCACCAGCTGGATCTGGTAGGGCTGGAAAATTTTCAGCAACTGACCGTTATCCCGCAACATTTGCAGCAACTGTGCAAACGCCTCACTGGAAATAGGCGCTTGCGGGCGGATCAGCGCGTAGTGGTGGTAAACCTGATCGATGCGTTCAGACACCAGCAATTGCGGGCCGACTTCGGGATTGCGCAACACGTAATCGTTGAGGTACGAACGGGTCACCAGGGCGATATCCGCACGCCCACGCAAGACCATCAGCAGGTTGCTGTCATGGGAATACGTCAACGTGGCGTTGTATTGGCCAACGAGGAACTTGGGATCGGCGTTGAATTCGGCAAAGGCATAGTGATAACCGCTGAACAGGGCCAGGCGCTTGCCCCTGAGGTCGGCGAAATAACTTTGCTGTCGATCCGGCTGACCCTGGGCGACGAAGACTTCCGCATCCTCCAGGCCCATGTCTACCGAGGCGTGCGGCACGTCCTGCCAGCCCCAGGCCGGGTTCTCGAAAATCGCCATATCGACCCGGCCCTGCTTGAAATCATTGAAGCGGCGCGGGATCGATGTCGGCACCAGCACGAACTGATAGTCGGTTTGCGCCTGGTTCAAGGCCTCCACCATCTGCGGCAGCAGGCCGGTGTCGGCGCCGTTCTCGGGACGAACGGTATAAGGCGGAAAATGCGCCGCGCCGATCCGTACCAGTTGCGCTGCCTGGGTCGGCAACGCCAGGAAAACGGCCAAAGCAGCCAGCACCAGACGCGAGGTCATCCCCATCGGCGAAAACGTCAAGATAACCCACTCCCCAAAAGTCCCCATCAATAACAATCAAGCTAGGCGGTTTCAACCACTTAGCCAGCCACACGGCCATTCGAGGCATTGCTCGATTATTGTTTTTCTTCAAGCACCAGGATCAGGGCTTGCTCGGCCAGCTCATCGAGGCTCAGGCTGCCTTCGGCACGAAACCAGGTGGTGGTCCAGGACAACGCTCCCGTGAGGAACCGCCGGGTAATGGACACGTCCCCACGAATATACCCGGCCTCCTTGGCCTGGCCCAGGACCTCGAGCCACAAGTCCTCATAAATATCACGCAGGGCCAGCACATGCCGCTGCCCGTCCTGCGATAGCGAACGCCACTCATAGACCAGCACTGCCATGGCCTCGCCGGTGCCGCCCATGATCGACTGCAATTCGCAGCGGATCAGCGCCAATACCCGCTCACGCACACTGTCGGCCTCGGCCAGGGCGGCGCGCATCAATGCGGTGTTGTAGCGGATGGTTTCTTCCATCACCGCCCGCAGGATGTCGTCCTTGCTCTTGAAATGGTGAAAGATGCTGCCCGACTGAATGCCCACGGCACTGGCCAGGTCACGCACCGTGGTGCGCTCGAAGCCTTTGTTGCGAAACAGGTGGGCGGCGGTCTGGAGCAGTTTGCCGCGAGCACTGTCCGGGTCGGTCAGTTGCCCGTTGTCGACCAGCTCCCGCATCACGCCCAGGGCTTTTTGCTCGTCCACCCATTCTCTCCTACAGTCGATCAACCCACGCGCGAGCATTGCACACCAAACCATCAGTGGCGCGGGCAATTTAAGCTGACCGAGGCAGCCAAGCAAGCGCTCGGCCAGAAGAACCAGCGGTCGTTTACAAACCAAGCGCTTGCTTGGTAGTCTCGAGCCACCTTTGCCGGAGGGAACGCCATGCCAAAAACGATCCGTATCGGTTGCGCCAGCGCCTTCTGGGGCGATACCTGTACCGCGACGGCGCAACTGGTCGAGGGCGGGGCGCTGGATTACCTGGTGTTCGATTACCTGGCCGAGGTGACGATGTCGATCATGGCCGGGGCGCGCCTGAAGGACTCTTCGAGCGGCTATGCCACGGACTTCATCGAGGTGCTCACACCGCTGCTACGGCGCCTGCATGACGACGGCATCCGTGTCATCAGCAACGCCGGCGGGGTCAACCCCCAGGCCTGTGCGAAGGCCCTGCAAGCGGCCTGCGATCAGGCGGGCGTGCCGTTGAAGATCGCCGTGCTGCTGGGCGATGACCTGCAACCGCAATTCGATCGACTCGCCGCCCAGGGCATTCGCGAAATGTCCAGTGGCGAGCCCCTGCCCTGCGCGTGCGTGTCCATCAATGCCTACCTTGGCGCGCCCGGTATCGTCGAGGCGTTGCGCCTGGGGGCTGATGTGGTGATTACCGGCCGGGTGGTGGACAGCGCCGTGGTCAGCGCCGCCTTGGTGCATGAATTCGGCTGGGCCTGGGACGATTACGACCGATTGGCCCAGGCCGCACTGGCCGGACACCTGATCGAATGCGGCGCCCAGTGCACCGGCGGCAATTTCACCGACTGGCAGCAAGTCCCGGATTACGAGCACATCGGCTTTCCCATCGTCGAGGTCAGCGCCGACGGCCAGTTCACGGTTACCAAGACCGAAGGCAGCGGCGGGTTGGTCACGCCATTGACCGTCGGCGAGCAGTTGCTCTACGAAATCGGCGACCCGCAAGGCTATCTGTTACCGGACGTGATCTGTGATTTCAGCCAGGTCAGGTTGATCCAGCAAGGCAAGCACGCCGTGCGCGTCCACGGCGCCAAGGGCTTGCCGCCCACCGATCAATACAAGGTCAGCGCCACCTGGGCGGACGGCTGGCGCTGCACCGCCACCTGCCTGATCGCGGGTATCGATGCCGTGGCCAAGGCTGAGCGGGTCAGCCAGGCAATCATCGCCAAGACCTCGCAGATGTTCAGCCAACGCGGCTGGGCGCCCTACAGCGAAGTGAACATCGAGCTGTTGGGCAGCGAAGCCACTTACGGCCAGCACGGCCAGCGCCGGGACAGCCGTGAGGTGGTGATCAAGCTGGCGGTTCGGCACCCGGACAAACAACCGCTGGTGCTGTTTTCCAGGGAGATCGCCCAAGCCGCCACCGGCATGGCGCCGGGGCTGACGGGGTTGGTCGGCGGCCGGCCGCCGGTGTCACCGTTGATTCGCCTGTTCTCGTTCCTGATCGACAAAACCACTTGCCGGCTCGACATCGAACTCGACGGCCAGCGCCACCCTTGCCCCCTGCCCGCGTTCGAGCCGCTGCACACCGTCGATCTGCCCGTCGCCCCGGACCTGCCCAAACCCCAGGGCCGGGCCGATGCCAGCGTGCCGTTGGTCAAACTGGCGGTGGCGCGCTCCGGCGACAAGGGCAACCACAGCAACATTGGCGTGATCGCCCGGGAACCCGAATACCTGCCCTGGATCGCCGAAGCACTGACGCCGGAGGTGATGGTCGACTGGATGAGCCACGTGCTCGACCCGCGATTGGGCCGGGTCGAACGCTGGTACCTGCCGGGCACCCACAGTTTGAATTTCCTGCTGGAAAACGCCCTCGGCGGCGGCGGTGTCGCCAGCCTGCGCATCGATCCCCAGGGCAAGGCGTTCGCCCAGCAGTTGCTGGAGATTCAGATTCCGGTGCCGCAAAGCATCGCCGATCAGGTCAACTAGGGGACGGTCGCCAATGCCAGCCATCGAATCGCACCTGGATCCCCACAGCGCTGACTTCACGCGCAACCACGCGGCGATGCTGGCCGGTGTCGAACAGCTGCGCCAGCTCGAACAGGCCGTGCTGGAGAAAGCCGCCCAGGCCCAGGGCAAGTTCGACCAGCGCGGCCAATTGTTGCCGCGCCAACGCCTGAACCTGCTGCTGGACCCTGGCGCACCGTTCCTCGAACTGGCGAGCCTGGCCGGCTACAAACGCCATGACGACAAGGACGGCAGCCAGGCCGGCGGCGGCCTGATCGCCGGGATCGGCTACGTGTCCGGGGTGCGGGTGCTGGTGGTGGTCAACAACAGCGCAATCAAGGGCGGTACGATTTCCCCCAGCGGTTTATACAAGACCCTGCGTCTGCAACAGATCGCCATGGAAAACAAACTGCCGGTCATCACCCTCGCCGAAAGTGGCGGCGCCAATCTCAATTACGCCGCGCAGATTTTCGTCGAAGGCGCGCGCTGCTTCGCCAACCAGGCACGCATGTCGGCCATGGGCCTGCCACAGATCACCGTGGTGCATGGCTCGGCCACCGCAGGCGGGGCCTATCAGCCAGGGTTGTCGGATTACGTGGTGGTGGTGCGCGACAAGGCGCGGCTGTTCCTGGCCGGGCCGCCGTTGCTCAAGGCCGCGACCGGCGAAGTCGCCAGCGAAGAGGAACTGGGCGGTGCGCAGATGCATGCGCAGGTGGCCGGCACCGCCGAATACCTGGCCGAGAACGACGCCGACGGCGTGCGCCTGGCCCGGGAGATCCTCAGCCTGCTGCCCTGGAATGCGCAACTGCCACCGCAGCCCGAACGGACCTGGACGGAGCCGCTCTACCCCGCCGACGAATTATTGGGACTGGTCCCCGACGACCCGAAGAAACCCTATGACGTGCAGGAAATCATCGCCCGCATCGCCGACGGCTCGAATTTCCTGGCCTTCAAAAGCGAGTTCGACGCCCAGACGATTTGCGGTCACCTGCACATTCGCGGCCATGCCTGCGGCGTGATCGGCAACAACGGACCGATCACGCCGCAAGGCGCCAGCAAGGCCGCGCAGTTCATCCAGTTGTGCGACCAGAGCCGCACGCCGTTGCTGTTTTTGCACAACACCACCGGGTTCATGGTCGGCACCGAGTCGGAGCGACAAGGGGTGATCAAGCACGGCGCCAAGATGATCCAGGCCGTGGCCAATGCCCGAGTGCCCAAGCTGACCGTCGTGGTGGGCGGTTCCTACGGCGCCGGCAATTACGCCATGTGCGGCCGGGGGCTGGACCCACGCTTCATCTTCGCCTGGCCCAACAGCCACACGGCGGTGATGGGCGGCGCCCAGGCCGGCAAGGTCCTGCGCATGGTCACTGAGGCCACGCAGCTCAAGAACGGCCTGACCCCCGACCCGAAAATGCTGGACCTGCTCGAGCAAACCACCGCGCAGAAACTCGACAGCCAGTCCACCGCCCTCTACGGCAGCGCCAGCCTGTGGGACGACGGGCTCATCGACCCGCGGGACACGCGTACCTTGCTGGGCTACCTGCTGGACATCTGTCACGAGGCCGAGCAGCGGCCACTGCAAGCCAACAGCTTCGGCGTGGCCCGTTTCTGAGGACGCTCCACGGCTCACAGGAGAACACTAAAAATGATCTTCACCCAGGAACACGAAGCACTGCGGCGCACCGTTCGCCAGTTTGTCGAGCATGACATCAACCCTTACGTCGACGAATGGGAGAAGGCCGGGCGTTTCCCCATCCACGAGGTTTTCCGCAAGGCCGGCGAGCTGGGCCTGCTGGGCATTTGCAAACCTGTTGCCTTCGGCGGCATGGGCCTGGACTACAGCTATTCGATCGTCGCGGCCGAGGAATTCGGCACCATTCATTGCGGTGGCGTGCCCATGTCCATTGGCGTGCAGACTGACATGTGCACCCCGGCCCTGGCCCGCTTCGGCTCCGATGAGTTGCGTGAAGCGTTCCTGCGCCCGGCCATCCGCGGCGACCAGGTGGGCTGCATCGGCGTCTCGGAGGTTGGCGCCGGCTCCGACGTCGCCGGGCTCAAGACCACGGCGCGCAAGGACGGCGACGACTACGTCATCAACGGCAGCAAGATGTGGATCACCAATGCCCCCAGCGCCGATTTCATGTGCCTGCTGGCCAACACCTCGGACGACAAGCCCCACGTCAATAAATCGCTGATCATGGTGCCGATGCACAGCCCCGGCATCAGCCTCGGCCAGTCCCTGGACAAACTCGGCATGCGCAGCTCGGAAACCGCCCAGGTGTTTTTCGACGACGTGCGGGTGCCACAACGCAATCGCATCGGCCAGGAAGGCGCCGGGTTCATGATGCAGATGCTGCAGTTCCAGGAAGAACGCCTGTTCGGCGCAGCCAACATGCTCAAGGGCCTGGAGCATTGCATCGACAGCACCATCGCGTACTGCAAGGAACGCAAGACCTTCGGCGCGGCCCTGATCGACAACCAGGTGATCCACTTTCGCCTGGCGGAACTGGCCAGCGAGATCGAATGCCTGCGGGCGCTGGTCTACCAGGCCACTGAGCAGTACATCAACGGCCAGGACGTCACGCGGCTGGCGTCGATGGCCAAGCTCAAGGCCGGGCGCCTGGCCCGGGAAACCACCGACAGTTGCCTGCAATACTGGGGCGGCATGGGCTTCATGTGGGACAACCCGGTCGCCCGGGCTTATCGCGACGTGCGGCTGGTGTCCATCGGTGCCGGTGCGGACGAGATCATGCTGGGCATCATCTGCAAGCTCATGGGGATTTTGCCGGGGAAGAAAAAGTGAGCGCCTTGCCTGGCAGGCCGCTATTGCGAGCAAGCTCGCTCCCACAGGTGACTGCACTCACTGGGGTTTCATCTGTGGGAGCAAAGCTTGCTCGCGACGAGGCCCAAGCAGACACCGCAAAAACCCAGGAATGACCCCCATGCCCGTCTTCAGCAAAATCCTCATCGCCAACCGTGGTGAAATCGCCTGCCGGATCCAGCGCACCGCCCAGGCCCTGGGCTATCGCACCGTGGCGGTGTTCAGCGAGGCTGACGCCGATGCACTGCACGTGCGCATGGCCGATGAAGCGGTGCTGATCGGCGCGGCCGCGGTGCAACAGTCCTACCTCAACCCCTCGGCCATTCTCGATGCAGCCCGGCGCTGCGGGGCCGATGCGATCCATCCCGGCTACGGCTTTCTTTCGGAAAATGCCGGATTCGCCAAGGCCTGCGAAGCCGCCGGCATCGTGTTCATCGGCCCCAGCCCCGAGGCCATCGACCTGATGGGCAGCAAGCGCCGGGCAAAAAACGCCATGATTGAAGCCGGCGTTCCCTGTATCGCCGGTTACCAGGGCGCCGCCCAGGACGACGACACCCTGCAGCGCGAAGCCGGGCGCATCGGCTACCCGTTGATGATCAAGGCCAGCGCCGGTGGCGGGGGCCGCGGCATGCGCCTGGTCCAGCGCGCCGAGGACCTGCTGGAGCAGTTGCGCAGCGCGCGCTCGGAAGCCCTGCACGGTTTTGGCAGCGACGAGTTGATCCTCGAACAGGCCCTGATCGATCCGCGGCATGTGGAAGTGCAGGTCTTCGGCGACCACCACGGTCAGCTGATCCACCTGGGCGAACGGGACTGCTCGATCCAGCGGCGCCATCAGAAATTCATCGAGGAAGCGCCCTGCCCGGTCATGACCGCCGACCTGCGCAAGGCCATGGGCGATGCGGCGCTCAAGGCCGGGCGCGCAGTGAAATACGTCGGGGCCGGGACCGTGGAGTTCCTGCTCACAGCGGACGGTCGGTTTTACTTCCTGGAGATGAACACGCGCCTGCAAGTCGAACATCCGGTCACCGAATTGATCACCGGCCTGGACCTGGTGGCCTGGCAATTGGACGTCGCCGCCGGCAGGCCGCTACCCCTGCGCCAGGAGCAGGTGACGCTCAGCGGCCATGCCCTGCAAGTGCGGCTGTACGCCGAGGACCCGGCGGCGGATTTCCTGCCCCAGGCCGGGCGATTGATCGGTTGGGAGCCACCCATACGGGACGGCGTGCGAATCGACCATGGCCTGCTGGAGGGCCAGGCCATCACCCCGTTCTACGATTCGATGCTGGGCAAGCTCATCGTCCACGGCGCCACTCGCGAGGAGGCCCGACGCAAATTGTTGCGAGCGGTGGAAGATTGCGTCCTGCTTGGCGTGCAGAGCAACCAGCGATTGCTCGCCGGGTTGCTGGCACACCCGCGGTTCATCGACGGTGACTTCGGCAACGGGTTCATCGGGCAGCACTTTGCCGATCATGCGGCGCTCCGGCCGCTTGAGCCCACTGCCGAACAACTCGCCATCGCCACGGCGGCGTTTTATCAGGCCTCGCAAGCACGGCATGCGCCGGGCCTGGGCGGATGGCGCAACAGCATCGGCGCGGCGCTGCACTACCGGATCGGCGTCGGCGAGCACGACTGGACGTTGAGCCTGGTGGCCGAAACCGACGGTACACTCAACATCCGCAGTGCCGGGCGCGTGATCGAACTGAAGCTGCTCGACGCTGATCCCCATGGCGCGACACTGATGATCGATGGGATTCGCCGGCGGCATTCCTGGCGCCTCCATGGCAACGATCTCTGGCTGTTCACCCGCCCTGGCGGCCTGCACCTGCAAGACCGGACCCTGGCCCCCATCGCCGCCAAGGCCAGCCCCAGCGACGGCACGCTCAAGGCGCCCATGGACGGCGCCATTGTCGAGCTGCTGGTCCGCGAAGGCAGCACGGTGCGCCAAGGCCAACTGCTCATGGTGCTCGAGGCCATGAAAATGGAGCACCCACTCAAGGCCGGCATCGACGGTGTGGTCAGGCAATTGCAGGTCACACGGGGTGACCAGGTGAAAAACCGCCAGGTTTTGTTACGCGTTGAAACAGCCCACTAGTCGGATGCCGAGGGTTTGACTACGCTCAAACCCATCAGCACGCCGATACCGGGAACCCTGCAATGCCTCACTGGCTGGTGATTGATCTGGAGGCCACCACCGATGAAGGTGGCTGGCCGGTAACCGAAATGGAAATTATCGAAATCGGCGCCACGCTGGTGAACCGTGACGGCCGCGAAGTGGATCATTTCCAGCGCTTCGTGCGGCCCCTGAGACGACCGCTGCTCACGCCCTTCTGTCGCGAACTGACCCACATCACCCAGGCCAATATCGACAGTGCCGCGCCCTTGACCGAGGTCTGGCCGGCGTTCGAGCGCTGGCTGGCGCCGTATCAGTCGAAGCTGGAAAGCTGGGTCAGTTGGGGCGATTACGACCGCAAGCAACTGCTTCAGGAATGGCAGCACCAGCAATTGCACAGTGTCCTCGGCCAGGTACCGCACATGAACCTCAAGCAACGCTTCGCCAAGGCCCGTCGGCTGGAGCGACCGCTGGGGCTCAATGGCGCCCTGCAACTGGCTGGCCTGCAATTCTGCGGTCAACAGCACCGTGCGCTGGAAGATGCCCGCAATACCGCGCGGTTGTTGCCCCTGGTGCTTCCGGGTTGAGCGGCAGCCAGCGCCCAGTGCGGCAGATGACGAATGTTGCGGCCTTGTGCATACTGGCCGGCCTTTTTCAGCCCCTTTTTCGAGGAATCGCCCATGTTTAAAGTCAACGAGTACTTCGACGGCACCGTCAAGTCGATCGCTTTTGGCACTGCCGAAGGCCCTGCGACCATCGGCGTCATGGCACCGGGCGAATATGAGTTCGGCACGGCCCAACGGGAAATCATGCACGTGGTCTCCGGCGCCCTGACCGTGAAGCTGCCCGACAGCGCCGACTGGGAAACTTTTGCCGCCGGCAGCCAGTTCAATGTCCCGGCCAACAGCAAGTTCCAGCTCAAAGTAGCCGTCGATACCGCTTACCTGTGCGAATACCGCGGCTAAGCCTGCGCGCACAGGCCGTGGCGATGTAGGAGCTGTCGAGCGAAGCGAGGCTGCGATCTTTCCCGGACACTTGAGTCTCAAGCGAAAGATCAAGAGATCGCAGCCTTCGGCAGCTCCTACAATGCAGCCCAGCCTTAAACAACAATGCCCGTGTCCAGCGACACGGGCATTTTTTGTTCACCGCTCTTTTTATTCGAGCACTTCAACCGGCATGCCGACTTCAAGCCGACCGTTGCTGTCGTTGACCAGGTTCTGGCCGAACATCGCACCGTCCGGTGTCGAACGGTATTGCTGCAACGTGGCGAAGGGTTCGCGATTCGGATCGCGTTCGCCGGTTTGCGGATCGACCGTGGTCATGATGCAACGTGAGCATGGCTTGACCAGCCGGAACTCAACCTCGCCGATACGAATGCGCTTCCAGTCGTCCTCGGCAAACGCCTCACTGCCTTCGACCACCAGGTTGGGACGAAAGCGCAGCATTTCCAGCGAACGACCGACCCGACTCGACAGGTCCTGCAAGGACGCCTGGCCAATCAGCATCAGGGGGAAACCATCGGCAAAGGCGACCTTGTCGTCATCCTTGCCATAACCGGCGGCGGTGGTACGCGCCAGATCTACCGGCACATGCACCAGGCGGGTGGGATTGCCAATGAATTCGCTGACCCAGGCCGCGGCCTCGTCGCCGGCATCCGGCACCCGCAAGGTGTCACGCCAGATGATCACCCCGCGCCGCTGTTCCTCCACCGTTGGCGGCAGCGGCACGTCGATGGCGCCATGGCCCGGCGCGCTGAGCGTCAGGCCGCCCGCTTCGTTCCACAAGGCGCAGAGCTGGCTCATCTTCGCCACGGCGCGCTGGGTCAGGAACCGCCCCGTGCCCTCATCCACCAACATCCAGCGCCGGTCACCGTCCAGCCCGAGCTTGTCAAGGCCGATCCCTTGCAAAGGTTGACCCTTGCCGGACTTCAACGGATACCGATACAGCGCGCTCAGCCGCAACATGGTCAACTTCCCTGGTGGCGAAAAAATGCCACCTTATACGAGCCGGCCATTGAAGCAAACCAGCATCGGTTTCAGTCGAGCATCAGCCGCTGGCGCACCACATCGACCAGCTTGTCCGGCTGGAATTTGGAGAGGAAGTTGTCGCAACCGACCTTCTTGACCATCGAATCGTTGAAGCTGCCGGACAGCGAGGTATGCAGTACGACATAGAGCCCACGCAAACGCGGGTCGTTGCGGATTTCGGTGGTCAGGCGGTAGCCGTCCATTTCGGGCATTTCCGCGTCGGTGAAGATCATCAGCAATTTATCGGTCATCACCTCGCCGGTATCGGCCCAGGCCTTGAGCATGTTCAGGGCTTTGAGGCCGTCGCTGGCGATGTGCATTTTCACGCCCAGTTGCCCCAGGGTATCGCGCAGTTGCGAGAGCGCGACATTGGAGTCGTCCACCAGCAACACTTCGCGGCCACGGGCGCGCTCCAGCACCGGGTCCTCGAGCTTGTCCCGGGAGACCTTGGCGTTGTACGGCACGATTTCGGCCAGGACTTTTTCCACGTCGATGATTTCCACCAACTGATCGTCCACCTTGCTGATGGCCGTCAGGTAGTGCTCGCGGCCAGCGCTGGTCGGCGGTGGCAGGATAGCTTCCCAGTTCATGTTGACGATGCGGTCGACGCCGCCTACCAAAAATGCCTGAACCGAGCGGTTGTATTCGGTGACGATAATGGTGCTGTTGGGGCCCGGCACCAGCGGACGCATGCCAATGGCCTGGGACAGGTCGATCACCGGCAACGTCTGGCCCCGCAGATTGACTACGCCGCACACGAACGGGTGGCGCTGCGGCATCAGGGTCAGCTTTGGCAGTTGCAGCACTTCCTGGACCTTGAACACGTTAATGGCGAACAACTGTCGACCCGCCAGGCGGAACATGAGAATTTCCAGGCGATTCTCACCCACCAGTTGGGTTCGTTGATCTACTGTGTCGAGAATGCCGGCCATCGATGACTCCTGGGCTTGTTCGGATGAATCCAATAAAAGAGATATCGACTGCACGAGCCGAATCTTGACCCCCGGATAAAATACAAGCGCGGGGCATTGATGTCACATTAACATCATGCTTTACTGGCTTCATGATTTCATCTGCCGTTTCTCCCTGCCGCGCGACCCTGGTTTGCGTGCAAAGTTCCGCTGTCTAAGGGATTCCCCTAGGCACAATCAGGTCCAACCTGATATTCCCGTTATCCAATAGCCATTAATGTGACGCCATTCTCATTGCTGAACGGAGTCAGGCTTTTGTGCGCGACCACAGGACATCGGACCTCCAGCCTTTCGGCCGATCCCACCCGTGCAATTGTTTGCGAATTAGCTTTCGCGCAACGGCCGGGGCGTGTCGCCGTGCGTCCGACCGCGGTCGACCTTGAGATCCAGCCGTTCGCCATAAGCGGTTTTCTTTCGCCTGACATGATGTTGTGGAGATAAGCATGCCGAACGATCGCAAGAACTGGAGTCAGCGTCTTCCCGAGCTTCTGGTCGAGGCCGAGACGCTGTTGGCCAAGTCGGAGGAATGCCTGAGCCATCTGCAATTGATCAACAACGACAAGGACGCCATCGATTGCATGCTCAGCACCTTGCTGAAACTGTCGAACAAGGCCAGTGCCTTGGCGCTGGAAGCCGTTTCGGAGTTTTCCTTGCACATCCATGGTCTGCTCAGTCACGCGCAAAACCACATGGAGTTGCATGACCAGGCCCTGGACGCCCTGAAGGATTGTCTAACCCTGATGGCCTGGCAATTGGAACTGGTCGATCACACCACCGGCCAGTTGGGACTGGACAGCAGTGAACAGATTTCGTTGATCGAGGCCTTCGCTTTCCAGGTAGGCCAAAGCCCCGGCCAGGCACTGGCAGCATCACGTCCGCTGGCGTTGGTACCCTACTCCCAGAAACAAGCCTGAGACGATGATGCCGACCCGGTGCGGCGTGCCTGGTACGTAGCGCTTTCACCGCGCCATGCCGAGCGCGACCAACGATAGGCGAAGTGGTACTATCTCGCGCGTCAGCCACTTCAAGACAGCGCCATAAAAGCCGCCGACCGAAGCTGCCCTCGACCTGAAACGTTTACCCGACCGGGCCTGTCAGATGCGCTGACCGGCCAGCCCGCAGCGAACATTCATTGGCTCCATCCGCTATGTACGCCAGCCTCAAGTCATTCATCACCTGGCCTCCCTCCCGAGAAAACGCCCGTCGCTTCACATTATTACTGTGCATTTGCTCGGCCGTCGGCTGCCTGCTGGCCTACCTGTTCGCCCCTACGGTGCCGTTGAGCCTGCTGGTACTGAATGTGGCGGCCATGACCTGTGTCTGGATCCACCATCGGTTGTCACGCAAATCCATCAAGTTCCAGCCCCAGGAACTGGCCGACCGGTTGCTTGAGGTCCAGGAAAACGAACGCCATCGGCTCAGCCGCGAATTGCACGACGACATTGGCCAGTTGCTGACCGCGGCGAAACTGCAAGGCGAATGGCTCAAGCGGCGAACGCCGGAAGAACTGCAAGGCCAGTGCGCGCTACTCTGCGAGACCCTGGACGAAACCCTCAACAAGGTCCGCGACGTATCGGCGATCCTCAACCCCCGGCAACTGACCAGCCTTGGACTGGAAGCCAGCCTGCGGGCACACCTGCTCAAGACGCTGGCCAACGCCCCGGTCAAGTGGAGCCTCGATTGCCAACAGCGCATGGCGGGCATTCCGGAGGAAATGTCGGTCGCGGTGTTCCGGATCACCCAGGAAGCGGTCACCAACATCTTGCGTCATGCCCGGGCGACGAATCTGCTGGTACGCTTGCAACGCCTGCCTGAAGGCCTGACGCTGCTGATCAGCGACGATGGCCAGGGGTTTGTCCCGGCCATCCACCCCGCTCGCGAAGGTCAACGGGGCATGGCCGGCATGTCGGAGCGGGTCGAACAATTGGGCGGCACCCTCAAGGTCGTCAGCGAGGCCGGTAAAGGCACGCACATCGAAGCACGCTTTCCCTGGGCACCGCGAGCCCTGGAACGAGCCAGTAAGAATAAGGTTTTCCTTTGATTTGTAATTTGCTCCTGGTAGATGACCACTCCCTGATCCGGGCCGGCGTACGCGCGCTGGTCATGGATATCCCGGGCTATGCCGTCATCGGCGAAGCCAGTGATGGCACGCAATTGGTCGAACTGGTCCAACGGTTGAACCCCGATATCGTGCTGCTGGACATTTCCATGAAGGACACCTGCGGCCTGGACGCCTTGCAACAGCTCAAGCGGGTGCGCCCCCACAGCAAGGTGCTGATCCTGTCCATGCATACGGATCCGGCGCTGATCATGCAGGCACTGGAATCCGGCGCCCATGGCTACCTGCTCAAGGACACCACCGCCAATGAGCTGAAACATGCACTGGAAGCGCTGCGCAACAACGAACGCTACCTGAGCCCGGCCATCGCCCATACGGTGATCAACCAGGCGCTGACCCGCGTCCAGAAGCATCAGTCGGATCCCGCTCGGGCTCATAACCTGACGGCACGCCAGTTGGAAATATTGCGGCTGATCGTGCGTGGCAAGTCCACCCGGGAAATAGCCAACGGCCTGAACCTGAGCATCAAGACCGTGGAGACCCACCGGGCGCAAATCATGAAGCGCCTGCAGATCCATGACGTGGCCGGCCTCGTACTGTTCGCGGTGCGCGAACAGATCATCAGCCTGGACGATTGAGCGCCGTCGCGCCGCCCAACAGCGGCGAATCGGGCGGCAGGTGCACGCGCAACGCTTTTGGGTGGACCGTGAAGCGCAGGGCGTCTATCTGCAACGGCTCGCCATCGAGGTTGATATCCAGGCCTTGCGCGACCTTGATCTCCACCCATGGCAAGCGCGCGCGGACAAACATGTTGTCGATGCCCAGGCCACCCGCCAGCAAGTCCTTCAACGTACTGACCACTTCCTGAGGCGCCGGCAAGATGCTGATGTCCAGCAACCCATCATTGGCCAACGCCTCTGGGCACAGCACATGGCCACCCCCCGCCTGCCGGCCATTGCCGATACCCAGCGCGAGCAAATCGCCCTGCCAGTGGAAATCGGGACCTTGCAACTCACCATAGGCGGCACTCAGCTCACTGAATCGCGATAGGCCGGTGAACAGGTAGGCCGCGCCTCCCAGGACTTTCTTCAGGTCCTCGGAGGTGTTCGCCGTCACCTGACTGCCGAAACCGCCGGTGGCCATGTTCAGGAAAATCCGACCGCAGACTTCGCCCACATCAACGGCCTGTGGCGCAACGTCGAGCAAATCCAGGGCCTGCGCAGGCTCCAACGGAACACCGGCCGCCCGGGCGAAATCGTTGGCAGTGCCCAGCGGCAGCAATACCAGGCTGGCATCACTGGAATTGAGGACGATCGCTTCGGCGATATCACGCAAGGTCCCATCACCGCCGCCGGCGATCAGTCGCGTATACCCGGCCTCCAGCGCCTCATCGACGCATCGTTGGGCATCACCCGCCTCCCAAGTCAACCGTACCGCCAGGTCCCAGCCCTGCTCACGCTTGAGCATCACGGCGGTGCGAACCTCTTCGTTGAGCGCTTGCTTGCCATGCAAAATCAACAGCGCCTTGCCTTTGCTCATCGTTGTCTCCGTGATTGGAAGGTTCAGGAAATGGGACCGCTCAATCGACCGAAAAAGCCCGGCGCGCCTCAATTTTTTGAAAAAAAGCAGGAAGGCTTGTCCCGGGAAAACCCGCAGGGCAGCTCATTTGACCGGAACGCCTTGATTCGAAGAGTTTTCTTACAAGATCTGGCGAATCAGCTCAATTGACCCTCTAGCGGTATTGAGACACCTTGGCCTTCTGTTTTGCTGGAACGCTAAAACTCTCATCACACAAGGAAGCACTACCCATGGATGGAAACGTCACGGCCCGCTGGGGCCGGAACAGTCGTTCGAACAGTTATGGCCAAGGGGATGAACCGTCCCATGCATAACCGTGAATACAAGCTGTTGCCCCGGCAGCGCGCGTCCTTTGGAAGCGGGCAAGCCGATACTCAGAACGAATGCAAAAGTTGCAGTAATCCCGTCGGAGGAATTGATTTGGAACCACGCGTCGTTGAACTGGAAACCCACCTCAAATACATCCGCAAAGACATGGATGAAATTCGCACCGACGTAAAGGTGATCCGCCACAGGCTGGCCTATTCGGCTGGCGCTGCAGCGGTGGTGCTCGGCCTGCTGGGCTGGATTGCGAACAATCGATTCGATCAACTGGTGATGCTGCTCACGCGATGAAGGTGAGGCGCGTGAAGGCCCGAGCATCCGACTCGGGCCGCAGAACACCTGCCGCAGTGCTAGCCCAGGACTTCGCTCAAGGGAATGAAGCGCACTTCATCGCCCTCAACCAGCGTCTGCCCCTCAAGCACTTCGACCAGTCCTTCGGCCCAAGCCGCGCTGCGCAGGACACCCGAGCTCTGATTGCGATAGATGATCGCTCGACCATTCTCCATGCGGCCTCGCAAGTATTCTCGTCGACTGCCCGCCTTCGGCCAGGCGAAACCGGCCGGCACCTTGAACTTGAGCGGTGCCACCGACTGAACGCCCTGGCGTCTTAGCAGGTAGGGCCGTGCCAGCAGTGCGAACGTCACGAGGGTCGAGGCAGGGTTTCCAGGCAGGCCAATGACCGGCACGCCACGGTAATGCCCGAACGTCAGCGGCTTACCCGGCTTGATGGCGAGTTTCCATAGCGCCAGCTCGCCGTCCTCGCGCAAGGCGAGGCCCAGGAAGTCCGCCTCCCCCACCGATACCCCACCGGTGGACAGGATCAGATCGACATCAGACAACTGCGCCAGGCGCTCGCGGGTAGCCGATAAATCGTCGGGCAGGATACCCGCGTCAATCACTTCACAACCCATGCGTTGCAGCCAGCCACACAGCAGCACGCGGTTGCTGTTATAGATCTGGCCTGGGCCCAACGCCTGACCGGGCTCGACCAACTCATCCCCCGTGGACAGCACTGCGACGCGGACTTTGCGTACCACTTGCAGCGATGCACAGCCCAAGGAAGCCGCCAGCCCCAGTTCGATCGGCCCCAGGCGAGTGCCGGCAGAGAGAACCTGCTCCCCGACAGTGGTTTCCTGTCCTTGAGGGCGAATGTTCTGTCCGATGACCAGCGGCTCGGTAAACCGCACCCGCTGGTCATCTTCAACCACAGCATTTTCCTGCATCTCGACGCAATCGGCGCCTGCAGGGACCGGCGCCCCGGTGAAGATTCGCGCACACGTGCCAACGGCCAACGGCTCCGGGGCCTGCCCGGCAAAAATCCGCTGGCTGACCTTCAATGGCTCGCCGTTCCAGTCAGCCAGCCGCAAGGCATAACCGTCCATGGCGCTGTTGGGCCATGGCGGCAAATCAAGGGTCGACACCAGATCCTCGGCGAGCACTCGCCCTAGCGCCGCGGCCAAAGGCAAAGGCTCGCGCTGGACAATCGGCGTGGCCGCCGCCATCTCGAGCAGTCGCTCCAACGCGACCTCAACGGCCATCAAGGCGCCGGCCTTGCCCGGTTTACCCACGGGATTCACAAGGCGCTGCCTGTTTCAAATGAGCCACGAAGTTGCACGGCCGATGCCGCACATCCAGTTGTTCGGCCAGGATGCCATCCCATCCGGTACGCACGGCGTTGGTCGAACCCGGCAGGCAACACACCAGCGTGCCATTGGCCAGGCCTGCCAGCGCGCGGGACTGCACGGTGGAAGTGCCGATGTCGGCCACGGATATCTGTCGGAACAACTCGCCGAAGCCATCGACCTGTTTGTCCAGCAGGCACGTGACGGCTTCCGGCGTGCTGTCACGCCCCGTGAAACCGGTGCCGCCGGTGATCAGCACCACCTGCACCACCTCCTCGGCAATCCAGGTCGCGACTTGCGCCCGGATCTTGTACAAATCATCTTTGAGCAGGACCCGCTCCGCCAGATTGTGACCAGCCGCCGTGAGCCGATCGACGAAGACCTGCCCGGACGTATCGGTTTCCAGGGTACGGGTATCACTGACAGTCAGCACCGCGATATTGAGCGGCACGAAAGGTACATCAGCCTTGGCTTTCATAGGCTCGTCCAGTTGTGAAGGAAACAGCCCGGTGTTATATCACAGCGCTTCATTTTTTCGCCCGTGCGGAGACACGCCATGACCTCGAATACGTCACTGCCACCCTGCTCCATCCTGCTCTTGGCGGGCGGACGCGGACAACGCATGGGCGGCCAGGACAAAGGCCTCGTGCCGTGGCAGGGCGAACCGCTGATTGCCCATCTGCATCGCCAGACCCGGGCCATGAGCGACGACCTGATCATCTCCTGCAACCGCAACCCGCAACATTATGCGATGTATGCCGATCAGTTGGTGCATGACGAGGAAGGTGACTTTCCCGGGCCGCTGGCAGGCATCCGGGCAGGCCTCAAGGCTGCAAAGCATCCGTATTTGCTGGTGCTGCCGTGCGACGTACCGCAAATCGACTCGAGCCTGCTCGACAACATGCGCAAGACAGCCAGCCAGCACCCCGACAAACCGCTGATGGTGCGGCACGGCGAGCACTGGGAGCCGCTGCTGTGTGTCATCCCGTTGGCCCTGGCGGCAAGCTTCGAACACGCCTGGCGCGAAGGCGAGCGCAGCCCCGGTCGTATCATGCGCGCACTGCACGCGGTTGCACTGCAATGCCCAGCCGACGATCCCCGCCTGGCCAATCTGAACACCCCGGAGTTACTGGCCCGACACAAAGGCGTGTCAGATTGACACTAGTCAGGAACTTGCGCGCGATGTATACGTCTGAAGGTCAGTAACTTGAAGAATCCATTTTGGAGAAACACCATGACACAACGGACCCTCGCCACGTTCATGCTCGCTCTGGGCCTCGCCACCCTTGCCGGGTGCGCTTCGCCAACAGTGATCACCTTGAATGACGGTCGCGAAATCCAGGCCGTCGATACCCCACATTACGATGAAGAAAGCGGCTTCTACGAATTCGAGCAACTGGATGGCAAGCAGACTCGCGTGAACAAGGATCAGGTTCGTACCGTTAAGGATTTGTAATCTGTAACGCTGCTGCCCGATGTCGCTAGAAAAAACGGCGCTTCCTGAAGAGGGGAGCGCCGTTTTTTTTGGCTTGGTTTTGGGCTTGGTTTGGGGCTTGGTTTTGGGTGTATATCCGTTTTTTTGGTAACGGCTGATTATGGTTCCGCTCTTACAGCGGCTCACTTTTGAAGAGCGCAAAAGTAAGCAAAACGCTTCTGCCCCACCACTCGGCACCTCGCCTAGGCTCGGTGTGCCCTCACTCCGGCATTGCTCCGTGGGCCCGCCGCGAAGGGCCATCCATGGCCCAGCGCGGCTATCCCGGCATCCATGCCGGGATGCCCACTCCACAATGCCTGCGTTCGGCCAGCGTGGTTAACGGGGCGCCGAGATCAACGTCCACCGCGAGGCGGCCTTATAGCCGACCTGGTTCTGGGTGGGACCGCGTTTCTCCTGTGGGAGCGGGCTTGCTCGCGAAGGCGTGGATCAGCTACATGGATGTTCGGCTTGCTGCCCTCATCGCGAGCAAGCTCGCTCCCACAGGTTTTTGTGTCGTGTGCTGATGTTGTGAATACCCACAGCCCCATGTGTGCGAGCCTGCTCGCGATAGCGGTGGCTCAGCCACACAGATGCTGGACGCGCCGCGCTCTTGCTTTGCTTTGCTTTGGATCTTGATCTTGATCTTGATCTTGATCTTGATCTCGACGCCCCGTTAAACCACGCTGGCCGAACGCAGGCATTGCGCAGTGGGCACCTCGGCATGGATGCCGAGGTAGCCGCGCTGGGCCATGGATGGCCCTTCGCGGCGGCCCACGGAGCAATGCCGGAGTGAGGGCATGCCGAGCCTAGGCGAGGCACCAAGTGGTGGGGCAAAGCGCTTTTGGTTACTTTTGGCGCTCTTCCAAAAGTGACCCGCTGTAAGAGCGGAACCATAAGCCGCCATTACCTAAATAACGGATATACACACCATACCCCGAACAAAAAACTACCACCGCAACGAAATACCGCTCTCGAACACCCGCTCCTGCCCAGTAACCGGATCAACAAAACGCAACCCTTGAGCCAGCAGCTTCAAAGGATTCGAGTAATCATCCTCAACATCCCGAAGCACATCAGGATAAAACGGATCATTGCAGATCCCCGCCCCAAGGGCATTCATGTGAACCCGCAACTGATGCTTCTTACCCGTAACCGGATACAAGCCATAGCGCCACAACTCGCCGTTCCTTTCCAGCACTTCAATGGCCGTTTCAGTGTTGGGCTCGCCGGGCCCTTCCTGCATTCGGAAGAACGGTTCACCATCGATCATCCGGCTTCTATGCACCCGCGGAAAGGTCAGCCCAGGCAACGCACGGGCAATGGCCTGGTAGCGTTTTTCGATCTGTCGCGTCGGGAACAACGACTGATACGCCGAGCGGGTGTTCGGGTTGGCCGAGAACAACACCAGCCCGGCCGTGTGCCGGTCGATGCGGTGCAGGGGCACCAGATGAGGATTGTCCAGCCGCCGGATCAGCCGTCGCAACAAGGTTTGCTCGACGTATTCACCCGCGGGGGTGACAGGCAGAAAATGCGGTTTGTCCGCCACCACCAGGTGCTCGTCGGCGTACAGGATCGACTCCACCACCGGGATCGGCTTCTCATCGGGCACTTCACGGAAATAGTGGATGCGCAGGCCTTCGCGGTAGGGCAAGTCGACCTGGATGGCCTTGCCCTCCCCGTCCAATACCCGGCCCCGAGCGATCCGGTCCAGCCACTGCTCGCGACTGATGGCGCTGAAATGCTCGCATAAGCATTCCAGTACCGTCTGCCAGGAACCGGGCGGTAGATAAAGCGTACTGGCCTGATGATGAGCGGCGGAAAACGATGAACCGGACATTGAACACTCTTGGGCTTTTTGCAGGATGGCATTATCCGACAGTCGCACCAGCCAGCCCAGCGATGATTGCTTTACGCCGTGACCGACGTCGATTTTGCCGCCGCTTCGGTGAACTCCTTCAACCAGCGCAGTACTTCCACCGCCTCCCAGCGACCCGGATCGTACAGCGCGTACAACAGGCCTTGGTAACCCACCACATCCAACTGTTTGTGATAGCCGGCACGCTGGAATAACGCTTCGATCTCGGCGAAACAGGTGTTGAAATGCAATTTATTGAAGGGGGTCTTGCCTTCGGTAACCAAGCCATCCAGGCGCAGCTCCAGGACTGCCTCGCGCACAACGTCCGCGGACATCCTGTTCACGCTGCTTTTCAGTTGTTCGACATTGACCAAGGGAACGCACTCCAGATAACTGTATGAACATACAGTAACCGAAGAATGCGACTTTCGCCAATGGCCTCGCGCTGAGGCGAGCCAGGAAATGGATCAACGCAGAAATGCAGCCACTCGGTCGGAGTCATCGAAAGGCCACTCCAGCTCCGCCCCCGTATCGATCCTGCGCAGGACCGGGATGCGTAACTCATAGGCTTCGAAAAAGGCCTCGTTCTCGGCGATGTCCACCAGTTCCACCAACAACCCATGTTCGACGAAAGGCATCAACACCCCTTCGGCAACTTCGCATAGATGACACCCCAGGGTACCGAACAACTGGCATTCAGGAAGCATGGCGGGTAGACCCGAAAAAGATAGACGGTCATTCTAGGCCCGAGCCGGGAAACCGTCGAGTCGCTGGCTCGCTTCAAGGTGTTTCGGTAAAACGCTGATGCAAATCACTGAGCGCCAATGCTTTTCCAGCGACGCTTGTCGCATTTTCCCCTCTACGCTGTGCGTTGTAGCCTTGAAACGGAGTTCCCCTTGTTTGCCAACCTGCTGATCATCCTTGCCTCGTCCCTGGTGGTCATCGCCTTGTTCAGGCGGCTGCGCCTGCCACCCGTGCTGGGTTATCTCTGCGTCGGGCTGGCGGTCGGGCCTACCGCGCTGGATTGGGTCAACGACAGCGAAGAACTGCCAGACCTGGCCGAGCTCGGAGTGGTGTTCCTGCTGTTTTCGTTGGGGCTGGAGTTTTCCCTGTCGAAAATGCTCGAACTGCGTCGGGTCGTGTTCGGCCTCGGCAGCCTGCAGGTGCTGTGCTCGGGGGCGCTCCTGGCGGGATTGCTGGCGTTGGGCGGCGCGCCTCTGATCGCCGCATTGCTGCTCGGTGCCGGGCTGGCCTTGTCCTCCACCGCCATCGTCAGCAAGGAGTTGACCAGCCTGGGAGAGATCTTCAGCAGCCACGGCCAAAACGCCATCGGGGTCTTGTTGTTCCAGGACGTTGTCGCGGTGCTGTTGTTGACCCTGGTGCCGGTATTCGCCGGCAGCAGCGACCACCCGTGGTACTGGGCGCTGCCCTTGACCTTGGGCAAGACCCTGGTTCTGTTCGGGGGCCTGCTGCTGGCCAGCCGGCTGCTGTTGCCCCGGCTATTCCATGAGGTGGCGGCGTCCCGGTCCGCAGAACTGTTCGTGCTGCTGGCCCTGGTGATCGTGTTGCTGACGGCGTGGCTAACCCACCTGCTCGGCTTGTCGCCGGCCCTGGGGGCTTTCCTGGCGGGCATGCTGCTGGGGGAAAGCCACTACCGGCACCAGATCGAAGCCGACATACGCCCGTTCCGCGACATCCTGCTGGGGCTGTTCTTCGTCAGCATCGGCATGCTGATCGACTTGCAGCTGTTCCTCGATGACGGCTTGTTGATCCTGGGGCTGACCCTCGGCTTGATGCTCATCAAGGGCTGCGTGGTCGCCGTCCTGGTGAAATGGCGCGGCAGCGACGTTGAAACCGCCTGGCGCAGTGGCCTGGCGCTGGCCCAGGGCGGTGAATTCTGCTTTGCCCTGATGGCCCTGATGCAGCAGAACCGCCTCATGCCCGCCGACATCAGCGGCCTTCTGCTGGCCGCGACATTCTGCTCGATGCTATTGACTCCCCTATTGTTGCGTGTGGCGCCACGCATCGCCGCGCGCCTGCATCGCAAACCCAACGAAGAGGCGCAACTGGACCAGATCAGCGCACTCAACGCCGGCTTGTCGGGCCACGTGGTCATTTGCGGCTACGGGCGCGTCGGCCAGTCCATCGGGCGGTTCCTGCGCCGCGAAGGCCAGGCATTCGTCGCCCTGGATGACGATCCGGTGATCATCCGGGAGGCCACCGTCGGGGAAAATTGCGTGCATTACGGGGATTCGCGACGAGGTGACCTGCTTGCGGCCGTTGGCTTGAGCCGCGCCAGGCTGCTGGTGATCGCGGTGGACAAGACCGACATCGCCATCACCGTGCTCAAGGCGGCCCGACAGGTCAACCATCAGGTGCCGATCCTGGTGCGCACCCGTGACGACAGCCAACTGGCCGAGTTGCAGGCTGCCGGGGCCAGCGAAGTGGTCCCGGAGCTGCTGGAGTCGAGCCTGATGCTGGCCTCCCACGCCCTGATCATGCTCGGCCTGCCCGAGCAGCAGGTCCGGCATCATGTGGATCAGGTTCGTCACGACCGCTATCGCCTGCTCCATGGCTTTTATCCTGGCAACCAGGACAAGGAGCCATAGTGCGACGCTCAGTCCTGGCTGACCGCGCCGATCTTGTGAATCGACAGGTCGGCGCCGTAATACTCTTCTTCCTGGGTCAGGCGCAGACCCAGCACGACCTTGATCACGCCATAGACCGCAAACCCGCCGGCCAGGGCGACGACAATTCCCAGCGCCGTGCCGATCAATTGGCTGACCAGGCTGACCCCGCCCAGGCCGCCCAAGGCGCTCTGGCCAAAGACACCACAAGCAATGCCGCCCCAGACCCCGCACAGCCCATGCAGCGGCCAGACGCCGAGCACATCGTCGATCTTCCACTTGCCCTGGGCCGCGGTGAAGCACCAGACAAACAAGGCACCGGCAATGGCCCCCGTGACCAGCGCACCGACCGGGTGCATCAGGTCGGAACCGGCACAGACTGCGACCAACCCGGCCAGCGGGCCGTTGTGCAGGAAGCCCGGGTCATTGCGCCCGACAATCAATGCCGCCACGGTACCGCCCACCATGGCCATCAACGAATTGACCGCCACCAGGCCGCTCACCCCGGGCAAGGTCTGGGCACTCATCACGTTGAAGCCGAACCAGCCGACAATCAGGATCCACGAACCCAGGGCCAGGAACGGAATGCTAGAGGGCGCAAACGCCACCAGGCGGCCGTCCCGGTAGCGGCCGTTACGCGGGCCGAGCAAGAGTACGGCAGCCAGCGCCAGCCAGCCGCCCATGGCATGCACCACCACGGAGCCGGCGAAGTCATGGAAACTGGCGCCGAATTGGGCTTGCAACCAGGCCTGCAGGCCAAAATTGCCGTTCCAGACCAAGCCTTCGAAAAACGGATAGACAAACGCCACGATCAACACCGTGGCGCACAACTGCGGTGCGAACCGGGCACGCTCGGCAATCCCGCCGGAAATGATGGCTGGGATCGCGGCGGCAAAGGTCAGCAGGAAGAAGAACTTCACCAGGCTGTAGCCATGATCGGCGCTGAGCACCGCCGCCGGTTGCAGGAAGGTCACGCCGTAGGCAATCCAATAGCCTATAAAGAAATAGGCCAAGGTCGAGACGGCGAAATCGCTAAGGATTTTCGACAACGCGTTGACTTGGTTCTTTTGCCGGACCGTTCCCACTTCAAGAAACGCAAAGCCGGCATGCATGGCCAGGACCATGACCGCGCCGAGCAGGATGAACAGCGTGTTGGAGCTGTGGACCAGACTGTCCACGGCACTTTGCATATTTTCCATGGTATTGGCAGACCTGAAAAAGTTGAAAAAAGCACCAAACCGGTTCGCTCGCCTCGTGAACGCACCAAGTTGAAACGATTCGCTGGCCCGACGCAGGCCGACGAACCGCTTTGGTGCGCAAGAACGGACGAAACGAAATCCCGCTTGGAGGTGCTTCGCGGGTTTTGATTATTTGGGTTAAGGTTTTTCGGGCTTTCGCCCAGCTTCAGCGCACTGGCACAGGCTGATGCACCAGTACATGGCAAAAGCCTGAGCAAAAGTTGTACCAGTCACTTGTACTGAACCTTCCAGCAAGGCTCATACTCGAACGTTTCAGACGTCACTTACGGAGAACCAACGATGGCCAGAACCCAGGCAAAGACTGCTCAAGAAACCCTGATGGAAGATTTCCAGACGCTGGTCAGCGACACGGAACGGTTACTCGATCACACCGCGACGCTGGCAGGCGATCAAGCTGATGCACTGCGCGGCCAGATTCACGAAACCCTCCTGCGCGCCCGCGAAACGCTCAAGTTGACGGAAGATTCCGTACGCGAACGCGGTCAGGCTGCGGTGGTCGCCACCGAGGAATACGTACAGGCCAACCCTTGGCAATCCGTGGGCATTGCGGCAGGCGTTGGCTTTCTGATTGGTCTGCTGGCGACACGGCGCTGATGATGGGTATCGACGAATCCGGCTCGTCCGAAGCGGGCACAAAACCTACAGCACGCCGCCTGGGTGCGGCGTTCCTTGGCTTGCTGCACAGCCACGTCGAATTGTTCGGCATGGAGTTGCAGGAACAGAAGGCACGCACCGTCAGCCTCCTGCTGTTCGCCGGCCTTGCGCTGGTGTTCGGCCTGCTGCTGTTGGTCGGGCTTTCGGCGCTGGTGCTGATCCTGGTATGGGACACCTATCGTCTGGCCGGCATTATCGGCTTGTGCCTGTTTTATCTGCTGGCGGCGCTGTTCTGCGGACTTCGGCTCAAGGCAGCGATCTATGACGAGTCCTCTCCATTCCACGCCACTCTCGAAGAACTGGCCAATGACCGGGAGCGCCTATTGCCATGAGCCTGCCTGATATTCCTCAAGCCCGGACACGACAGGAAATGCGCAAGGCGCTGGTGCGTCTGCGCATGGAAATGCATCGCCAGGAAATCCGTCAGGAAACGCGCCAATTGCTACAACCCTTGCAACGGGTGCGCGGCTTGACCCAAAGCTGGCACGAAGGCTTCGGTATCAAGCACGCGCCACTGTGGGGCGTGGCGGCGGTGTCCCTGCTCGGTTTTCTCACTGGCAAACGGACCCGCTCTGGTGGCAGCGGTGGCTTGACGGGCCTGATCCGCCTGGCAACGACATTGCTGCCGTTGATCAAGCTGACCAAGGACCTGCGCAAGCCCTGAGGACCGACATTCGTGGCGAGCTCACCCCCGCGCGATTGCATAATAAGCGCGGTGTAGGAGCTGTCGAGTGCAACGAGGCTGCGATCTTGCCCCAGCCAATTGATTCCTGAGTGAACCAAAAGATCGCAGCCTTCGGCAGCTCCTTCCCCCATAAGCCTTGCAGGGCAGCCCACGAACCGGGAAGCTAGGACACCGACATCATCAAACGGAGCAACCGGCCTTGGATTGGCACACCCTGCTGACTCGCGAACGCCTTGGAAAACCGCTGCACAGTCCGCAAGAGCTGGGCCGCAGTCCTTTCCACAAGGACCACGACCGCATCATCTTTTCCGGTGCCTTCCGCCGCCTCGGACGCAAGACGCAAGTGCATCCGGTCTCCAGCAACGATCACATCCACACGCGTCTGACCCACTCCCTGGAAGTCAGCTGCGTCGGGCGATCCCTGGGCATGCGCGTGGGAGAAACCATCCGCAATGCCTTGCCTGACTGGTGCGAGCCAAGCGACCTGGGCATGGTGGTGCAATCGGCCTGCCTGGCCCACGACATTGGCAACCCGCCATTTGGTCACTCCGGCGAGGATGCCATCCGCTATTGGTTCCAGCAGGCCGCCGGTCGTGGTTGGCTCGATGCAATGAGCGAAGCCGAGCGCAACGACTTCCTCAACTTCGAAGGCAACGCCCAAGGATTCCGCGTCCTCACCCAGCTTGAATACCATCAGTTCGACGGCGGAACGCGGCTGACCTATGCCACCCTCGGCACCTATTTGAAATACCCCTGGACGGCCCGCCACGCGGACTCGCTGGGCTACAAGAAGCACAAGTTTGGTTGCTACCAGAGCGAACTGCCGCTGTTGGAACAGATTGCCCACAAGCTCGGTTTGCCGCAGATCGAGGATCAACGCTGGGCACGGCATCCCTTGGTGTACCTGATGGAGGCCGCCGATGACATCTGCTATGCGCTGATCGATCTGGAAGATGGCGTGGAGATGGATCTCCTGGAGTACCCCCAAGTGGAATCGCTGCTCCTGGACCTGGTGGGCGACGATCTTCCGGACACCTACCGGCAGCTGGGGCCGTTGGACTCGCGGCGACGCAAACTGGCGATCCTGCGGGGCAAGGCCATCGAACACCTGACCAACGCCGCCGCCCGGGCGTTTGTCGAACAGCAGGAAGCCTTGCTTGCCGGCACGTTGCCGGGGGATCTGGTGGAGCATATGCACGGCCCGGCAAAACGCTGTGTGTTGAATGCCAAGGACATGGCGCGGCGGAAAATTTTCCAGGACAAGCGCAAGACCCTGCATGAAATCGGCGCCTATACCACGCTGGAAATCCTGCTCAACGGATTTTGCGGAGCCGCTCTCGAACAGCATGGGGGCCGTACGCCTTCGTTCAAGAATCGGCGCATTCTCGACCTGCTGGGGAACAACGCGCCGGATCCCAACGGCCCTTTGCATAGCGCTTTCCTGCGAATGATCGATTTCATCGCCGGGATGACTGACAGCTACGCCAGCGAAATGGCCCAGGAGATGACCGGCCGCACGCGCCAATGAGCGATCGGGGATCTGCCGCTCCTACAATGGTTCATCGTGCAAGTTTCACAACGTGAACTTGCACGCACTATTGAACAAACCCGTGCCCCAGTTGTTTGCATAAACATCCCACCGAAAGAAATATCCTTTCACAAACGACCAGCCTCCCTCCGCCCTATTTCATCCGCCTACTAAAAACCCTATTACATCGTAATATCTTGCCTCTTTTTTTGTAGGAAACTTCTGAAATTGAAGTTGCATGCCTGTCTCTTCGTACGGCCCTGGTTGTAAGTGGGCTAAGGTGCGCGCTTTATTCAAGTTCGCAGGGTAATTTATTCATGAACTCCGTTTTCATTGTCGACGATCATCCGGTCATCCGCCTCGCCGTTCGGATGCTTCTGGAGCATGAGGGCTATAAGGTCGTTGGAGAAACTGACAACGGCGTCGACGCGATGCAAATGGTGCGCGAATGCATGCCGGACCTGGTTATCCTGGACATCAGTATTCCCAAACTCGACGGGCTGGAAATTCTCTCGCGCTTCAACGCCATGACCACGCCGCTCAAGACGCTGGTGCTCACGGCCCAGTCGCCGACGCTCTTCGGCATTCGATGCATGCAGTCCGGCGCCTCTGGCTACGTGTGTAAACAGGAAGACCTCAGCGAACTTGTCAGCGCAATCAAAGCGGTATTGTCCGGCTATAACTATTTTCCCAGCCAGGCGCTGAATCCGGTACGCCCGGATGACCCACGCAGTATCGAGCTGGACCTTTTCAAAAGTGTCAATGATCGGGAACTGATGGTGCTGCAACTTTTTGCCCAGGGTCGTACCAACAAGGAAATAGCCAAGGGCATGTTTCTCAGCAATAAAACCGTTAGTACTTATAAGAAACGGCTGATGCAGAAGCTCAAGGTCAAGTCCTTGGTCGAGCTGATTGAAATGGCGAAGCGCAACGCGCTGGTGTGAGAAAAAACAGGATGCTCAGACGCATAACCGAATGTCTCCTGCTGATCAGTGCAGTGCTATATGCAGGAATGCTCGCGGCGGCTGCGAATGCGCCCGAGCAATATATCCTGCTGGGTCGCTCGACCATGGCCCATACCGAGGTCAAGCTGGATGATGTTCACCGCGCCTGGATACAGGATCGGCAAGCGCTGGTCCTGGGAACTTCCGCCCCGGATTACCCGCCCTTCGATCTCTCCACCAGCGGACGCGACTACGAAGGCCTGACGGCCGATTATGCCGGCATCATCGCCAAGGCCACCGGCCTGCCCATGAGCGTCCTGCGCTTCGGTTCCCGCGAGGCGGCCATGGCCGCACTCAAGGATGGGCAAATCGATATGCTTGGCACCGCCAACGGTTTCGAAGCCCGCAACCCCGACATTGTGCTGTCGACGCCGTACGCTGTGGACCAACCCGTTCTCGTCACCCGAACGAATGAAAGCCGATCCCTGACCGACGATCTCGAGGGGTTGCGGCTGAGCATGGTCTATCACTATCTGCCGCTACGGGAAATTGAAAAACTCTACCCCAAGGCAATCATCACCACCTATCCGTCCTACCAGAATGCCATCAACGCCGTCGCCTTCGGCCAGGCCGATGTATTCCTCGGCGATACCCTTTCCACCCATTACATGATCAACAAGGGCTACCTGAGCAATATCCGCATGGCCAGCTTCGGCAAACATGAATCCCATGGGTTCGGTTTCGCCGTACGACGTAGCGATACCCGCCTGTTGGAAGTCATCAACGCTACGCTGAACCAGGTCTCCATTGCCGAACAAGCCGCCATCTCCAAGCGCTGGAGTGCCGGCAGCGATCTGTACCTCACGGACCACAGGATACAACTGACCGACCGCGAGCAACGCTGGCTGGCGAGGCATCCGGTGGTCCGGGTGGTGGTGAACGAAACCTCCGCGCCCTTCACCTTCTTCGATGCGGACGGGGACTTTCGCGGCATCAGTGCCGACCTGCTGGAACTGATCCGGCTGCGCACCGGCCTGCGCCTGGACATCCAGCGCCGCCAGAACGACAGCGAAATGATTGCTGCGGTCCTCAACGATCAAGCCGACATGATCGCCGCACTTTTGCCCAGCGGTGAACGACAACTCCAGTTGAAGTTCAGCCGCCCCTATGTCGACAGCTCGTTCGTCCTGCTGACTCGCAAACAGTCCGACACGCCCACGACACTCGATCAGTTCGGCCACGCCAGCCTGGCAATCGCCCAGGGTAATCCGATCATTGAATGGCTACGCAGCCAGTACCCAGACATCCAGATCATCGAAACGGACGGCCCCTTGCGCGCCGTGGAAATGCTTGCCCATGGCCAGGTCGACGGCAGCGTGAACTCGCAGGTGATGGCCAACTACTTCATTTCTTCCTACGCATGGCGCGACAGGTTGCAAATCAGCAGCACGGTGGGCACCCAACAGGCCATGTTCGCGCTGGCCACGGCAAAAAACGCTACAGAGTTGAACGCCATCCTCGACAAGGCCCTGACCAGCATCGACCCTGACGAACTGGGCGTGATCAACAACCGTTGGCGCGGTTACGTCTCCCCCTCGGAACACACCTGGCGCACCTACAACCGCCTGTTCCTCCAGATCGGCGCGGGCGTCGGCGTGTTGCTGCTGTTTTCCCTGGCATGGAACGCCTATATGCAGCACCAGATCAGGCAACGCCAACGGGCGGAACTGGCCCTCAATGATCAACTCGAATTCATGCATTCGCTGCTCAACGGCACCCCCCACCCCATCTATGTGAGGGATCGCAACGGCATCCTGCAAAGCTGCAACGACAGTTACCTGCAAACGTTCGACGTCAAACGCGAAGACGTCATTGGCAAGAACCTGATGCCAGGTTCCATGAGCAACGCCTTCGAAGCGCAGGAGTACCAGGCGGACTACCAACGGGTCATGGCCGAAGGCACCGCCCTGATCATGGATCGGCCCCTGCACATCGGGGACAGGAAACTGACGATCTATCACTGGATCCTCCCCTACCGAAACTCCGCCGCCGAAGTGCAAGGCATCATCGGCGGCTGGATCGACATCAGTGAACGGCGCCAGCTGTTCGAGGAGCTGCGTGCGTCCAAGCAACAGGCCGATGACGCGAACCGCGCCAAAAGCACGTTCCTGGCAACCATGAGCCATGAAATCCGCACCCCCATGAACGCAGTGATCGGCATGCTGGAGCTGGCCCTGAAACACGCTGACAAAGGCCACGTGGACCGCTCGACCATCGAAGTCGCGTACGAGTCAGCCTCCGGTATGCTCGAACTGATTGGCGACATCCTGGACATCGCCCGTATCGAATCCGGCCACCTGAGCCTGGCCCCCGAGCGAGTCAATCTCAGGGCCCTGCTGCAATCGGTCATACGGGTATTCGAGGGCGTGGCCCGGCAGAAAAACCTGGTGTTGTCCCTGCGATTCGACGCCGCCGAGGGCAGCCCTGACGTGTTGATGGACCCGTTGCGATTCAAACAGGTGCTGTCGAACCTGATCAGCAATGCCCTCAAATTTACCGAGCAGGGCCAAGTAGAGATCAAGGTCCAGCTGTCTCCAACCGACAGTGACGACGTCCTGCAGATGCACCTGGCGGTCAACGACAGCGGCATTGGTATTGGTCCGGCGGACCTGCAACGGTTGTTCGAGCCTTTTGCCCAGGTCGATAACACCAACCGGATGGCCCGCAACGGCGCGGGGTTGGGGCTGGTGATCAGTCGCAACCTGTGCCAGATGATGGGCGGCAGCCTGCACATGAGCAGCCAACCTGGCGTCGGCACCCAGGTTCAGGTCCACCTGCAACTGAGCGTCCTGTCGACAGCGCCGGTCAGCCCCCCACCTGAACCGGTCATCGAAACGGCCCAGGCCACCCTGAATGTCCTGATCGTGGATGATCATCCCGCCAACCGCCTGCTGATGTCGCAACAATTGGAGTACCTGGGCCATCATTATCAGGTCGCCCATGATGGTGCCCACGGGCTCGAGGTCTGGCGAAAAAACCATTTCGACCTGGTCATCGCCGATTGCAACATGCCCATCATGAGCGGCTATGAATTGGCCCGGTCGATTCGTCGCCACGAGTCCGAGCAGCAACGGCCACCCTGTACCCTCCTGGGGTTCACCGCCAATGCACAACCGGAGGAAAAACAACGCTGCCAGGACGCGGGGATGGACGACTGCCTGTTCAAGCCGATCAGCCTGAGCGCCTTGAGCCAATGGATCAAAGCGGTCAAACCCAGCGGCCACCCAGCGGTTTTCAGCGTACAAAGCCTGCAGGCGTTGACCGGCGGCGACCCTTCGTCCAACCAGCGCCTGCTCGCTGAATTGCTCAGCAGCAGCCGCTCGGACCGCCAGGAGTTGCTCGACGTCGCCCGCGACGCAAACCGGCAAGCGCTGAGCGAAATAGCGCACAAGATAAAAGGCGTCGCCCGCATCGTCCAGGCGACCTCGCTGATCCAGCGGTGCGAGGCGTTGGAGCACGCTTGTCACCAGACGCAGGTACCTGGGCGAATCAGCGATTGCGTCGACGCCCTTGACCGCGCCATGAGCGAACTGGAGCGGGCCCTCGAAACGGAGATCGCCAAGGCAAAATAATCCAGCATTTACTATGCTATTCGCTCAGCAGTGCGTACCTGGGGGGGGTCTCGAGCGGTTTCCCCTGCACGCGGGAACACCCATCGAGAACGCCCCCTGACACTTGGAGTGACTGCAATGCCCAGCGCACCGCGTCCGGAAAAACGCCGGTTCCCCCTGCACGTCCACATCAGCGTGATGTTTACCCTGCTTCTGTTGCTGACCGGCGTGGTACTGGGGATTTTCAATTATCGGCAAACCACGCAAATCATCCTGTCCAGCAGTGAAAAACTGTTCAACCGTATTGAACAGGATGTGCGCCTGGATCTGTACGACACCTACGAACCCATCCGCCACCTGTTGAGCCTGCTGGCCGACTATCCGGCGACGCGCACGCCCCAGATGGCGCAACGCCTGGCCCTGCTCGTGCCCTTCAGCCAGGCACTGCGGGACAACCCGAACCTGGCGTCGTTATACCTGGGCGATCATCACGGCAACTTCCTGATGGTCCGGCCACTGCGCACCGCGGCCCTGAAAGCCGCCCTGCAGGCCCCCACCGAGGCGGCCTACCAGGTCTGGACCGTTGAGCGGGCCACCGAGCAAGGCCCGGTTTTTTCCCAGTCGCTGTTCTACGACCAGACGCTGACGCTCATCGGGCGCCGGGACATAGCCGACGAGACCTACGATCCACGCAGCCGCAGCTGGTTTCGCAGCGCCGCCGGCAGCACCGAGCAGATCACCACCGAGCCCTACGTTTTTTTCTCCACCCATAACGTCGGCACCACCCTCGCCCGGCGCAGTGGCGAGCAGGCTGTCATCGGCGCCGACCTGACCCTGGCGGCCCTGTCCCAGACCTTGGCCAAGCACAAGGTGACCACCGGCACCGAAATCGTCCTGCTCGATCCCACGGGCAACGCAGTGGGCTACCCCGACAGCAGCCGGCTGCTCGCCGACGCCCAGTCGGCACACCTGATCAAGGCCCGTGACCTCAGCCCGGCCATCGCTGCCGCGCTCGACGACAACACCGACACCACGCGCCTGGAAGCGGCTGGACGCCAGTGGATCGTTTCTCGCAGCCACATGCAGGAAGGCGGGCCCCAAGGCCTGGAACTGGCGTTGCTGGTCCCTGAGGATGAACTGCTGGACAATGCCTATCGCATGCGCTGGCAAGGCGCGCTTATCACCCTCGCCACCTTGCTGCTGTGCCTGCCCCTGGGTTGGCTGACCTCCAGGATCCTGGTCAAGCCTTTGCGCGAACTGGTGCAGGAGGCCGATGCCATTCGCAGCTTTGACTTCAACTACCCGGTGTCCCGTCGCTCCCCGGTGCTGGAAGTCGATCAGTTGAGCGTGTCGATGGCGCGCATGAAAGAAACCTTGGCGAGTTTTTTTGAAATCACCGCCAGCCTGCGCGCCGAAACCCGCTTCGCCCCGTTGCTGGAACGGGTGTTATTTGAAACCGTGAAAATCGGCCAGGCCCAGGCCGGCCTGATCTACCTGCGCGAGAACGACGACAATCGGGTCAAGCCCTATGGGCTGGTAATCGATGGCACACCCAGGGACCTCGACGCCTTCAAGCTGCGCAGTCATGCGTTCCAGGCTGGCGACAGCCCGCAATGGCTCCAGCAATTGGCCATCTCGGACAACCTCGTGGCCTCCCTGGGCTTCGAACAGGCGGGCGATCTGCAGAGCGTCCTGCGGGCACTGGACTCGCCGCGGGTCCACTTGATCGGTATTCGCCTGCGCAATCGCCACCAGGAAACCGTCGGCGTACTGGTACTGCTGATCACCGACAGCGGCACCGAAGCGGACCTGGAAAAACTGCAGCCCGACCGCATCGCCTTCCTGCAGGCGGTGTCCGGTGTCGCCGCCGTGAGCATCGAGGGCCAGCGCCTGCAAGCCAGGCAAAAGCAGTTGCTGGACGCCTTCATTCAATTGCTGGCCGGCGCGATCGATGCCAAGAGCCCCTATACCGGCGGCCATTGCCAGCGGGTGCCGGTTTTGACCCTGATGCTCGCCCAGGCCGCCGCTGCCAGCCAGGCACCGGCATTCGACGCCTATCGGCCAACGGAGGATGAATGGGAAGCCCTGCACATCGCCGCCTGGCTGCACGATTGCGGCAAGGTCACCACCCCCGAATACGTGGTCGACAAAGCCACCAAGCTGGAAACCCTGAACGACCGGATCCACGAGATACGCACCCGCTTCGAGGTGCTCAAGCGCGACGCCTGGGTCGATTACTGGCAGGCCGTGGCCAGCGGCGGCGAGCCGGCATCCCTGGCGCAGCGGCGCGATGCGACATTGACGGCCCTGGATGACGACTTTGCTTTTGTCGCCCGCTGCAACCTGGGCTCCGAAGCCATGGCCGAGGCCGATCTGCAACGCCTGCAACAAATTGCCCAACGCCCCTGGACCCGCACGCTCGACGACCGCCTGGGGGTTTCCTGGGAAGAGAACCGACGCCAGGGCCGCACGCCCAAGCCAACACTACCGGTCACTGAGCCGCTGTTGGCAGACAAGCCCGAGCACCTGCTCGAGCACCACGAAGCCGAACTGATTCCGGCGGACAACCCGTGGGGCTTCCAGCTCGATGTACCGGCCTGGAAATACAACCGCGGCGAGCTCTACAACCTGAGCATCCCCCGGGGCACGCTGACCCGCGAGGAGCGCTACGTCATCAACCATCACATGGTGCAGACGATCCTGATGCTCAGCCAGTTGCCCTTCCCCAGTCACCTGGACAATGTGGCGGAGATCGCTGGCGGTCATCACGAGAAGATGGATGGCAGTGGTTATCCCAAGCGCCTCAAACGCGAAGAGATGAGCCTGCCGGCGCGCATGATGGCCATTGCCGACATTTTCGAAGCGCTGACGGCAGCTGACCGTCCCTACAAGAAAGCGAAGAAACTGAGCGAGGCCCTGGGCATCATGGCCACCATGTGCCGTGACGCCCATATCGATCCCGAGCTGTTCGGGCTGTTCATCGATGAAAAAATCTACCTGAGCTACGCCCACCAGTTCCTCGACCCGCAGCAGGTCGATGAAGTCGATCCCCACGGCCTGCTGGTCAAGGCAGGGTTGAAGGTATGATCAGCAATCCGTCAGGCGCAGGAATATCGCGGCCAACTGCTCGATGCCGGCTTGATCATGTTCGGTAAAGCGCGCCAGCTTCGGACTGTCCAGGTCGAGCACGCCGATCAGGCGCCCATCCTTGACCAGCGGCACTACCAGCTCGCTGTTCGACGCGCTGTCGCAGGCGATGTGCCCGGCGAAGGCATGGACGTCTTCGACGCGCTGGGTCTGCCGGGTTGCGGCCGCCGTACCACACACGCCGCGGCCAAAGGGGATCCGCACGCAGGCGATCTGGCCCTGGAACGGTCCCAGGACCAGCTCTTCGTTGCGATTGAGGTAGAAGCCGGCCCAGTTCAGATCATCCAATTGACTGGACAGCAAAGCCGAGAACTGCGCGGCATTGGCGATGAAGTCACGCTCATCGGCCAGCAAGGATTCCAGCTGTGCCGATAACAACGCGTAGCCGTCAAGGCCGACTCCACTGCCCTTCAAATCGATCATGCCTTGTGCTCCAACAATTTAAGGCCTACCCAATAACGGGCAAACTGATAAGCGCAACGTCCGTTGCGGTTGCCGCGACCGGTAGCCCAGCGCACCGCCAGCACATCCAGCGCTTCGTCGCGCTGCCAGGCCAGCCCGGCCTTGGCCGCCAGTTCGCCGATCCAATGTTCCACCACGTTGAGGAAATGCTCCTGGGTAAACGGATAAAACGACAGCCACAGGCCAAAGCGGTCGGACAAGGCGATCTTGTCCTCTACTGCTTCGCTGGGGTGAAGTTCGCCGTCGACCCGTTTCCAGTTCTCGTTGTCGCTTTCCTTTTCCGGCACCAAGTGACGACGGTTGGACGTGGCATACAGCAGCACATTGTCCGGCGCCTGCTCCAGGGATCCATCCAACACGCTCTTGAGCACCCGGTAATCGCCTTCCCCGGCTTCGAACGACAGGTCATCGCAGAACAACACGAAGCGCTGGGGCAGTTTCGCAACCTGCTCGACCAGCCGGGGCAGATCGGCCAGGTGATCGCGTTCGATCTCGATCAAGCGCAGGCCCTGCTGGGCATGTTCAGCCAACAGGGCGCGTACCAGGGACGACTTGCCGGTGCCACGCGAGCCCCAGAGCAAGGCATGGTTGGCGGGCATGCCATCGATGAACTGCCGGGTGTTGCGGCCCAGTTGTTCGACCTGGCGGTCCACGCCGATCAGGTCCGACAGGCGCATGTCCAGGCTGACCTGCAGCGGCAACAGGTAGCCACTACGGCCATCACGCTGCCAGCGGGCGGCCAGGGTCTGGGTCCAGTCGATGGTGGGCCGGGGCGCCGGCAGCAAAGGCTCGATCCGGGCCAGCACGGCATCGGCACGCTCAAGAAAAGCATTCAATCGCGAGTCCACGTCTTCTCCTTGGACAGGTTCACAGTAATGATGGCGCTACAGCAACGAAACGCCGTATCCAATGGCGTGTCTACTTCACACAATACACACCGGCCGCACCGGACTTCAGAGATGATCAGCTATGCTTGACCGGCGAAGGGAAACGTAAGTGGTTCATCACTCAATGGACATCAGATTCACCCAACGGCTTTCCTACAAGCAGGCCCGCCTGACCGTCCTGGTGGGCTTCGTGCTGGGCACCTTGCTCAGTCTGATGCAGATCGGCATCGATTATGCCAGCGAAGACGCGTCGATCAACCGTGAAATCCTCTCGCTGCTGGAAATCAGCCACAACCCGGCCTCACGCATCGCCTACAACATCGACGCCGAACTCGCCCAGGAGCTGTCCATGGGCCTGTTGCGCTCACCGGCCATCATCGGGGCCGAGCTGATCGACAACAACAATACCGTGCTCGCCAGCGTCAAGCGACCCGAGCTGCAAAGCAGCTACCGGTTCATCAGCGACTTCCTGTTCGGCGCCCAGCGTCAGTTCGAGGACCGGCTCTACCTGGATCACTTGCCCAGCGAATCCCTGGGCATGCTGCGACTGGACGTCGACACCTATGCGTTCGGCAGTCGTTTCCTGCGCCGGGCCGAAGTCACCTTGCTCAACGGCTTCGCCCGCAGCCTGATCCTGACCGGCCTGCTGCTGGCACTGTTCTACGTGATGCTGACCAAGCCCCTGGTGCGGGTCATCCGCGAACTGAGCAGCCGCGATCCGAGCAGCAGCGAACAGAGCCACCTGGAATGCCCAGCCGGCCACCAGTCCGATGAGATCGGCGTGCTGGTTTCCGTTGCCAACCAGCAATTCGAAAATATCTCCACTGAAATCCAGCAGCGGCGCACGGCCGAAAATCGTCTCACCGAATACCTCGCGCAACTGGAGAACATCGTTTCGGCACGCACCGCCGAACTCAAGGCCAGCAACGCCCGCCTAAGCCAGTCCAACGAGGAACTGGAAGTGGCCCGGCGCACGGCCCTGGACATGGCCGAGGCTCGCTCTGTGTTCCTCGCCAACATGAGCCACGAGATCCGCACACCGCTCAACGGCCTGCTGGGAATGATCGCCCTGTCCCTGGACGGTCCCCTGACGGCCGAACAACAGCAGCAGCTATCGATTGCCCATGACTCGGGCAAGGTATTGGTCGAACTGCTCAACGACATCCTCGACCTGTCGAAATTCGACGCCGGGCAACTGGAGCTCGAACGCATTCCGTTCGACCTCGGTTCCCTGGTGGAGGATACCGCCAACCTGCTGTCCCAGAACGCAGCCCCCAGCGTTGAACTGGCCTGCCTGATCGACCCGCAATTCCCGGCGCAGGTACTCGGCGACCCGACCCGGGTGCGCCAGATCGTCAGCAACCTGCTGTCCAATGCGTTGAAATTCACGCGCTTCGGCCGGGTTGACGTGAAGTTGAGCCATTACGAGGGCGGCGTGCGCATCGACGTCTGCGACACGGGCATCGGCATCCCCCAGGAAGCCCAGGCGAGAATCCTGCAGCCGTTCACCCAGGCCGGCGCCGGGATCACCCGCCAGTTTGGTGGCACCGGGCTGGGCCTGGCACTGACCTACAACCTCTGCGAAGCCATGCAGGGTCGGTTGACGATCAGCTCCGAAGCCGGCTTTGGCAGTCAGTTCTGTGCCGACCTGCCCCTGCCCTGCCATCTCCCGGCAACGCCGGTCGAACCATTGCGCGGCAACGTCGTCGCGATCACCGCCAGCAGCAGCGGCCTGGCCGAGTTGCTGGGCATGCTGTTGCCGGGATGGGGCCTGGATTATGTGCAGCGCTCCATCGATGACGGAGTGCTGGGCCTCAAGCCTGACGTGCTGATCACGGACTGTCCGGAATGCCTGTTCAACCTGCGGCCAACCTTTGACGCGCCGATCCTGCTGGTGACCGCCTATGGCAGCTTCATGCCCAGCGAAGAAGCCGCCGCCCTCGCCCCGCTGATCCAACAGGCCCGGCCGCTGGCGCGCCATGCGCTGTACCAGATTCTGCGGCGCGCCATGCAAAGCGAGGCGACCGTCATCAATGACGCCCAGATCGAAGCCCTGGCGCCGTCCCGGCGTGGACGGGTGCTGCTGGTGGAGGACAATCCGGTCAACCAACTGGTGGCCAAGGGGATGCTGGTAAAGCTGGGCTGCGAAGTCACCGTCGCGGCCCACGGCGCCGAAGCCCTGGATCAACTGGAACAGCGAGTGTTCGACCTGGTGTTGATGGACTGCAACATGCCAGTGATGGATGGTTACGAAGCCAGCCGGCAGATCCGCCAAAGCGGGCGCTGGTCGGACCTGCCGATTGTCGCCCTGACGGCCAACGCGATGCCCGAGGAACGCGAGCGCTGCCGTGCGGCCGGCATGAACGACTACCTGTCCAAGCCGTTCCGTCGCGAAGAACTGGCGGCCGTGCTGGACCAGTGGGTGCCGACTACGTCCGCGCTTTGATCTGGCCCAACAGGTGATCGAGACCGTCTCGCAGCGTTCCGAGGCGGTCCAGGTCAATGCCGCTGTCGCACAACAGGCGGGCCTTGAGCGGGCCGACCTGTTCACGCAAGGCTCGCCCAGCAGCCGTCAGGCTCAAGTGCACCTCTCGTTCGTCCCGTGCCGAACGCTGGCGCTGGACCAGGTCCAGTTGCTCCAGGCGCTTGAGCAGCGGCGTCAGCGTGCCCGAATCCAGCAGCAAACGCTCACCCAGGGCCTTGACCGTCGGCTGTGGCGGGGCCGTGTCCTGCCATTCCCACAGCACCAGCATCGCCAGGTATTGCGGATAGGTCAGGCCGAGTTGATCAAGCATTGGCTTGTAGCCCCGGATCACTGCACGCGAAGCAGCGTACAGCTTGAAGCACAACTGGCTGTCGAGCTTCAGCGAATCGACTGACAGGTCATTCATTTGAGTAGCGCTTCGATCTCACCGGTCAGGTCCTGAGGCTTGGTGGTCGGGGCAAAACGCTTGACCACTTGGCCGTCCTTGCCGATCAGGAACTTGGTGAAGTTCCACTTGATGCCTTTGGACCCCAGCACGCCGGGCGCCCGCTGTTTAAGCTGGACGAACAGCGGATGGGCGTTGGCGCCGTTGACTTCGACTTTCTTGAACAGGGGAAAACTCACGCCAAAGTTCAGCTCGCAGAACTCGGTAATCGCCCCCTCGTTGCCCGGCTCCTGCTTGCCGAACTGATTGCAGGGAAAGCCCAACACCACCAGGCCCTGGTCCTTGTAGGTCTGCCACAGCGCCTCAAGCCCCTTGTACTGCGGGGTGAACCCGCACTGGCTGGCCGTGTTGACCACCAACACGGCCTTGCCGGCGAAATCGGCGAGGGTCTTTTGCTCACCCTTGATGGTGGTGCATGGGATGCTCAGCAGGTTGTCGCTCATGGCAAGGCTCCGGATGGGAAGAAGAGGACGCTGAAGATAGCGAGCAATTAAATTGCATGCAATTTAATTATTTGTAACGGCAGCGTTGGTACCGGCAGTCTGCTGACGAACACAAACCTGTGGCGAGGGGATTTATCCCCGTTGGGCTGCGCAGCAGCCCTCAAAGGTTGAATGCAATCAGCCAGGAACAACGAAGTTATAGTTCTAGGGGCTGCTGCGCAGCCCAACGGGGATAAATCCCCTCGCCACAAGGGACTGCGCGCTATTTATTCTCGGGGGACCAGATCCAGGCACACCGAGTTGATGCAGTACCGCAAACCCGTGGGCGGCGGGCCGTCGGGGAAGACGTGGCCCAAGTGGGCATCGCATCTGGCGCAGACCACCTCGGTGCGAATCATGCCGTGGCTGACGTCCCGCACCTCCACCACCGCGCTGCCCTCGATCGGCGCGTAGAAACTCGGCCAGCCACAGCCGGAATCGAATTTGGTCGTCGAATCGAACAATGGCTCGTTGCAGCAGATGCAGTGGTACACGCCGTCGGTCTTGGTGGCGTTGTATTTACCGGAGAATGGCCGTTCGGTGCCCTTCAGCCGACAGACGTTGTACTGCTCCGGGTCAAGCATCGAGCGCCATTCTTCAAGGGTTTTTTCCAGCTTTTCCATCGTCCTACCTCGGCAATTGAAAAAGCCCGATCCGACGCTTTTCCGCAGATCGGGCGGCACGTATGATTGCGCCTCGTCAGACGCCAGTCTGGCAGTCACGTCATGCGCATTCAAACGGATTGTGGCGCCTATACCGCGTCTGGCCTGGGCACAGACGCAGGATTCCCAGTACGGTAGTTCATACGCCGCCTGGATCGTTCATTTTCGGGAACACATCGCCATGCAGGTCAGCAAATCGAACAAGCTCGCCAACGTCTGCTACGACATTCGCGGCCCGGTGCTCAAGCACGCCAAACGCCTGGAAGAGGAAGGCCATCGCATCCTCAAGCTGAACATCGGTAACCCGGCCCCCTTTGGTTTCGAAGCGCCCGATGAAATCCTCCAGGACGTCATCCGCAACCTGCCGACCGCCCAGGGCTACAGCGACTCCAAGGGCCTGTTCAGCGCCCGCAAGGCCGTGATGCAGTACTACCAGCAAAAGCAGGTCGAAGGCGTCGGCATCGAGGACATCTACCTGGGTAACGGCGTGTCCGAGCTGATCGTGATGTCCATGCAAGCCCTGCTCAACAACGGCGACGAAGTGCTGGTACCGGCGCCGGACTATCCGCTGTGGACCGCTGCCGTGAGCCTGTCCGGTGGCAACCCGGTGCATTACTTGTGCGACGAACAGGCCAACTGGTTTCCCGACCTGGCGGACATCAAGGCCAAGATCACGCCCAATACCAAGGCACTGGTGATCATCAACCCGAACAACCCGACCGGCGCCGTGTACTCCAGGGAAGTACTGCTGGGCATGCTGGAACTGGCCCGCCAGCACAACCTGGTGGTGTTTTCCGACGAGATCTACGACAAGATCCTCTACGACGACGCCGTGCACATCTGCACTGCATCCCTGGCACCGGACCTGCTGTGCCTGACCTTCAACGGCCTGTCCAAATCCTATCGGGTAGCGGGTTTCCGCTCAGGCTGGGTCGTCATTTCCGGCCCCAAGCATCACGCCCATAGCTACATCGAAGGCATCGACATGCTGGCCAACATGCGCCTGTGTGCCAACGTGCCGAGCCAGCATGCGATCCAGACGGCGCTGGGCGGCTACCAGAGCATCAACGACCTGGTCCTGCCCCAGGGCCGGCTGCTGGAACAGCGCAATCGAACCTGGGAACTGCTCAACGACATTCCCGGCGTCAGCTGTGTCAAGCCGATGGGCGCGCTGTATGCCTTCCCGCGGATCGATCCGAAGGTCTGCCCGATCCACAACGACGAAAAATTCGTCCTCGACCTGCTGCTGTCCGAGAAGCTGCTGGTGGTCCAGGGCACGGCGTTCAACTGGCCGTGGCCGGATCACTTCCGCGTCGTGACCCTGCCGCGGGTCGATGACCTCGACCAGGCCATTGGCCGGATCGGCAATTTCCTCAAGTCCTATCGTCAATAAACCAGACCGCGTGCGGGGAGCCCTCGCCTCGCACGCTGTTTGATTCAGCAACATATCCGTTCAGCCGACTACGTCGGGCCTTCTACACTGGGGATCGGACGGTCATTGTGCATCGGGGCTCAACGTTCACGGGGGGCAGGCACCGCATTTCTTTTCCCTGGTCACTTTCAGAAAAGTCTTTCAAGCATTTAGGACGCTTGTAGGACACAGTTTGAAATAGTCGGCGAGTTGAATAGCCCGCGGCAGCACCTTATATACCCCGCATAACGCTACATCTTTAGCACGAGGAGATTTTCACAACCATGATGCGCATCCTGCTGTTCTTGGCCACTAACCTGGCGGTCGTGCTGATTGCCAGCATCACCCTGAGCCTCTTCGGCTTCAACGGGTTCATGGCGGCCAATGGGGTTGATCTCAACCTCAATCAGCTGCTGATTTTCTGTGCGGTGTTCGGTTTCGCCGGTTCCCTGTTCTCGCTGTTCATCTCCAAGTGGATGGCGAAGATGAGCACCAGCACCCAGATCATCAGCCAGCCGCGCACTCGCCACGAGCAATGGCTGCTGCAAACCGTCGAGCAGTTGTCCCGCGAAGCCGGTATCAAGATGCCGGAAGTCGGTATCTTCCCGGCCTACGAGGCGAACGCCTTCGCCACCGGCTGGAACAAGAACGACGCACTGGTCGCCGTCAGCCAGGGTTTGCTCGAACGCTTCTCGCCCGATGAAGTCAAGGCCGTGCTGGCCCACGAGATCGGCCACGTTGCCAATGGCGACATGGTGACCCTGGCGCTGATCCAGGGCGTAGTGAACACCTTCGTGATGTTCTTCGCGCGGATCATTGGTAATTTCGTCGACAAGGTGATCTTCAAGAACGAAGAAGGCCAGGGCATCGCCTACTACGTGGCGACCATCTTCGCCGAGCTGGTACTGGGCATCCTCGCCAGCGCCATCGTCATGTGGTTCTCGCGCAAGCGCGAGTTTCGCGCCGACGACGCCGGTGCACGCCTGGCCGGCACCAGCGCCATGATCGGCGCCCTGCAACGCCTGCGCGCCGAGCAAGGCTTGCCGGTGCACATGCCTGACACCCTGAATGCCTTTGGCATCAACGGTGGCATCAAGCAGGGCCTGGCTCGCATGTTCATGAGTCACCCGCCTTTGGAAGAGCGCATTGACGCACTGCGTCGTCGGGGTTGATCGGTTAGCCTCAAGAGAAAACCCGCAGAAATGCGTAATGCTGTTCCTTTAGGAAAAACGGCGCTTCTTCAGAAATGGAAAGCGTCGTTTTTTTTTGGCTTTTTTGGAAAAATCTACTCGCCTTTTTCCGGATGGGTCGTGTGTATATCCGTTGCTGCGGTAACGGCGACTTATGGTTCCGCTCTTACAGCGGCTCACTTTTGGAAGAGCGCCAAAAGTAAGCAAAAACGCTTTGCCCCACCACTTGGTGCCTCGCCTAGGCTCGGCATGCCCTCTCTCCGGCATTGCTCCGTGGGCCGCCGCGAAGGGCCATCCATGGCCCAGCGCGGCTATCCCGGCATCCATGCCGGGATGCCCACTACGCAATGCCTGCGTTCGGCCAGCGTGGTTTAACGGGGCGCCCGAGATCAAAGTCCACCGCGAGGCGGCCTGGTAGCCGACCTGGTTCTTGGTGGGACCGCGTTTCTCCTGTGGGAGCGGGCTTGCCCGCGAAGACGGTATGTCAGCCAATGAAAATGTTGGATGTGCCGGCCTCTTCGCGAGCAAGCTCGCTCCCACAGGGGATCTTGAGTGTTCATGAGTCTTGTGTTCACCGCAGGCCCACTGTGGGAGCGAGCTTGCTCGCGATAGCGGTAGGTCAGCCACATAGATACCAGCATGTGCCCCGCCGCCGTTGCTTTGGATCTTGCTCTTGCTCTTGCTTTGGATCTTGATCTGGGGCGCCCCGTTAAACCACGCTGGCCGAACGCAGGCATTGCGCAGTGGGCACCTCGGCATGGACGCCGAGGTAGCCGCGCTGGGCCATGGATGGCCCTTCGCGGCGGCCCACGGAGCAATGCCGGAGTGAGGGCATGCCGAGCCTAGGCGAGGCACCAAGTGGTGGGGCAAAAGCGTTTTGCTTACTTTTGCGCTCTTCAAAAGTGAGCCGCTGTAAGAGCGGAACCATAAGCAGCCGTTACCGCAGCAACGGATATACCCCCCACTAAAATAATGCGGGCTTTTTTTGACTACTGGTTTATGTACCGCCCGCACTGACGCCTTCGCGAGCAAGCCCGCTCCCACAGGGGGATCCTCGATGAACACAGAGTCATTGTTCACAGCGGATCAACGGTGGGCACGCGCATAAACACGCAACATCAACGCCAGGAAACCCGATACACCCGCTCATCCAGCCGTTTCACACCCGCCTGCAAAAACTTCCAACTCTCCCCCAACACATCCTGCTCCTGCAACACCTCCAACTGCCAGGCACCTCCCAGCAGCCGCTGCACCTCATCATCCCCGACAGAGAACGGTGGGCCAGGCATTTCATCCTGGTTGTAATCCAGGGTAATCAACAATCCGACGCCATTGGGCAAGATCTTCTGCAGATGGGCCGCATACCGCTCGCGCATCGGCAGGGGCAACGCGATTAATGCGGCGCGGTCGTACAGTGCCGTGCAATCGGCCACATCCTGCGGGCCCAGGGCAAAGAAATCACCGCAGCGAATCTCGATATCACCAGCACGGAACACCTTGAAAGCACCCTCTTCACTCACTACCGGCTCAAGCTGATGCTCAAGGAAAAAATCCGTGGCGGCTTTTTCCGACAACTCCACGCCCAGCACCGAATACCCCTGATGGGCAAGCCACAGCAGATCCAGGCTTTTCCCACACAACGGCACCAGCACCCGACTGCCTTGGGCCAGCCCCAGTTGCGGCCAGAAACGTTGCAGGTAAGGGTTCACCTCTGGCAAGTGAAAACCGATCTGGTTCGATGACCAGCGCTTGTGCCAAAACTCGGGTTCCATGATTCACTCCAAAAAATTCGATCAAAACAGGTTAAAACTTATATTAGATTTAGATCAGTGACCTGACGGAAGATGACCCATCTTAACGCTCAGGAGCTCCTTCATGCTGCCCAGCCTGTTTATCTCCCATGGCTCACCGATGCTCGCCCTGGAGCCTGGCGACAGCGGTCCGGCATTGGCTCGCCTGGCCGCTCAATTGCCCAAGCCCAGGGCCATCGTCATCGTGTCCGCCCACTGGGAAAGCAGCGAACTGTTGGTCAGCGCCAATGCGCAGCCGCGCACCTGGCACGACTTCGGCGGCTTTCCGCCAGCCCTGTATGAGGTGCAGTACCCTGCGCCTGGCGATCCTCAACTGGCGACGCAAGTCGCAGACATGCTCAACGCCGCGGATCTGCCGGCACGCCTCGATCCTCAACGGCCGTTCGACCATGGCGTCTGGGTGCCATTGTCCTTGATGTACCCCGAGGCCGACATCCCGGTGGTGCAGGTTTCCTTGCCCAGCCGCCAGGGACCGGTGTTGCAGACACAGGTCGGCCAGGCCCTGGCGAACCTGCGCCAACAGGGCATCTTGCTGATCGGTTCCGGCAGCATCACCCATAACCTGCGCGACCTGGACTGGAACGCAGGCCCTGACAGCATCGAGCCCTGGGCCAAGGCCTTTCGCGAATGGATAGTTGAGAAACTGGCGGCCGACGACGAGGCCGCGCTGCATGATTACCGTCGCCAGGCGCCGAACGCCGTGCGCAGTCATCCCAGCGATGAGCACTTGCTGCCGCTGTATTTTGCCCGGGGTGCGGGGGGCACGTTCAGTGTTGCCCATGCGGGGTTCACGATGGGGACGCTGGGGATGGACATCTATCGGTTCGACTGACCGGGTCGCTTCAATCGCGAGCAAGCTCGCTCCCACATTGGATTTTCGCCGCTCACGCCCCCCTGTGGGAGCGAGCTTGCTCGCGATTGGCCTCCACACCACTTTCCATGACAGAACACCAAACGACAGGCAAAAAAAATCCCCGAACCAGTCGGGGATTTTTCATGTTCGATCAATCAGCCCAAGAGCCGATCAATCTTCGCGATAGCGACGCAGCTTGAGCTGCTTGCCAGCCACACGAGTGTCTTTGAGCTTGGTCAGCAACTTTTCCAGACCATCTTCCGGCAGCTCTACCAGGCTGAAGCTGTCACGCACCTGGATGCGGCCGATAGCTTCGCGGGCCAGGCCGCCTTCGTTGAGGATGGCACCCAGCAGGTTCTTGGCAGCGATGCCGTCACGGGCACCCAGCGCGGTACGGCAGCGAGCACGACCTTCGGCCAGCGGGATCGGCGCACGACGCTCGCGGTCACCACGGTCCGGACGATCACCAGTGCGCTCAGGACGATCGCCACGCGGTGCGTTGTTCGGCACCAGGGGACGTTCCTTCTCGATTGCAGCCAGGTTCAGCGCTTGGCCATTGGTGGCCTTGCGCAGCAGTGCGGCGGCCAGGGCGCGTGGGGTGCAACCGATGTCGGCGGTCAGGCGATCAAGCAGCTCACCGTGGGTCGATTCGGCGTCAGCCACCAGGGGCGACAGGCTGTTGGTCAGTTTCTTGATGCGGGCATCGAGAACGGCCTGGGCGTCCGGCAGACGAACTTCAGCCACCTTCTGGCCAGTTACACGCTCAATCACTTGCAGCATGCGACGCTCACGCGGGGTAACCAGCAGCAGCGCACGACCTTCGCGACCGGCACGGCCGGTACGGCCGATACGGTGAACGTAGGACTCCGGATCGTACGGCATGTCCACGTTGAATACGTGGGTGATGCGCGGAACGTCCAGGCCACGGGCAGCGACGTCGGTCGCCACAACGATGTCCAGGCGGCCATCCTTGAGGGAGTCGATCACGCGCTCACGCTGGTTCTGGGCGATGTCACCGTTCAGCGCAGCGGCTTTGTAGCCTTTGGCTTCCAGGGCGCTGGCCAGGTCCAGGGTCGCTTGCTTGGTGCGCACGAACATGATCAGGGCGTCGAAGTCTTCCACTTCCAGCAAGCTGAGAACGGCGGAAGTCTTCTGGTCGGCGTGAACCAGCAGGTGAGCCTGTTCGATCGCGGTGACAGTCTGGGTCTTGGTCTGGATCTTCACGTGTTGCGGATCGCGCAGGTGGCGTTCGGCAATGGCACGGATCGATTGCGGCAAGGTGGCCGAGAACAATACAGTCTGGCGGGTCTCCGGCAGGGCCTTGAAGATGACTTCCAGGTCATCCATGAAGCCCAGCTTGAGCATTTCGTCGGCTTCGTCGAGAACCAGGTGGTTCACGGTGGCCAGGACTTTTTCGTCACGACGCAGGTGATCGCACAGGCGACCCGGAGTGGCGACAACGATCTGCGCGCCATTACGGATGGCTTTTAGCTGTGGGCCCATCGGGGCACCGCCGTAAACGGCCACAACGGTAACGCCAGGCATCTGCTTGGAATAGGTTTCGAAAGCGGTTGCTACTTGCAGCGCCAACTCACGAGTTGGCGCCAGGATCAGGGCTTGCGGTTCGCGCTTGGCAGGATCGATGCGATGCAGGATCGGCAGGGCGAACGCAGCGGTTTTACCCGTACCGGTTTGCGCTTGGCCAATCATGTCGTGGCCGGCCATGATGATCGGGATCGATTGCTGCTGAATCGCCGAAGGTTCTTCGTAGCCGGTCGCAGTGACGGCAGCAAGAATGTTCGGGTTGAGATTAAAAGCGGCGAAGCCGCCGGTTTCCTGGGTCATGGGTCTGCCTCTAAGTGCATCCGCAAAGACCCATGCTCCAAAGCTGCGCATGCCGTGTTGAGACTCAAGAGTCGCCCTGGCTGCTTTGTCGGCGGGGATTTGCGAAAACGAATGAATGAAAAAGAACGTCGTGGAAGCATCCGTTGTGCGGACAGGCAACCGAAGCTGACTTCGGGGAATTGCGCTACCTTGACGCGGCCCGGCTAAAGGCCGGCGCGCACTATACCGGAATTCGCCCGAAAAGGGAGCTTTTTTTATTGCCAGACACCGTTATGGGGCTCGCTGTCACAAGGCCTTGGGACAGTCAGCTAAAACGATTCATCTCCAGACGACTTAGCCCTGTGGCGAGGGAGCTTGCTCCCGCTCGGCTGCGAAGCAGACGCCTGGGTTGATATCAGAAATCGAAGGGGGCCGCTTCGCGACCCAGCGGGAGCAAGCTCCCTCGCCACAGGAGCATTCACTTGTCACAAGGATTTATGGCTTTGCTTGATCAAGTCGCCGGGCGAATGGCCTTGATCAACGACAGCAACGAGTATCCCAGCCGCGGCGCCAGCCCCTCGGCCCTGGCGACCAGTCCCTGCATGTCCAGCTCCTGATCCAGCTCCGCCGGCACGATCAGGATCACATTGCCCTCCTTCACCGGCAGCTCCCAATAATGCCGGTGGTACAAGCCGCGCAACAGCGCCGCCCCCAATGGCTTGCCGTCATCGGTAGCCCACTGGTTGATCACCAGCCAGCCGCCCGGGTTGAGGCGTTTCTGGCAGTTTTCCAGGAAGCCCCAGGCCAGGTGCCCGACGCCGGGACCGACATCGGTGTAGAGGTCGACGAAAATCAAGTCCGCCGGCTCGGCGCTTTCAAGCAGTTCCAGCGCATCGCCGACGCGGATGTACAGCCGCGGATCGTCATCCAGCCCCAGGTATTCGATGGCCAGGCGCGGCACGTCGGGGCGCAATTCGATGGCCTCGACATCTTCCAACGGCAGGAACTTGAGGCAGGCCTGGGTCAACGTACCGGCGCCCAGCCCCAGAAACAGCGCACTTTCCGGCTGCTCGTGACATAACGCGCCGATGAGCATGGCGCGGGTGTAGTCATATTCGAGCCAGCTCGGATCGGCTGTGAACACGCAACTCTGCTCGATGGCATCGCCAAACTCGAGAAACCGGTAATCGGCCACTTCGAATACGCGAATCATGCCGAACTCGTCGTGCACCTCGGCGAGCAAATGCTCGACGCGCTCCTCTGTCATTTCATCTCCTGATGGTGGCCCTGCCGGCTTGAGCCTGCGTATACGGGACAAAGGCGCGATTGTCCGCGAAGCAACCGGAGCAGGTCACGCACTAATTTGCTGATAACATGGCCGTCCGAGCGTAAATCACCTAGAGATCATGATGAGCCAACCCTGGAGCCCTGACAGCTGGCGCGCCCTGCCGATCCAGCAACAACCCCGCTACCCCGACGCCGCGCACCTGTTGCAGGTGGAGCAGACCCTGGCCAGTTATCCGCCACTGGTGTTTGCCGGCGAAGCCCGGGAGTTGCGCCGTCAGTTCGCCGAGGTGACCCAGGGCCGGGCGTTCTTGCTGCAAGGCGGCGACTGCGCCGAAAGCTTTGCCGAGTTCTCGGCGGCCAAGATCCGCGACACCTTCAAGGTGCTCTTGCAGATGGCGATCGTCATGACCTTTGCCGCCGGCTGCCCGGTGGTGAAGGTCGGGCGCATGGCCGGGCAGTTCGCCAAGCCGCGCTCAGCCAATGATGAAACCATTGACGGCGTGACCTTGCCGGCCTACCGGGGCGACATCGTCAACGGCATCGGTTTCGACGAAAAAAGCCGCGTGCCGGACCCGGAGCGGTTGCTGCAGTCCTACCACCAGTCCACCGCCACCTTGAACCTGCTGCGTGCCTTCGCCCAGGGCGGGTTCGCCGACTTGCACCAGGTGCACAAGTGGAACCTGGACTTCATCGCCAATTCGGCCCTGGCGGAAAAGTACAGCCACCTGGCCGACCGCATCGACGAAACCCTGGCCTTCATGCGCGCCTGCGGCATGGACAGCTCGCCGCAGCTGCGCGAAACCAGCTTCTTCACAGCCCACGAAGCGTTGCTGCTCAATTACGAAGAAGCCTTCGTGCGCCGTGACAGCCTGACCAACGACTATTACGACTGCTCGGCCCACATGCTGTGGATCGGCGACCGCACGCGTCAGTTGGACGGCGCCCATGTCGAATTTTTGCGCGGGGTGAACAACCCGATCGGAGTCAAGGTCGGCCCGAGCATGGACCCGGACGACCTGATCCGCCTGATCGACGTGCTCAACCCGCAGAACGACCCCGGCCGGCTGAACCTGATCGCCCGCATGGGCGCCAACAAGGTCGGCGAACACTTGCCGCCGCTGTTGCGCGCCGTACAGCGGGAAGGCAAGCAAGTGCTGTGGAGCTCAGACCCGATGCACGGCAACACCATCAAGGCCAGCAGCGGCTACAAGACCCGCGACTTCGCACAGATCCTCGGTGAAGTGAAGCAGTTCTTCCAGGTCCACGAAGCCGAAGGCACCTATGCCGGCGGGATCCACATCGAAATGACCGGGCAAAACGTCACCGAATGCATCGGCGGCGCGCGCCCGATTACCGAGGACGGGCTGTCGGACCGCTACCACACCCACTGCGACCCGCGGATGAATGCCGATCAGTCGCTGGAGCTGGCTTTCCTGATTGCCGAGACGTTGAAGCAGGTTCGGCGGTGAATCAGTAGGTCCTTCTTCGCCTACTCAATCGCTTCGCGAGCAGGCTCGCTCCCACAGGGAACTGCGGTGACCACAACTTTTGTGTCCACAGCAAATCAAATGTGGGAGCGAGCCTGCTCGCGAAAGGGCCAGCTCAGTCACCATCGATCTGGGCCAATGCCACCGCCAACCGCACCCCACTCACCCGCTGGCAATTGAGCTGGACCCGCTCCAGCCCCAGCCAGTGGGCCATGCGCCTCAGATTCAGCGCCAGGGCCTGCATCCCCTCCTCGTCCAGCCCCGACGCATCCTCGTGCACGGCGTGCACGGCCAACTGCCCCAAAGCCCGCTCCGCCCGCAGGTCCACCCGAGCGGCAATGCGCTCGTGGTGCAGGAACGGCAACACGTAATAGCCGTACACCCGCTTGTGGGCAGGCGTATAGATCTCCAACCGGTAGCGAAAGTCGAACAACCGCTCGGTACGGCCGCGTTCCCAAACCAGCGAGTCGAACGGCGACAGCAAGGCACTGGCGGCGACCTTGCGAGGCACTTTCGCCGCGGGTCGGCACCAGGCCGGTTGTTTCCAGCCCTGCACCTGGCAGCGCAGCAGTTCCCCAGCCTCTTCCAACTCAGCCAGCCGCCCGCGGCTGTCGGCCGGATCGAGGCGAAAGTAGTCGCGCAGGTCTTTCTCGGTGGCAATGCCCAAGGCGTCGGCCGCGTGTAGCAACAAGGCGCGTTGGGCCTGGGCTTCGTCCGGCAATGGTTGCTGCAGGATCGAGGCCGGTAGCACCCGTTCGGGCAAGTCGTAGAGCCGCTCGAACCCGCGCCGCCCCGCCACCGTGACTTCGCCCGCGGCGAACAGCCACTCCAGCGCATGTTTCTCGGCACTCCAGTCCCACCAGGGCCCGGCTTTTTCCTTGCGCGTGGACAAGCTGCCCGCACCAAGGGCGCCCTGCTCCTGCACCGAAGCCAGAACGCGGCGGATGACATCCTGGCGTTCTTGGCCGAAACGCGCCAACTGCTGATAAATCCCTTCGCCACCCGACGCCCGATTCATGCGCCAGCGCATCAGCGGATACATCGACATCGGCAGCAGCGAGGCTTCATGGCCCCAGTACTCGAACAACGTACGACGTTTGCCCTGGCTCCAGGCGGCCTGATCGAGCAAATCGCGATTGTAGTGACCGAGGCGGGAGAACAGCGGGAGGTAGTGCGAGCGCACCAACGCATTGACTGAGTCGATCTGCAGGACGCCGAGGCGTTCGATCAGGCGGTTGAGGCGTGAGGGTTGCACCGAAGCTGGCGGCGACCGCCCATCGAATCCTTGGGCGGCCAACGCCAGACGCCGGGCCTGTTTGAGGGTAAAGGACAGAGTCGCGGGCATGGAGATCTCCTTGTCTGCTCGCAACCTACCTCACCAATAAGGGGTTTGTGTAGGAAAGGATGGCTCATTTGTGCATTGGGTCATCCCAGAATGGCCGGACCACTTCCTGCTCCACGTCGGCACGACTCACGCCGATGTCCTTGAGCGCCTCGTCGCTCATCCCGGCCAGCAGTTCGCGTTCGTGGTGCAATTCGTACCAGCGGCTAAACTTGTGCAGCAGGGCGCTGACGGAAAAGCCGTGGGAGAGTTTGTCTATCAGTAGATAACCTTTTTGACCTTTCATCGTGATGTCCTCCGTTGGGGATGGATCAAGTCTCGCGCTAACGATAAGATCAATCCAACGAATGTTTCTTATGCAATACATCTCGGAGATTGATCAATTGTCGAGTTACCCGAGCATCGATACGGAAGTGCTGCGTACCTTTGTCGCCATCGCCGACCAGGGCGGTTTCACCCGGGCCGGGGAATTGGTCAATCGCACCCAGTCTGCCGTCAGCATGCAGATGAAGCGGCTGGAAGAAGACGTGTTGCAGCGACGGTTGTTCGAGCGTGACGGACGCCAGGTCAAGCTCACCGCCGAAGGTCAGGTGCTGCTGGGTTACGCACGGCGGATCCTCAAGCTGCACAGCGAGGTGTTCAATACCCTGCGCGAACCGCACATGGTCGGCACGGTGCGCATCGGCACGCCGGACGATTACGTGATGCGCTTCCTGCCAGGCATCCTGCAACGCTTCGCCCAGTTCTACCCGCTGATCGAAATTGAAGTGCACTGCGAATCGTCCAAGCAGTTGCTGCTGCGCCAGGACCTGGACCTGTCCATCGTCACCCGCAAACCAGGTGACGAAATCGGCCAGTTGCTGCGCAAGGAACGCTTTGTCTGGGCCGAAGCCGCCTGCTTCAACGTCCATGAACAAACACCGTTGCCGCTGGCGATGTTCAACAGTGACTGTTTCTGCCGGCAATGGGCCTGCAATGCGCTGGATGCCATGGGGCGCGATTATCGCGTGGCGTACAACAGCTCGAGCCTGTCGGCGCTCATGGCGGTGGTGGGCGCCGGCCTGGCAATCACGGCGCAACTGGAAAGCCTGCTGACCCCGGACATGCGCGTACTGGGCGAAGCTGAAGACCTGCCGGAACTGCCTGAGGCCAGCATCATGCTGATCCGCAACCTGCATAACCCATCGCCGATCACCGAGTGCCTGGCCGAGCACATCGTCGAAGGTTTCAAGCTTTGAAGGTGAGCAGTACCGCGCAGAGCACCAGGAAACCGCAGAACAGCCCGCGCAACAGCCGCTCCGGCAAGGCGTGGGCGACTTTCACCCCCCAACTGATGCTCAGCAGGCCACCGACGGCCAGCGGCAGGCCGATACTCCAGTCCACTTCATGGTGAAACGCATAAGTGGCGAGGGTCACGCCGGTACTGGGCAAGGCCAGCGCCAGGGACAATCCTTGGGCAACCACCTGGCTGGTGCCAAAGAGGCTGGTCAGGATCGGCGTCGCGACCACGGCCCCGCCGACACCGAACAAACCGCCCATGGTCCCGGATGCCGCTCCCAGCACGGCGAGCCATGGCCAGCCATAGCGCATCTGCGCCGAAGCCGGTGCGTTGGCGACGAACAGGCGGGCCAGGTTGTAGAGTGTCAGGGCGATCAGGAACGCGACGAAGCCGATCCGCATGCTGTTCGCGTCGATCCCCACGGCCCAGATCGAACCAAGCCAGGCAAAGCAGAATCCCATGGAAGCCAACGGCAGGGCATGGCGCAATTCGATGCGATTGCGCTGGTGATAGCGCCACAACGCAAGCATCACGTTGGGCACCACCATGACCAGCGCCGTACCTTGGGCCAGTTGCTGGTCGAGGCCGAACCAGACGCCCAGCACCGGGATGGCAATCAGGCCGCCACCGATCCCGAACAATCCCCCGAGGGTGCCCAACACGGCACCAAACACCAAAAACTGCACAAATTCGAACAAGACGATTCCCCTTTCCTTAGGGGCCTTATCCTACGCAGTCGGCGCCGGCGGGGAAACGTAACATCAGTTCAGACGTCAGAATTATCTGGCGCATTAAAGATTCGCCCGCTAGATTCGTAACGATCATTGATTGAAGGTTTTGCCATGAACACCCTGCGCGACACCCCCGAAGCCTGCGAAGCCCTGCTGCTCGACAACCAGGTCTGTTTCGCCCTGCACTCCACGTCCTTGCTGATGACCAAAGTCTACAAGCCGCTGCTACAGGCCCTGGGCCTGACGTATCCGCAATACCTGGCGATGATGGTGTTGTGGGAAAAGGACGGATTGACCGTCGGTGAAATCAGCACGCGCCTGCTGACAGACCCCGGTTCGCTGACGCCACTGCTCAAGCGCCTGGAAGCCGAAGGCCTGCTGAGCCGCACCCGCAGCCGTGAAGACGAACGCGTGGTGATTGTCGAACTCACCGAACAGGGCCGCGCCCTGCGCGAAAAAGCCCTCGACATCCCCCAATGCATCCTCGCCGCCAGCGGCCAGACCCTGGAGCAGTTGAAGAAGCTGCAGCTTGACCTGCAGGCACTGCGCGGGCATTTGCAAGACAGCCTCTGACTTACCTCCAACTGACCCACCGCTATCGCGAGCAAGCTCGCTCCCACACTTGATGCTCAGACGCAAATCAAATGTGGGAGCGAGCTTGCTCGCGATGGCGGCAGTCCTTCCGCTCCCTGATCTGTAACTCGCCCATCTAAAATTATTTTGCTGCGCTTAAACGCTCTAGCTCAAGGGTTACACGCCCTTTCAGCTTCGAAAATTCAACTCGCCTCGAAAATTTATCTTGCGCACAAAATATTAGCGCTATACATTCTCTTCGCACCTACTTAGCGCGCAAACATTTAGCGCAACAACACCAACCAGCCACGAGGCTCTCATCATGCAAACGCTCTACACCGCAATCGCAACCTCCACCGGCGGCCGTGATGGTCGTGCGATCTCCAGTGACAATATCCTCGATGTCAAACTCGCCACGCCCAAGGAACTCGGCGGTGCAGGCGGTGCGGCAACCAACCCTGAGCAACTGTTCGCCGCCGGCTACTCGGCCTGCTTCATCGGCGCGTTGAAATTCGTGGCCAGCCAGAGCAAACGCAAGATCCCGGACGACGCTTCGATTACCGCCCATGTCGGCATCGGCCAGATCCCCGGCGGTTTCGGCCTCGACATCGACCTGCACATCAGCCTGCCAGGGCTGGACCAGGCCGACGCGCAAAGTCTGGTCGATGCAGCTCACCAAGTCTGCCCGTATTCCAACGCCACCCGCGGCAACGTCGATGTGCGCCTGCACGTGACCGTCTGACCACCGACCCTGGACCCGAACTCAAGGAGATGCACATGAACACACTCAGCAAAGCCCTGACCGCCACCCTTCTCGCCCTCAGCGTCAGCAGCGCCTTCGCCGACGGCATCGTCGAACACAACACCCAGGCGTTTCTCGACGTGCTCAATGCCGGCACCGGCAAGCCACTGGAGCAGCTGTCGCCCAAGGACGCCCGCGCCGTCTTGATGGGCGCCCAGGCGGGGGTGAAACTGACCTTGCCCAAGGCCGACGTCAGCGAGAAAACCATCCAGGTCGATGGCCAACCGATCAGCCTGACCATCGTTCGCCCGACTGGGGTCAAGGGTGAGCTGCCCGTGTTCATGTTCTTTCACGGCGGCGGCTGGGTATTGGGTGATTTCCCGACCCACGAACGCCTGGTTCGGGATCTGGTGGCGGGCTCGGGCGCTGTCGCGGTGTTCGTCAACTACACGCCCTCACCCGAGGCGCATTACCCGGTCGCGATCAACCAGGCCTATGCCGCGACGAAATGGGTGGCCGAACACGGCAAGCAGATCAACGTCGACGGCAAGCGCCTGGCCGTTGTGGGCAACAGCGTCGGCGGCAACATGGCGGCGGTCGTGGCCCTGATGGCTAAGGATAAAGGCACGCCGGCGATCCGCTTCCAGGCATTGCTGTGGCCGGTGACCGATGCCAGCTTCGAGACGGCGTCCTACAACCAGTTCGCCGAAGGGCACTTCCTCAGTAAAAACATGATGAAGTGGTTCTGGGACAACTACACCACCGATGCCGGGCAACGCAGCGAGATCTATGCCTCGCCATTACGCGCCAGCACCGCACAACTCAAGGGCCTGCCGCCCGCGCTGGTACAAACCGCCGAGGCCGACGTCCTGCGCGATGAGGGTGAAGCCTATGCCCGCAAGCTGGACGCAGCCGGTGTACCGGTCACGGCTGTGCGTTACAACGGCATGATCCACGACTATGGCTTGCTCAACGTGGTCAGCCAGGTGCCGGCGGTGCGTTCGGCGATGTTGCAGGTGTCGCAAGAGCTCAAGCAGCACCTGAAGTGACTGCACGCCGAAGCTTTGGTGGCGAAGGATAGGTGCGTAGTCCTGAAATGAAAAAGCCCGACTCAATGGTCGGGCTTTTTCATGCACAAGGCTTCGCTTATTTAGCGCGGCCTTTGTAGGAACCGCCTTCGCGGGTATCGATCTCGATCATGTCGCCGATTTCGATGAAGTCAGCTACCGACAGCTCGGTACCGTTCTTCAGTTTGGCAGGCTTCATCACCTTGCCGGAAGTGTCACCGCGAGCGGAGCCTTCGGTGTAGTCAACCTGACGCACGATGGTGGTCGGCAGTTCTACGGAAACCAGGCGCTCTTCGAAGAACACAGCTTCGCAGACGTCGGTCATGCCTTCTTCGATGAACGGCAGAACGCTTTCGATGTCTTCGGCATTCAGCTCGTACATGGTGTAGTCAGTGGTGTCCATGAACGTGTAGGTGTCGCCGCTGATGAAGGACAGGGTCGCTTCTTTGCGGTCGAGGATCACGTCGTCCAGTTTGTCGTCGGCGCTGTAGACGATCTCGGTCTTGTAACCGGTCAGCAGGTTCTTCAGCTTGGTCTTCATGATCGCGCTGTTACGACCCGACTTGGTGAACTCAGCTTTCTGAACCAGCCAAGGATCGTTTTCGAGACGGATCACGGTCCCGGGTTTCAGTTCTTTACCAGTTTTCATTGCGAATATCCGAATTTGGATGGGATTTACAAAAATCTAGGCCGCGTATCATATCCAATTTACATAAAACTTCACCAGCGCTGCGGCAAGATCGGCTCGCGAGGCCTGTTCCAGACACCACGCCTGGGCATGTTCGGCCAGTTCCTGCTGCTGTTCACGGGTGGCTTTCCAATGTTCGGTCATGTCCTGGCCGGCATTCCAGGCCCGCCAAAGACCGCTGATCGCTTTTTGCGCCGCCTGGGAAAGCCCCTGGGTGTAGAGCCTGAGGAACGCCTCGAGTTTTTCCAGGTGGACGTCTTCTTCCTGCTGGTAGATGTGCCAGAGCAACGGCCGGCCCGCCCATTGGGCGCGCACGAAGGAGTCTTCGCCACGCACGGCGTTGAACTCGCAGCACCACAGCAGTTGGTCGTACTGGTCCTGGCGGATGAACGGCAATACTTGCACCGTCAGTGCGCCGCGTCGATGTACCGCGCCGGCCGCCAGGCCGTCGACCCCAAGCCAACGCTCGACATCGCCCAGCACCCGCCCTTCGGGAACCAGCACATGAAACGCCTGGGCATCAGCGGCCATTGCGTCGAACCAGCTCGCCAACCCGGCATTCTCGTAGGCAAACAGCGAGATCAGGCAGGCATCCGGCGCTCGCTTGACGCCCAGCCCTTGCAGGAACATTCGTTGCGCCGCGGCATCCTGCTGGAATTGCCGGCGGCGTTCCAGAAGCCCCGCCTCACGCAGCAGGCCACCTGTTCCTTCCTGGAAGCCCGGAAAAAAGAAATATTTCTGCACGTGTTTGTATTTGACCGACGGTAAGCCGTGGCAACCGATCACCCAGTCCTCGGCGCTCAAATAATCAAGGTTCATCCACAGGGGCGTCGTCTGGCGCGCGGCCATCGCATCCATGTAGGCGCTCGGCAGCTGGCAGGCAAACGCGGCGATCACCACGTCGGCCGCTTCGGTGGGTGCCCACTCCCCAGGCCAGTGACGCACTTGCACGCCCTGCTGCCATTGCTCGGACAGGGTGATGTCGATTGCCGGGCACAGCCGTTCGAAAGCACGCAGGTCGTCGACCCATAGCCGCACTGCGCATCGATGCTCGGCCACCAGTTGCCGAGCCAGGCGCCATGTCACACCAATGTCGCCAAAGTTATCGACGACGGTGCAAAAAATATCCCAACGCACGGTCATTCCCGGCTCCCTGTGGCAAAGGCCTGATTGTCCCGAATAAACCGATCACGCAGAAGAGCCGACGGCGATTAATCTTCATGCGACAATCATCGCCTGTCCATGCCCCTGCCAGGAAGCAGCCATGCCCGATCACTCGACACCCTCGCGCCTTACGGCTTTGCAATTGACCTTCAGCATCGCCCTGGGCCTGTGGCTGGGGTTCCTCGCCATCGTGTTGACGGGCTGGCTGCTGTCCAGATTCCTGTTCAACGAACAACTGGCACCGGTGGCCGCTGCCGTCCATCAACTGGCACAACCACCGGCGGTGCAACCGTCCCCGGAGCCGCCCACGCCGATGTTCGAGCAGTACCAGCAGAACCTGCAGAGGAACGAACAGCGCCAAGCGCTCGATCAGGCCCGCAACAATCCGCGCAACCTGTCCAACCCCAAGTGCCAGTTCTGGCTGCAACAGGACCAGACTGCGCCCAGTGAGAAAAGCCGCGCCAACGTTCTGCAATTCTGCGAATGACCATGAACAAACAGACCGTCCACCAGTTGATTCTCGACAAGCTCAAGATTGATCTCGACATCGCCGAACGCGCCGCGCAGACCGCCTACGAAACCGCGACCCACGAAGAAAACATCGCCGAGAACAAGTACGACACCCTGGGCCTGGAGGCGTCCTACCTCGCCGCCGGACAAGCCAGGCGCGTGGAAGAAATCCGCCAGGCCCTCACCCTTTGCCAGAACCTGACGCTAAGGCCTTACGACGAACAGCGCGGTATCCAGGTCGGCACCTTGATCGGGCTGGAAGATGAGGACGGCCGCCAGCAATGGCTCTTCCTGGGGCCGGATGCGGCGGGCTTGAAGGTCTCGCTGGTGGGCCAGCCGATCACCGTCATCACCCCTCGCTCACCGCTGGGCCGCGGCCTTCTGGGCAAGTTCGAAGGGGATGAAGTAGAGATCGTGGTAGCGGGCGCCCGGCAACAGTTCGCTGTCACCGAGGCGATCTAGAAGGGTCTTAGTGGACCGGTAGTTCGACGCCGTCGAACAACTCTTCGAGTTCTTGCTTGTTGTGGCACTGGATGGCCTTGGCCATGACTTCCCGGGTCAGGTGCGGTGCAAATTTCTCGATGAAATCGCACATGAAACCGCGCAGGAAAGTGCCGCGACGGAAGCCGATCTTGGTCACGCTGGATTCGAACAACTCGCTGGCATCCAGTACCACCAGGTCACTGTCGAGCTTGGTATCGACGGCCATCTTCGCGACGATGCCCACACCCAGGCCCAGGCGAACGTAGGTCTTGATCACGTCGGCGTCGGCGGCGGTGAACACCACTTTCGGCGTCAAGCCACGATGGCTGAAGGCTTCGTCAAGTTTGGAACGACCGGTGAAACCGAATACGTAGGTCACGATCGGGTATTCGGCCAGGGCTTCGAGGGTCAGCTTCGGCAGCTTGGTCAATGGATGGCCCTGGGGCACGACCACGCAGCGGTTCCAGCGATAGCACGGCATCATCACCAGGTCCCCGAACAGTTCCAGGGCCTCGGTGGCAATGGCGAAATCCACCGTGCCGTCGGCCGCCATCTCGGCGATCTGCATTGGCGAGCCTTGGTGCATGTGCAGCGCCACGTCGGGGTATTGCTTGATGAAATTGCTGATCACCGGCGGCAGCGCATAGCGGGCCTGGGTGTGGGTAGTGGCGATCGACAGCGTGCCTTTTTTCTCGTTGGAGAACTCCTGGGCGATCTGCTTGATGCTTTCGACCTTGCGCAGGATCTCGCCAGCGGTAGTGATGATCCGCTCGCCAGCTGGGGTCACGCGGGTCAGGTGCTTGCCGCTGCGGGCGAAGACTTCGACGCCCAGTTCATCTTCCAACAGGCGGATCTGCTTGCTGATGCCAGGTTGCGACGTGTAGAGGCTTTGGGCAGTAGCGGAAACGTTGAGGTCGTGGTGCGCCACTTCCCAGATGTAGCGCAGTTGTTGAAGCTTCATATGTATCCCTCAAAGCAGTTGGACGCCACGGGCATCAGCGACGGTATATAACTATATGAAAGGTCACGACAATAAATCTAGAACTTTTTATAAAAAGCCATCATTTAGCCTCAAGCCTCTCCCTGGCGTCGGCGCTGTACCAGCGGTACCAAGTAGACCGGTACCCGGGATAACTGCAATACCCGTGCAGCGGTCCTGCCCAAGGGGGTTTCGCCGCTTGCCCCCTGGCAATGACTGCCTACGATCAGCAAATCGACAGAGAGTTTCGCAGCCTGCTCCAGGATGACCTGGGAAGGATCGCCCTGGTACACCCTGACCGACTTGATCAGTTGCAAATCCTGCTGCCCCTCTCCCAACTCCTCGCGGAAACTGTCGAGCACTCGCTGTTCGATATTGGCCATCACCGTATTCAGACCTTGACGGTGAAATTCGTTCAGCGCCTGCTCGTCGAGATAGCTTTGCAACACCGACTCGGCGAACAACCCCATCGGCTCTACCGCATGCACCACATACAACTCGGCTTCAAACGTCCGTGCTAACGCCAAGGCATGCTGCATCACATAAGGGGCATACAGGCCCAGGTCTGTGGCGTACAGCATCGAACGAATCATGTGACCTCCTCGCGTGCCAAAATGGCGGAGATTGATTCAGCTTAGCAGCGCCTTGGGGACTGCGACGTGCGGCTTGACGTCCCGGACCTGAGGCAATCAGGGCTTCATTTCGTTACTGATACCGTGGGGGACATGACCGGTGGCGACCACCTCCCGGGCCAGTTCGCAATGGCCGGTCTGGTCATCGAAAAAAACATCGGCGGCGAACGCTTCGAGGAAGGCCGATTTGGTCAGGCCGCCCAGGAACAACGACTCGTCCAAGCGGATATCCCACTCACGCAAGGTCCGGATGACCCGCTCGTGGGCCGGTGCCGAACGGGCCGTCACCAACGCCGTACGAATGGGACAGGCGTCTTCGGGGAACTCGCGCTGCAGTGCATTGAGCGCCGCCAGAAACCCCTTGAACGGCCCGCCTCGCAGTGGCTCGCGGGCGGCCTGCCGCTCGCTGGCCTGGAAGGCTTCCAACCCATCTGCCTGGTAGACGCGCTCCGACTCATCGGAAAACAGCACGGCATCGCCGTCGAAGGCAATGCGCAGTTCCTCGCTGGCCGCGCGACTGGCACCGCCCGAGAGAATGGTCGCGGCGGCAAACCCGGCGTCCAGGGCGCTGCGCACGTCTTCAGCGTGGGTGGACAAAAAGAGATCGCAACCGAACGCCTTGAGGTACGGGTAAGGGCTGCGACCGCCAACGAAGGCGGCGCGCGAGATCGCCAGCCCATAATGATGGATCGAGTTGAACACTCGAAGGCCCGTGTCGGCACTGTTGCGCGAAACCAGGATCACCTCGACCCGGGCACGCCCCAGGTGCTCGTTGAGGTTGAGCAGCTTTTGCACCAGGGCGAAGGCGTCGCCGGGTGCCAGGACTTCGTCTTCATGCTCGATCTGGTATTGCCGGTAGGCTTCGACGCCACTGGACAAATACACCTTGTGGCTTTCCCGCAGGTCGAACAATGCCCGCGACGAAATCGCCAGCACCAGTTTGTCGTCGATGTTGTTTGCCATACCGCTCCCCTCTTTCGCCTGCTCAGCGGTTATATCGGTCCACGAACGCCAACGCCTGGTACAAGGCTTCGATTTTCGGCAATTCACACCCTGCCGCTTTCGCTGCTGCCAATGGCCGGCCGTAGATCGCGTCCAGCTCCAGCGCACGCTTGTGGGAATAATCGTGGTACATGCTCGGCCAGTAGTCGGGCATCTTCTCGGTCATCGTGAACAGATACTCGGCATAACCCGGCTCGATGTGATGCCCGCAGGCTTGCGCGCCGCGGATCACCTCCGCCATCAGTGCCTGGATCAATGCGCGGCTATGCTCATTGGCCATCAACGGCGTGGTGCTGGCACCCAACAGCACCGAAAGGCCGTTGTACGGCACATTCCACACCAGCTTCTGCCAACGGGCCTGTTGCAGGCCCGGCATCGCCTGGGCGTCGATAGCGGCGCTGCGGAACAACGTCGCCGCCTCTTCGACGATCGCCATGCGTTGCAGCTGATCGGCGCAAGGCCCACTGTGATAACCGACGTTGACCGCGCCGAGGGCCTGGTGGGTGACGACACCAGGGCCGACGCGATGCACGCAGATCAGGCACAGGCCTCCCAGCAGATGCAGCGAATCGGGCAACAACGGTCGAAGGTCGTCCTCGACGTCCAGGCCGTTCTGCAGCAACAGGACTTTTGCCCCGTCGGCGGCAACCTGGATAATGGCCGGGGCCAGTTCGGCATTGCTGGTGGTCTTGGCGCCGACCAGCAGCCAGTCGCAGGGCGGCATGTCGGCGGCCGAGCGATACGCCTGGACGGGGTTGAGGGCCAGCGTACCGTGAACCGCACTGTCGATCCGCAAGCCGGCTTCGGCCACGGCGGCAAATTCGCTGCGCAGTAAAAAGTGCACGTCAAAACCGGCACGCGCCAACATCACGCCGTAGAACCCACCGATCGCCCCGGTGCCGATCATCCCGATCCGCGGTTTCACGCCTGCCTGCATCTTTGCAACTCTCCAGGTAAAAGTCCCTGCACACTATCAGCGCGAGCGGCATGGCATGCAATCATCATTACAACTGTTCACGAATCTGCTGCAGAGCCATCTCCAAGGCCTTTTCCCCAGCCTATAGGGCATTAAACCCGTCCCAGCCCATTGTCGAGCCACCTCGTAACGCGCTAAGGTTCGGCTCCCCGACGCGCTTAAAATCCGCTGTGCACCGCCGCGCGGGGATCGCTGGCGGCCGGCACCCGTGACCTGACGAGTAACACGATGGCTGATTTACCGATCAACGACCTTAACGTCGCCTCCAACGAGACCCTCATCACGCCTGACCAGCTCAAGCGCGATATTCCCCTGAGCGACGCTGCCCTGCGCACCGTGACCAAGGGCCGGGAAGTCATCCGCAACATCCTGGACGGCACCGATCATCGCCTGTTCGTGGTCATCGGGCCCTGCTCGATCCATGACATCAAGGCCGCCCACGAATACGCCGAGCGCCTGAAAGTGCTGGCGGCGGAAGTCTCCGACACCCTGTACCTGGTCATGCGGGTGTATTTCGAGAAGCCGCGGACCACCGTCGGCTGGAAAGGCCTGATCAACGACCCGTACCTGGATGACTCCTTCAAGATCCAGGACGGCCTGCACATCGGTCGTCAATTGCTGCTGGACCTGGCGGAAATGGGCCTGCCCACCGCCACCGAAGCCCTGGACCCGATCTCGCCGCAATACTTGCAGGACCTGATCAGCTGGTCGGCCATCGGCGCGCGCACCACCGAATCCCAGACCCACCGCGAAATGGCCTCCGGCCTGTCGTCGGCAGTGGGCTTCAAGAACGGCACCGACGGTGGCCTCACCGTGGCGATCAACGCCTTGCAGTCGGTCTCCAGCCCGCACCGTTTCCTGGGTATCAACCAGGAAGGTGGCGTGTCGATCGTCACCACCAAGGGCAACGCCTACGGTCACGTGGTACTGCGCGGTGGCAATGGCAAGCCGAACTACGATTCGGTCAGCGTCGCGCTGTGTGAACAAGCGCTGAACAAAGCCAAGATCAAGCCGAACATCATGGTCGACTGCAGCCACGCCAACTCCAACAAGGACCCGGCACTGCAACCGCTGGTGATGGAGAACGTGGCTAACCAGATCCTGGAAGGCAACCAGTCGATTATCGGCCTGATGGTCGAAAGCCACTTGAATTGGGGCTGCCAGGCGATCCCGAAAGACCTCGCCGACTTGCAATACGGCGTCTCCATTACCGATGCCTGCATCGACTGGAGCGCCACCGAGAACACCCTGCGCAGCATGCATGCCAAGCTCAAGGATGTATTGCCGAAGCGGCAGCGTGGCTAAAAAGATCGCAGCCTCGCTGCACTCGACAGCTCCTACACAGCTCCTACGCATATTTGGAGCGGGGATGTAGGAGCTGGCGAAGCCTGCGATCTTTTGCTCTGCTCAAAGCATAAAAAAACGCCGGACTGAAAAGTCCGGCGTTTTTTTATTGGGAATCCGTTTTCTCAGAGCTTCGCCGCGTGCCGCTGATGACGCTCCATGTAGCGCTCCACGTAGGAGCAGGATGGAATCACCGTATAGCCCATTTCTTCGGCGTACTGCAGCGCCCTTTCGGTCAACGCCGCCGCGATGCCCCGACCGCGCAAGGCGTTGGGCACGAAGGTGCGATAGATATCCAGGGTCTGCTTGCCCAGGTCCATATAGGTCAGATAGGCACGATGACCGTCCACATTGGTCTCGAACTGATGACCAGCCTGGTCATGGTGGATGGTAACCGCCTCGCTCATCACTACTCCTCGCGGGTCTGAATGCCGACCCCTACCTTACCGATGTTTTTCCGGCGAAGGAACATCTACGCCACCCCGTGCCTTCTTGGTCACCGAGCGCCTAAACCGATCCGCTCAAACCTGAGCACGTCGTGAATAGTAGGCACCAATGACGCAAATGCTCAAGGCACGCCTGTCATCGAAGGGGGTAAACCTCGTCGGGTTTATCGATTGAGCGCCATCGTCGCGCTGCAATCGGTCACGGTGCAATAGCTGAACATCGCCAGTTGTTGAGTCTTGAGACGAGCGCGCGTAGTTAAAGTCACCGCCAATACCAATAAAAGATGCCTGGGGCATTGCACAAAAAATGTACAAAAGTGTAGGCGAATCAATAAACAACGACGTTAGCGAAGGCTGCAGGAGTTCTCCGCCGCTACGGAACTTTTTTTCGTTGACGTGCTCCAGCCAAGGGCTTTGAGCTGTATATTTTTTAAACACCCCTTGGAAAAGTTGCTCGAAAAAGAATCACCGCCTACAATTTTTTTGCTTCTTGCGCTACGTCAGTTTACTTACTACAAGTAATGGGTAGTATGTACGCCGGCTAACTCCTCAGTCTGGGGAGACAGTCACTAATAGAATGTCCTTGAAGGGGAACACGATGAACAACGTTCTGAAATTCTCTGCTCTGGCCCTGGCCGCAGTTCTGGCTACCGGTTGCAGCAGCGCATCGAAAGAAACCGAAGCACGTCTGACTGCTACCGAAGACGCAGCAGCTCGCTCCCAAGCTCGTGCAGACGAAGCTTACCGTAAAGCTGATGAAGCTCTGGCTGCTGCTCAAAAAGCACAACAGACTGCTGACGAAGCTAACGAGCGTGCTCTGCGCATGCTGGAAAAAGCTAGCCGCAAGTAATAATCCTTCGGGATTGTTATCGAGCCGACCCATTTTTGGGTCGGCTTTTTTTTGGACTTGAGAGCTAGTGCGCGGTGTTTGAGCAGGCAATAAAAAACCCGCCGACATCGCGAGACGTCGGCGGGTTGTTGTCGAGTCTCTTACTGCGGCAAGTCGACCGGTGCGCTGGTGACCATCGGCGCCGAGGTATTCGGCACAGCGATTTCCACCGGCATGCCATCTTCGGCCGCCACCACGTCCCGCACCTCGTCCCAGTTCATGCGCAAGTTGCTGGTAATGTCTTCACGCTTGAGCATCGCGTTGATCACCGCGGTGTGCTTGTCCACCACCGACGGGTTGCCGTTGTCGTCCAACGGTGTGTGAGCTTCCAGGTACACCTTGCCACCGCTCAAGCCCAGCTTGTAGGGGTCGTTGATGATCCGCACCGATGTCCCCACTGGCACCATGCCGGCCATTTCCAGCACGTTGTTGTTGAACATCCGGAAGCAACCGTGGCTGGTCCGCATGCCGATGCCGAACTTCTTGTTCGAACCATGGATCAGGTAGCCCGGGGTGCCCAGGGTGAACTTGAAGGGACCCAGCGGGTTATCGGGGCCGGCGGGCACGACATTGGGCAGCGGGTCGCCGTCGGCGGCGTGTTCGGCCTTGATCGATGCCGGTGGGGTCCAGGTCGGGTTCGGCGTCTTGGCGATGATGCTGGTGTGGGCGATCGGCGATCCCCAGCCCTCACGACCAATCCCCAGCGGGAAGGTGTAGACCACGTTCCGCCCCTTGGGGAAATAGTAGAGACGGTACTCGGCAAGGTTGATCACGATGCCTTCGCGCGGGCCCGGCGGCAGGATGAAGCGCGTCGGCAGCACGATCTCGGTGCCAGCGCCCGGCAACCAGGGATCGACCCCCGGGTTGGCGGCGACCATCTCGCTGTAGCCCAGGTCATAGGTGGTGCCCAGGTCAGCGAAGGTGTCTTCGTATTTGGCCTTGATGACCTGCACCTGGCCAACGATGTCTTCACCCGGCGGTGGCAGAGGCAGCTCCAGGGCGGCAACGGGGCCCGCCACACACAGGGCGGCAAGAGACAGGCAGCGGGCGACGGCAGGCAAGCGCGGCAACATCCGGGAAATCCTTCGCAGATCGAACAAGGGGTTATGAAAACGGCGATTGTACACTGCCACCTGTTATTTCGGGGAGAGCGGTACAGAGGCGTCCGATGCGCTGCATTGTTTCAGGCGTTCACGCCTATGGATATGTTCGACACAAATCCCTGTGGGAGCGAGCCTGCTCGCGATAGCGGCGGGTCTGCGTGCATTAATGTTGAATG
>NZ_CAKKMI010000026.1:0-80563 GCF_918698105.1 Pseudomonas brassicacearum | reverse complement strand
CACCACCCCACATCCTCCCGATACCAGTCCCCCGGCGACAGAACGAGGTAGAACTCGGCAGGCGGGTGTTGGTGGTAGGGGTAGCGGGTCTCGGGCATCATCAGCGCCAACCCCAAGGTCAAGGTGGAACATTCAAATAACGCTCCAGGGCCGGCGATCATCCCGTGGCGATGGCGCTCCACAAAAGCGCTGTCCTGGTCGGCCCGGGCTTGGCGGTTTATCCAGGTGAGATGAGGCAAGAGCGTGCTCAGCGCAGCCAGTATCGATATCAGGTCATCATCGGTCCTGGGCGCAGCGTCGAGCGCATCGGATAGATGACGCTCCAGATAACCTGGCAGCGCTTTTGAAGTCTGCGCAGTCTTGCTGATATTCCATTCGGCCGTGCTCAGAGACGCGGCATGTGCTGGCGCCTCATCGCAACCGCAGCCCGACAAGACGCTCTGGAGCGAATGCCTGAGCGACTCCCCGCTACGGAGAATGTCCTGGTCCCACGATGGATCTTCAGTGCTGTTTATCATCGTTTTCGATCCCATTTCCCGAGCAACATATCGAACTGGCTTACAGACGGCTCAGTTGTTCCAACAGGTCAACGGGAACACTGATCCCATCATCCTGTGCGGTGAGCGTTGAGTGTTGCCGTTCCCATCCCGGCCTGTGGACGCCCATCTGTGTCAGGCGGCTCAGTTGACTTGAGAGCCGCTGCTCGAATCCCGTCGAAAAGAAATCCGGCGCCAGAAGCAGGATCAACAAGCCACAGCCAGGCGCCTGGTTTCCCTGGTTAAACGCCGGCGCATCCAACGACCAATTGGCCCCCGTGAGCCCCGCCGCTAACACCTCGACCATGAGCATCAGATTGGCCCCACGGTGACCACCGAAAGGCAGCAGCGCACCGCTCAACGCCGCCAAGGCATTACGTGTGCCGTTGCCCTGCTGGTCCACCGCCCAACCGTCAGGGATATCGCTGCCCGTCGAAGCAGCGTGGGCGATATTCACGAATGCCGCGGCACTGCACGCCTGGTCGAACAGCAGCGGGATGCCATCGACTGAAGGCGCGGCAAATGAGAGCGGATTGGTCGAGTAGGTCTTGCCCTTGGCACCAGGAACGGCGACCAGGGCCGGCCCGTTTGCGACCGCCAATGCAATCAGACCGGCCTTGGCAAACCGCAGCGTGTAGTCACCCAATTCACCGCTGGTGAAACTGTTGCACTGGCTCAGCGCGGCCATGCCATTGGCCTGCGCGGCATGGCACAACGAATCGAAACAGCGATCGACACCCAGCTGGGCAATTCCGCCTTGGGCATCGGACTTGAAGATAATCGCGCCAGCGCGAGAGATGCGTGGTTCGGCACGTGGATTGATTCGTCCGGAAGAGAAACCCGGCAAATAATCGGTGAGGTGCCGAAACCCCACGGCCTGGTTACCGCGCGCTTGCGCAGCCACGGTGGCGTGGGCCAATGAGAGGGCAACCGCGGGTGAGCAGCCCTTCGCTTCGCAAAGATGCTTCACCCAGTCGATCGCTTCATCAACGGTATAGCGACGATAAGTTGTGGTCTTCAAGGGTATCGCCTGAATATTCGTTCTATGCATCCGATGCCCTTCACCAAGGGCATCGGACAGCAACATAACTATCGAGAATCGCGTTGATTACTGGGAGGGTGTCGCCGAAGCGGTCTGGCTGCCGAACATCGCCTCGAAGCGAGGCTTGTTGGCGGCGTAGTACTCTGCAACGACCTTGTCTGCCGAGCTGTCACGGGCGCTCGACATCAACTTCTCAAGGTCAGCCTTGGGAATCTTGAAGTTGGCGAAGAACCGGGCAACATCAGGATGCTCGGCGCTGAAACCTTTGCGGGCAACCGCATGGATTTGCTCAGCACCACCGAAAATCTGCTTCGGATCATCCAGGTAGCGCAGCGGCCATTTGGCGAACATCCAGTGGGGACTCCAGGCGTTGATCAACGACCATTTGTCACGCTTGATGTTGCGATCCAGCTCGCTCAGCATTCCAGACTCTGAAGAAGCGACCATCTTGTAACCATCGAGCTTATATTCCTGGATGGCCTTTTCCGTGAGTTTGTATTGGCCGTTACCCACTTCCGAAGTCAGGATCTTGCCGCCGAGTTTCTCCCGCACTTCTGGTTTATTCAGATCCTCGACACTGGCGATCTCGCTGGTCGGAATGGACGTTGGCACGGCCATTCCGATCCGACCTTCATACAGCACGCCGAGGTCTTCGAGCTTGTCCTGGTATTTGTCGTAGAACGCCTTGTGCGTGCTCGGCAGCCAGACCATCGGAATCAGGTCGATATTGCCGTTAGCCAGGGCCTGGAACTGAATGCCGATATCGGCGAGTACCAATTTGACCGGTTGCTTCAAGTGGTCGCGCAATGCCGTATCTGCCAGCTTTACAGCGATTTCCGTATCCGACCAATTCACCCATCCAATACGGATAGGCGTGGGTTCCTCGGCGTGAGCCGCCAAGCTACCGGCGGCCATCGCCAGGCCTGCAAGCCAGCCGATACAAGTTTTACTGGATAACGTAATCATGGTGCATCTCCGCGTACTGTATTAATAGTTATTGGCAGGGCAGCAGAAGCATTAACTTCCCTCATAAAAGCAGAGTGCCATTACACCCTCAAGGGATTTTATGTGATGCATGGATAAGCTTTAGTTATGCGAAAGCCCTTCATGTATTCGGGTCGCTCGGCCCTCCTCCGCCCTTTGGCGGAACTCTATTTGTAATGCGTATTCCCTTAAGGCTGTCGCCAGACCCGTGGCGAGGGAGCTTGCTCCCGCTGGGCTGCGTAGCAGCCCTTTTTGTGAGCGCTTCGCACTCAAGCGGGAGCAAGCTCCCTCGCCACAGGTTCATCGTTTGCATTAAGCACTCACAATGCTTTTTCGAGCGCCGGCAAGGCCTCGAACACATCCGCCACCCACATGTAATCCGCCACCTGGGCAATCGGCGCCTCGGCGTCCTGGTTGATCGCAACAATGACCTTCGAGCCACTCATGCCCGCCAGATGTTGAATGGCGCCGCTGATACCCGCGGCAATGTATAGCTCTGGCGCGACGATTTTCCCCGTCTGCCCGACCTGCAAATCATTGGGGGCAAACCCCGAATCCACCGCGGCACGCGAGGCCCCTACGGCGCCGCCAAGCTTGTCGGCCACACGCTCGATCAAGGCGAAATGTTCCTTGGATTGCATGCCGCGGCCACCGGACACGACGACGCGGGCACTCGACAAATCGGGCCTTTCGCTGGCAGTCAGTTGTTCGCTCACGAAACGCACGTTGCTTGCGCTTTGCCCGCCCTCCACCGCCACCACTGCGCAGCGATGCTCATGGGACAAGGCCTGGGTGAACGCCGAGGCACGAACGGTGAGCAACTTGATCGGATCGAGGGACTGCACCGTGGCGATGGCATTGCCGGCATAAATGGGACGCTGGAAGGTGTCCGCCGAAACGATGTGGGTGACGTCGGACAGCATGCCGACATCCAGGCTGGCCGCGACCCGTGGCAACACATTGCGGCCCATGCTGCTGGCAGCGGCAACGACGTGCGTATACCCCTCGGCCACCAGTGAAGTGATCAGCGGTTGGGCATTTTCAGCCAGGGCGTTTTCGAACATCGCACCTTGTGCGAGCAGCACCCGGTCCAGGCCCTGGGTCAGTGCTGCCTGTTGCGCCACTGCCGATGCGTCCGTCCCGCCCATCACCAACAAATCCGTCTCGGCACCCAGGGCCAGGGCGGCGGTCACGGCGCTCCACGTACCTGCCGTCAGCTCACCTGCACTGTGCTCGGCGATCACCAATGTGCGCATCAAATCACCCCCGCAACGTTTTTCAATTTATCCACCAGCTCGGCCACCGAACTGACGTTTATCCCTGCTTTGCGCACTGCTGGCGGGACAACCCCTAACAATCGAGTGTGTTCCTTCACGCTCGCGCCCAAGGTGTCAGCGGCAATGATTTCCAGCGGTTTTTTCTTGGCTTTCATGATGTTCGGCAACGAGGCGTAGCGCGGTTGGTTCAGGCGCAAGTCGCAGGTCACCACGGCCGGCACGGCGAGGGCGAGCACCTGGCTGCCACCGTCAACCTCACGCTCGACTACCCATTGCCCGTCGACCTGATTGACGGCCGAGGCGTAAGTGGCCTGACCGCTGCCGATCAACTGCGCGACCATTTGCCCGACCTGGTTGTTCTCCTGGTCGATCGCCTGTTTGCCAAACAGGATCAGTTGCGGCTTTTCCTGATCGATCACTTTGCTCAGGTACTTGGCGACGTTGAGCGGCTCGAGTAGCGCACTCGTCTCGACCAGCAGCGCCCGGTCCGCACCGAGTGCCAATGCCGTGCGTAGTTGCTCCTGGGCGGGCGAAGTGCCCACCGAGACCACCACCACTTCGGATACCAGCCCCTTCTCCTTGAGGCGAATCGCCTCTTCCACCGCGATTTCGCAGAACGGATTCAAGGCCATCTTCACGCCATTGAGCTCAACGTCTGAACCGTCGGCTTTCACCCGGACTTTCACATTCGGGTCGATGGCGCGCTTTACCGCAACGAGTACTTTCATGGTTCTTCGCACAGCCCCTTGCACTTTGGATCGATGCGCGATGGCCGGCCGCACGAGCCGGGCCACCCCTGTTTCGACTGGATGGTAATCCTGGTTTTTCCGCCACGCAACGAAAATGTACACTTGTGTCTCAATCGTTGACACACATGAACATTCGACATACCGTTATGTCAAACCAAGCCTGATGTTCTGTTCCCGGAGCGCAACACCATGTCCAGCGATCCTCTGCTGCAGCCCTATAAGATCAAACACCTGACCCTCAAAAACCGAATCATGACCACCTCCCATGAGCCCGCTTATCCCGTCGACGGCATGCCGAAGGATCTGTACCGCGCCTACCACGTCGAACGCGCCAAGGCCGGCGTGGCGCTGACCATGACGGCGGGCTCCGCCGCCGTTTCCCGGGACAGCCCGCCGGTGTTCAACAACGTGCTGGCGTACAAGGACGAAGTGGTCAAATGGATGAAGGACCTGACCGACGAATGCCACGAACACGGCGCGGCGGTGATGATCCAGCTGACTCACCTGGGGCGACGCACGCGCTGGGACAAGGCCGACTGGCTCCCGGTCGTCTCGCCTTCCCATCGTCGCGAAGCGTCCCACCGGGCCTTCCCGAAAAAGATGGAAGAATGGGACATCGACCGGATCATCAAGGATTACGTGGACGCCGCCGAGCGCATGAAGGCCGCCGGTCTTGATGGGTTGGAACTGCAGGCCTACGGGCACCTCATGGATCAGTTCTGGTCGCCACTGACCAACGATCTCGATGGCCCCTACGGTGGTTCGCTGGAAAACCGGATGCGCTTCACTTTTGATGTGTTACGCGGCATTCGCCAGCGTTGTGGCGAGGATTTCCTGCTCGGGGTGCGCTACACCGGCGACGAAGGCCTGCCCGGCGGCTTCGGTGCCAGCGATGGCCTGCAGATCTCCCACATGCTCAAGGACAGTGGGCTGGTGGATTTCCTCAACGTCGTACGCGGGCACATCGATACCGATGCCGGTCTCACCGACGTGATTCCGATCCAGGGCATGCGCAACTCGCCACACCTGGATTTTGCCGGCGAGATTCGTTCGGCCACCGGCTTCCCGACGTTCCATGCGGCCAAGATCCCGGACGTCGCCACGGCGCGACACGCCATCGCCTCCGGCAAGGTGGACATGATCGGCATGACCCGGGCGCACATGACCGACCCGCACATCGTGCGCAAGATCATCGAAAAGCGCGAAGAAGAAATCCGCCCCTGCGTCGGCGCCAACTATTGCCTGGACCGCATCTATCAGGGCGGAGCTGCGTATTGCATCCACAACGCCGCCACTGGCCGCGAAACCACCATGCCCCACGAAATCCCCAAGGCGTCGGTCAAGCGCAAGGTGGTGGTGATCGGCACCGGCCCGGCGGGCCTGGAGGCGGCACGGGTGGCCGGCGAACGTGGCCACGACGTCACGGTGTTCGAAGTGGCGGATCAGCCCGGTGGACAGATCCGTTTGACCGCGCAGAGCGAGCGTCGCCGCGAGATGATCAGCATCATCGACTGGCGCATGGCGCAATGCGAACGGCTGGGAGTGAAGTTCCAGTTCAACACCTGGGCCGAAGCCGAGACCGTCATGGCCGAGGCGCCGGACGTGGTGATCGTCGCTACCGGCGGCTTGCCCCATACCGAGGTGCTCAAGCACGGCAATGAACTGGTGGTGTCGACCTGGGACATCATTTCCGGCGACGTCAAGCCCGGCCAGAACGTGCTGATCTTCGACGACGCCGGCGACCATGCGGCGTTGCAGGCGGCCGAGGTCATCGCCAACAGCGGTGCAAAACTGGAGATCGTCACGCCGGACCGCTCGTTTGCGCCGGAGGTGATGGCGATGAACCTGGTGCCTTACATGCGCAGCCTGCAAGACCTGAACGTCACCTTCACGGTCACCTATCGGGTCGATTCCGTGGAGAAGCGCGACGGTCAGTTGGTGGCCAACTTCGGCAGCGATTATGGCCAGGTGCACAAGCAACGAGTGGTCGATCAGGTGGTGGTCAACCACGGCACCCTGCCCCTGGACGATTTGTACTTCGAACTGCGCCCGCATTCGAGCAATAACGGCGCGGTGGAACAGCACGATCTGATCGCCGGCAAAACCCAGAATATCGTGACCAACCCGCAGGGCCGTTTCCAGCTGTTCCGGATCGGCGACGCGGTGTCGGCGCGTAATACCCACGCGGCCATCTACGATGCGTTGCGACTGGTCAAGGACATCTGAAGTCATGCCCCTGATCCTGGATCAGGGGCCATCTTTTCCTATTCGACACGAGGCTCTTCCATGTCAGCACAGACCTTGAAATCAAGGGCTGCGGTCGCATTCGCGCCCAACGAACCGTTGCGGTTGGTCACCATCGATGTGGCACCGCCCAAGGCCGGTGAAGTCCGGGTTCGCATCATTGCCACTGGCGTTTGCCATACCGACGCTTTCACCCTTTCGGGCAGCGATCCCGAAGGCATTTTCCCCACGGTGCTGGGCCATGAAGGTGGCGGCGTCGTCGAATCCATCGGCGAAGGCGTGACGTCGCTGCAAGTCGGCGACCATGTGATCCCGCTCTACACCGCTGAATGTCGGCAGTGCAAATTCTGCCTATCCGGCAAGACCAACCTCTGCCAGGCCGTCAGGGCCACCCAGGGCAAAGGCTTGATGCCCGATGGCACCTCGCGTTTTTCCTATGAAGGCCAGCCGCTGTTCCATTACATGGGCTGCTCGACTTTTTCCGAATACACGGTGCTGCCGGAAATTTCCCTGGCGAAGATTTCAAAAGACGCGCCGCTGGATCAGGTTTGCCTGCTCGGCTGTGGGGTAACCACGGGGATTGGCGCGGTACTCAACACGGCAAAAGTCGAAGCGGGTGCCAGCGTGGCGATCTTCGGCCTGGGCGGTATCGGCCTGGCCGCGATCATCGGCGCAAAAATGGCCAATGCCGGACGCATCCTGGCCATCGATATCAACCCAGCCAAGCGTGACGTTGCCCTGTCATTGGGCGCAACGGACTTCATCAACCCCAAGGACGATGACCGTCCCATCCAGGACGTCATCGTCGAACTCACCGACGGTGGCGTGGATTACTCCTTCGAATGCGTCGGCAATGTGCAACTGATGCGCGCGGCGCTGGAGTGCTGCCACAAGGGTTGGGGCGAGTCGATCATCATCGGTGTGGCCGGTGCCGGCCAGGAAATCAGTACCCGCCCGTTCCAGCTCGTCACCGGTCGCGTATGGCGCGGCAGCGCCTTCGGCGGCGTGAAGGGCCGCACCGAGCTTCCCAGTTATGTGGAGAAGGCCAGCCGTGGGGAAATTCCGCTGGAAACCTTCATCACCCACAACATGCCCCTGGACAAAATCAACGACGCCTTCGAGTTGATGCACAGCGGGCAAAGCATTCGCACCGTCATTCATTTCTGAGTGCCGGTCGATCGTCCAACTACCCATAGAAAGGAAACCAAGATGTCTGTTTTTACCCATGTCACCGTCGGCACCAACAACCTGGCACAAGCACGTGCGTTTTATGATGCCACCTTGAAAGAGATCGGCCTCAAGCGTGTTGCCGATCTCGCCGATGCCGGCTCCATCTGGGGCGTCGACAAACCGTCGTTCTTTGTACTCAACCCGGCCAATGGTAGTCCGGCGACCATTGGTAACGGTGTTACGGTGAGCTTCGAGGCACCGAGCCGTGCTGCGGTTCTGGCGTTCCATACGGCTGCATTGGCGAACGGCGGCGTATGTGAAGGCCTGCCAGGCCCGCGTGGTTGGGCGGACAATGCCTATGCGGCTTATGCTCGGGATCTGGATGGGAACAAGCTGGCGGTGTATTGCTTCAAGGCTGAATAGGATTTGAGGTTGGCTTGAGGAAAACGGCGCCTTTCGTTTTTTGGAGGAGTGCCGTTTTTTTTGGGTTTTTTTATCTGGGGGTGGAGTGAATATCCGTTGCTGCGGTAACGGCGGCTGGCGGTTCCGCTCTTACAGCGGCTCACTTTTGGAAGAGCCGGGAGCCGGACCAGCCAAAAGTAAGCAAAAGCGCTTTGCCCCACCACTCGGCACCTCGCTTAGGCTCGGTGTGCCTGAACGAAGGCATTGCTCCGTGGGCCCGCCGCGAAGGGCCATCCATGGCCCAGCGCGGCTAACCCGGCATCCATGCCGGGTTGCCCACTGCGCAACACCTTCGTTCAGCCAGCGTGGTTAACGGGGCGCCCCAGATCAAGATCAAAAGCAAGGCGGCCTAACAGCCGACCTGATTCTTGGTGGGATCGCGTTTTTCCTGTGGGAGCGAGCTTGCTCGCGAAGGCGGTGGTTCAGCTACATGGATGTTCGACTTGCTGCCCTCATCGCGAGCAAGCTCGCTCCCACAGGTTTTTTGTGTCGTGTCCAGACGCTGTGAACACCCGAAACCCTTTGTGTTGGGCATGGATGTTGTGTCTGCTGAAGATCGAATGTGGGAGCGAGCCTGCTCGCGATGGCGGTGGTTCAGCTACATGGATGTTCGACTTGCTGCCCTCATCGCGAGCAGGCTCGCTCCCACAGGTTTTTTGTGTCGTGTCCAGACGCTGTGAACACCCGAAACCCTTTGTGGGAGCCAGCTTGCTCGCGATGGCGGTGGTTCAGCTACATGGATGTTCGACTTGCTGCCCTCATCGCGAGCAAGCTCGCTCCCACAGATTTTTTGTGTCGTGTCCAGACGCTGTGAACACCCGAAACCCTTTGTGTTGGGCATGGATGTTGAGTCTGCTGAAGATCGAATGTGGGAGCGAGCCTGCTCGCGATGCGGTGGTGGCCGTTACCCGACCCCGATCGTTCTATCAGGCTTGAAGCCCCGTGCGAGCCACCGCGGCACCTGCCTGCACCGCCCTTCCAATCTGCTCTTCGAAATGCCCTTGGGTCATCGCCTGCAAGGCGGCGGCCGTTACGCCGCGGTAGGCCACCAAGGCGTCGATCATCTGCTGGGCATCACGGTTGGCCAGCAGCTGGCTGCTGTGGACCACGACATTTTTCGCGGCAAGCTGCGCGATATCACCAGGTACGCCGGCCAGCATCGCCTGATTGGCCAGCGCCGTCATCAACAAGGCCGGAAAGGCCGGGCCGGTGCCTGAGAGTGCTGAGAGGTAATCGATGAAGTCTTCTTCCTGGACTTCAGCAGCGGTGCCCACACATTCGAACAAGCGCTGCACAAGGATTTTCGTCGCCGCCGCTACCCCGCCCGAGCAATACCAGGGCGTAAAGGACTGCTCGATTTCCACCGCCGCATTGGGCATCGCCCGTACGACTGCCCAAGCCGTGGTCTGTGTAGCAATAGCTTGTGCCGTGATACCGGCCATCAACGAGATGACGGTTTTGCCCGTCGCATTGATGTTCAAGCTGGCGAACTGCTCGGGGCGAACCGCGATGATCACGACGGCGCTGCGATCCACCAGGTCCTGGTTGTCCGTGACCAGGCTGGCACCTTGTTGGACCAACGGGTGGTCTCCCGAACGATTGGAAATGATCAGGTTTCCCGCCGGCACCAGTCCCTTCGCCAAGATCGCCTTGGCAATCGCGCCGCCCAACCAGCCGGTGCCGCCAATGATCCCTACGATCTCATTGATCATCGCCGTTGCCTTCGAACGTGTCCGTCAACGGAACAAAAACCCCGGGCGCTTTTTCGGCATAGCCGAACTTCCCATAGAAACGATCCAGCTCACGCTGCTTGGGGACTTTGCCGGTGAAGATGCTCACGTAATGAGGGATGCGCTGGAAACGCACGGTGATCGGCTCACTCGTATTCATGGTGATGTAGCCGATTTGAGTCAGATAAATCGTTCGGGCCCGGGTATCAGCCCCCTGGTTGTCATAACCAAAGCGCTTGAACATGCTCGCCAGGGCGTTCATGCGCTGCTCGTCTACCGCAGCGACCTCTTGGGCCACTTCAGCAGACTGCAGCGCCCAGCTGCGCACGGCAAACTCGAACTGCGAGTCGAACAATTGTGGGTTGAGCCAGCACTCGAACACATTCAGGATCGCCTCGGAGATGCTTTCGGCATAGCTTTCACATTGTCGGATCAACCCCCCCGTATTGGTCTCTCGCCAACGCGACAGCAACGCCGCCAGCAGTTGCTCGCGATCCTCGAAGAACCAATAGAAGCTGGTGCGTGACAAGCCCAGGCGCTTGGCCAGCGGCATGACCCGGACCGCATCGATGCCCGATTCCTTCAAGGCCTCGTAGGCCGCTTCCAGCCAACCCTCCGGCGAGCCCCGCCAGCCCGCGTCCTGGGCCTTACTACGTGCCTTCCCTACCTGGGGCATCGTGCACCTCCTTCTTCAAATACGTGATTGAAATGTACCTTGATGACCTTTGAATGTACACCTAAGTACATTTTGTTGACTTGACCGTCCAGAGTGCTTAAAGTCCGACATCATGGAGATGTTGACCACCGTTTCAATCAAACAAGGCCAGCCCTGGCATGAAACAACATGCTCGTAAGGCGCGCCTGATTGATATCTCCGAGAGGCAAGGACTCTAAAACAACAACAACGAGCCGCCATTATGATTTTTTGCTGCATACCTCTGAAAGAACTTCGACATCCGGCCAAAGAATGCCGGACCGACTGCCTTTGTCATACCGTTGATCTGTCATCCACTGCCCAAATTTAGATAACTGCCAAGACCCGTTCCCCGCGCAGGCGCTCTGCGCTGCCCGAACCCTTGGCCCACAGGTATCAACCATTTGAAGCGAGGTCATGGATGCTCCAGCCAGGACAGAACCTAGCGCCCGCCAGGTAATTTGCATCGCCAAGCGATAACAGAACTCCAAGCCCGCCGTGCGATTGGATCAGCCGTACAGTCCTGCGCCCGGGTAGCTGCGTTCGCGAGTCATTTCTTCCATCAGCCGGATTAGTGATATGTGGATTACACAAGAGAAACTTCCCTTGGGCGAAATCATCGCCCGGTATGTCGATTGGTTGACGCAGCACGGCGCAGACGTATTTGACGCTATATCGCTGGCGTTGTCCGGGACCATCACCGCTTTCACTCAGGCCCTCCTCTGGTTCAACCCCCTGGCTTTGATCGCGTTATTTGCGCTCCTGGCTTATTACATCCAACGCAAGGTCAGCCTGACGCTCTTCGTCACCTTCTCATTCCTGCTGATCCTCAACCTGGGCTACTGGCAGGAAACCATGGAAACCCTCGCCCAAGTGACGTTCGCCACACTCGTGTGCGTGATCATCGGCGTACCGCTGGGCATTGTTGCCGCGCACAAGCCGATGTTCTATACCCTGATGCGTCCGGTACTCGATCTGATGCAGACCGTACCGACCTTCGTCTACCTCATCCCTACCCTGACCCTCTTCGGGCTGGGTGTGGTCCCAGGCCTGATCTCCACGGTGGTGTTCGCGATTGCCGCGCCCATCCGCCTGACCTACCTGGGCATCCGCGACGTACCGGACGAACTGATGGACGCCGGCAAAGCCTTCGGCTGCTCCCGTCGCCAGCTCCTGTCGCGTATCGAACTGCCCCATGCGATGCCGAGCATCGCGGCCGGTATCACCCAGTGCATCATGCTGTCGTTGTCGATGGTGGTGATCGCCGCACTGGTGGGCGCCGACGGGCTTGGCAAACCAGTGGTCAACGCCTTGAACACCGCCGATATCTCGATGGGTTTTGAAGCCGGCCTGGCGATCGTGCTGCTGGCCATCATCCTCGACCGAATCTGCAAACAACGTGAAGCCGTGAAAAGAGGTGACGCATGAGCATCATCCGTTTTGAAGACGTCGACGTCATCTTCTCTGCCCGTCCGAAGCCCGCCCTGGATCTACTCGACCAAGGTTTTTCCCGCCCGGAGATTTTTCAAAAAACCGGTTTGATCGTTGGCGTGGAGAAAGCCAACCTGGAGATCAACAAAGGCGAGATATGTGTGCTCATGGGCCTGTCCGGCTCCGGTAAATCCAGCTTGCTGCGCTGCATCAACGGTTTGAACACCGTCAGCCGCGGCAAGCTGTTCGTCGAGCACGAAGGCCGGCAGATCGACATCGCCTCCTGTACCCCCGCTGAACTGAAGATGATGCGCACCCAGCGCATCGCCATGGTGTTCCAGAAGTTCGCCCTGATGCCCTGGCTGACGGTGCGCGAGAACATCAGCTTCGGCCTGGAAATGCAGGGCCGTCCTGAGAAAGAACTCCGCAAGCTGGTGGATGAGAAGCTGGAGCTGGTGGGCCTGACCCAATGGCGCAACAAGAAGCCCGACGAGTTGTCCGGTGGCATGCAGCAACGGGTCGGCCTGGCCCGCGCCCTGGCGATGGACGCCGACATCCTGCTGATGGACGAACCTTTCTCAGCCCTCGACCCACTGATCCGCCAAGGCCTGCAGGATGAGTTGCTCGATCTGCAGCGCAAATTGCACAAGACCATCGTCTTTGTCAGCCATGACCTGGACGAAGCCCTGAAGCTGGGCACGCGCATCGCCATCATGAAAGACGGCAAGATCATCCAGTACAGCAAACCTGAGGAGATCGTGCTGAACCCGGCTGACGACTACGTGCGTAACTTCGTTGCCCACACCAACCCGTTGAATGTGCTGTGTGCGAAAAGCTTGATGACCCCGCTGGACCGGTGCGTTTTCGCCCGCGACGAATATTGCCTGGATACGGCTCAAAACCTGTGGATGGTGGTGAACCCGCAGGGTCATTTGTCCAGCCTTCGAAAAGGCGCCACGGCGGCTCACGTCCAACCCTGGAATCCGACCCAGCCAATCGAGACCCTGGCTCGACAGCCCACTTGCGTACCGTCGACGACTACCATGCGCGACGCCCTGCAGATTCGCTACGAAACGGGCCATCCCCTGATCGTGCAGGACGAGGCCGGTACGGTCCTGGGTATATTGGGCGACGGTGAACTGTATCGGGCACTGCTGGGGCATGACCTGTCACAGCCCGCGCCTTCTGAACCCGCAACAGAATCTTCGGTGGCTTGATTCACCAGGCAGCAACGTCGGAACATACCTATGCAACCCAGCGATATCGATAAAAAGGTCAAGGGCTATCGGCGGTTGATACCGTCGATGACGGCGTTGCTGGAATTCGAAGCCGTGGCGCGATTGGCCAGTTTCACCCTGGCCGCCCAAGAGCTGGGCGTGACCCAGGCAGCGGTCAGCAAGCAAATCCGATTGTTGGAAGATACCCTGGGGACCAAGCTGTTCCATCGGCTTCATCGGGCGATCAAGTTGACTCACGAAGGCTATGTCCTGCATCTGGTCGTCGCGGAGTCCATTCATCGCATGGCCAGTGTCTTCGACAAAATTGCCGAGGGCATTGGTGAGCAGGAGATCACCATCGCCTGCACGGAGGCGTTTTCTCACTTGAGAATACTCCCCCGGTTGATCGCTCTGCGCACCCTGCAACCGAAGTTGAAATTGCGCCTGATGACGCAGCAGGTCTCGCCAAGTTCTTATCGGGATGACGTCGACCTGGCCATCCGTTTTGGCAATGGAAAATGGGAGGATGGCAGTTCGGTTTTCCTTTTCGATGAAGAAGTGTTTCCCGTTTGCTCACCGGCCTGGCTCGCCGCCAACCCGGCACCTTCAGCCATTACCGATTTTCTGGACACCGCACTGATTGACTCCGATTCCACCCTTGAAGGCTGGATGACCTGGAACCGTTGGTGCCGGGAACTGGGCGATATGCGCCCCAAGCTCAATTATTCATTTCGCTGCAGTTCCTACAACGACGCGATCCAGGCGGCGATTCAAGGCCACGGCATTGCACTGGGATGGAGCCGGCTGATCGCGCACCGCCTCAACAGTGGCGAACTGATCAGAATCACGCCCTACGTGGTCAAGCCAAAAGACGCCTATTACCTGGTCATTCCAAGCGGTCGAAAACTTGAGCCCATTACCCAGGCACTGGTCGATTGGCTGCGCGATGACAGCTATCTAACTCACTGATAATCAACAAATTAAAGTCAACTTTCAGGCATAACACAAAGTTATGCGAGCGTGAAAATAAAGCGCGTTGACGGTCTTATCCCACCTTTCCAAACTGTACTCGCCGCCTGATCAATTTGAACGTGAGCGAGACCTATAATGACAATCAATGCCGTGAAGACCCATCGTGAACTGCTGGCCGACCGCACGCCCGGCCATGGCATGCCAGGCGGTTTGTTTGGTCGCCAGGATATTTTTGAAACCGACGTCGATGTGTTCTTCACCAAACATTGGATTCTGGTGGGCGTCACCAGCGATGTTTCCGAACCCGGTGATGTCTCGACCATCGACATTGGCAAATCCTCCATCCTCCTGGTGCGCGACGATGACGAGCATGTGCAGGCGTTTCGCAACGTTTGCCGGCACCGCGGGGCTCGCCTGAAACAGGCCGGCAAGTCGACGGTGGGCATGCTGGTCTGCCCCTACCACCAGTGGAGCTACGACCTGGATGGCAGCCTGAAACACGCGGCACACATGGGCAAGGACTTCGACCCTAAATGCAAAAGCCTGATCCCTGTGCACACCCGGGTGATCGGCACCCATGTCTTTGTCTGCCTGGGCGACGAACCACCAGAAGACATCCTGTACCTTGACCAGGTCATGACACCGCGTTTCGCCCAATACGATATTGCCCACTCAAAGATCGCCTACGAATCGGAAATCATCGAGAACGGCAATTGGAAACTGGTGATCGAGAATAACCGCGAGTGTTATCACTGCGCCGCCACGCACCCGGAATTGACCGCTTCTTTCCTGCCCGAAGATTTCGGTTTCTGCACCGATGGGCTGGGCGAGGATTCACTTCAGGCATTGGCCGAATATCACCGCCGCAATGCCGAGACCAAGGCCAACTGGGAACGCGAAGGCTATATCTGCGATGCCGTCGAACACCTGGGTGAAGACGCCGTGACCCAGTTCCGCTCGCAGCGACTGGCCATTGCCGGCAACGGCGAATCCCAGACCCTGGACACCCGCGTGGCGTGCACCCGGCTGTTCGGCGACCTCACCCGCCGCGACTTGGGCGACGTGCATCTTTGGACGCACAACTCCTGGACCCATGTCATGAGCGATCACGCCGTGGTCTCCTACATCATCCCGCTGGCGCCCGATAAAACCCTGGTGCGCACCAAATGGCTGGTCCATGCCGATGCCATCGAAGGCGTCGACTACCAGGTGGATAAGCTGACCGAAGTCTGGGCGGCGACCAACCTGCAAGACGCCAGCCTCGTCGGCATCACCCACAGCGGCACCCAGGATCCGGCCTACACGCCCGGGCCGTTCTCGGCCTTTACCGAAACCTATGTCGACCAGTTCTCGCGCTGGTACGCGGCGCGTCTGGCCGCACACGGCGTGTGAGGAACGAACATGACGACTTACGAAAACCTGACGTGCCCTGGGAACACCAGCGCGGTCCAGCGCTTTACCGATCCGACCACCTGGAGCACGTTCGGCGCGCAATGGCACAGCGGTGAACAGAAAACCCTGCAATGCTGCGCTGTGCGCCAGGAAACCCATGACGTAAAAACCTTCATTTTTCGCTGTGCGGACTTCAGCGCACTGAGTTTCGAGCCCGGTCAATTCATCACGATCTCACCGGTCATTGGCGGGCAGACCCTTTTCCGCTGCTACACCCTGTCGTCCTCCCCGACCCGGCCCTTTGCGTTCTCCATTACCGTCAAGCGCGTGCCGGGGGGCGCGGTGTCGAACTGGCTGCATGACCACCTCAAGCCCGGCGACAGCCTGAAGGCGTCCGGTCCGGCGGGCAGCTTTACACCGGTCGGCCATCCTGCGACCAAGTTGTTGTACCTGTCGGCCGGCTCGGGTGTGACGCCCTTGATGTCGATGACCCGGGCCGCCTGCGACATGGCCGGCAACCTCGACATCGTTTTTGTACACAGCGCCCGCACGCCCACCGACATCATCTTCCACGCGGAGTTAACGCGCATGCAGGCCGCCATGCCGGGGCTGCGGGTCATCAGTGTGTGCGAAGGACTTGGCGACACCGCTCAATGGCAGCAACCGATAGGCCGGCTCGACTTGCCGTTGCTGAGCCAGCAAGTGCCGGACTACAAGGAACGGGAGATCTTTACCTGCGGTCCCCAGGGTTACATGGAAGCGGTCAAGTCGCTGCTCAGGGAAGCGGCGTTCGATTTTGCCCACTACCATCAGGAAAGCTTCGACATCACCGCACTGAACGAGGAACCGTTGCTCGAGCAAGCCCCTTCCCTCGATCAGCAGGAGGTGTTCACGGTAACCTTGTCGCGCTCGGGGAAGACGTTCAGCATGCCGGGCAATCAGACCGTGCTGAGCGCCGCAAAAAAGGCCGGCGCCATCGTGCCCTCCTCCTGCAGCCAGGGCGTTTGTGGCACCTGCAAGACCGCCCTGCTACAGGGTACGGTCGAGATGAATCACAACGGCGGTATCCGGCAACGGGAAATCGACAAAGGCCTGCGTTTGCTGTGCTGCAGCAAGCCCACTTCTGACCTGGTCCTTGATCTTTAGCCTTGCCTCAAGCGTCAACCGCTTGCGCCAGTGACGGATGGCGGCCCTGGCGGAAACGGTCGACGCTTGATGCACCAGGCGACCTAGCCGACTTTCACATTCATGGTGATGCGCGCCGTGAAGACCTTCACCCCAGCCTCGTCGAAGATCTCGACCGGGACAATCTTGTCGCCCGAAGTCTGCCAGTCGATTTCGCTACCGTCGGCAATCGCATGGATGGAGGTCTTGGCCTTGGCCAAGTACTCGACGGTCATGCCTTTGGGAATCCAGCGCGCGCCGCTGGGGATGGACACCTCGGTCATCATGCCGCCCGCCAGTTCTGCCGCGTTGCACAACGCGATCGCGTGAACGGACGCCAGGTGATTGGTGATCTCCTTGCGAAACGGCACCTTCACTTCACCGCGACCGGGGGTCAACACAGAAATTTCCGGGGTGATGGTGCCGAAATACGGTGCCATCTGGCAGGCCATATTGCTGAAAGCGGACGGGCCAACGCTTTGGTACATGCTGAGAGTCTGGCTCATGGGGGATCTCTGGTCAGGTGGATTGAAGTCATGGACAGAACATCATTCCATTACAGAATACTGCTCTGTTACAGAACAATATTCTGTAAATATCCCCCCTGTCAATCGCTCGTGCCTGATCGTCGTTTCAATTACCATGGCCCCTTTTTGCCTGGGCCGAAAAATGGAACCTGTCGATCTCCTCGAGCGTTGCTACCCAGGGCGCCGTGCCGAGTCCAAGCGGCACATCCTGCGATGTGCCCTGGCGCTGTTTAACCAACAGGGCATTGAAGCGACCACCATCGACATCATCCGGGCCGAAAGCCAGATGAGCGTGGGCGCCATTTATCACCATTTCGATAACAAGGAAGGTTTGGTCGCGGCGTTGTACATGACCGCCCTGGATGACCAGGCACGGCTCAGGGACAGCTACCTCAGCGCTGTCACATCGACCCGGGAATGGGTCCACGCCTTGGTGTTCAGCTACGTGGATTGGGTGGTCAGCCAACCCGATTGGGCGCGGTTCCAGTACCAGGCGCGCTTTGCGGTGGCGCGAAGCAGCTTCAATGAGCGGCTCGCCGAAGCGAATCTCGCCAGGAACGCCGCGCTCAAGCAATGGTTCAGCGACCCTGCCCACCAGCAGGATTTGCAGGACCTGCCTTTTGAACTGATCCCGTCATTGATCATCGGTTCGGCGGAGAGCTATTGCCGCGCCTGGCTCTCGGCCCGAGTCAAACGCAGCCCTGAAAGCTACCGGCAACAGCTGGCCGAGGCCGCCTGGCGCGCCGTTGGCATCCCTCCAAGCGCCTCGCCTTGAGGTTCTGATCCATCCGAACAGACTCACTGCCTAACTTCCCAATCTCATTACTTACTGTCGTCATGGCGGATGGCCGAAACTGGTCGAAGGCCACGGACCTGCTATCTTGAGCTACAGACCTGAGTCGTTGCGATCCATACGTATCCAGGTTTGTACAGGGAGTGATGAAGTTGGAAGCAGTGGAACTGCTCGCTATGGATGAATGGGCCACATCATCTCTACGTGGCGAGTGTGATGTGATTATCGTCAATTACAACGCCGGTGAACTTTTGCTGGCGAGTGTAGGGTCGGCGTTTACCGCCGGCGCCTCCAGGGTGATCGTGGTGGATAACGACTCCCACGACGATAGCCTGATGCGGCTGGAGCGAACCCACGCGGCCGGCGCCTCGCTTAAAATCCTGCGCAATGCCGCCAACCTCGGCTTCGCTGTGGCGTGCAACCAGGGCGCCCGCCTGTCAGCGGCCCCCAATTTATTTTTCTTGAACCCGGACACCGTGCTGGCTGCCGATGCCATGGACCGCTTGCTGCTGGCGCTGCGCAGCTCACCCGAAATCGGCATGGCCGGAGGATTCCTGTGCAATCCGGACGGCAGCGAGCAAGCCGGCGGGCGCCGGGTATTTCCAACGCCCAGACGCGCCTTCATGCGGGCTTTCGGGCTTGCACGGCTCTCAGCGCTTTTCCCCTCATTGTTGTCCGATTTTTTATTGCACAAGGAACCGCTGCCCAGCACCCCCATTGTCGTTGAGGCCATCTCCGGAGCCTGCATGCTGGTCAAGCGCGAAGCGATCGAGAGCGTCGGGTTGTGGGACGAAGACTATTTCCTTCATTGCGAGGACCTGGACTGGTGCATGCGCTTCCACCAGGCCGGCTGGCGCGTGCTGTTCGTGCCGGATGCCCGGGTGATGCATGTATTCGGTGGCTGCAGTCGCCAGCGTCCCTATTTCGTCGAATGGCACAAACACCTGGGGATGCTGCGTTTCTATCGCAAGTTTTTCCGTCGCAAATACCCTGCTGCGCTATGGGTCAGCGTGGTGATCGGGGTCTGGTTTCGATTCAGCCTGATGGTCCTTCGCCACGCGGCTACCCGGTTTAAACACGCATGGAACCTACGATAAGAGGCCTCATTTGCGGATAGGAATATTGGGCGGCTCCAGCCTCTTGGGCGAGCACGTCCTGCCATTGCTGGCCCAAACCGGCCTCCCGACGAGCGCCTTCACTCGAAGCCTGCCCAAGGTGCCCTGCCCCGGTGTGACGTGGCGAGATGCTGACGACTGGCACGGGCTGACGCTGGACACCTTCCTGTCATTTGCCCCTATCTGGGTGTTACCCGACTATCTGGAGCGCCTGGCCAGCACCCACGTCAAACGCGTTGTTGTCCTCTCCTCCACCAGCCGCTTTGCCAAGCACGCGTCGCCCGACCCTCGGGAACGGGACCTGGCGCAACGCTTGATATGCGCAGAAGAACAGCTCGAGCAGTGGGCGATCGAACGGCAAATCGAATGGGTGATCCTGCGGCCGACGCTGATCTATGGCTTTGGCCGCGACAAGAACATCTCGCTAATAGCACGTTTCATTCAACGCCTCGGATTTTTCCCGCTTATCGATGGTGGTACTGGATTGCGCCAGCCGGTGCATGCTGGTGACGTGATCCAGGCGTCGCTGTCCGCCATGAGCACGCCTGGCTTGCCCAGCGGCGGCTACAACCTCTCAGGGGGGGAAGTCTTGCCGTATCACACGATGGTGCGGCGAATATTCCAGGCTATGGGACGTCCGGCGCGAATGCTGCCCCTCCCTGCCCAGGTATTAAGCCGGGGCGTTTCGATCATGCGGTGTCTGCCGCGCTATCGACATCTTTCAAGTGCGCTGGTGGCGCGGATGAACGAGGATCTGGTGTTCGATCATTCGCCCGCCAGTGATTGGCTTGGTTTTGCTCCCAGGGCGTTTCATCTGATGGGTGAGGATTTGCCTGGGCGCTGAGTTGGTCTTGGGCGAATAGCCGGGATGGTTCTTCTCTGGGGCGGGGGTATATCCGTCGCGGCGGTAACGGCTGCTTAGGGTTCCGCTCTTACAGCGGGTCACTTTTGAAGAGCGTGTATGGACCGGACACATGGTTAATGGGGCGCCGAGATCAACGTCCACGCCGAGGCGGCCTGACAGCCGACCTGGCTCTCTCGGTCGTACTCCGATCCAATTGTGGGAGCGAGCTTGCTCGCGATGGCGGTGTCACAGTCGATGAGGATGTTGAATGTGATGGCCTCGTCGCAATCTAGCCCTTGTCCCCTGTCTTCACGACAGGCTCGTCGCGATGAACGTGGGCTTGCCAAGCGCCCCATTTGCTTTCGAAGTACGCCTGGTTTTTGTCCCAGAGGGCCTGGTACTCACCACTGGCGATCAGCTTCCTGAACGACGCCTGTCCGTAATGATGGATAAACGCGTCTTCGGCGCAGACCGTCCGGTAGCCGGCCGCCTGCACGCGCCGGCTGTAGTCGTCATCTTCAAACAGGCCGATACCAAATGCTTCATCCAGCTCCCCCACCTCTTCAAGAATGCCTCGGCGAAAGGCGACACAAAACATGGCGAGCATCGAGATATCGAACGACTGCCCCTTGCGGGCTTCGGTGTAGCGGTCTGCAAAATCTTGCATCTGTTGAATGCCTGGGTAGGGAACTTCGATTTTCGCTTCGTTTCCTACCGCATTCGTGACCGGTCCGACCAAGCCGATACTCGGGTCTCTCAAATGCCTGAGCAGCGGCTCCAGCCAGCCGTCAGGCACTACCGTGTCGTTATTGAGCAACAGCAGGATGTCACCGTCGGCTTCTCGCAAGCCCTGGTTATTAGCCGTAGCGAAGCCCCGATTGTCCGGGTTGAGGATGACCTTCGCGGTCGGCACCTCCTGGCGCAGGCGTTCAAGATAATCGCCCGTACCATCCTCCGAGCCATTGTCGACGACAATGAGCTGGTAATTGGGCCAGGTAGTATTACGCAGAATGCTGTTGACACATTGGATCGTCAGATTGAGGTTGTTGTACGTCACGAGCACGATGGAGACTTTTTCATACAGCCCGACGATAGCCAGTTGCATGCTGTCGAATCGATCTTTCCAATCATTGGCCCGGGCAAGTTCTACGCGCCGTTTGTACAGGGCCAGGTCGCGCTCGGCCAAGGCACGCTCGATCTGCTCGATGAACTCATCGACCCCGGTTGCGAAGTACAGCAGGTCTTTGTAAATGCTCATCTCCGTCAAAGGCGTGGAGATCACCGGCTTGCCTGCACTGATGTACTCGTAGAACTTCACCGGATCGACCGCATGCGTCACGTTGTAGAGCTTGAAAGGAATCAGGCAGGCATCGAAATGATCCAGGTAAAGCGGCATTTGCGAATAAGGCTTCCTGCCCAACAACTGGACATTGGACATGTGCTCAAGGCCCGCCAGATCGTCGACAAAGATGTCCCCCACCAGGATGAAATTCCACCCCGGCCGCCTGTCCGCCAACGCCGCCAGCAAGGGATAATCGAGCCATTGCGCCAGGGCACCGTAGTAACCAATGACAGGCCCGACAAGCCCGCTCAACACGTCATTGGTAAAGCAGTGCTGCCGGAAAAAAGCGAAATCCACCGCGTTTCGCACCAGTACGCAGCGTGGGTTATGGGCGCACCACTTGTGGTAAAGCAACGCGGCGGAAACAGTCACCAGATCGGCCTGGGCAATCAGGGTCTTTTCTTCGCTCAGCAGCTGTTCGCCGATGTTCGGGAAACCATCCCAGTCGTCCATGCAGTCATAGAGAATGCGCCAGCCATGCATGGCTCGCAGGTTGAGTGCCACGGGGCTCCAGTAAGCAATATGCACCACCGAGAGAGCGGTTCTTATCTGCATATCGGCGACCAGTGCGGCCATGGCGAGCAGCAAAGCCTGATGATTCTCAGGCGTCACTACTTTTTCGTAATACGCCTCTTGCACGTCACGCTGCAGCGCCACTTCAAAAATATTGGGTGCCACTGAGGTCAATCGATAGAGCTGTCCCGGCTCCGGCACACGGGCGGGGACGATATAGAACACCCGGTAACCATTGCTCGCAAACTGGTTCATCAACTGCTGCGGTCGCTGGAAGCGTGCAGCCCATTCAATGTTGGCGAAGCAGAGAATATCCAGGTGCCCTTTCGTGGCGAAATCAGCGTCCACCTCAACCTTCGGCAACGGCTCCGGTGCTGCCGGGTAGACGATGGCAGCGCCCGCGTCGGGAAATTCCTGGGTGGCGGCAAACCCATAACGCATCCATCGGAACAGCGAGCGCAGGGGGCGGGTGAAACGCCACGACCGGGTGTTTTGCAGGAAGTCGACTTTCGCCAAGGCCACATCGCGCTCATTGATGGCCGCATCTCTTTGAGCCAAGGCGGCGTCGCGGTCGATCAAGGTGCTGTCGAGCTTAAGCACGTGGGTACCCATGCAGCGGCGTGCTGTCACCCGGCGGCCACATGGAACTGAGGGAGCCCGGTCGGTAGAACGTTGCCGTCAGGCTGCGGCGGGAAGATTGGCAGCCACTCACCACGGGGGTGACGGCGTGCCAGGAATTATCCGAGCGCACCAGGATCGCCGAATTGCCCACCAAGGGCTCGATCTCGGCCGCCACGGCAGTGGGATCGTTGCGGTGCAGAATGTTCAGGCAACCGCCATCGTTGCGGTCCCAGGACTCATTGAAATACAGGATATGAGTGACCAGTTTATCGGGCAGGTCCGGATGGGCCCCCAGGCTCGCGCCAGGACCGTAATGAAAAACGTTGACCTCCATCGGCACGCTGCGCAGATCAATCCCGGTCAGCTCCGACATGGCCGCTCGATAGCCGGCCGAGCCGAGGTCCTGCGCCAGCCTCAACCACGCCTCGCTCAACTCTTCGGGGAAAGCGATGGTAGGGGTGCCCATGCTCACCAGGGCGCGGGCCTCATAGTCATAGTTTTTCTCACCGCCATAACCACTCACCGTCTTGAAGTGATCATGAGGGAAGGACGCCGCCAACGCGGCGGCATCCTCGGCCGAATACAGAGTGCCAATTTCAGCCCATGAGAACGGGTCAGACTTTAGCGCCGCTGGCGTGAGACGAGAGAGATCTAGCATTGTCTGTTCTTGTTCGCTGTCAGGTTTCTGATACCACGGGCAATGGAACGCAGTGGTGCGGTCATTCGGAATGAATTGGAGTTCTGCAACTCAAGCATCCTGGCGTCACTGAGGGCCAATTGCTGACTGAGCTGGGCAATCCGTTGCTGCTGGGCAAGCGCCTCTACTGCAGGCTCCGGCGCCGGCTCGATGACCTCAGGCTCCGGCACGTCGGGGCTTACCGCACATTCAGCCGACAATGGATCACGGCCCTCGACCGCGGCTTCGAGCAGATTGGGCAAATGCTGTAGAAAAGCACCCAACACCGGTTGGGACGAGGTTTTGCCCTGGCGAATAATCGCCGCGACACGGTCCCAGTGCTCGACCAACCGTTCCGCCGCCGCACGCGCCGCAGGCGATGGACGGGTCTTGCCCACCCGCGCGAGAAACCATTGCGGATCAACCGTCGCCGCGTCCGGCAACGCATGGAGTGAATCGAACTCCGCCAGCGCCGTGTACTTGCCGGTCGTCAGATCCGCCGAGCAGAACACCGGGACGCCAAACGCCAACGCGGTGATTGCCAAGTGATAGCTATGGCCGATCACCGCTTGGGCCTGGCTGAGAATTTCCGCCATCAGCAACGGCTCTGGCCAGAATGACAAGGTGATGGCCCGGGGCAGGCGCGCCGCAATGACCGACGAATCGTCACCCAGGACGGGGCCAATCGGCACCACCAGGAACTGATAGCCCTGGAACGCCTCGGCGTGGTCTTCGAACAGCTTTACAAAAGATTCCACCACATGAATGGCGTGGATCACGATGTAGGGCCCGGTCAGCCCGGCCTGCTCGCGCAGGCGAATGAACTCGGCGCAGGGTTGCTGCTCATCGATCAGGCGAGGCAAGCCAAACGCGGTGTCGGGCAACACGTCGATTTCGGCTTGCTGGGTGAGCGCGCCGAGGGCATCGCGTGACAGTGCATCACGGACTCGCACGTACTGGCTTTGCTCAAGGGCCATCGTCAACAACGGCCTGGCCCAGTCGGGAATATCGTTGCAATGCATCCCGGGGGCATTCCACATGACCGGGACCCCGTGCTGCTGCGCGATGAGCGCAGGGGTCAGCCAATAACCGGTCGGGTGATGGATATCGGCGGTTGTCGGACCATAGCCGTGGGCAACGACTTTATCGAAGCGGATCAGGAAGCCACCGCCGATCAAAACCCCATCCAGGCTCGCCGCTACATGGGGCAACTCTGTCAGCGACGTCACCGCATAGGGCCATTGCGGTGGGGTTTTCCCGTGATAGGAAAACCGATGCAGGTTGACTGACCCCAAGCGCCGCGTCAGCTCGGCCTCGGCGATGATCGGAAACAGCAGATCGCCATAGTTCTCTACGTCAAAGGTGCCGAATATAGCGACCTGCCAAGTGCGAGCGTCCAGGTGCTCCGTCAAAACTGTCTCCCCTTGAGCTTCGCAGGCCTCGGCAAGCGACTCGACCGGTCGAGGGTCGACCCTCTGCAATCCCAGGTCAACCATGCCCAGAAAATGCTTGTGGTTCGGCAACATGTCGAATGCCAAGGGCGCTACCTGCTTCTCGATCAGTTGCGAGGTGTCTTCCGTCGCGCCGTGCAACAGCTTGAGCGTGACATGATAGCGTCCCTCGGCGAGGTTGGCCGGGAAGCGCACCGTGATCGCTGCGCGCCGCCAGCCATTTTCGACCGGGCCAGATTGCAGTGCGAAATTGCCCCCGCCGATCACCAGCAGCCTGGCCTCCTGGAGGGTGAAGCTGATGTTGGGTTGAGTGATCGACTCATGCAGCAGCGCCTCGACGCGAATCTCGATGTCATCGCCATACAGATAACTGGAGCAGAGCTGCTGGGTGTTGGTGAAGCAGGCAGCGCTGATGTGCCCCTCTTCGGTCCCAAAGGCCATCCCCTCCTGCCCGCCCATGAATGACTTGCGCGTCACCGGTATGACCCCGCCACTGGCCCAGCGGCGTTGCTCGTCGCGCATGTCGAGCAAATGCAGCTCGGCCATTTCATCGGGCGAGCCACTGGCAACGACTCGGCCTGCGCGCAGATAGATGACCCGGTGGCAAAAGCGCTTGACCATGCTCATGTCATGGGAGACGAACAGCAGCGTGGTGCCTTTGGCAGCCAGTTCTTCCAACCGGTTCAGACATTTGAATTGAAACGAGGCATCGCCGACGGAGAGGGCCTCATCGACGATCAGGATTTCAGGTTCGACACAGACCGAAACGGCGAAGGCCAGCCGTACCAGCATCCCGCTGGAATAAATCTTGGTGGGCTGGTCGATGAAGTCGCCGATATTGGCAAAGGCGATGATGTCATCGAAGCGAGCGTCGATTTGCGCGCGACTCAGGCCCAACACCGCCGCATTCACATAGACGTTTTCCCGGCCGGTGAACTCCGGATTGAAACCGGACCCCAGCTCGAGCAACGCCGCAATCCGGCCATGCCCTTGGACACTGCCCCGGGTTGGCATCAACGTGCCGCAGATCAGTTGCAACAAGGTGGATTTGCCACTGCCATTACGGCCGATGATACCGACGGTCTCCCCCCTTGCGATGGTCAGGGAAACATCGTCCAGGGCCCAGAACTCGCGATAGAAACGCTTCCTGCCGCGCAACAGCATCTGCAACAGGCGGTCCTTGGGTGCATCGTAGATCTGATAACACTTGCTCAGGTTTTCGGCGCAGATGGCCACTTCAAACGACATCGGCAAAACCCTTCCATGAATCACGGCCATTATTGCGGCGCCATTGAATCAGTCCTTCGCTGGGCGTTGCGGATGAGTTAAGCACAGATGGGATAAATAACTTCGAATGAATCTACACATGGCCTACCCTCCATAGGGATGCGATTCAAGGAACATCCGATATTGTCTTGAGGATCCAGCACCGATGCAGTCGTTCAGCACGTCCCCCGTTGCCATGATCAAGAGTGTCCTTATCAATCGAATCTTGATCTACGTGTTGATCCGCCGAGAAGTCATCGGTCGCTACAAAGGCTCGATGCTCGGCATTCTATGGTCGTTCTTCACGCCGGTTTTCATGCTGGCGGTCTACACATTCGTGTTCAGTGTCGTTTTCAAGGCCCGCTGGTCTGGCGGCGGTGAATCCAAGAGTGAATTCGCCTTGGTGCTGTTCGCGGGCCTGCTGGTCTTCAACCTGTTTTCCGAATGCATGAACCGCGCGCCGGGCCTGGTGCTGGCCAATACCAACTACGTCAAGAAAATCGTGTTCCCACTGGAAACCCTGCCCTTGGTGTCGCTCGGCGCAGCGCTGTTCCACATGGCGGTCAGCGTCCTGGCCTGGCTGATTTTCTATATCGCCCTGTTCGGAACCCCACCGCTCACCGCCCTCCTGCTGCCATTGGTGCTTTTTCCCTTGGTGTTGCTGACGCTGGGCATCTCCTGGTTTCTCGCCTCGATAAGCGTCTACCTGCGCGATATCGGCCAGTTCATCGGCATTATCATCACGGCAATGCTGTTCCTCTCACCGATTTTCTACCCCCTCTCGACACTGCCTCAAAGCTATCAGGCCGCCTTGCAGGCAAACCCCCTGACGCTGCCGGTGGAAATGGTTCGCGATGTCCTGTTCTGGGGCAAGGCGCCGCAATGGGAGCACCTGGCGATTTATTCGGCAATCTCAGTACTGATTGCCTGCGCCGGATTTGCCTGGTTCCAGCGGACACGCAAAGGCTTCGCCGACGTCATATGAGGTGTGTTGCATGGCGCCCCGCCCAGTAACCGCTATGCTGATCCATGGCACGGCTGGAGGCCTGGCTGGTGATTGAAGCCACCATCGATCCTGAAAGACCGAGTGTGCGTTGCCGTATTGACCAAAGGATCAGAAAACCGCATGGACCAGATCAACCGTCTTGTTGATTGCATTGACCAACTGAATCGCTCAACACAATCCAGATCCATTGAAGCCTTGCAGCTGGTCAAGGAAATCGAGAATCGAGACCGGCTCATCAAACAACTGAACCTGGGGTCGCAAGCGCTTCGCACCCGCCTGTCACTTCAAGAAGGCAAGGCAGGGCGACTGCGCGAGCGACTGCGGTTGGCCGAACAGCGCCTGAAAGACGCCGAGGCATTGCTCCAGACAAAAGAAAGCGAAGCGGTGGCGCTTTCCGATTGGGCAGTGGATTTGCGCGCCCAACTGGCGGCGAAGCAGGCTGAGCTGTTCAAGCTTTCGGACTGGGGCAACGCCATCGAACGCGCACCGCTGCGTTATTCGATACGCAAGCAGCTGTACCAGTTATCGCGCCGGGTCTACGCCTGGCTGCCACTTCCCGCCCAGCAGAAGAGCAAGCTGGCGCGCCGGATTCGAAGCTGGTTGAAGCACCGCAAGGCAACACCTGGCGAATCAGCCGCGCCAGCAAGCTTCACCCCGTTGCAGCACCTGCCACCGACCGCAAGCCTTGAAGTACCGTCTTGCCCCGGGCGACCCATGGTCCTGATGTTCGGCGTGATTGACTGGCACTTCCGCATCCAGCGCCCGCAAAACCTGGCCAAAGAGTTGGCCCGGGCAGGACAAACGACATTTTATATCTCGAACAACTTTATCGACGATGAGGCCCCAGGCTTCGAAGTGGAACCCTTGGAGGGCTCCAACCGGCTGTTCCAGATCCGTTTCAAGGTGCTCGGCGCACCGGCCATCTATCATGCCCCACCGTCAGCGGCCGCGATCGGCCAGTTGGGCCAAGGCCTGGCCATGCTCCTGCAATGGGCTAAAGTCGGTCCCGCGGATTGCATCGTCCAGCATGCCTACTGGTTCCCGCTGGCAAGGCGCATCCCCAACTCCACGCTGGTCTATGACTGCATGGATCACCATGAAGGCTTTGGCAACGTTGCCCAGGAATTGCTCGACCTTGAGATCGCCCTGATGCGCAGGGCGGATCTGCTGGTAGCGACTTCCGACTGGATCGAACAACATGGCAAGCGGGAAAACCGCAACGTCGAGGTGATCCGCAACGCCTGCGAGTTCAGCTTCTTCAGCCAACGTCCCGACAAGGTCTATCGGGACCCTGCCAACAGAAAAATCATCGGCTACTACGGTGTCATTGCCGAATGGTTTGACCTGGACTTGGTCAAGCAAGTCGCCCAAGCCTTCCCACAGCACCTGATACTGTTGATCGGCAGCGATACCTTCCAGGCGAAAAAATACTTCAAGGCCTGCCCGAATGTGGTCCTGGAAGGCGAAGTCCCGTATGCCGCCCTGCCTTATTATCTCTATGCCATGGACGTTTGCCTGCTGCCGTTCAAGGTCATGCCTTTGACCCTCGCCACCAATCCGGTCAAGGTCTATGAATACCTGAGCGCGGGGAAACCGGTGGTGTCGGTGAAACTGCCGGAGTTGAGCCAGTTCGGCAAACTGGTCTGGGCGGTTGAGGAGCCCACTGAGTTTATCTCGGCCATACGCGATGTGCTGGACGCCGTGCCAGAGGCCAGCGCCACGCTAAAGGCGCGCCAATCGTTCGCCCGGGGCCAGACCTGGCAGCATCGGGCTGCCAGCCTGCGCAAGGCCATCGCGAACTTGCCCCAACCGAAAGTCAGCGTCGTGGTGTTGACCTACAACAACCTCGAACTGACCAAGGCCTGCCTCGACAGCCTGTTGACCCAGAGCCAATACCCGAACCTTGAAATCATCATTGTCGATAACCACTCCAGCGACCAGACCCCGGCCTACCTCACCGCTTGGGCCAAAGGACATCCAGACCGGATCGTCATCCTCAACCCGGACAACAAGGGATTTGCCGCCGGTAACAACCTGGGCCTCGCGGCAGCCAGTGGCGACTATCTGGTTGTCCTGAACAACGACACGGTCGTCACCGCCGGTTGGATCAAAGGCTTGATCCGTCATCTGCAGGACAACAAGGAAATCGGCATCATCGGCCCGATCACCAACAACATCGGCAACGAGGCCAAAGTCAGCACCTGCTACGACCGGATAGAAGACATGCCCGCCGAAGCCGCGCAAATGACCCGCGCTCGCATGGGTGAGTGGTTCGAAATCAACACCCTGGCCTTTTTCTGCGTGATGTTCCCGCGCTCGACCTACGAGCAAATCGGTGGCCTGTGCGAAGAGTATGGCCTGGGGTTCTTCGAGGATGACGATTACTGCCGTCGCGTGCAGCGTCGTGGCATGCGCGCGGCCTGTGCCGAAGACGTCTTCGTTCACCACCACCTGTCCGCCTCGTTCGACACCTTGGGTGCCAAGAAAAAACAGGCGCTTTTCGAAAAGAACCGGGCGATCTACGAAAGCAAGTGGGGATCCTGGGTCCCGCACACCTACCGAGACGTATAAGCACCCCTTTTGCATGGCACCGAGGTGCTGAACAGCCGAGACGATATTTTGCCCAGATTCAACTTGAAATACGCAGCGGTGTTGTTGGTTTTACTGGCGAGTGCGGTGGTCGGCGTATACGGTTTTTCGACGCTTGAACTGGCGTCCATGAACAGCGGCACCCGGACGATATTGCTGTCACTGGCAGGCCTGGCCGCCCTCACCGTCTTCACTCGCAAACCACCGGTCATCCTTTGCTTGGGTTTGCTGGCGTGCCTGTCCATTGCCTGCGCACAAATTTGGCCGGTCATTGTCGTCGCAGTGTTCGCACTGTCTTCGACCGTACTCGGTAGATGGCTGCTGCGACAAGAAACCTTGGCCGACTGGAGCGTCCACTTGCTGGTGGGAGCGGGTGCGTTCGGCACACTGACAGGCCTGGCGGCCTACTTGCCGATCAACTACCCCTGGCTGTATGGCGCGCTGCTGTTGTTGCCGCTTGTATGGGGTCACAGGCACGTCACGTCGATAGGTCGTGAACTGCTGCTGCACATCCAGGCCACCCGCTCAACACAAACACCGGTCCAAACGGCGCTCGACGTCCTGATCTGTGGCTTCGCCTGTCTTTACGTGCTGGTCGCCTTCATGCCAGAGGTCGGGCACGACGCACTGGCCATGCACCTCTTCGTCCCTTCACACCTGGCCCAGCGGCATCAATGGTCGTTCGATGCAAGCACCTATGTGTGGGCGGTCATGCCCATGCTGGCCGACTGGATCTATAGCATCGTCTATATGCTGGCCGGCGAAACGGCCTCGCGCCTGAGCAACAGCGCGTTCACCCTGCTGCTGGCGTGGCAGATCCGCAACATGACCCGCTGGGCCGGGGGCTCTGCCACAAGCGCCCGCTGCGCCAGCCTGATCTTTCTGTCAACGCCCCTCGCCTTCGCTGAAAGCAGCAGCCTGCACATCGAATCGGCGTGGACCGCCTTCATGATGGCCGGGACGCTGGCGATCCTGAAGGTCTCAGGCTTCACACCGGAGCCCAGGGAGCGTCTGTCGCAATTGCGCCTGGCCGGCCTCCTGCTGGGCTTCGCCCTGGCGACCAAGGCCGTGACCCTCAGTGTCCTGCCGGTCCTGCTGGTGATCCTCTTGCTGCACTACAAGGCCTGGGCCGTCCAAGGGATCGCCAAGACGCTCCTGCTGGGCAGTGTCGCCCTGATACTGGCCGGTGCTACCCCTTACGTCTCTGCCGGGTACTTGACCGGCAATCCCGTGTTCCCGTTTTTCAATGCCATTTTCCATTCGCCACTCTGGCCGAACATCAATTTCGAACCGCCGGCCACGTTTGGTAGAGGGATGACCTGGGACACCCTTTATCGAATGGTCTTCAAATCGCCCGAGTTCATTGAGGGGCGCGTCGGTGCGGCAGGCTTTCAATGGCTGCTGCTGCCCACGGCTGCCGTCGCCGTGCTGTTGAGCGGCAATAAAAAAGCCCTGTGCATCCTCCTGGTCAGCGCCGGCGCGATGCTCCTGACGTTCCACTCAACGGCCTACCTGCGTTATGTGTTCCCCTCCTTCGCACTGTTCTCAGTGATCCTGGCCCTGCCCTTTTCCGACGCCAGGATCTTCCCGCGCAGCCTCGCCATCGTGGCCGGTGCCGTGTTGATCCTGACCAATACCCGTTTCATCCAGGCCGCGACCTACTATGGCGAAATCAAACCCTCTGCACTGTTGAGCCAGGCCGGTCGGGATGCCTACTTATTGGAACGCCTGCCCATCCGAAAAATGGTCGACACCGTCAATGCCTTGAATACCGGGCATCAGCCCGTAGCGGTCTTTGCGTCGCCCTTGATGGCGGGTTTGCATGGCGATGCCCTCTACGCCTCGTGGTACAACCTGAAATGGAAAAGCGAGTTCGACGCGGCGGCCTCGCCATCAGAACTTGCCCAGCGCCTGCGCCGGCACCAGGTCAGCTGGCTGGTGATCGACCTCAAGTCCCTTCCCCAGGCGCCACTCGATCGGCTGCTCACGGTGTCCACGTCGTATGCCAGACTGGGCGACATGGAACTGCGCAAGCTCAATGACACGCACTACGAACACCTGCTCAACCCAGAGCTGTCCAGCCTCGAGGGCTGGAGCCTGACATCACCCGCGACCTATGACGCGGCGCGCAAGATCCTGACCGTCAGTGTCAAGACACCGGCAACCCAGCGTGTCGACGTGACGCCGGGGCTGACGTATATCAACAGCGTGTCGGCACGCTGCGCAACGACAGCCACGGCCGGAAGAATCCAGGCCAATTGGATGGACGAGCAAGGCGACTTCATTACCACCAGCATCGAGACGTTTGACTGCACCACGCAATGGGAGACCCATGAGATGAACGTCGTTGCCCCTGCCAATGCCACGTCCGTGATCATTTATGCGTCCGGGCATACCGACACTCCCCTGGCGTTCAAGTCACTTTCATTCAGGCAATAGCGGGCGATATCGATGAACTCGAAAACAGCGCTTTTCACGGACGAGCAACGCGTCGCCGTCGTCATCCCCAGCTATCGGGTCACCGCTCATATAGGCGTAGTCATAGCGGCCATTGGGCCGGAGGTCTGGCGCATCTACGTGATCGACGATGCCTGCCCGGACGGTTCAGGCGGGCATGTCCTGGCCTCCTGTAGCGACCCTCGGGTGAAGGTGCTGCCCCATGACGTCAACAAAGGCGTGGGCGGCGCGGTCATGACCGGCTATCGAGCCGCCCTCGACGACGGCGCGAGTATCATCGTCAAAGTCGATGGGGACGGTCAGATGGACCCAACCCTGATCCCGCTGTTCATCGAGCCGATCCTGGCGGGGGAAGCCGACTACACCAAGGGCAATCGTTTTTTCGACCTGGAAGAAGTCCAATCGATGCCGCGCATTCGCCTTTTCGGCAACGCCGTGTTGTCGCTGATGGCGAAACTGTCGACGGGTTATTGGGATCTGTTCGACCCCACCAACGGCTACACGGCGATTCACCGTGACGTCGCCAGGCTTTTACCCCTGGACAAGGTCAGCCAGCGCTACTTTTTCGAGACCGACATTCTGTTCCGCCTGAACACCGTGCGCGCCGTGGTGGTGGATATTCCGATGGAAGCCCGATACGGCGACGAAGTCAGTCACCTCAAGATCTCGAAGATCGTCGGTGAATTCCTGTTCAAACACCTGCGCAATTTCACCAAGCGCGTGCTCTACAACTATTATCTGCGCGACATGTCCCTGGCTTCGATCGAGCTGCCGATCGGGATTCTCATGTTCTTGTTCGGCATCTTTTTCGGCAGTTATCACTGGTATGAATCGGCGCAGAACGGCATCGCGACGCCGGCCGGCACCGTGATGCTCAGCGCACTGCCCATGCTCATGGGGTTGCAACTGATCATGGCGTTCCTCGGTTATGACATCGCCTCCGTACCCAGCAGGCCACGGCAATCCAGGCGTGGTAGAGCAACCTCATTGCGGGGAGAAAATTCATTAAAGCGCTGAGGGATTTTTTATCGGACCCGTCGCTCAAGGCATTGGATGTCGATGGCAGCGAACGCCTCGAACTTCACGGCAAAGTGCTTGAACGCAAACGAATGCTTCGGGAAGTATTCGTTGAGTTCCACCACGCGTTTCATCGCCTGGCAGCCCGCTATTTCAAGGTCGAAGGTCTTGAGGTGGAGTTGGGGGCAGGCATCGCGCCCATGCGCAATTCGTACCCTGAAGTATTGGCGACGGACATTGTCGCCACCGAGCACCTGGACATGGCGCTCAATGCCGAGGCAATGAGCCTGGACGATCATTCGGCCAGAGTATTTTACGGCCAGAACTGTTTTCACCACTTCCCTCATCCCGATCGCTTCTTCACGGAGCTGGAAAGAACCCTCAAGATCGGCGGCGGCGCCATTTTGATCGAACCCTTCCACGGCCCCTTTGCCGCTTTTCTCTATAAGCGCCTGTTCAAGTCCGAAGGCTTCGACATGCACTTCCCGTCTTGGGAAACCCCGTCGACCGGGCCCATGAACGGCGCCAACCAGGCCCTCAGCTACATCGTCTTCGTTCGCGACAGGCAGGCGTTCGAACGCAAGCACCCGGGCCTGGAAATCGTCCACCAGGAAATCTGCGGCAATTATCTACGCTACCTGGTTTCCGGCGGCTTGAACTTTCGCCAGTTGCTGCCCGACGCGCTGATTCCCGTGCTCAAGGTCGTTGAAAAGCTGCTGCACCCGTTGAGGCGGGTATTGGCGCTGCACCACATCGTGGTCATCCGGAGGACGTCTTGATCTTTATCCGGTACGGCGCCATCCAACTCGTGGCCTATGCGTTGGACATGGGGACCTTTCTGCTGTTGATGGCCTTGATCAACGATCACCCTGTCCTGGCCAACATCGCCGGTAAAGGCGTCGCTGGCGTGTTCGCGTTCTTTTTGCACCGGCACTTCACGTTCCAGTCGACCGGCGGCAGCAGCAAGGCTCAAGCGGTACGCTATTTCTCGTTGCTTGCCATCAATATTCCGCTCGCTTCGGCGCTGTTCAGCGTGGGGCTGTATATCGTCAACAGCCCTGCGACGGTGAAATTTGTCTGCGACGTGGCCTGCGTGGTGCTGACCTACTGGATCAGCAAACTGTTCGTGTTCCATTGCCCTGCGCGCCCGCCTGTTCCCGCTGACCGCGCCGAAGGCGCATGACGATGAAGCTACTGATTAGCGGCGCGACAGGCTACATCGGACAACGCTTGTCAGCCCTCGCGGCGGCAAGCGGGCATGAGGTTATTTGCGCCACCCGCCAGCCGTGCCCCGCCGCCTATACCTGGCTGCCCTATGACCTGCGGGGCCCGGCGCCCGAATGCCCGGCGGGCACCCAGGTGTTGATCCATTTGGCGGCCGACACATCGACAGCTGCCACCGGCGCAGACGACGAAGTCAAGGCGGCCCAGGCGCTGATCCGTTGCGCCCAACAAGGCTCGGCCAGGTTCATCTTCATCTCCAGTCAAACCGCCGCGGCCACGGACCCTGGCGTTTATGGCCGGACAAAGTGGCGTATCGAACAGCACGTGCTGGCCGCCGGAGGCAGCGTGATCCGTCCCGGCCAAGTCTACGGCGGCCTCGAACGTGGGCTCTTCGGATTACTGTCAGGGCTGGTTCGCCGAAGCCCGTTCATTCCGATCCTCATGCCCGCGCCTTGCGTGCAACCCATCCATGTCGACGACCTCGCGGCCTCGATACTCGCCGTTGCCGAGCGGGACGACATGCGTGCCGAAATCCTCAACCTGGGCGCCGTGCGGCCGATTGCCTTTGGCCGCTTCCTGAGGTCGATTGCGACGCACCGGGTCCGTGCCGCTCGTCTGCCAGTCCCTGTGCCGGTGGCATTGCTCAGGCTATTACGCCTGTCACTCGGACCCTCCTTGAGCGCTAAATTGGGCCTGGAGCGGATTTTTTCCCTCATCCGCCTGCCGCCCATGGACAGCGAACGTTCCCTGCAAAAACTCGGCATTCAACTGCGCCCCCTTGCCCACGGCATGCATCGCTCCGGCCACGGGCAACGTCGAGGCCTTCTCCAGGAAGCCACGGTGCTCTTGAACTACCTGCTCAAACGCCCGCCCCACAGAAGCCTGGTGAGTCGCTATGCCAGGGCACTGGAGCGTGCAGGAAAAACCCGCCCCGTCATTCACTCACGCTTGATGATGCGCTGGCCGATACTCCTGGCGCTTCTGGACAATCCCGGTGTCCTGCATCAGCCCGACGGCCAGGAACTGGCCTGGCGCCTGCAGGTTGCACTCGGTATTGCCGAAGCCAGCCCCCAGGGCGCGCAGGTGTTTCTCGGCGCCCAACAGCCGCCCAGCCTGGTCGCCACGTTGGTTGCGCTGGGACTCACCTCGTTCAAAGCGCTGGCGTGGAAGATCGCGGCGTTGTTAGGCCGCCCCTTTGCCCGCCAGTTGTTGCGTGGAAGTGAAGCCCATCGTGAAGTCTGAATTTGATGTGATCATTGTCGGCAGCGGCCCGGCCGGGACTTCGGCAGCCTATCCGCTGGTCAAGGCGGGCCTGAAAGTCCTGATGGTCGACGCCCAGGCCAATACAGGCTCAGCGATGCCGCCGACGCGTCCCTTTCTCAGCGCCCGGGCAAACGATGAGCATCAGTGGAAATGGATGATCGGCGAAAACTTCCACGCCTTGAACCAGCTGGACGCGGTATCGCCCAAGCTGAAGACGCCGACCCACTCCCATGTCTTCGAGGGCTTCAGCGCCCGCAATCGCATCGAGACCGACAATTTTATCGGCATCGGTTCACTGGCCACCGGAGGCCTGTCCAATGCCTGGGGTTGCGGCGTGGCAACGCTCGGGGCCAACGACTTTGCCGGGCTGCCCATCGATTATGCCGAGATGCAGGCGTCCTATGAAACGGTCGCCCGCCGGATCGGTATCAGTGGCCGGATCAACGACGATCTCTCAAGCTTCTTCGGCCTCGATGAGTGGTCGCAACCGCCCCTGCCATTGGACGCACTGCACCAGCGCCTGCTCGATCAGTACACCCGGCGCCGATCGGCGTTTCCCGAGTCGGGGTTTCGTCTTGGCCGCTCCAGGGTCGCCGTCTTGAGCCAGCCGCTGGACGAGCGCAAGGCCTGCGACCTGTCTGGAAACTGCTTGTGGGGCTGTCAGAACCAGGCCTTGTATAGCGCCTCGCAAGAGCTGCAAAAACTCAAGCAATACCCAGGATTCCAGCACGTCCAGGACCTCCTCGTGGAGGACCTGCAGAAACAGGACGGTGCATGGGCGATCACTGACCGTCGCTCCGCCCGGCGCTTCTGCGGCACGCGCCTGCTGCTGGCGGCGGGCACCCTGGCCACGACCCGGCTCGCCCTCAAGGGCCTGAACCATTCGGCCCCTATACCGCTGCTGTCATCACCGACGGCCGCCTTCCTGCTGTGGCTGCCAAAAATGCTCGGAACCCCAAGGGTGTCGACATTTGGCCTGGGCCAGCTATCGTTCGCCCTGGCGCTGACATCCAGTACCACGGCTTTCGGCTCGACGTTCAGCACCACAGGTTTGCCGATGACCGAGTTTGTCGGCCGAATCCCCATGAGCAAACGCTACAGCATCGAACTGCTGAAAAACCTGCTCAGCGCTTGCGTCGTCGGGAACATCTTCCTTCCCGGGCACCTGTCCAACAACACCGCGGTCTTGCGCTCCGACGGTTCGTTGAGCATCAGCGGCCATGTGCATCCCGAGTTGCCCGGGCTCATGAAGACTGCCGAGGCGAAGCTGCGCCGGATCTATTGGAAAATGGGCGCGCTGTTGATGCCCATGAGCTTCACCGTCGGCAGGCCGGGGGCGGATATCCACTATGCAGGCACCCTGCCCATGCATTCGACGCCCCGGATTGGGCAGACTGATCGCCTTGGCGAAGTCGCGGGCCTTGGTGGTGTGCATATTGTCGACGGCGCCTGCCTGCCCAGCCTGACCGAGAAATCCCACACGCTGACCCTCATGGCCAACGCGGACCGGATAGCACGTTCACTTGTAACAATGATAGGAAATCACAAGGCATGACCCGCAAGGTACTCTGCATCGTCGGTACGCGTCCGGAGGTCATCAAAATGGCCCCCGTGATCAAGGCGCTCCAGGCCGAAAACAATATCGTTTGTCGGGTGCTCGCCACTGCCCAGCACCGAAGCTTGCTGGACCAGGTGCTTGAGGCCTTCGCAATCACGGCCGACCTGGACCTGGACATCATGCGCCCCAACCAGTCACTGGCGGCACTGACCTGGTGCTTGCTTCGCGAACTCGACGGCATACTGCAAGCCGAGAAACCGGATGTGGTACTGGCTCAAGGCGACACGACCACGGTCATGAGTGCCGCACTGGCGTGTTTCTACCTACGAATTCCCTTTGGCCATGTCGAAGCGGGCCTGCGTACCGGGAACCTGTGCACTCCGTTCCCCGAAGAAGCCAACCGGGTAATCGCCGGCAAGCTGACCCGCTGGCATTTCGCGCCCACCCAGCAGGCCGTGGACAACTTGCTACGCGAGGGGGTCGCCTCCAGCGATATCACCCTGACCGGCAATACCGTGATCGATACCTTGCTGATGACTGCCGCACAGGACTCAGCCCTGACTGTCCCACTGGACGCCAGCAAACGCCTGGTGCTGGTGACCGCCCATCGCCGGGAAAATTTCGGCGAACCGTTCCAGAATATCTGCCAGGCCCTCAAGGACCTGGCCGAGCGGAATCCGGACATCCAGGTCCTCTATCCCGTCCATCCCAACCCGAGCGTCAAGGATGTCGCGCACCAACTGCTCGGCCAGACCGCGAATATCATTCTCTGCGCACCGCTGGATTACGCGCCGTTCATCGCGGCAATGAAGCGTTCATACCTGATCATCACTGACTCCGGAGGCGTGCAGGAAGAAGCCCCGGCCCTGGGCAAACCGGTGCTGGTCCTGCGGGAGGAAACCGAACGCCCGGAGGCGGTCGAGCTCGGCGTGGTCAAGCTGGTCGGCGCCAACCGGGACACCATCGTCGAAGCAGCACAGCGGCTGCTCGATGATCCGCGGGCTTATCAGGGCATGGCTCGTGGGGTCTCCCCCTATGGCGACGGCAAGGCTGCCGCGCGCATCGTCGACGTGTTAAGGCAGCACTTCCTGCCATGCGCATGATCTACCTGTCCCCGCTGCCATGGGCCAGCTTCAGCCAGCGCCCCCATCACTTCGTCAACGGGTATCACCACCAAACCGGGGCGCCGGTACTCTGGATCGATCCGTACCCGACGCGTTTACCCACGTTGAACGATTTCAAGCGCAAACCGCCTGTTGCCGACCTGCAAAGCGCCGCCGCTCCACCCTGGTTGCAGGTCTGCAAACCCCGGAGCTTACCCATCGAACCCATTCCGGGCTCGGCCATGATCCTCAAGCGACTGTGGCGCAACCTGCTCAAAGAGGCCGCGGTATTTTCCGCAGAAGGCCCATGCATGATCTGTGTCGGAAAACCTTCCGAACTGGCCCTGCAACTGCTGGCCCTCATCCCTGGAAGCCATGCTGTCTACGATGCCATGGATGATTTCCCTGCCTTCTATCAGGGCCTGTCACGCAGGTCCATGGAACGCCGCCAGGCACAGCTCATTCGACGGGTCTCCCAAGTACTGGCGTCCTCCACCCCCCTTCGCGACAAACTCCTGGGCACAACCGACCAGGTAGAACTGGCCCTCAACGCCTGTGACATGCACGCACTGGTGCCGGTCGAAAGCCTGGACCTGGGTGCCAAACAGCAGGTACTCGGCTACGTTGGCACGCTGGGGCGCTGGTTCGATTGGGAGCTGGTCATCGCGCTGGCGCAGGCCAATCCTGGAAACCGCATCCGGCTGATCGGCCCCCTCTTCGCGCCGCCGCCTTGCGTATTGCCCGCCAACATCGAGCTGCTCGCCGAATGCTCCCACGCCAATGCAATCGCCGCCATGGCAACGTTTTCGGTGGGCTTGATCCCGTTCAAGCTCAACCGCCTGACCGCCTCGGTCGACCCGATCAAATACTACGAATACCGCGCCCTCGGCCTGCCCGTCATCTCCACTCGCTTCGGTGAAATGGCCCTGCGTGACCGGGAACCGGGGGTCTGGATTGTGGATGAAGGCACCGATCTGCGTAAAACCGCCGTGGAAGCGCTCGCCAGCCAAAGCGACCGCGCGACTGTTCATCAATTTCGTCAGGCGCACCTCTGGGCTCAGCGTTTTTCTGCAATCAATCTCAAAAACGGCCAATAACGGCCGATACCCAAGATAAGACCCCGCAACTGGGGCGCAGGACAGAACGGTAGGTCAGTCATGACAGAGATTTATTTGCTGATAGCGCACGGCACGGACCAGGGCGAAGCTTACGTCCTGGGCTGGTTCGATGACCGGAGCAAAGCCCGGGAAGTGGCCGAGCAGAAAGAATGGGAAGCGTACCGCGCCAGCCTGAAGGAGAAACATCCATGGTCGAGCCACAAACCGCTGGCGCCGGACCAGACGGACTATCGCCGCTACTGGATCAAGACCATTTCAAAATTCGAGCATGTGCCGGTACCAAGGTCCTTTGCGGTTCATTGATCATCACGAATGAATATTCAACGAAACGAGCGTTATCGGTAGCGGTCTAGACGATTAAGCCCATCCGATGAGAGCATTCTTATGTTGAAATTCCTTGGCGGTACCGTAGGCATCATTTTCCTGATTGGCCTGATCGTGGTGATTGCGTTGTTCAAGTTCATTTTCTGAGCGCGGCGGCGGCGACCATTGGCTTGGCGTTCCACCTCCCTGGAGAGCAGATCGCAATAACATGACAATCACAGGGACGGATGAGGCTGACTGGGCGCCGCTGCAGCTTGAATGGCATCAAGGTTTCGCCTTCGTCGACGGCGTGCTGCTGGGCGACGGGCGAGTGCCTGATGTGTACATCATGCTCAACCCTCAAGACACACGACCCGGCGAGTTATCCCAATCTGCCAGCGCTGGGCACTATCCGCCCTCACCCTTGCTGGCCGATCAGCCGGTTTGGCGACATCGACGCAACCCTTGGGTCTTGCGCGACACGCTGCGCGATTACTACCTGCTTCCAGCCTACCGGGAGCGACATGGCTACCATGCGCTGCAGGCCCTGCCGTTTCGCTTCGACAACGGCCTGGAAAGCCTCGGCCACCGATACTGGCGTGACGCAACCGGCGCCTATTGGTTCGGCGACTACGCGATCAGCCAAATCCTGGAGGCGCGGCCCGACAGCCTGGCCCTATTAGCGTCGCCCGCCTCGGTGACGTCAGCCTCTGCCCTGTTCAGCGACGGAGTGAATATCTTCCTGCAAGGGCAATTTATCGCCAGTGCCACGCCGCGGGTGCGCTATTGCAACCATCCTTCCTATCGAGTGATCGACGGTCAGGTCTACAAGGGCTTCAAGCCCCTGCACCAGAAAGACGGCACGCCGCTGCCGATCGCAAACCCGGACGACTTCCAGATGCTCGCCCATCGCTGGGGCACCGATGGGCAGTCGATCATCGTGCAAGCGCAGCAAGGTTCGAGCATTTCATATGAATACTTCTACCGCATCGACCATGCCGACCTGACAACCTTCACCGTGCTTAACGAGCGCTACGCCAAAGACCGACACCGCGCCTATTACCTGACCGGCAAGAGCATTCGCTACGTTGGCGATTTCCACCTGCTCCAATGCTGGCAGCCGGCGTTCGATGAGTGCGGCCGCGTGGTCAGCGCCAGCGAATGCGAGCATGATTATTTTGCCGTGGACGACACGTTCGTCTACGCCGCCGGAACCCGCTTGCGTGATGCCCATGGTCCAAGTTTTCGCCACTTGGGGTTCGACTATTACCGTGATCACCAGCACGTCTACAGACGGCAGAAACGCCTTGATGTCGACGTGGAAAGCTTCGTAGTGACCCAGCTCTATCGCAATGACCAGGATTACGCGCCCGTGCTGGTCGGTGACAAAAACGGCCCGCTGGGCTCTGGAGGCGTCATCGATGCGGCCATGCAAGAGGCATGGGCTCCCTACTTCGAAGCCCATCCGCAGTTGAAGGACTATTGGTGGCACCGTCTACAGGCCCCGCCTGAAGCATCGCAAACACCTGCAGAACCGTTGCCCTTACGTGCCATCGGCCAGGGTTTCGAGCTGGGCCGGCAGGTGTATTTCCATGGACGCGTGATCAACGGACTTGACGCTGCGAGCTTCAAACTGCTGGACACGCACCTGTGCGGCGATGCCCAGGGTTTGTATCTGATCCCGTTTCATAACGCCGAAACCGAGGTGCCCGAGCGGTTTTCCCAGGAGCCCGCGGAGCACTTCCGCTCACTCGGGTCGCCCTACCTGACGGACGGTAAAACCGTGTTCTGCCACCGGATTTTTTACCATCCCCCGGAACCGATTCGTAAGGCGCAAGTGGCCACGTTCGAGTCCTGCGGTCATGGTTGGGCCAAGGATCAGGATGCGGTGTATTACTACGGCGAGGCGAAAAAACGGCTACATCCCTCGGACACCCGCATTCTCGGCACCTATGCCGTCAGCCCCACCCTGATTCTCTCGGAAGGCAAGCCGCTGGATGTGGCATTCGACCCTAATGAAGTCCGCGTGCCCCATCCCGACTTCCTGCAGCTGGGCACGCGCAAGTTGTTCTGCCACCGACGCCCGTTGAGCGCCAAGCGGATCGACCTGGCGACCCTCGAATTCCTGACGGACCGCTATGCCCGAGACAAGCACCGAATCTACCACTACGACGGTTATGCAACCCTGACCGAGGTCGACGAAGCGCTGGTCTTGCCGACCAGTTTCTCAGGCGCCAGCTTGCCGGAGGCGATCATCTCCATCATCGCGCCGTAACGGTGGGCCTGCATGCCATGGCTGCCACAGATCTCCAGCTCGTAGGCAATGACCTTGCTCATCGGGATTGCCGGCGTGCTGCGGTCGGCCAGCATCAAACCGACCTGGACATGCCACTTATTTCAACGTCCACGCTTTCAATCGAACAGTGGATTCACTACATTGGGTGTAACCCTGCTCTGTCGACACGGACCGTCATGACTACCCTATCCCCGATCAGCCCTGCCCTTCCCATCCAGACTCGCTCTGCCGTCGCGACATCGCCTGCAACAGTGATAGAGAGCGCTGATGTCTTGCCGGCTCGACCAGCGGCAATCGTCAGCCTGGGCACCCCCGTGGCCGATGTCGAATCACAGACCTATTCCCGACTCGGGCAACTGCCCGGCCAGGAAATTGTTCGTGTCTGGGAAAAGACAAGTCAGGATGCGGTCACTCGCGTCATGGGGACCAACCCCAGATCGCTGTCGATCGCCAGCCGCTTCCAAGGCCTGGGTGCAGCCTTGGTAGAGCAGTTCGCCAAGAGCGGTTCGAACATTTCCCAGTCCGTATTCCATACCACCTCGGACAAGGCTCACAACGCCCCCGAGATAAAATCCGAACAGACGCTGCTGCACAATAACGCCGACAACCTGATCAGTCTCAGCATCAAGACCGCCAGCGGCAAGACGGTCACCTTCAGCCTGACCAGCCAGGACGATGGTCTTGGCGTTCAGGCCACGGTAGACGGTGGCCCGCTGAGCGAGGACGAACTCAAGGCGATTGGCGTTCTGGGCAGTGCCTTCCAGGCCGCTGTCGACGGGTTGACCGCCGAGCCTCCCAAGCTCGACCTGGGCAAGCTGACGCAGTTCGACTCCAGCGTATTGGCCTCCATTGACCTGAACGCCAAGCTCAAGGGCGTGGACGGTGAGGACCTGACCCTTGCTTACCGCGCCGACAGCCAGAGCCGCACCACGCAAATGCGTGGTCCGGATGGCGAATTGAACTTGAGCGTGGACCTGAAGAACAGCGCAATCCTGGGCGATGCCAAGCAACAGGCCAACGCACTGAATAGCTACCTTGCCCAGTTTGATCGGGTGCAGGAGCGCGGGAGTGCCAACGCAGCCCTGATGGCGATGTTCAAGGACGCCTTCAGCGCCATGAACAGCCACTATCCACAGGGCGTTACCCCCACAGAGCCACTGACCCGTAACGTGGCGGACAAAGGCCTGCTGACCGGACTGGCAGACTTCGAGGCGTCCATCAAACAGACCATCAACGCGTCCAACCCGATGCGCCCGTCCGAAGTCGATAGCTTTGCCTACAACCTGTCGCAAAAGACGCTCGTCAACGGCTCCATCATGCGCAATCGCAGCATCGATCAAGTCCAGCAATCGAGTCTATCGGCCAGTTATCACAAGAGCCTGAAGAGCGGGAAAGCACCCGTGCTCGGCACAACTACCGACTCGCAGAACTATCGCTACGTAGAAGTGAATGACAAGGCCAGCAGCACGGCCAGCCTCGCCTACAAGGACGGCCGGCTGACCCGAGCCTTCGTCACGCAAAACGCCAGCCAGGACACACGGACACAGCAGTACGTCATGGGCAAAATGGTTGAAGAGACAGTGGTGCCGAAGGACGCTTCAACCAGCCGCAGTCATTTGGTCTTGCTGGAATACGCCGCCAAGGAAAGCAAGAAAACCAAGGATGCGCAGGAACAATCCTTATTGAAGGAAGCGCTCGCTACCCTCCACAATTCGGTGCTGCTGCAGGAAAACCCTTCGGCGCTGGTGCGTTGAAAGCAAAAGACAGTCGACTCGGCCTACAGGATGAAAGTGGATACTGACGGTTTTCCTGGCGATGATTTGCTTTGCGCTGGGCCGCGCCGTGCAGTGGTCCAGCGCATTACGTAAAGTTTTTCTACGTGCAACTGATCTACGTCAAGCCCATTCAGCACACAGCAAATACCTTGAAACTCGACTTCTAATGATCGTGTTCCAGGGTTTGCCATGGACCTCCTGCTCAAATTAGCCAATGGTGGAGCTGGCAGTCTGGCTTCCTACCTGGCCGCTCACGTCCTGCTCTGCCTGTTGCCAGCGTTTTTCATTGCCGGGGCAATGGCGGCACTCATTCCTAAAGCCAGCATCACGCATTGGCTGGGTCGACACGCACCTGTCTATGTTTCCTACCCTGCAGCGGCACTGGCGGGATCGTTGATTGCCGTCTGCTCGTGCACCATTGTTCCTTTGTTCGCGGGTGTGTACCGCAAAGGCGCGGGTATCGGTCCGGCGATCACCTTTCTATTTTTTGCCCCGGCAGGAAATATCATGGCCCTGGCCTATACCGGCAACATTCTGGGAGCGGAGTTTGCAATCGCCCGTTTGATCCTGTGCCTGATCTTCGGCATCGGTATCGGTTTGATAATGGCGGCTCTGTTCTGGAAAGACGACCTGACCCACGATGCACAGGCAGATGCCCTGTTCGCAGAGAAGGCCCGCATTAGCGGGCCTGCCCTGGGCATCCTCCTATCTCTGGTGGCCCTGCTGATCGCGGGCACCTTGAGACTGTGGCCCCTGACCGCAGGCCTGATCAGCATCGAAGTTCCGCTGTCCTGGGCCCAGGCGTGGCAGGACACCCTGTTTGACTGGGTTCCCTATGACGCCAGCAAAGGAGAAGAAGGCGTGAGCTTGCAAGGGTCTGTACTCATCGTCCTGCTCCTGATGATTGCGGCCACAGCCAAGCGTGGTCTGGATAACATCACCGAAGGTGCCAATGGCTGGACGTGGGTGGCACTGGGCCTGGCCGCCAGTACTTTGCTGATTGCCTCGATGCGCCTGACGCCAGAACCTGGCTCCTTGGTTTTCATCTTCACCGGTCGCGTGTTCGCTGTCGCATTGGCCCTGCTGTCCGTTTGGCACTTTGCCCGAAAACTGCCAGCCGAAGACTGGCAAAGCTGGCTGTGGGAAGCCTGGCGCTTCGTCAAGCAGATATTCATTGTGCTGGTGGTGGGTGTCTTCATCGTCGGCATGGTTCGCCAGGTGATTCAACCCGAATGGATTGAAAGCCTGACAGGCAGCAATTCAGTGCCCGCCAATGCCATGGCAGTAGGGTTCGGCGTGTTCATGTACTTCCCAACGTTGGTAGAAGTGCCCGTCGCCCGCATGTTCCTTGATCTCGGTATGCATCCTGGCCCGCTCCTGGCCTACCTGATGGCAGACCCGGAACTCAGCTTGCAGAGCATGCTCATGGTGGCGGCGGTGATGGGTCGCAAGAAGACCGCCGCCTATGTCGGGCTGGTCGCCGCGTTCAGCATCGTGGCCGGCCTGCTCTATGGCGCCTGGGTCGATGGCACCGGCTGGCTGACCCTGGGTGCAGGCGTAGCGGCCTTGCTGGCCATGACCGCTGCGATTGTCCAGTTGATCCGTTTTCAGCGTAAACAAACGACAAGCTGACATTCACACTTGGGAGCTTCCAATGCTGAAAATCAAAATCCTCGGTTCAGGGTGCGCCAACTGCAAGAAGCTGGAGGCCGTGGCCCGCCAAGCCGCGCAAAATCTAAATATCCCGACCGAATTCGAAAAGATCACTGACATGGCCAAGATGATGACCTATGACATCCTCTCCACGCCGGCGCTGGTGATCAACGGGAAGGTTGTAAGCAGCGGGAAGATTCCGACGGTTGCGGATATCCAGGGCTGGATTTCGACGGCGAGCCCCGCCGACACCTCCACATGCACGTAGCATGATGAGGTCCATGCCGTTTTGTCTGGCGGTCTCACATCGCCTCGGCATGCCTGGGTAAGGCGATGGAAATCAAGGCGGCCAGCAACACGAATGCGCTTGATATCCATAAGCACGCGCCCAACCCATAGCCCTGATAAACCCAGCCGGAGAGTACCGTGCCGATCAGTCGTCCCATGGCGTTGGACATGTAATAAAAACCCACATCCAACGACACGCCGTCTTCCTTGGCGTAGGACACGATCAGGTAGCTGTGCAGCGACGAGTTCACGGCGAACAACGCCCCAAAAACCATCAGCCCACCCAACAGCACCATCTGCTGCGACAGGCCGGTGTCCAGACCGAGCGCAATGGCCGCGGGCAAACCCGCCAGTAGCAGCGCCCACAGAAACGCCGCTCGACCATCCGGCACGTGCCCACGTTTCTTGCCAGTGATGTTGGGCGCGAAGGACTGGACGATGCCGTAGCCGATCACCCAGGCTGCCAGAAAGCCGCCAACCTTCCAGAAGCCCCAGCCCAAGACACTGCTCAGGTACACCGGCAAGGCCACCACGAACCAGACATCCCGGGCGCCGAACAAAAACATCCGCGCGGCCGAAAGGATGTTGATCGCCCGGCTCTTGGACAGGATGTCACGAAACCTGGGCTTGGCTTTGGCCTTGCCCAGATCCTTCTGTAACAAAATCAAGCTGCCAATCCAGATCAGCGCCAGGACGCCCGCCATGACCAGCAAAGCGCCTTTGAAACCGATCAATGCCAGCAGGGCGCCGCCGAGAAAGAAGCCGACACCCTTGAGCGCGTTCTTCGAGCCGGTGAGGATCGCCACCCATTTGTAGAGTTTGCCCTGCTGCCCATCGGGGACCAGAAGCTTGATGGAGCTTTTGGCGCTCATCTTGTTCAGGTCTTTGGCGATCCCGGACAACGCCTGGGCGCCCATCACCCAAGGGATGGTCAACCAGGCGACCGGCACCGTCAGCATCAACAGCGCCCCGACCTGCAGGCCCAGCCCGATGTTCATGGTTCGGTTCAGGCCCAGCCGGGCGCCGAGGTAGCCTCCCACCAGGTTGGTGATCACGCCAAAGAGTTCATAGAACAGAAACAACGCCGCGATTTGCAGTGGGCTGTAGCCCAACGCATGAAAGTGCAGCACCACCAACATGCGCAAGGCGCCGTCAGTGAGGGTGAAGGCCCAGTAATTGCCCGTCACGAGCAGGTACTGTCGCACGGGCGGCGCGAGGGCTGACAACGCTTTCATGACCGCCCTCAGACTGCCAGACCGACCAGTTTGGCCAGCTCGACGACGCGGTTGGCATAGCCCCACTCGTTGTCATACCAGGCATAGAGTTTGACCTGGGTGCCATTGACGACCATGGTCGACAGCGCATCGATGATCGATGAACGCGGGTCGGTACGGTAGTCGATGGATACCAGCGGGCGCTCCTCGAAACCGAGGATGTCTTTGAGCTCGTTCTCGGAAGCGTCCTTGAGAAACTGATTGACCTCCTCGACGGTGGTGGCCCGCTCGACTTCAAAGACGCAATCGGTCAGCGACGCATTGGCCAACGGCACACGTACCGCATGACCGTTCAGGCGCCCACGCAGCTCCGGGAAAATTTCGGCAATGGCGGTGGCCGAGCCGGTACTGGTTGGAATCAGGCTCATGCCGCAGGCACGCGCACGGCGCAGGTCCTTGTGCGGCTGGTCGAGGATGCTCTGGGTATTGGTCAGGTCGTGGATGGTGGTGATCGAACCGTGGCGAATGCCCAGCTTTTCATGGATGACTTTCACCACCGGGGCCAGGCAATTGGTGGTGCAAGAAGCCGCGGTGACGATGCGGTGCTGCGCCGGGTCGAACAGGTGCTGGTTGACGCCCATGACGACATTCAACGCGCCTTTTTCCTTCACCGGAGCACACACCACCACACGTTTGACGCCCTGATCCAGGTAAGCCTGCAGCACCGCCACGGTTTTCATCTTGCCGCTGGCTTCGATCACCAGATCGCAACCCGACCAGTCAGTGTCGGCAATCGTTTTGTTCGCGGTCACCTTGATGCGCTTGCCGCCAATCACCACTTGATCACCTTCTGCGCTGGCGTTGGTATGCCAACGGCCGTGCACAGAGTCGAAGTTGATCAGGTGCGCATGGGTGATTGCATCGCCCGCCGGATCGTTGATCTGCACGAATTCAAACTCCGGCCAATTCCAGGCAGCCCGCAGAGCGAGGCGACCGATCCGACCAAAACCATTGATACCCACTTTGATAGTCATGTTGTTGTGCTCTGTTGTCCGGGGCGTGCGACTGGCTGTCGAACTGGCCGATGCAGGAAGGAAAGGCGCCTGTTGCTCATGATCATTCTTCCTGAGGCTATTGCGCGCCAATCAGGTAATCAGGCGGTCTGGCTTTCGCAGCACACGGCTGCACGCTCAGGCCGGTCACCCATGTCGTCAAGGCGCTTGGCATCAGGGCTCAGCCAGTGTTTGTTGCTTTCGAACGTAGTGGTCAGCACTTGATGAACCCAATCGGGAAGATTCGGGTGCAGACGGTAATACACCCATTGGCCTTGCCGACGGTCCGACAACAAGCCGCAAGTGCGCAACTGCGCCAGGTGCCTGGAGACTTTTGGCTGACTCTCGTTCAATGCGCAGGTCAGCTCGCAAACACAAAGCTCCCCCTCACGAGTGATGAGCAGCATGGTGCGCACGCGGGTGTCATCCGCCAGGCATTTGAAAACAGTGGTCGGGGTCAGATGGTCAGCCATATCGATTCTCAGCAGACAGAACACGGGCTTTGCTGGTCATTGTGAAGCCTCGACTCATATACGGTTTTTCGAATATATGATTTTCCGAATAAGAGATAAAGCCCTCCCTTCGGAAAAATTCGAAAGTTGCCCGCTAAACAGTCACATCGCGAACAAATCGCATCAAGCTGGGCATGATATAGGCCGCATCCTGGCCGACACCCCTGAGTGTCGCTGAAGCAAAATTCCGTTGTTTCGGCAGGCCGACAAAATACAACCCCGGTAGATGCTTCGCCTGCCCGTAACGATGAGCCCAATATTCATTGCCTGGGCATTCCAACCCGCTCAAAAATTTCAGGTTCGGGCGAAATCCTGTCGCAAACACCAAACTATCCACCTCAGTGTGTTGCCCATCAGCCCAGATCACGCCGGTTGGTGTTATCGCCTCGAACATCGGCTTGCGCTCGAAAAGCCTTTGCTCAAGGGCTCGACGATAGATCCCGTCATCAAGTACCGGCGTACTTTGATCGCTCAACCAACGAGTCTTTTCCAACCCTGACCACTTCAGCCACCCATGAAAATCCAGGCCGAGTATCTTTTGCGGAAAAAACCGAATCGGCTCCCTGCTCGCCAGCGCGACTTTGCCCACATGAGCCAGTTCATAAGCGATTTGAACAGCCGAGTTTGCAGCACCGACCACAACCACTCGCTGCCCACCAAAGCCATCGGCATTTCGATATTGCGCGCTATGCAAACTGCGCCCGAGAAAGCTCCCGAGCCCTCGAATATCGGGAATGAAAGGCTGATTGAATCCACCCGTGCACACGATCAGCGCCTTGGAGCAAAAATTTTCCCCATCGCCCGTTTGAAGCTGAAACAGCCCGCGCTCTCTGCGTACATGCTGTACGCGGGCGTTCTGACGAACTGGCAATTTGAATGCCTTTGCATAATCTTCCAGGTAGCGCACGACCTCATCACGGAGCGGGTAATGATCGGGTTCCGCCGGGAAGCGCATACCCGGCAATGACGAGTAAGCCGCTGGAGAAAAAAGCTTCAGACTGTCGTAATAGTTGCGCCAGTTTCCTCCCGGGGACCGCTCGGCATCCAAGATCAGGAACCTGAGGTTTTGCCGCTGCAAGTGCCAACCGCAGGCTAATCCTGCCTGGCCCGCGCCGATCACAATGACATCCATGATTTCATTCATTACATTCATATATGCACACTCATGCATATTAAAGGGCAAAAAAAATCAGGACGCGCCTGGGCAACAGAACGGGGTCAGGCATTTCATATGCTCAAGAATGGCTTCGAGGCGCGCCACCACTGCCGGGCCGTCCACCTCGTAGAACACCTGCCTACTGACCTTGGTGCCGCGGACGATACCTGCCTCTAACAACACTTGCAGATGTCGGGAAACAACTGAACGTTCCTGGGGCAATCCTTGGGCAATCTCGCTGATATCGGCGCGCCCCAATTGCATCACGCGCTTGAGCACAGCGACACGCGAAGGCTCGCAAAGCGCCTTGAAGAAAGCGCCATCGAGGGATTCGATGGCAGCGTCAATGGCGCGGGTTCGGTGCAGGAGGCGATCTGTCATGGGACTGACTATATGTGCGCGTTTATGCACGCGTCAATACTGTGCAATTGCACGGTCTCTAGGTCCAGGAACTAGAATTTTTACCCAGAGCCATTTATTTGTGGGGTAAAAGCGCAGACAAATAAAAAAGGGTCGCGAGATAAAATCTCGCAACCCCCTTGAATAATATGGTCGGGACGGAGTGATTCGAACACTCGACCCCTAGCACCCCATGCTAGTGCGCTACCGGACTGCGCTACGCCCCGACTAGGCGTGAATCTTGTTCCGCTTCTCAACGGAACGCTCAGGAATATATCGCAAGCTTTTGAAAACTGGAAGATTTAAAAGCAGAAATTTATTTCTTGAGCACCACCAGTACATCTTCGAGCTCGGCGATCATCTGGCGGATCATCTGTTTGTACTGGGTTGTATCGTCCTTGGCCTCATCACCGGAGAGGCGCAGGCGTGCGCCGCCGATGGTGAACCCTTGGTCGTACAGCAACGCGCGGATCTGCCGGATCATCAGCACGTCTTGCCGCTGATAATACCGACGGTTTCCGCGGCGCTTGACCGGGTTGAGTTGAGGAAACTCCTGCTCCCAATAGCGCAGCACGTGCGGTTTTACCGCACACAGCTCGCTGACTTCACCAATGGTGAAGTAGCGTTTGCCCGGGATGACGGGTAGTTCGTCGTTATGACTTGGTTCCAGCATAAGCCTCAACTCGGGCCTTCAACTTCTGCCCTGGACGAAAGGTGACCACACGGCGAGCCGTGATCGGGATTTCTTCTCCCGTTTTCGGATTGCGGCCAGGCCGCTGGCGTTTGTCCCGCAGGTCAAAATTGCCAAAACCGGACAATTTGACCTGTTCGTTGTCTTCCAGAGCGTGCCTGATTTCTTCGAAAAACAGTTCGACCAATTCTTTGGCCTCCCGTTTATTCAGGCCCAGCTCCTCATACAGACGTTCCGCCATCTCAGCTTTCGTCAGAGCCCCCATACGTCACTTCCTTAACGTGGCGTTCAACCTGGTTTCGAGCGAGGTGAGGATATTCTGCGTTGCGGTATTCACCTCATCGTCATTAAGAGTGCGCGATGGATGCTGCCAGGTCAAGCCGACTGCAAGGCTTTTTCTATGCGGATCAATGCCTTTACCCTGATACACGTCAAATAGCCTGAGGTCCGTGAGCCATTCGCCTGCATTTTCACGGATTACGTCCAGTACGGCGCTGGAAGCAACCTCACGGTCGGCCAGCAACGCAAGGTCACGACGCACTTCAGGAAAGCGCGATAACTCCTGGAATTTCGGCATTTTCCCCAGCGCCACTTCGGCCAGGACCAGCTCGAAAACGAAGACTGGACGATCAAGGCCCAGGGTTTTCGACAGTTCCGGGTGAATGGCACCGACATAACCGACTTCACGCCCGTCCCGCTCGATGCGTGCGGTCTGCCCCGGGTGCAGCGCCGGGTGCTTGCCAGGGACGAAAGTGAATGCGTCGAGCGCACCGGCGAAGCCCAGCACCGCTTCCACGTCAGCCTTGACGTCGAAGAAGTCGACGACGTCGCGACCTTGCGCCCAGCCTTCCGGCAAGCGGCTACCACAGACGACACCGGCCAGCATCGGCTCCTGCTTCAAGCCATCCAGCTGACCGACAAAACGCAGGCCGCTTTCGAACAGCCGCACGCGATCCTGCTGGCGGTTCAGGTTGTGCTGGAGCGACTTGACCAGGCCCGGCCACAGGGACGAGCGCATGGCCGCCATGTCGTTGGAAATCGGGTTGGCCAACAACAGCGGCTCGACACCTGGATTGAACAGCTCGAACTGGCGTGGATCGATGAAGCTGTAGGTGATCGCTTCCTGATACCCGCGGGCCACCAGCAGGCGGCGCAGTTCCGGCAGGTCGCTGCGGGTTTCAGCCTTGGCCTGTGGGGCCAGGCGTGCTTGCGGGTAGCGAACCGGCAGGCGGTTGTAGCCGTAAAGGCGGGCCAGTTCTTCGATCAGGTCGACTTCCAGGCTGATATCGAAGCGATGGCTTGGCACGTCAACACGCCACTGCCCTGCCCCGTCGGCGCTGATGTTCAGGCCCAGGGCGCCGAGCAGGCGTTCGACTTCGGCCGGGTCCATTTCCATGCCCAGCATCTGGGTGATGCGCTGGGCACGCAGGGTGACCGGAGCAATCTTCGGCAAATGTTGTTCGCTGACCGTCTCGATGATCGGGCCGGCTTCACCACCTGTGATGTCCAGCAGCAGGCCTGTGGCGCGCTCCATGGCTTCACGGGCCAGTTGCCAGTCCACGCCACGCTCGTAGCGGTGCGAGGCATCGGTGTGCAGGCCATAGGAGCGGGCCTTGCCAGCGACGGCGATCTGGTCGAAGAACGCGCTTTCCAGGAACACATCGCGGGTCGTCGTGGAGACGCCGCTGTGCTCGCCGCCCATGACGCCAGCAATGGCCAGGGCACGGGAGTGATCGGCAATCACCAGGGTGTCGCTGCGCAGGGTCACTTCCTGACCGTCGAGCAGCACCAGCTTCTCGCCCTCTTCGGCCATGCGTACGCGGATGCCGCCGTTGATTTCGGCGAGATCGAACGCGTGCAGCGGCTGACCCAACTCCAGCATCACATAGTTGGTGATGTCGACGGCGGCGTCGATGCTGCGCACGTCGGCGCGACGCAGGCGCTCGACCATCCACAGCGGCGTGGGCTTGGACAGGTCGACGTTACGGATCACACGGCCCAGGTAACGAGGGCATGCGGCCGGCGCCAGGACTTCAATCGAACGCACTTCGTCGTGCACGGCCGGCACGCTCGCGACCACCGGACGCGTCACTGGAGCGGCGTACAACGCGCCGACTTCACGGGCCAGGCCGGCCAGGGACAGGCAGTCGCCACGGTTTGGTGTCAGGTCGACCTCGATGCTCGCATCGTCCAGGCCCAGGTATTCACGGATGTCCTGGCCAACCGGCGCATCTGCCGGCAGTTCCATCAGGCCATCATTGCCTTCGCCGATCTGCAGCTCGGCCTGGGAGCACAACATGCCGTTGGACTCGACGCCGCGCAGCTTGGCTTTCTTGATCTTGAAGTCGCCCGGCAGTTCGGCACCGATCATGGCGAACGGAATCTTCAGGCCCGGGCGCACGTTGGGCGCGCCGCAGACCACCTGGAAGGTTTCCGCGCCATTGCTGACCTGACAAACCCGCAGCTTGTCAGCGTCCGGATGTTGCTCGGTGCCCAGCACCTCGCCCACGACCACACCGCTGAAATCACCGGCGGCCGGCGTGACGCTATCGACCTCAAGGCCGGCCATCGACAGGCGAGCAACCAGCTCGTCCCGACTTACCTGCGGGCTTACCCAGCCGCGCAGCCATTGTTCACTGAATTTCATCCTGCTCTCCTAATAGATTCGTTACCAACTGCGACCTAGCGAAATTGCGCAAGGAATCGCAAGTCGTTGTCGAAGAACAGGCGCAAGTCATTCACACCGTAACGCAGCATGGCCAGGCGTTCGACGCCCATGCCGAAAGCAAAGCCGGAGAACTCTTCCGGATCGATCCCGGACATGCGCAGCACGTTCGGATGAACCATGCCGCAGCCCATGACTTCCAGCCAGCCCGTCTGCTTGCAGACGCGGCAGCCTTTACCGCTGCACATCACGCATTCCATGTCGACTTCAGCCGATGGCTCGGTGAACGGGAAGTACGAAGGGCGGAAACGCACGGCCAGTTCTTTTTCGAAGAACACCCGCAGGAACTCTTCGATCGTTCCTTTCAGGTCGGCGAAATTGATGTCGCGATCAACCAGCAGGCCTTCGACCTGGTGGAACATCGGCGAGTGGGTGATATCGGAGTCGCTGCGATACACACGGCCTGGGCAGACGATGCGGATCGGCGGCTGTTGCGATTCCATGGTGCGGACCTGTACCGGCGAGGTATGGGTGCGCAACAGCATGTTCGCGTTGAAATAGAAGGTGTCATGCATCGACCGGGCCGGGTGATGGCCTGGGATGTTGAGCGCTTCGAAGTTGTGGTAGTCGTCTTCGACCTCAGGGCCTTCGGCAATGCCGTAGCCGATGTGGGTGAAGAACTGCTCGATGCGTTCCAGCGTCCGGGTTACCGGATGCAGGCCACCGGAAGTCTGGCCACGGCCAGGCAGGGTCACGTCGATGGACTCGGCGGCGAGCTTGGCGGCCAGATCCGCCTCCTCGAACAACGCCTTGCGCGCATTGAGGACCTCTGTGACACGCTCCTTGGCAACGTTGATCAGCGCACCGACCTGCGGACGCTCTTCGGCTGGCAGGTTCCCCAGGGTCTTCATCACCTGAGTCAACTCGCCCTTCTTGCCAAGGTAGTGAACCCGGATTTGCTCCAGGGCATTGATATCTTCAGCGCTTTGCACAGCCTCTAGTGCTTGAGCGACCAGCGCGTCCAGGTTTTCCATGTACAGACTCCAGATACGAAATAGGGGAAGAGCTTTAAGGCTCTTCCCCTATTTATGACGTTTGACACCTGGGCCCACAGAGGTGGCCCCAGGTGACTGCCGGGGGTACTTAAGCCAAGGTGGCTTTAGCTTTCTCGACAATCGCAGCAAACGCCGCTTTTTCGTTCACTGCCAGATCAGCCAGAACCTTACGGTCGATCTCGATGGACGCTTTTTTCAGGCCAGCGATGAAACGGCTGTAGGACAGACCGTTAACACGAGCACCAGCATTGATACGAGCGATCCACAGAGCGCGGAACTGACGTTTTTTCTGACGACGGTCACGGTAGGCGTATTGGCCTGCCTTGATTACCGCTTGCTTGGCAACACGGAATACGCGGGAACGCGCGCCGTAGTAGCCTTTAGCAAGTTTCAGAATTTTCTTGTGACGCTTACGGGCAATGACGCCACGCTTTACACGAGCCATGAGTTACTTCCTCTATTCTTGATCCAAAAATTAACGAAGGCGCAACATGCGCTCGACTTTTGCCACGTCAGACGGATGCAGCAAGCTGCTACCGCGCAGTTGACGCTTACGCTTGGTCGACATTTTGGTCAGGATGTGGCTCTTGAAAGCGTGCTTGTGCTTGATACCGTTAGCAGTTTTCAGAAACCGCTTAGCAGCACCACTTTTGGTCTTCATCTTTGGCATGTTCGGATACTCCGCATTCAGTTGATAAACATAATCGCAAGGCCTGCCGTGCCCTGGTGATTACTTCTTCTTTTTCGGGGCGATGACCATGATCAGCTGGCGTCCTTCCATCTTAGGATGCTGTTCGACCGAACCGTACTCGAGCAGGTCTTGTTCAACCCGCTTGAGGAGTTCCATCCCCAGCTCCTGGTGGGCCATCTCACGGCCGCGGAATCGCAAGGATACCTTGGCCCTGTCCCCGTCACTCAGGAAACGTACCAGGTTGCGCAGTTTTACCTGGTAATCCCCTTCCTCCGTCCCTGGACGAAACTTGATTTCTTTTACCTGAATCTGCTTCTGGTTTTTCTTCGCCGCGGCAATCTGCTTCTTCTTCTCGAAGATCGACTTGCCGTAGTCCATCACCCGGCAAACCGGTGGGACTGCGTCTGCGGAAATTTCTACCAGATCAAGCTTGGCTTCTTCAGCAATACGAAGCGCTTCATCAATCGAGACGATGCCAATCTGCTCGCCGTCAGCGCCAATTAACCGAACCTCGCGTGCCGAGATATTCTCGTTGATCGGGGCTTTCGGTGCAGCTCGTTTATCTTGTCTCATTTCACGCTTAATAATAATTACTCCAAATCTGGGCGACCACGCCGGGAAACCGCTTGCGCGAGAAACTCAGCGAATTCGGCGACGGGCATCGAGCCCAGGTCAGCACCTTCACGAGTACGCACAGCGACAGTCTGCATCTCGACCTCCCGATCTCCAATAACCAAGAGAAAGGGAACCTTGAGCAAAGTATGCTCGCGGATTTTAAAGCCGATCTTTTCATTTCTCAAGTCGGACTTGGCACGAAATCCGCTTTGATTGAGAGTTTTTTCGACTTCGGCGGCAAAATCTGCCTGTTTATCAGTGATATTCATGATCACTGCCTGGGTCGGCGCCAGCCACGCAGGGAACGCGCCCTCGTAGTGTTCGATCAGAATCCCGACGAAACGCTCGAACGAACCGAGGATCGCGCGGTGAAGCATGACCGGGTGCTTGCGGCTGTTGTCTTCGGACACATATTCAGCGCCCAGACGGATCGGCAGGTTGAAATCGAGCTGCAAGGTACCACACTGCCACACACGACCGAGGCAATCTTTCAGCGAGAATTCGATTTTCGGACCGTAGAACGCCCCCTCACCCGGCTGCAGGTCGTACGCAAGGCCCGCACTATCAAGGGCGGCGGCCAAGGCTGCTTCAGCGCGATCCCACAGCTCGTCGGAGCCGACGCGTTTTTCCGGACGAGTGGACAGCTTCATTTCGACTTCGGTGAAGCCGAAATCCCGATAGACGTCCATGGTCAGCTTGATGAAAGCGGCGGATTCAGCCTGCATCTGCTCTTCGGTGCAGAAGATGTGGGCATCGTCCTGGGTAAATGCACGCACGCGCATGATGCCGTGCAGCGCACCCGATGGCTCGTTGCGGTGGCAGGCACCGAACTCGGCCAGGCGCATCGGCAGCTCGCGGTAGCTTTTCAAGCCCTGGTTGAACACCTGCACGTGGCAGGGGCAGTTCATCGGCTTGATGGCGTAGTCGCGATTTTCCGACTGGGTGGTGAACATGTTGTCGGCGTAGTTGGCCCAGTGCCCGGATTTCTCCCACAGGCTACGGTCCACCACTTGCGGCGTCTTGATTTCCAGATAGCCGTTCTCACGCTGGACCTGGCGCATGTACTGCTCGAGTACCTGGTACAGGGTCCAGCCGTTCGGGTGCCAGAACACCATGCCCGGGGATTCTTCCTGGGTATGGAACAGGCCCAGGCGCTTGCCGATCTTGCGGTGATCGCGCTTCTCGGCTTCTTCAATGCGCTGGATGTAGGCCGCCAGTTGCTTCTTGTCCGCCCAGGCGGTGCCATAGACGCGCTGCAACTGCTCGTTCTTCGCATCGCCACGCCAGTAGGCGCCGGACAGCTTGGTCAGCTTGAAGGATTTCAGGAAGCGCGTGTTCGGCACGTGCGGGCCACGGCACATGTCGACGTATTCTTCGTGGTAGTACAGGCCCATGGCCTGCTCGTCCGGCATGTCTTCCACCAGACGCAGCTTGTAGTCCTCGCCACGGGCCTTGAAGACTTCGATGACTTCGGCACGCGGGGTGACTTTCTTGATGACGTCGTAATCTTTCTCGATCAGCTGCTGCATGCGCTGTTCGATGGCCGCCATGTCTTCCGGCGTGAAAGGACGCTCGAAGGCGATGTCGTAATAGAAGCCTTCGTCGATGACCGGCCCGATGACCATCTTCGCGCTCGGGTACAGCTGCTTGACCGCGTGGCCGACCAGGTGCGCACAAGAGTGGCGAATGATCTCCAGCCCCTCTTCATCCTTTGGCGTGATGATTTGCAGCGTGGAGTCGCCGTCGATGACGTCACTGGCGTCGACCAGCTTGCCGTTGACCTTGCCGGCCAGGGTGGCCTTGGCCAGGCCGGCACCGATGGATGCGGCGACCTCGGCTACGGAAACCGGGTGATCGAATGAACGTTGACTGCCGTCGGGAAGAGTAATAGTTGGCATGGCGCCTCCTCTCCTAGTGGTGACCCCTACCAAAGGTCACGTGGGTTGGGATGAGCCAGTACAAGATCCAGTCCAGGCCATTCAATGACGAACGCCTGCCTTACAGCGGCAGGAGCCTTGCGGCCAACCGGGGAAACCGAACCAGAGTGACTGGGATTCAAATCAGGGTTATTCGGACATTTGCCACCGGGACGAGTTGTCATCCGCAGCCTGGAAATACCCGAGCCCGGCATGCTAGCACAGATGAACGGTCATCGCCGTGCGGGAATTGAAGCAGGCGTAAATACACGGTTTTTATGCCAGAGTGCTGAACTGAATCGAGCGCAACGCCTCAGATATCAAGACATCGACCCGAAAGGAGCACCTTCGCATGCGTCTGAACACCTTGTTCGCAGTAGTCGCCCCCCTCGTCCTGCTGCTTCCACTGACCGCCCATGCCGACTGGCCCAAGGGCGAGCGCGAAAAATACATGGCCCAATGCACGCAAGCCGCAACGCCCCAGATCGGCGCGGCCGCGGCCAAGTCCCATTGCGCCTGTGGCGCCGATGCGATCAAGTCCTACCCGGCCTCGGACATCCAGGCCTTGATGGACAACAAGGCCACCCCGGAGCTGCAGCAAAAGGCCCTGGGGCAGATCGCAAAATGCAAGGCCGATGACAAGGCGAAAAAGTAAGAAAACAGGCTTTCTGAACAGGCCCGACAGGGTTGAAAAACACTGATTTCAGGCTATTTCGAACGATTTATTCAGGTTTTACAGCTTTTTTTATCGTCTTTACTTTCGGCTCAAAGCCTTTAAAACCGGGCCTTTCAGCGGGTAAAGGCGGTAAAGTAAACACGACTGATTGGCAAACAGCGCGTCTGGGGGGGTCCCAAATCGAACATTTCGACTATGATACCCGGGTGTGCCCAGTTGGCCTGAGCAGCACAGTACACTGAAAATATATGTTTCTTGGAGATACACCATGTCTAATCGCCAAACCGGCACCGTTAAATGGTTCAACGATGAAAAAGGCTTCGGCTTCATCACTCCTCAAGGTGGCGGTGACGACCTGTTCGTACACTTCAAAGCTATCGAAAGCGACGGTTTCAAAAGCCTGAAAGAAGGCCAGACCGTTTCCTTCGTGGCTGAGAAAGGCCAAAAGGGTATGCAAGCTGCACAAGTTCGCGCTGAGTAATTTCTCCGCGCACTAAAAAACCCCGTCCATGTGACGGGGTTTTTTATGGGCGATTGAAAACCGCCAGTCAGCCGCAGTTCACCCGGTTGACCACCAGGTTGGCATCGGTATTGAGGTTCAGGCGATCGGAGCGGTACTCAAGCGTCACCATGTCGTTGGGTCTGAGGATCCGCGCATTCTGCGCACCGGCACGGGTACGGGCCTGCTCCAGCAACTGCGGCGAGGCCTGCTTGCCAATGGCGAACTCGGCGCCCTTTGCTTCGCAGCGGCTATGACCGGTCTCGGTCGCCACGGGTTCGGGGGTCGATTCCGAGGTGCTGCTGCAACCGCTCAAGACCACGGCAGCCAACAGAGTACTCAATGACGCGAGCTTCCAAGGCATGAAGCCTCCTTTTTTCGATAAATAAACAGAGAGCGTGCGACAACCCAAATAGCGCTTGGTTTCAACACTACAGCCGTCGGCCTGGTTCATCCGGAAAACCGGCAGTTTGCCTGAGCCGCCAGCGCTGTTCAGACATGAATCGTGACTGGATATGAACACCGCTCAATAAACGTCGATGTAATCAAACGGAGGATTGGGCCAGTTTTCCTTCAATGCATTGTAGATCTGCATGACCCAGACCTCGTCGCTGGCCGCGACCCGTCCGACGTAGCCCGAACCCTTCGCCCAAGTCTCGAGCCGAAACAGCAAACCATCGATGTCCGCACCACCGACCACACCCGAGGACAAATAGGCGATACCGCCCTTGGTCACGCGCAGCTGGGTATGCTCGTCATCGCTGGCCGAAGCCAGCAATTGACGAACCGCATCGAGGGTCAGGCCATCCGGAGCGTTCAAATCGATCTGCACGGCGGGGCTCCTTCAAAAACAAAAAAAAGAGTGTCGCACAGCCCTCCTCCAATGCCTAAGTCGCAGTGCCAAACCGGGGGCAAAAATGCTTAACTTCACCTACAGTCCTCCAACTCGCGAGCCCTACCATGAGCACCGTCAGCATCGAAGCCAACATCAATGCCAAATGGTCGGAGGGCCACAGTTCCTATAGCCCGAGCAGCCCCGAGGAACTGGCAATCATCGGCATAGAATTGCTGGTGAAGGAACTGGGGACGGACGTCGCCCGCAACTTCATCCGGCAGGCATTCGAACGCTACCCGAGTGCCGTCAACGTCGTGGACTGATGCTCACGCCCGCAGGCCCAACCTGCGGGGGCACAGCCAGGCAGGTTACTTGAGGCGCGCCAGGCGCTCGGTCAGCAGGTCGAAGAAGCCTTGGGCATCACCGTTTTCCACCCAGAACGCGTTCTTCGGCGCTTTCAGGCCGTCGTACCAGTCGACGATGGTCTGCCCGAACGTCGGGCCCTCGCGACTGTCCACGACGACATTGACCGAACGACCAGTGAACAACTGCGGCTTGAGCAGATAGGCAATCACCGTCGCGTCATGCACCGGCCCGCCCGTCATGCCGTAGTGCTCCATGTCGCCCTTGACGTATTCGTTAAGGATATCGCCCACCAGCTTGCTGGCATTGTTGTTCAACGCCGCGATCTGCTTGAGGCGCGCTTCGCTGGTGAGGATCTTGTGGGTCACGTCCAGCGGCAGGTACGTGAGCTTCACGCCGCTCTTGGCCACGACCTCGGCCGCCTGCGGGTCGGCGAACAGATTGAATTCAGCCACCGGCGTGATATTGCCGCCGTTAAAATGCGCACCGCCCATGATCACCACTTCCTTGATGCCCTGGACGATGTCGGGCTCCTGCACCAACGCCAGGGCCAGGTTGGTCTGCGGGCCAAGCATGGCAATGGTGATGCTGTGGGGCTTGGCCGCCTTGAGGGTGTCGATCAGGTAGTTGACGGCATTGCCTTGGGCCAACCCCTTCTTCGGCTCGTGCACGGTGACACCCGACAGGCCTTCCTTGCCATGGATGTTTTCCGCGTAGATCGGCGTGCGCATCAGCGGTTTCGGCGCACCGGCATACACCGGCACGTCTTCGCGCCCCGCCCATTCCCGGGCCAGGCGAGCGTTGCGAGAGGTCTTGTCCAGGCGCACATTGCCGGCGACGGTGGTCAGCGCACGGATATGCAGCTCCTCGGGCGACGCCAGGGCGAACAACAGCGCCACCACGTCATCGGCCCCTGGATCGGTGTCGATGATCAGGTCGATTTTTTCCGCCGCCTGGGCGCTCGTAGCGGTGATCAATGACAAAAGCAGCAGACTCCGGATCAGTTGATGCATTTTCTGAGCATAGCGGTGCATGGCGCACTCCTTGTGCAGGGTTGGATAGGGTTAGAACGTCACTCCAGCGACGAGCACGATATTGCAGTACGGAGAGCACTCGCCTGTGCGAATGATCGCCCGCGCCTGTCGGCTGATGATCTTGAATTGTTCATGGCTGACCAGCGCCCGCTCGCCCAGCGCACCCTCGGCATGCAGTGTCTCCAGGGTCGTCAGCGCCGACGGTTGTTTTTCGAGGATCTCCTCGGCCAGGACATGGCTTTCTACCTGCATTTCGCTGAGCACCACCTTCAAGGTGCTGACAAAGTCAGGAATGCCATGGGTCAGGGCCAGGTCGATCAATTCGACCTGGGGCGGCACGGGCAGGCCGGCATCGCCGATGACCACCTTGTCGCCATGGCCCAGGGAAGCGATCAGTCGTGACAGTGCCACATTCAACAACGGCGTCTTTTTCATGATTTGAAAGCCTGTACTTCCAGCAACGTGGGGATTGAAGGCTGCGCGCCCGCGCGGGTGACCGACAGCGCGGCGGCGGCCTGGCCGAAACGAATCGCGTCGACCTCGCTCTTGCCGCTGGCCAGGGCTGCCGCGAAGCCGCCGACAAAGGTGTCTCCGGCCGCCGTGGTGTCCACCGCCTTGACCCGCGGGGCCGGGAAGTGTTCGAAGCTGGCACCGTTGGCAAACAGCAAGCCCTGGGCACCCAGGGTCACGATCACCTTGCCGGCGCCGGCGGCGATCAGATGCGCCGCGGCGGCTTCGGCGGTTTCCAGGGAGTCCACCGCCAGTTCGCTCAAGACCGCTGCTTCGCTTTCATTGGGAATCAGGTAGTCGATGCAGGCGTACCAGTCGGCGGGCAACGTCCGAGAGGCTGGCGCCGGGTTGAGGATGACGATCTTGCCCAACTCTCGAGCGCGCTTGAGGGCGTGGCCGACGGTGGCATCCGGCACTTCGAGCTGGCAGATGACGACATCGGCGCTTTGCAGCACTTCATCGACACCGTCCAGGACCTCGGCGGTGAGCGCACCGTTGGCACCGGCGACGATAACGATCGCATTCTGGCTGTTGTCGTCGACGACGATCAGCGCCACGCCGCTGGCCCCCTCCACCACGCTGACCGCCTGGCAGTCGATGCCCTCGGCCAATAGCCCGTTACGCAATTGTTCGCCGTAGGCATCATTGCCCACGCAACCGACCATCGATACCTGCGCCCCCAGGCGCGCGACGGCCACCGCCTGGTTGGCACCCTTGCCGCCCGGGATGGTGGAGAACGACTCGCCGATCAGTGTTTCACCACCACGCGGCAGACGTGGCGCCCGGGTCACCAGGTCCATGTTCAGGCTGCCTATTACCACTACTTTTGCTGGCATACATCTCTACTCATCAATTCGGTTCAGCGGTATTGGGCGAATGTACCGGACAGCGGCGCAGTCGACTCTCGCAGGACAATACTCGGCGTCACGATCCGCTGTTCGATGGCAAGGCCCGGCGTCGCAATTCGTCGCAGCAGCACTTCGGCCGCCATCTCGCCGAGCTGCAGGATCGACTGCCCGACCGTGGTCAACGCCGGGTAGACATAACGGCTCATCTGGATGTCATCGAAACCGATGACCGACAGTTCGCTGGGCACGCGCACGTTGCGTTCAGCGGCAGCGCGCAGTACACCGATGCCAATCATGTCGTTGGCTGCAAAAATCGCGCTCGGCGGCATCTGTTCAAGCAGTTGCGCCGCGGCGCGGTAGCCGCCGGTGCTGGTGAAATCGCTCTCGAGCATGCGTTCGACAGGCAGCTCGATCCCAGCCTCTTTCAACGCTCGGCAATAACCGGCCAGACGCATTTGCGCCACGCTGGTATCGGCCGGGCCGCCAATGAAGGCGATATCGTGGTGACCCAGCTCGAGCAAGTGCCGGGTCGCCAGGTACGCGCCGTATTCATGATCGATGCGCACCAGGTCGGCGTCGACGCCGTCGAGCCCGCGGTCGACGATCACCATGGGCGTGCGCACGTTGGACAGCCCCTCGGCCAGGCCGACATCACCGCCGGCGGACGCGAAAATCAGGCCGTCGATGCGTTTTTCCAGCAGCACCCGCAGGTAGCTGCGTTGCTTGTCCGGGTTGTCGTCGGAATTGCACAGGATCACGCAATAGCCATTGCGCTCACAGTAATCCTCGATGCCCCGGGCCAACTCGGCAAAGTAAGGGTTGAGGCTGTTGGGCACCAGCAGGCCGATGGTCGCGGTGGTCTTGGCCTTGAGCGACCGGGCCACGGCGCTGGGCACGTAATCCAGGCGCTCGATGGCCGCCTCGACCTTGAGCCGCACTTCTTCGCTGACCGGCCGCGTCTTGTTCACCACGTGGGACACAGTGGTGTAGGAAATCCCCGCGAGCGCCGCTACATCCTTGATCGTCGCCATGGCTCAAGCCCGCCGGCTGGCGCGCTGGCTGCGATAGGTATCGAGCACGACCGCCACCACGATCACCGCACCGGTAATGATGCGCTTGGTCGGCTCAGTAGCGCCGATTTGCGCCAGGCCCGCCGCCAGTACGGAGATGATCAGCACGCCAAAGAAGGTGCTGATCACCGAACCTCGCCCGCCCATCAGGCTGGTGCCGCCGATGACCACGGCGGCGATGACCTGCAGTTCGAGCCCTGAACCGGCGTTCGGGTCCGCCGCCTCCAGGCGCGAAATCTGGAACAGCGCGGCCACACCGGCCAGCAAGCCCATCAGGCTGAACACCAGGATCTTGTAGGGTTTTGGATTGATACCCGCCAGGCGCACGGCCTCTTCATTGGTGCCGATGCCGATCAGGTAGCGGCCGAACACGGTACGGGTCAGCACTGCCTGGGCAATGAAGATCACCAGCAAGGCGATGATGAACGAAGGTGAGATACCAAAGGCGATGGGGTTGGACAGCCAGGCGAATGAATCGCCGATGTAGGCAGTCCGGGAGCCGGTCATTTGGTACGCCAGGCCCCGGGCCATTTCCAGCACGCCGAGGGAGACGATGAACGATGGAATCCGCCACGCCACGGTGATCGAACCGGTGACCGTTCCCGCCAGCGCCGCCACGGCCATGCCGAGCAAGGCCGAGGGCCAGACGCTCCAGCCCCAGCCGAGCACGGCCACGCTGACCGTCGAGGCCGCGAGCGCCAGCACCGACCCCACCGACAGGTCGATGCCTCCGATGATCAGGATGAACGTCATGCCGACGGCCAGCACCATGAGGTCCGGAATCTGGTTGGCCAAGGTACTGAAGGTGTCATAGGACAGGAAGTGGCTGCTCAGGGCCGAGAACAGCGCGACCATGGCCAGCAGCGCGCCAGCCAGGCCCAGGTAGGTCCCGAGACCATAGAAGTTGCCACTCGTTTTGCCGACGGCAGATGCGGTTTTCATGAAAGATCCCTAGGCGCTGCTTCGTTGAGCAACGCATCACGTTTCTGGTAGCCGGCGAATGCGGCGGCAAGCAAGTCATCCTGGGTCCAGCTGTCGCGCTCGAAGGTGTCGATCAGGCGTCCGGCGGACAGCACGCCGATTCGGTCACAGATCAACATCAGTTCCCGCAGGTCACTGGACACCACGACCAGCGCCTTGCCCTGGCGCGTCAGCTCGCCGAGCAGCGCATAAATGTCGAATTTGGCACCCACGTCGATGCCTCGGGTCGGCTCGTCGAACAACATGACCGCGCAATCGCGTTCGAGCCAACGCCCGATCACCACTTTCTGCTGGTTGCCGCCCGACAACTCGGACACCAACTGGGTCGGGCTCGAACTGCGGATGCGCATGGCGTCGACCTGCCGCTGTGCCAAGGCCAGTTCAGCATCGCCATTGACCAGGCCGGCGCTGGAAATCTCCGGCATGTTGCCCAGGGCAATGTTGGCGGCGATGGATTGGGTCAGCAGCAGGCCTTCGCCCTTGCGGTCTTCGGTGATCAACGCGATGCCATGGGCCACCGCATCGGACGGGGAGCGAATGCTCACGACCTGGGCCGGCGAACCCAGCGCCACCGTGCCACTGTCAGCGGTATCGGCACCGAAGATCAGCCGCAACAGCTCGGTGCGCCCTGCCCCGATCAGGCCGGAGATACCAAAGATCTCGCCACTGCGCACTTCAAAGGACACATCACGGACCTTGTCGGAGCGTGTCAGGCCTTTAACGGTCAGCGCCGGCGCGCCGATCTGGCGTGGACCCAGGTCGATATGCTCGCCCAGCTCCCGGCCGACCATCAGGGTCACCAGTTCTTCGCTGTTGTAGTTGGCCATCGGCTCGACGCAGACCAGGTTGCCATCACGCAGCACGGCAATGCGCTGGGCGACCCGCGCCAGTTCTTCGAGGCGATGGGAAATGTAGATGATCGACACGCCACGCGCCTGCAGGCGAGTGATCTGCTCAAAGAGCATTTCGACTTCGCGGGCCGTCAGCATCGCCGTTGGCTCATCGAGAATCAGCACATGGCAGTCGCCGATCAGGTTACGGGCGATCTCGACCATTTGCTGGTGACCGATCCCCAGTTCGCCGACCAGCGTGTCGGGATCGATTGCATCGAGCCCTACCTGGGCCATGGCCTCGATGGCCGCCTTGCGCAATTGCTTGCGACTGATCCAGCCGCCGTGGTTGGGCAGGTTGTCGAGAAACAGGTTTTCGGCCACGGAAAGGGTCGGCAGCAGGTTGAGTTCCTGCATCACCATGCGCACGCCCAGCTCTTCAGCCTGGGTCCGGCTGCCAGGGCGATAATCCTGACCTTGAAATTGCATCTGCCCGGTCGTCGGCGTCACCAACCCGCCGATGATCTTGGACAAGGTGCTTTTGCCGGCGCCATTTTCGCCGGTCAACGCCAGCACTTCACCGCGCATCAACGTCAGGTTGATGTCGGTCAGTACCGGTTGGGCATAGGTCTTGCCGATACCGCTGACGCACAGGACAGCGTTCGGGTCGCGAACGGACATAACAAACTCTCCAATGCGCTCGCCCGGATGGGCGAGCACCGTTGTGTCGCCAGGATTACTACTTGGTCACCAGCTCGACTGGAGTTTCGATAACGCCGTTGGTACCGCTGTCGACTTTTTCGCCCTTGAGGATCTTCAGCGCCGTCTCGATGCCGAACACGGCCTGCTTGGCGGCGAACTGGTCGGCCGTCGCCAGGACACGACCGTCCTTGAGCATCGGCTTGATGGCATTGATGTTGTCGTAGCCGACTACCTGCACCTTGCCCGCCTTGCCCGCCGCGCGCACGGCCGATACAGCGCCGACCGCCATGCTGTCGTTACCGGCCAGCAGTGCCTTGATGTTCGGGTATTCGCTGAGCATCGACGCGGCAACCTGGTTGCCCTTGTTGATTTCCCAGTCACCCGATTGCAGGGAAACGACCTTGACCTGCGCCGCCTCCATCGCATCCTTGAAGCCTGCGGTGCGTGCCTGAGCATTGGTGGTGGTGGATACGCCTTCGATGATGCCGACTTCGTCACCGGCCTTGAGCTGCTTGGCCAGGTACTCGCCCACCAGGCGCGCCCCTTTGCGGTTGTCCGGACCTACGAACGGCACGGTGATGTTCTTGCTCTTGACCACGGCTGGATCAAGTTGGTTATCGATGTTGATGACTGTGATGCCAGCGTCGACGGCTTTCTTGATCACCGGCACCATGGCCTTGGAATCCGCTGGCGCGATGATCAGCGCATCGACCTTGGACACGATCATCTGCTCGACGATGCGGATCTGGTTGGCGGTGTCGGTTTCATCCTTGATCCCGTTGGAGATCAGGTCGAAATCGGCGGAGTGTTCCTTCTGATACGCCTTGGCGCCGTCTTCCATGGTCAGGAAGAACTCGTTGGCCAGGGATTTCATGACCAGGGCGACCTTGGGTTTTTCTGCGGTCTGGGCGAATGCCGAGGAGATAGGCAGCGCAGCGGATGCGGCCGCGAGCATGGCAACAGCGAGAAGGCGTCCAGCGAATGGCAACTTCATGGGTTCACTCCGATCTTATGATTATTGTGAGCAAATCAATGCACGGAACGCCGCGCAAACGTTTGCGTGAAGTGAACTATGGTAAGGGTTCAGGGATTTGTCAACGTTGCGGTTTCATCCGCAACGTCGCAACTCAGGCTGTTGTATTGACTACCGTACCCGAACTGGCGCCCTTTGCCAGCTCCGTGACCAAATGGCCGGTGACCTCCAGCAACGCGCCACTGGTGTCGGCGATCTGGCCCTGGATCGCCATGACTGCCGAGCTCTTGGCTTCCGGGGTTGGGTAGGCCTGCGCCTGTGCAGCAGCCAGTTGTTGCTGCTGCTCCCTGAGCTGTTGCTGAAGCTCTTGCATCCGCTTGAGCAATACCTGGACGGCAATGCTCTGGGTGCTGCCGCCCTCTTGTGCCTGATCGGCCGCTTGCGCGCCGGTCCCCGTACGGACCTTGCCGGGCGTTTGCGTCTCGCCCAAGGCCTCATCGGCGGCCTCGGTACTCGCCTCGTTCAAGGCCTTCAGGGTGGCTGCGGACTGACCGCCGATGGTCACGGCCGCCGCGTTGGGAAAGCCGACTGAAAATGACATGACAAAACTCCATGGATGGGATTCCTACGCAGGACATCGTCCGCTGAAACAATTTCTTTAGCCCTCGCGCAAATCTTTCACCGGCCAGAGCGGTTGATCCACCCGTTGATGCCATCCAATAAACATTCCTTTCTCCTACACCAAAATGAAAAAAGTGCTGTCAGACGATTTTCTTGAATTTTAAGCAGTTGCGTAATTGCCTACGGTTAAATACTGTACGCACGTACAGCTTAATAAGGATAATCCTGTGGCCACGCCCTCTGCTGCAACTACCCCCTTAGATTCCTATACACGACTCGGCCTGCGGGTCTCGAAAATCATCAACGCCCCCACCGCGCAAAAAGCCAAGGCAGCCCTGATCTTCCGCCTTCCCGACGAGCCGGTGGACGAGTGGGAGCGCCTGCTGGAAGAAATCGACGAGAACGACAACGTGACCCTCGCCTATCGCGACGATGGTGGTGTGCAGGTTTTCTGGGTTGTGCCGAAGGAAGATTGAATCTGATGAGTGTTCGCTGTTTAGCATTTTTGCTTGTGTTTATCGCCATCGGCGCGCAGGCCGGTGCTCCGCGCACCTTCAACGAAGCCAAGAAAGTCGCCTGGAAACTCTACGCACCACAATCCACCGAGTTCTACTGTGGCTGCAAATACACCGGCAATCGCGTGAACCTGGCCGCCTGCGGTTATGTACCGCGCAAGAATGCCAGCCGCGCCGCTCGCATCGAGTGGGAACATATTGTCCCGGCGTGGCAGATCGGCCATCAGCGTCAATGCTGGCAGCAAGGCGGTCGCAAGAATTGCACGCGCCATGATCCGGTTTATCAGCGGGCCGAGGCCGACCTGCACAACCTGGTGCCGAGCATCGGGGAAGTGAATGGCGATCGCAGCAATTTCAGTTTCGGCTGGTTGCCGGAACAAAAGGGCCAATACGGCTCATGCCTGACCCAAGTGGACTTCAAGGCCAAGAAGGTCATGCCCCGCCCTTCTATCCGGGGCATGATCGCCCGGACCTATTTCTACATGAGCAAGCAATATGGCCTGCGCCTCTCGAAACAGGACCGGCGCTTGTATGAAGCTTGGGACAAGACCTACCCGGTCGAAAGCTGGGAGCGTCAGCGCAACCAGAGCGTGGCGTGCGTCATGGGCCGTGGCAACGAGTTCGTGGGGCCGGTGAATATGAAGGCCTGCGGCTGACCTGGCATTTATGAAACTGTGGGAGCGAGCTTGCTCGCGATAGGGGCATGTCAGTCAACATCAACATTGGCTGATCCACCGCTATCGCGAGCAAGCTCGCTCCCACAGGTTTTGTGGCTTGACTGACTTGTTTATGCTGCCCGATTACAGGGCCGTCGGGTAATCCACCACCAACGTCTCGATGTTGCGTTTTTTCGCCCGGACCAGGGCAGCCGTCACCTGCTCCTGCTTGGTTTCGGCCTCAGCCTTGGAGCTGAAAGGACCGACCAGGACGCGCTCCTTGCCGTTTTCCCGCACCACGTTCGACATGAAGCTGTGTTCGATGAGCCAACCGGTCAGGTCGCTGACTGCTTGCGGCGTCTCGCCACGAACCTCGACGGCCCACTGCGGCGCGGCAGCGGCGGCCGGTGCGGAGGTCGCTACGGGTTTGGGCTTCGGTGCTTCGACGTCACGCCCCTCACCGCATCCTGCCAGCACCAATACCGCGATAACCCAAGCCAATTTGCGCACAAACGTTTCCCTCGGAAGACATGAGACACGGATTTTAGCACCCGCGCCCCTCAAGATCGCCGCAAACAGTGCTCAAAACACGAGAATCCTGCCCGGCGTCTCTGTATAGTCGCACCCTGGGAATTAATGCTGCATCTGTACGTCAGAAAGAGGCACCCACATTGTGACACTTAGCACTAATCTATAAGCAGTACCGACATCTGCACTGTCTGAATCAGGTGCCCTATAAAGCAATCAAGGAGAACACCATGCTGATACTCACCCGCAAAGTCGGTGAAAGCATAAACATTGGTGACGACATCACGATCACCATTCTGGGCGTTAGCGGCCAACAGGTCCGGATCGGCATCAACGCCCCGAAAAACGTTGCGGTGCATCGCGAAGAGATTTACCAGCGTATTCAGGCGGGCCTCACTGCCCCCGACAAGCCGCAAACGCCCTGAGCCTTGCTGCAGTCCGTAGCCAGCCCGTTTGCATCGCCGCAATGGCTGGCTAAAGATTCTGGTCGACCGTGCCTCACCCCTCCCCACCTTTTTTCGTCCAGTCCGTTGAACCGATACTAATGGCATGGCGCTTAGCATGGCTGTCAGACGTTTCGTTTTAATGATGACGAAGCGGGCATTCGCGGCTGTTCAACCCAGGCTCACGCCACGCGCCATGCCCGTGGCGGCGATCATCATCAAGATCAGCAGCAAGGCTTCGATGTGGCTGATTCGTGCAAACCGGCCGGCTTTCGAAGGATCGATCGCAGCCCCTTTGCCCAGCGCCATCCGCCATTTGACCAGGGCGATCATTGGCACGATCTCAAGTAACAGGATCAGCAGGAGCAAGGTCATCTTCAGGTGGAACAGCGGTTGGTGCAGGTAATAATCCGTGCCTTTTTCGTACCCGCCAAACGCCCGCATCCCACCCGTCACCAACAACACCAGCGCCGACAGGCCCCACAGGTTGTCAGCGACCAAGACACTGCGAACCGCGTCCGCACCGCCAGCCAGGCGTCGTAGCGCCGTGCCGCGCGTCAGCACCGCCCAGAATCCAAGGGCGAACGCCAGCAGATGAATTGCCGCGAGAGACCAATGAGCCAACATGGAAGAGTCCTGCCAGAGAACGTCGAATCGACCTGACAGTACTAGCTCATAAAACAATGATTGCCAGGCTGGCCACAAAAAAATGTGGGAGCGAGCTTGCTCGCGATGGCGGTGTATCAGTCGACAACAATGTTGTCTGACATTCCGCTATCGCGAGCAAGCCCGCTCCCACAGGGGTATTGCGAGCTTTAAAGATTTCAGTCCGCCAGGCGCCAGGTCGTGCCGCCCTTGCCATCTTCCAACACCACGCCCATGGCGGTGAGCTGGTCGCGGATGCGGTCGGATTCGGCCCAATCCTTGTTGGCGCGCGCAGTCAGGCGCGCCTCGATCAGCGCCTCAACCTCGGCGGCGTCCACGCGGCCTTCGGCACCGGCCTGCAGGAAGTCATCGGCTTCGAGCTGCAACACACCCAGCACGCTGGCCAGTTCTTTCAGGCGGGCCGCCAGACCGGCCGCGGCATTGAGATCACTCTCACGCAGGCGGTTGATCTCACGCACCATCTCGAACAGCACCGCGCAGGCTTCCGGCGTACCGAAGTCGTCGTTCATCACTTCGGTGAAACGCGCCACGAAGGCTTCGCCTCCGGCAGGCGGCACGCTCGGCAGGCCCTTCAACGCGTGATAGAAACGCTCCAGGGCACCCTTGGCGTCCTTGAGGTTGTCTTCCGAGTAGTTGATGGCGCTGCGGTAGTGGCTCGACACCAGCAGGTAACGCACGACTTCCGGGTGGTACTTGTCGAGCACGTCGCGGATGGTGAAGAAGTTGTTCAAGGACTTGGACATCTTCTCGCCGTTGATCCGGATCATGCCGCAATGCATCCACGCGTTGGCGTAGGTCTTGCCGGTGGCTGCTTCGCTCTGGGCGATTTCGTTTTCGTGGTGTGGGAACTCCAGGTCGCTGCCGCCGCCATGAATGTCGAAAGTCTCACCGAGGCAGCAGGTGGACATGACCGAGCATTCGATGTGCCAGCCCGGACGCCCGGCGCCCCATGGCGATTCCCAGCTCGGCTCACCCGGCTTGGCGCCCTTCCACAGCACGAAGTCCAGCGGGTCTTCTTTCGACTCGTCGACTTCGATACGCGCGCCGATGCGCAGGTCTTCGATCTTCTTGCGCGACAGCTTGCCGTAGCCCAGGAACTTGGCGACGCGGTAGTACACGTCGCCATTGCCCGGTGCGTAGGCGTAGCCCTTGTCGATCAAGGTCTGGATCATGCTCAGCATGCCCGGGATGTGGTCCGTGGCACGGGGCTCCAGGTCCGGCTTGAGGATATTGAGGCGCGCCTCATCCTCGTGCATGGCCTTGATCATGCGCTCGGTCAGCGCATCGTAAGGCTCGCCGTTTTCGCGGGCACGGTTGATGATCTTGTCTTCGATGTCGGTGATGTTGCGCACGTAGGTCAGGTCATAACCGCTGAATCGCAGCCAGCGGGTTACCAGGTCGAAGGCGACCATGCTGCGACCATGACCGATGTGGCAGTAGTCGTACACGGTCATGCCGCAGACGTACATGCGGACCTTGTTGCCATCCAGCGGCTTGAAGACTTCTTTGCTCTTGGTGAGCGTGTTGTAGATCGTAAGCACAGGGTTTCCCTTAAGACTTGATCACTGACCCCAGGAATCGCGCAAGGTCACGGTACGGTTGAATACCGGAGCACCGGGTTTCGAGTCCTTGATATCCGCGCAGAAGTAACCTTCGCGCTCGAACTGGAAACGGTCTTCCGGCTGTGCGTTGCCCAGCGAAGGCTCGGCACGACAACCAGTGAGTACTTGCAGGGAGTCAGGGTTGATGTTGTCCAGGAAGCTGGCGCTGTCTTCGGCCTTTTCCGGGTTCGGCGAACGGAACAGGCGATCGTACAGGCGCACCTCGCACTCGACGCTGGCGGCGGCCGGCACCCAGTGGATCACGCCCTTGACCTTGCGACCTTCCGGGTTCTTGCCCAGGGTGTCGGGATCGTACGAGCAGCGCAGTTCGATGATGTTGCCGTCGGCGTCCTTGATGGCCTCGTCGGCGCGGATCACGTAGCTGCCACGCAGGCGCACTTCACCGGCAGGCTCCAGGCGCTTGTAGCCTTTTGGCGGCTCTTCCATGAAATCTTCACGGTCGATGTAGATTTCCCGGGCAAACGGCAGGACGCGCACGCCCATGTCTTCTTTCGGGTGGCGCGGCAGCTCGAGGTTCTCGACCTGGCCTTCCGGGTAGTTGGTGATCACGACTTTCAGCGGACGCAGCACGCACATGGCGCGCGGGGCGCTGTGGTCGAGATCGTCACGGATGCTGAATTCCAGCATGCCGAAGTCCACCACGCCGTCGGAACGGTTGGTGCCGACCATTTCGCAGAAATTGCGGATCGACTTGGGCGTGTAGCCGCGACGACGGAAGCCCGACAGCGTCGACATGCGCGGGTCGTCCCAGCCGTTGACGTGCTTCTCGTCCACCAGTTGCTTGAGCTTGCGCTTGCTGGTGATGGTGTAGTTCAGGTTCAGGCGGCTGAATTCGTACTGGCGCGGGGTAGCCGGCACCGGCAGGTGCTCGAGGAACCACTCGTACAATGGACGATGGCTTTCGAACTCCAGGGTGCAGATCGAATGCGTGATGCCTTCGATGGCGTCCGACTGGCCGTGGGTGAAGTCATAGTTGGGGTAGATGCACCATTTGTCGCCGGTCTGGTGGTGATGGGCATGACGGATGCGGTACATGATCGGGTCGCGCAGGTTCATGTTCGGCGAAGCCATGTCGATCTTGGCGCGCAGCACCCGAGCGCCGTCCGGGAACTCACCGGCACGCATGCGGGCGAACAGGTCCAGGTTCTCTTCCACGCTGCGGTCACGGAACGGGCTGTTCTTGCCCGGCTCGGTCAGGCTGCCACGGTATTGCTTGGCCTGCTCGGGGGTCAGGTCGCACACGTAGGCGTTGCCGGCCTTGATCAGTTCCACTGCCCAGTCGTGCAACTGGTCGAAATATTGCGAGGCGTAGCGCACCTCACCGGACCATTGGAAACCCAGCCACTTGACGTCACTTTCGATCGCGTCGATGTATTCCTGGTCTTCCTTGGCCGGGTTGGTGTCGTCGAAACGCAAGTGCGTGACGCCGCCGAACTCCTGGGCCAGGCCGAAATTCACGCAGATCGACTTGGCATGGCCGATGTGCAGGTAGCCGTTGGGTTCTGGCGGGAAGCGAGTGACGATCTGTGTGTGCTTACCCGAGTCCAGGTCCGCCTGGATGATCGGGCGCAGGAAGTTGACCGGCACGGCCGGGCCGGTCTTGGAATTCGAGGTAGGGTCGACAGTGGGCTTGCTCATAGGATCCTTGAACAGACAAGTGCGCGGCCGGGTGCGGCCTGATAAATCAAAGCCCGTATCATAGCCGATGCTGTCAAGCACCTGACAGGCCAGGCCGGCAAACGATTGAATTTAATCGACGGCCAGATGAAAAACAGCCTCGAAATTCGTGCCCGGCACGCTAAACTGCCCAGCCTGGCCCGTAACAGCCAGACCGGTTGCGGGCATCACAGCCCCGAAACCCACGAATTCCTTGAAAGAGTACCGATCATGAGCAAAGTCAAACTGACCACCAACCACGGCGACATCGTCCTGCAACTGAACGCCGAGAAGGCACCGCTGACCGTTGCCAACTTCGTCGAGTACGTCAAGGCCGGCCACTACGAAAACACCGTGTTCCACCGTGTCATCGGTAACTTCATGATCCAGGGCGGCGGTTTCGAGCCAGGCATGAAGGAAAAGAAAGACAAGCGCCCAAGCATCCAGAACGAAGCCGACAACGGCCTGCCGAACAAAAAGTACAGCGTCGCCATGGCCCGTACCATGGAGCCGCATTCGGCCTCCGCGCAGTTCTTCATCAACGTGGCGGACAACAGCTTCCTGAACCACAGCGGCAAGACCACCCAAGGCTGGGGCTATGCAGTGTTCGGTGAAGTGATCGAAGGCACCGACGTGGTCGACAAGATCAAAGGCGTTTCCACCACCTCCAAGGCCGGCCACCAGGACGTCCCGGCAGAAGACGTGATCATCGAGAAAGCCGAGATCATTGAGTGATATTGCTGATTTCAGACTTGCATCTGGAAGAGGAGCGCCCGGACATCACCCGGGCGTTTCTGGATTTACTCGCCACACGCGCCCGCTCGGCGCAAGCGTTGTACATTCTGGGCGACTTTTTCGAAGCCTGGATCGGCGACGATGCCATGACGCCGTTCCAGCGTTCCATCTGCCAGGCCCTGCGCGAATTGAGCGACAGCGGCACGGCCATCTTCCTGATGCACGGCAATCGCGACTTCATGCTGGGGCAGGCCTTCTGCAAGGCGGCCGGCTGCACCCTGCTCAAGGATCCGAGTGTCGTGCAATTCAACGGCGAGCCGGTGCTGCTGATGCACGGCGACAGCCTCTGCACCCGCGACGAAGGCTATATGAAGCTGCGGCGCTGGCTGCGCAACCCGGTCACGCTGTTCGTCCTGCGGCACCTGCCGCTGGGCAGTCGCCAGAAACTGGCGCGTAAACTGCGCAGCGAAAGCCGCACGCAGACACGCATGAAAGCCAATGACATCGTCGACGTCACGCCCGAAGAGATCCCGCGGATCATGCAGCAATACGGCGTGAAGACCTTGATCCACGGCCACACCCATCGTCCCGCCATCCACAAGCTGCAACTGGGCGAACACGCCGCCCGGCGCATCGTGCTGGGGGATTGGGACAAGCAAGGCTGGGCGTTGCAGGTGGACGAACAGGGTTTTGCGCTGGCGCCGTTTGGGTTTGGTAATGCGCAGTTGGCGTTGCCAAGCACTTAAAGACCCCACAGCCCCTGTGGAAGCAGGCTTCTGTGGGAGCCGAGCTTTTGTGGGAGCCGAGCTTGCTCGCGATGGCGGCGTAACAGACAACAGAGATATTGACTGGAAGGGCCTCATCGCGAGCAAGCTCGGCTCCCACAAAAGCTTGCTCCTACACTGGACTGCATTTCACCGCTGAATCAATGCCCCGCCGATGCAGGCCCGGCCTTCGCCGCAAACGGCGGCTTCGCCAGCCACACCAGCACGATCAACCCCATGAACGCCCAGCCCAGCAGCGTGAAGTAATCCACGGTGGAGAGCATGTACGCCTGGCTGTTGAGGACCTGCTCGAGTCGGGCATAGGCCGGCGCACTGGCGCCGCCGAGCTGGTTGAGGGCCTCGCGGGTGGCCGGTTCGAAGGTGCTGATGCTTTCGCTCAGGTAGGCGTGATGCTGGTCGGCACGGCGGATCCAGATCCAGGTGGTCAGGGACGCGGCAAAGCTGCCGCCCAGGGTCCGCAGGAACGTCGCCAGCCCCGCGCCGTCGGCAATCTGGTGCGGCGGCAGGTCCGACATCAGGATGCTCAGGGTCGGCATGAAGAACAGCGCCACGCCGATGCCCATGAACAATTGCACCAGGGCAATGTGCTGGAAATCCACCTCGTTGGTGAAGCCGGCGCGCATGAAACAGCTCAGGCCGATGGCCAGGAACGCCAACCCGGCCAACACACGCAGGTCGAACCGGTGGGCGTACTTGCCGACGAAGGGCGACATCACCACCGGCAGGATGCCGATGGGCGCCACCGCCAGCCCGGCCCAGGTGGCGGTGTAGCCCATCTGTGTCTGCAGCCACTGCGGCAGGATCAGGTTGATGCCGAAGAACCCGGCGTAGCCCCCCACCAGCACAATGGTGCCGATGCGAAAGTTGCGATAGGCGAACAGGCGCAGATTGACCACCGGGTGACGGTCGGTCATTTCCCAGATCACGAACACCGCCAGGGCAACGATTGAAATCAGCGCACCGATGATGATGAAGTTCGATTCGAACCAGTCCAGGTCGTTGCCTTTGTCGAGGATCACCTGGAGCGCGCCGACGCCGATGATCAGCGTGATCAAGCCCACGTAATCCATCGGTTGATGGCTGGTGACCACCGGCCGCGCCTTGAGTTGCTGTTGCACCACGAACGCGGCGAAGACGCCGATGGGCACGTTGATGAAGAAGATCCACGGCCAGCTGTAGCTGTCGGTGATCCAGCCGCCGAGGATCGGCCCGGCAATCGGCGCCACTACCGTGACCATCGCCAGCAACGCCAGGGCCATGCCGCGCCTGGCCGGCGGGTACACGGCAATCAGCAAGGTCTGGGTCATCGGGTACAGCGGCCCGGCCACCAGCCCCTGGAGCACGCGAAAGCCAATCAGCTCCGGCATTGAGGTGGAAATACCGCACAAGAACGAAGCGATCACGAACAGCATCGTTGCCCACAAAAACAGCTTCACCTCGCCAAACCGCCGGCTCAGCCAGCCGGTGAGCGGCAGGGCGATGGCGTTGCTCACCGCGAACGAGGTAATTACCCAAGTACCCTGCTCCGAGCTGACGCCCAGGTTGCCGGAAATGGTCGGCAAGGCAACGTTGGCAATGGTGGTGTCGAGCACTTGCATGAACGTCGCCAGCGACAGCCCGATGGTGCTGAGCAACAGGCTGGGCGGCGTGAAGGACGCGTTATTGCTCATTGCGAAATCCTATGAAGCGAAGGTGGCGAAATCCCTTAAGGCAAGACACAAACTCTGTGGGAGCGAGCTTGCTCGCGATAGCGGTGTATCAGTCACCACCGATGCTGGCGGCTCCAATGCCATCGCGAGCAAGCTCGCTCCCACAGGTTCATGCGGTAACTGACTAGCGCTGCACGGTCTTGCTGGCCGCCGCGCTGTTGTCATGGATCAGGCGGGCGATCATCGCGTCGGCATCGGCCAGCTGTCGGTCGTAGACCTGGGTGCTGAACGAGGCTTTCTGCGGTGGCTGCTGGGCCAGTACCGGGCCGCTCTGGTCGTGCAGGTCGACGCTGACCTGGGTCGACAGGCCGACCCGCAGCGGATGCTTGGCCAGCTCCTGGGCATTGATGTGAATGCGCACCGGCACCCGCTGGACGATCTTGATCCAGTTGCCGGTGGCGTTCTGCGCCGGCAACAAGGCAAACGCGCTGCCGGTCCCGGCACCGAGGCTGTCGATGGTGCCGCTGTACTTCACATCGCTGCCGTACAGGTCGGCTTCGATGTCCACCGGCTGGCCGATGCGCATGTCGCGCAGTTGGGTTTCCTTGAAGTTGGCGTCGATCCACAGCTGATCCAGCGGGATCACCGCCATCAACGCCGTGCCCGGCTGCACCCGCTGGCCCAGTTGCACGGTGCGCTTGGCGACATAACCGGTGACCGGTGCGATCAAGGTACTGCGGGCGTTGGCCAGGAAGGCCTGGCGCAGCTGCGCGGCGGCGGACTGCACGTCGGGATGGGACGACACCACGGTATCGTCCACCAAGGCACTGGTGGTCTTGAGCTGTTGCCGGGCATTGGCCAAGGCGTTCTGCGCCGAGGTCAGGTCATCGCGGGCGTGAGACAGTTCCTCCTTGGAAATCGCCCCGCCGGCCGCCAGGTTCTTGCGTCGGCTGTAGTTTTCCTGGGCCTTCTGCACTTCGGCTTCTTGCGCATTGACCTGCGCGCGCATGCCATCGACGTTGCTGTACAACCCACGCACCTGGCGCACGGTCCGGGCCAGGTTGGCCTGGGCACTTTGCAGCCCGACTTCGGCGTCGTTCGGGTCGAACTGCACCAGCACCTGGCCTTCACGCACCAGGTCGCCGTCGTCGGCCCCGATGCTCACCACGGTGCCGGTGACCAGCGGCGTGATTTCCACCACGTTGCCGTTCACATAGGCATCGTCGGTGCTTTCGCTCCAGCGACCATACAGTTCGTGCCAGGCCCAGACGCCCAGGCCCGAGAGAATGACCAGCAGCGCCAGCGTCAGCAGCATGACCTTGCGCTTGCGTGGGTTACCGTCCTGCGCATGTTCGGATTGAGTCGTTTCGGCAGTCGCCATGACAAGTACCTCGAATCAGTTATTTGGCGTGGTAGAGGCCGGGGTGGCCGCCGCCAGTGTCTGGGCCTCGAAACCACCGCCCAGGGCCTGCATCAGTTGGATCGACAAATCGATCTGGTCGGCATTCAGGTTCGCCAGTTGGCGCTGGGCCTGGAGCAATTGCTGCTCGATGCTCAGCACGTCCAGGTAATTACCGATGCCCGAGCCGTAGCGCTGGACCACCGTGTCATAGGAGCTCTGTGCGATATCGGTTGCATGCTGCTGCGCGCCGATCTGGCGAGCGATGTCACGCAATTGGTTGATGGTGTCGCTGACATCGCCAAGGGCCGTGACCAGGCTCTTGTTGTATTGCGCCACCGCCAGGTCGTAATCGGCGTCCCGGGCATCCAGGTCGGCCCGCAAGCGGCCGCCATCGAAGATCGGCAGCGACACCGTCGGCGCCACATTGAAGAAGCGGCTGGCTGAACCGAACATCGCATCGCCCAACAACGACCGGGTCCCGGCGGCTGCACTCAAGTTGAGATTGGGGTAGAAGTTGGTCTTGCCGGCCTCGATGTTCTTGCTCGCCGCCTCGACCCGCCAGCGTGCCGCGACCAGGTCCGGACGACGCCCCAGCAACTCGGCCGGCAGGTTCGACGGCAAGGCGACCGCGCTGGCTTGCAGCACGTTGGGCCGGGGGATTTCATTGCCGCGGTCCGGGCCTTTGCCCAGCAGCACCGCCAGGGCGATTTTCGCGCTTTGCAGGCGTTTCTCCGCGTCGATGCGGGTCGCGTCGGCGCTGGCTTCCAGGCTTTCGGTCTGCTGGAACTGATATTCACTGTCGATCCCGGCAGTGAGGCGGCGCTTGCTCAGGTCGAGCATCTGCCGGGTGCGCTTGAGGTCCTCGGAGGCCAGGTCATAGATGATGTGGGCCTGGCCCAGGTCGCTGTAGGCCCGGGCCACGTCGGCGGCCAGGGTCAGTTGCGCGGCCTGGCGATCGATCTCGGCGGCACGGGCCTGGCCGAGGGCGGCTTCCCAGGCGGCACGCTGGCCGCCCCAGAGGTCGAAGTTGTAATTGAAGTCCACCCCCAAGGTGCGCAGGGTGCTGTACGCCCCGCCCTGCCCTCGCGGGTCTTGGTCACGGGACAGTCGCGAACGGCTGGCGCCGCCGCTCGCATCCAGGGTCGGCTGGCGCGCCGCGTTGGCGGCATAGGCGGCGGCACTGGCCTGATGCACCCGGGCGCTGGCGATCTGCATGTCCGGGCTATCGCGCAGGGCTTCACGGATCAGGCCATCGAGTTGTGGATCGCCGAGGCTCTTCCACCAATCGCTTTTCGGCCACGCGGCCTGCGACAGCGTGACGCCGTTCAGCGATTGCCCAGCCTTGAGATTTTGGGCCTCCAGGCTGACGCCTTCGGTCTTCAGACCGCTGTAGCTGGCACAGCCCGCCAGGCTCATGGCCAAGACCACCAGGCTTAATCGGGTACGCAAGGTTCTACGCTTCATTTTTCCCCCATTCGCGACACGGTGATGGGGTCACCGGCGGCGAGCAGAATTTTCTTGAGGATCTGTTCGAGGGTTTTCAGCTCCTCGGGGCTGATGGCGCCGGCCAATTGATTCATGGCCTCGGCACCGATGAACGGCAGGCGATCGGCGAGGGCTTGGCCGGCTTCGGTCAGCACCAGGCGCACTTGCCGGCGGTCCTGGGCGGAGCGTTCACGGGCCAGGAAACCTTTCTGCTCCAGGCGATCGAGCATCCGCGTCATCGAGCCGCTGTCCAGGGACAGGTAGCGACACAGCTCGGCCGGCGTCTCGATGCCGTACTGGGCCATGATGATCAACACCTTGAACTGCGCGGCGGTGATGCCGACGGGCTCCATGTGGGTGTCGATGATCCGGTCCTTGAGCAGCGCGGCACGGCCGAGCAGCATGCCGAGATGGCAATTGCGAAAGTTGTCTGGGGTGAAATGCTTCATCTGACCACCGTTTGCTGCCTAGGCAGTGAATGTATGTCGGGATATTACTGCTTAGGCAGCAAATGTCAATCAAATAGTTAGCTTGCTATGCACTAACAGCCGAAACGCAGATAAATCTGTGGGCAACAAATGTGGGAGCGAGCTTGCTCGCGATAGCGGTGTGTCAATCAACGGAGGTGTTGAATGTCATACCGCTATCGCG
>NZ_CAKKMI010000025.1:0-81233 GCF_918698105.1 Pseudomonas brassicacearum | reverse complement strand
CACCCAGGCAACCCACCCATCAGGCCCCATGCAACGGCACCCGCACCGACAGGGTCGTGCCCTCCCCCGGCTCACTCTCCAGGGTCAACTGCCCGCCCATGATCAACACCCGCTCACGCATGCCGACCAGGCCAAAGGAGGTTGGCCGACCCGTATCGGCAATAAATCCTACACCGTCGTCGCTGACGGTCAGGCACAATTCGTCGCCCTCCCGAACCAGCGTCAGTTCTACAGTATGCGCTTGGGCATGGCGCATCACGTTGGTCAACGCTTCCTGGAGAATCCGGAACAGGCCAATGGCCTTGGCATCGCTCAGGGCCGGCAGATTGTCCGGCACCTGCACCAGGCATGGGATCTGCGTACGCGCCTCGAAACGCCGGGCCTGCCATTCGATGGCCGAGGCAATGCCGGCATCCAGGATTGGCGGGCGCAACGCCGTTGCCACGTCCCGCACCAGTTGGAACAACTGGGCAATCAGGCGCTTCATGCTGTTCAGTCGTTCTTGCAGGCCAGGATCCAATTGGGCGTAAGCCAATTCACACATGGAAGTTTCAAGCTTCAACACCGTCAGCATCTGACCCAGCTCGTCGTGGACTTCCCGGGCAATGCGCGCCTTTTCCTCTTCCCGTACGCTTTCCAGGTGCGCCGACAACTCGCGCAACTGCTCCCGGGAGCTGGCCAGCTCCAGTTCGATGCGCTTGCTTTCGGTGATGTCCCAGACGATCCCGTCCCAGACGTAGGCGCCATCTTCGAGACGACGGGTGATCGCCTTGATTTCGGCCCAGCGCTCCTGACCTTCGCGGGTCAGGATGCGGCCCTGCCACGACCAGTCACTGTCGGTGTCCAGCGCCTGGTCCTGGGTGCGGTGGTAATCGGCCTTGTCCTGCGGGTGCACCAGGCTGCGCAGCCCGGTGTCGCTGCGGGCCAGGGTTGCAGGGGGATACCCCACCAGGCTTTCGCTGCCTTCGCTGATGTAGGCAAAGTCGATCTGGCCGGTCACCGGCGCCCGCTCCAGACGAAAGACCAGGCCTGGCACGTTGGCGGCGATGCCCTGCAAGCGCGCTTCGCTTTCGCGCAACGCCGCCAGCGCACGTCGGCGTTCGGTCACGTCGTTGAGGTAGACCACCAGGTATTCGGCGTCGCGAAAACGCAGGAAGCTCAGGGAAACGTCAGCCGGCAAGATGCTGCCATCGGCTCGCACGCATTCGGTTTCGAAACTCTGCGGTCCGTCTTCACTGGCCCGAGCGCGCTTCCACAGGTTCAGCCAGCGATCCATGTGCAAGCCCGGCTCGAAGTCGATCAAGGGGCGGTCGATGATCGCGCCCGAGGCATAGCCGAGCATGGTTTCGGCCGCTCGGTTGGCATAACGCACGTGGCTGTCCCAATTGACCCAGAGGATGCCAACCGTACTTTGATCGATGGAAAACTGCGTCAGGCGCAAGGCTTCCTCACTGGCAGTACGCTGGGCGATGTCCTCCCTCGCGGCACGCAGACGGCGCTCCAATCCGCGTTGCTGGCGGCGCTGCCAGAACACGATGGCGACGCTGCTGAGCAGCAGGGCCAGTATCAGCAAAGTCAGGTTCTGCCAGAAGCCCGGGGTCTCGGTCAGGCGTGGATATTTTGGCTTGAGCCAACGGCTGTGCAGTTGCTCCAGCTCCTTGGCCGGGATCGCCTGCAAACCGCTGTCGATGATCCCGGCCAGTTCCGGCCAGTCCCGGCGCGTGGCAACCCGCAGCAACTGCGGCAGGCCGATGTCGCCCACCACCGCCAGCTCGGCGAACTCGGGCTCGACCATCAACCGCCCGAGCTGTGCTTCATCGACTACCGCGTACCGCGCCTGCTGGGTCAGCAGTAATTGCAGGGCCTCGCGCTCCATCGGCACACCTTGCAGATTCAACGCCGGGTAGTTGCTGCGCAGGTAATCGGCCGTGGCGCTGGGCATGCGTACCGCGACCCGGGCCTGACTGTCGAGTTTTTCCAACTCCACCCCTTCGGCGCCCTTCTGCGCGCCGACGATCAATTGCGGCACGCGCATGTAGGGATCGGAAAACTGCCAGAGCTTGAGCCCGCCCGGGGATTGGGTCAGGCCCGGAGCAACGTCCACCTCGCCAGCGCGCACCGCTGCTTCCAGCTGAGCCAAATCCTGGAAATTGCGCCAGGTGAGCTCGACGTTCAACGCCTTGCCCAGCCATTGCATCAACTCGACGTTAGTCCCGGACAAACGCTGCAAGCGCCGATCGTATTGGGCATAGGGCGCCTGCAATACCAGGCCGACCCGCCATTGCGGGTGTTGCACCAACCACTGGCGCTGCCCCGCATTCAATTGCACCCCGTGCACCGACGGCGCGGGCGCGGCCCACGCCATCAAGGGAAGCCATAAACAGCCGATAACCCACAGGCAGCAAAAACGCATCATCGAAGTCTCATGCACTGACAAATACTGACCAACCCATTAGGCTGCCGGAAATACTTCTGGTCATGGAATATCCGATGCCCTCTGTTTATCGCCTGGCGTTGCCAGCATTGTGCCTGTCGCTGATCCTGCCAAGTGCCTTTTATGTACAGGCCAGCGAAACGGCGCCCGCCGCGCAGCAACCTGCCGAGGAAAAACCCGTCGAGCGCCAACCCTTGCTCGAGCGTAGCCAGGAAGAAGCGACCGCCCTTGAACGAAAAGTCCCGACCCAGGAACAACAACAGTTACAGACCGGCAGCGATGCCTTCCTGGCGCTGTGGAAACCGGCCAATACCAGCGACCCCAGGGGCGCAGTCATCATAATCCCCGGTGCTGGCGAAACAGCTGACTGGCCTCAAGTTATCGGCCCGTTGCGGAAAAAGTTGCCCGATGTCGAATGGAGCAGCCTGAGTATCACCCTGCCGGACCTGCAAAGCGACGTCATTGCACCGCGCGTGGTAGAAGCACCGCCCGAGACCAAGCCGGCCGACACCGCCGCCGCAGCACCGGACGCCACCACGGCGGCGCCGATCGAACAGGTCGCCGGCGGCGAAGCCGATGCGGCAGATCCCGTCGTCGCCCAAACCGATGAAGAACATGCCAAGGCCGACGCCGAGCGCATCTTCGCCCGTATCGATGCAGCCCTGGCCTATGCCGAACAGCAAAGCGCACGCCGCATCGTGCTGCTGGGCCATGGCACCGGCGCCTATTGGGCGGCGCGTTACTTGAGTGAAAAGCAGCCCTCGCAAGTCGAACGCTTCGTGATGGTGGCCGCCCAGACCCCGACCACCGCCAAGCCGGCCCTGGCCGAACTGACCTCGACCTTGAAACTGGCGACCGCCGACATTTTCTACATGGACAAGCCGCTGGATCGCAACGCGGCGCTGGAGCGCTTGCAGGCGAGCAAACGCTTGAAAGGCTCAACCTTCAGCCAGGTGTCCCTCAAGGCCCTGCCGAACCCGGCGGCGGAGCAGGAGCAGCTGTTTCGTCGGGTTCGGGGTTGGTTGAATCCGCAGAAGGCTGGGGAGTAAGGCTGACTCACACCTCAAGTGAAGCACTGTTGTGGCGAGGGGATTTATCCCCGCTGGGGTGCGAAGCAGCCCTAAAACGGGTCAGCGCGGTGGTCAGTTATGACGCGCTGATTGGCTTTGGGGGGCGCTTCGCACCCCAGCGGGGATAAATCCCCTCGCCACAATTGTTCCCTGCGCGGCTAGCGAAAGTCCCGCCGCTCGCGAATCAGTCGATAGGCGTTATGCAACTCCCGGGTTTTGTCGGTGGCTTCACGCACCTGCAAGGGCGTTGCCCCGCTGCCGGCAATCTTGTCCGGATGATGACGACTGAGCAGGCGTCGGTAAGCGCGCTTGATCTGTGACGGTTCGCTGGTGGCCGAAACCCCCAGCAAGCGCAAGGCTTCCTGATAGGTCACCCCACTGTTGGGCCGCGACAGTTTCTGCGGTTCGTAATCAGCCGCCAGCGCCTGGACCTGTTGCGGTGTCCAGCCCAACCAGCGCCCCCACTGGGCCACCAGTTCTCGCTCGGCCACACCGGCACGCCCATCGGCCCAGACCATCCGCCAACACGCGCGCAATACCCCTTCAGCCGCATGTGGCTGGACGGCCAGGCGGCGCATGTAGCCGCGCAAGCGATCGTTGCCGGACTTGCCCCGGTTGAACGCCGCGATCGCCCGGCGTTGCGCCGACTCGCTCAAGTCCAACGCACGCATTTCCTGGCGAGCCTGCTGGATGTGGCCATCGACCACACGGCCATCACTTTTCGCCAGCCGCCCCAGCAATACAAACAACAATTCATCGTTGCGCAACGCCGGGCGTCCACCCAGGCGCTCACGTACCTGCGCCCAGCCCTGCAGGTTCAGGCGCCGATCCAGCGCCTGTCCCAACAACGCCCCAAGCATGGCCCCCGGGATGCTGGCTACGGCAAAGCCCGCCCCGGCTCCAATCAGAGTCCCTGGCCACCACATATCAACCGCTCGCTTCTATCAAGGTTTCGACCTGCGCCAAACGTTCATGGGTGCCGACATCAACCCAATGCCCTTTGAGGTGCTCGCCACTGACGCGCCCCTCGGCCATGGCCGCGCGCAACAGCGGTGCGAGCTTGAACGCACCGTCCGAGCAACCGTCGAACAACCGCGGGTGCAGGACGGCGATGCCGCTATAGGTCAGGTTGTCGGCAGGCCCGTGCCTATCGTGAACCTTTCCGTCGACCAGGACGAAATCGCCGTCCGGGTGATGCTCGGGATTATCGACGAGCACCAGGTGCGCCAACCCCTCAAGCGGCCGGCGCAAAGCGCTGAAGTCGTAGTCGGTCCAGACATCACCATTCACCACCACAAACGCTTCATCGCCCAGCAGCGGCAAGGCCCGGAAGATTCCACCGCCGGTTTCCAGCGGCTCGCCTTCGGGGGAAAACCGAATGTTCACGCCAAACCGTGAGCCATCCCCCAGGTGATCTTCGATCTGCTGACCGAGCCAGGCGTGATTGATCACGATCTCGGTGAACCCGGCCCTGGCCAGCGCCCGCAGGTGGTACTCGATCAAAGGAACACCACCGACACGAATCAACGGTTTGGGCGTAGTAAGGGTCAAGGGCCGCATGCGCTCGCCCTTGCCTGCCGCCAGGATCATCGCCTTCATGCCGTTGCTCCGGCCGATTGCCGCAGGCTGCGCAGCAGTTCATCAAGCGGTGCCAGTTCCGGACGACGGGCAATGACCGCTTCTATATAAGCAAAGAAACGCGGCACATCGCCGAGGTAGCGTGGCTTGCCATCACGATGACAAATGCGCGCGAAGATCCCGATGACCTTGAGATGGCGCTGCACGCCCATCAAGTCGCTGGCCCGCAGGAAGTCCTCGAGGTCCGGCTGGACGGGAATGCCGAGGGCGCCGGCCTGCTGCCAGTAACTCTCCAGCCAGCCGCGTACACGCGCCTCGGGCCAGCTGAGGAAGGCGTCCTTGAACAGACAGGTCACGTCGTAGGTGACGGGGCCATAGACCGCATCCTGAAAATCCAGCACGCCGGGGTTCGGCACGCTGAGCATCAGGTTGCGCGGCATGTAGTCGCGGTGCACCAGCACTTTGGGTTGGGCCAGGGCGCTGTCGATCAGCAACTCGCTGGCCTGCTGCCAGAGTTGCTGCTGGGCCGAATCCAACTCGATACCCAGCTCGCGCTTGACGTACCACTCGGGGAACAGTTCCAGCTCCCGACGCAGCAACGCGACATCGTAGCTCGGCAAAGGCGCAACCATCGGCAGTTGCTGGAAAGCCAGCAAGGCTTGCAGGGCATCGCGGAACAAATCGTCGGCATTTTCGCCATTGATCACGTCCAGATAGGTCTGGTTGCCCAAGTCATTGAGCAAAAGAAAGCCGCGTTCGAGGTCTTCGGCATAAATTTTTGGCACGTTAATGCCGGATTTCGCCAACAAAAAAGCAATATCCACGAAGGGTTTGCAGTTTTCCTGGGGCGGTGGCGCATCCATTACGATCAAACTGCGGCCCTCGCCTTCCCAGCGGAAATAACGCCGAAAACTCGCGTCACTGCTGGCGGCGGTCAACGTGGCCGGGGGTACGGCGCCCCACCCCTGTTGAGTGAAAAGGATCGGCAGCTGCTCATCGAGCCAAACTTTCAGGTGTTGCAAGCGTACATCTTGGTCGGGCATTGCAAGGGTCTCCGACGGCGCTAGCCGTCAAGCGGGTCATGCTTTATTATCCAGCATCTTTTTCAGACCATCGAGAGGCGTGCGGCCCACACCGCGGGCAGATGGCACGCAGGAAGCCCGGACTAATAAGATGGCATTGAAATCCCCCGCGTTTCGTAAAAAATTTCCGTTGCTGGTCACCGGCAGTCTGCTGGCCCTGCAACCCCTGGCCTCTTCATTCGTCGTCGCGGCGCAGCAGTATGACTGCTCCGTCTCCGCTTCGGGTGCCTGGGACTGTGCGCCCAAGACACCGGCCGCCGCGTTGCCGCCGCGCCCCGTGCATGACGGCAGCGCGGTTTCCGACAGCGGCGCGGCGCCAGCCGACAGCAGCTCGGGCGAGGAAGCCGGCGAAAAGCCGATGCTCGTTACCGAAGCCAAGGGCCGAGGCCTGAAGTCGCGCAGTGCAGACTACAGTCACCTGGATTGGGTTCCACGAGAGAACCTCACCCCGGCACAATTGGCTGAAACCGGGCCTTACTGCTCGGGTGCCTATATCGAGCCGACCCGTCCTGGCATGAACGACAAGACGGCCAAGAGCGACGCTCCTACCTTCCTCGGCGCCAAGGCTTCGCGCTATCAGCAGGAAGAACAGGTGGCGACCCTGGCCGGTGACGTGGTCATGCGCCAGGGCAGCATGCAGGTCGAGGCCGACGAGGCCAACCTGTACCAGGCCGAGAACCGTGGCGAGCTGAGTGGCAACGTGCGGGTTCGCGACAACGGTGCGCTGATCGTCGGCGACCATGCCGATGTGCAGCTGGACACCGGCGAAGCCAAGGTCGACAACGCCGAATACGTGATGCACAAGTCGCGCATCCGCGGTAACGCGTTGTACGCCAAGCGCGCCGAGAACGCGATCATCCGCCTCAAGGACGGTACGTACACCACGTGCGAACCGAACAGCAACGCCTGGACGCTCAAGGGCAACAACATCACCCTGAACCCGGCCACCGGCTTCGGTACCGCGACCAACGTGACGCTGCGGGTCAAGGACATTCCAGTCCTGTACACGCCGTACATCTACTTCCCGATCGACGACCGTCGCCAGTCCGGCTTCCTGCCGCCGACCATCGGCAGCGGCAGCGACACCGGCTTCCTGCTGGTCACTCCGTACTACTTCAACCTGGCGCCGAACTACGACGCCACGTTGTATCCGCGCTACATGAGCAAGCGCGGCATGCTGATGGAAGGCGAGTTCCGCTACCTGACCAAGTCCAGCGAAGGTCAGTTCGGCGCGGCGTACCTCAACGACGAGGACGACGAGCGCAGCGGGCAGAGCGACTACGACAAGACCCGCTACATGTACAACTGGCAGCACAAGGGCGGCCTCGACTCGCGCGTGCTGACGGAAGTCGACTACACCAAGATCAGCGATCCTTATTATTTCCAGGACCTGCAGAGCGATCAGATTGGCATCGAATCCAATGATTACGTCAATCAGCAGGGCGCAGTCAGCTACCGCGGTGACAGCTACACCGCGCGGATAAATGCCCAGGCTTATCAGATGGCGACGATTTCGAAGATCACGCCTTACAATCGCCTGCCTCAGATCACCTTCATCGGTGAACTGCCGCAACATCCGTATGGTCTGGACTTCGCTTATAAGACTGAGTTGGTGCGGTTTGATCGGGATTTGCGGACCGGTAGCTACACCGACGAAGACGGTAACTCCGAGCCGCGGCTGGACGCCAACGTTCGCGGACTGGCGCGGGCTAATGCCAACCGCCTGAATCTGGCGCCGGTCATGAGCCTACCGATGGAAGCAACCTACGGGTTCATCAAGCCGTCGCTCAAATACCAATACACCCAATACGACCTAGACCTGGACGGCACTGGTAAAACCCAGATCGCCGCACAGTCCGCTGAAACTGATCGTCTACGCGGCACGTATAGCGGTAGCCAGAGCCGCGGCGTCCCAATCGCCAGCATCGATAGCGGCCTGTATTTCGACCGTGATACCCAGTGGTTCGGCACCAATTATCGCCAGACCCTGGAACCACGCCTGTTCTATCTCTACGTACCTGAGAAGGACCAGAGCGATATCCCTGTTTTCGACACCGGCGAATACACGTTCAGCTACTCCTCGCTGTTCCGTGACAATCGCTTCTCGGGCTCCGACCGTGTCGGCGATGAGAACAAACTGTCGCTGGGCCTAACCAGCCGCTGGATCGAAGAAAATGGTTTCGAACGCCAACGCATCAGCGTCGGCCAGGCCCTGTACTTCAAGGATCGCGAGGTCCAGTTGCCGGGCATCGACTTCAGAACTCGCGAAGACGCCAAATCGGACGTGTCGCCTTATGCCCTGGAGTACGAATACCGCTGGAACCGCGACTGGCGCACCACGGCTACCTATAACTGGGATCCGGACACTCGTAGCCCTCGCTCGGGTAGCGCGATGTTCCACTACCAGCCTGAAGACAACCCGAACAAGGTTATCAACGCCGGTTATCGCTATCGCAACGACCAGGTCCGTTACGACCAGACTACGGGTCAATGGTCCGTGGGCGGTGGCGATTACGGCACGCCAGGCACTCCTGGCTACGTGAAGGATTACTACAAGATCAAGCAGCACGACTTCTCGGTCATCTGGCCGATCGTGCCGCAGTGGAACGCGATCAGCCGCTGGCAGTATGACTACAACCGCAACCGCACCCTGGAAGCCTTCGGTGGTTTCGAATATGACAACTGCTGCTGGAAACTGCGCCTGATCAACCGTTACTGGGTCGACTATGAAGAGTTCAGTCAGGCCGCCCCGGAAAACGAAAAAGGCGACCACGGCATCTTCCTCCAAATTGTTCTGAAGGGACTCGGCGGCCTGACCGGCGCCAAGGTAGAGAGCTTCCTCGACAAAGGCATCCAAGGTTATCGTGAACGTGAAGACCAAGCTTTCTGATTGTCTGCGCCCGCTGATGCTGGGCGCGCTGTTCCTGGGTACCGCGGCCAACGCCGCGGTACAGTCCATCGATAAAGTGGTGGCCATCGTCGACAACGACGTGGTCATGCAGAGCCAGCTGGACCAGCGCGTCCATGAAGTGCAGCAAACCATCGCCAAGCGCGGCGGTGGCCTGCCGCCACCAGGCGTACTGGACCAGCAAGTGCTCGAACGCCTGATCGTCGAAAACCTGCAGTTGCAGATCGGCGAACGTTCCGGCATTCGTATCACCGATGAAGAACTGAACCAGGCCGTCGGCACCATTGCCCAGCGCAATAACATGAGCATCGACCAATTCCGTGCCGCCCTGGCTCGCGACGGCCTCTCCTACGAGGACGCCCGCGATCAGATCCGCCGCGAAATGGTCATCAGCCGTGTGCGCCAGCGCCGCGTAGCCGAACGCATCCAGGTGTCGGAGCAGGAAGTGAAGAACTTTCTCGCCTCGGACTTGGGCAAGATGCAGCTTTCCGAAGAACTGCACTTGGCGAACATCCTGATTCCGACCCCGGAAAGCGCCAACTCCGAAGCGATCCAGAGCGCTTATCGCCAGGCAATGGATGTCTACCAGCAGCTCAAGCAAGGTGCTGACTTCGGTCAGATGGCCATTGCCAAGTCGGGCAGCGACAACGCCCTGGAAGGCGGTGACATGGGCTGGCGCAAGCCCGCTCAACTGCCGCCTCCGTTCGACCGTGAACTGAGCGCCATGGCCGTGGGCGATATCACCCAGCCAGCGCGTACGCCAGGCGGCTTCATCATCCTGAAAGTGCTGGAGAAGCGCGGTGGTGGAACCCAGGTCCGTGACGAAGTGCATGTTCGCCACATCCTGATCAAGCCAAGCGAAATTCGCAGCGAAGCCGAGACCAAGCGCCTGGCGGAGAAACTCTACGACCGCATCGAAGCGGGCGAAGACTTCGCTGAACTGGCGAAGAGCTTTTCGGAAGACCCGGGCTCGGCCCTCAACGGCGGCGACCTGAACTGGGTTGATCCCAATGCGCTGGTTCCGGAATTCCGCCAGGTCATGGCCAGCACGCCACAAGGCCAGTTGTCCAAGCCGTTCAAGAGCCCTTATGGCTGGCACGTGCTGGAAGTCCTTGGCCGCCGCGCCACCGACAGCACCACCCAGGCTCGTGAACAGCAGGCAATGACTGTCTTGCGCAACCGCAAATACGACGAAGAGCTGCAAACCTGGCTGCGTCAGATTCGCGACGAAGCCTACGTTGAAATCAAACTTCCTGGTGCAGACCAGGCAGCGCAGTGAAACCCAAGCGTTTCGCGCTGACACCCGGCGAACCAGCCGGCATCGGTCCCGACCTGTGCCTGCTGCTCGCCTCGCAAGCCCAGCCACATCCCCTGATTGCCATCACCAATCGCGACCTGCTCCTTGAGCGGGCCGCGCAACTGGGGGTGGTCGTCAATCTGTTACCCGTGACACCGCAGGCCTGGCCAGACGTCCCGGCGCCCGCCAACAGCCTGTATGTCTGGGATACGCCCCTGGGCGCTCCGGTCGTTACAGGACAGTTGGACAAGGCCAACGCCGCCTTCGTCCTCGAGACCCTGACCCGCGCCGGCCAGGGCTGCCTGGACGGCGCTTTCGCCGGCATGATCACGGCTCCCGTACACAAAGGCGTGATCAACGAATCCGGGATTGCCTTTTCCGGGCACACCGAGTTCCTGGCTGAGCTGACCCACACCGCGCAAGTGGTGATGATGCTCGCCACCCGCGGCCTGCGCGTGGCGCTGGTGACCACTCACCTGCCCTTGCGGGACGTCGCCGACGCCATCACCGTGCAACGCCTGGAGCGGGTCACGCGCATCCTGCACGCCGACCTGCAGGAAAAATTCGGCATCGCCCGGCCACGCATCCTCGTCTGTGGGCTCAATCCCCATGCCGGCGAAGGCGGACACCTGGGCCGTGAAGAAATCGACATCATCGAACCCACCTTGGAGCGCTTGCGCAGCGAGGGCATGGACCTGCGTGGCCCGCTGCCTGCCGACACTCTGTTTACCCCAAAATATCTGGAGCACTGCGACGCGGTGCTGGCGATGTACCACGACCAGGGCCTGCCCGTGCTGAAGTACAAAGGCTTTGGCGCGGCGGTCAACGTGACACTGGGCCTGCCGATCATCCGTACCTCCGTGGACCATGGCACCGCCCTGGACCTGGCCGGCAGCGGCAAGATCGATACCGGCAGCCTGCAAGTCGCCCTGGAAACCGCCTACCAGATGGCCGAGACCCATTTATGACCGAGCAATACCAACACCGCGCGCGCAAGCGTTTCGGCCAGAACTTCCTGCATGACGCCGGCGTGATCGATCGCATCCTGCGTTCCATCCGGGCCAAGCCCGACGACCGCCTGCTGGAAATCGGCCCGGGCCAGGGCGCCCTGACCGAGGGCCTGCTCGACAGCGGCGCGCAACTGGACGTGGTGGAACTGGACAAGGACCTGGTCCCGATCCTCAACCAGCAGTTCGCCGGGCGGAGCAATTTCAGCCTGCACCAGGGCGATGCGTTGAAGTTCGACTTCAATAGCCTGAACGCCGCGCCGAACAGCCTGCGGGTGGTGGGAAACCTGCCGTACAACATCTCCACGCCGCTGATCTTCCATCTGCTGAGCAACGCCGGCCTGATCCGCGACATGCACTTCATGCTGCAAAAAGAAGTGGTCGAGCGCCTCGCCGCCGGCCCTGGCGGTGGCGATTGGGGTCGCCTGTCGATCATGGTCCAGTACCATTGCCGGGTCGAACACCTGTTCAACGTCGGTCCGGGTGCATTCAACCCGCCGCCGAAAGTCGATTCGGCCATCGTCCGCCTGGTGCCCCATGCCGTCCTGCCGCACCCGGCCAAGGATCATCGCCTGCTGGAGCGAGTGGTGCGCGAAGCGTTCAACCAGCGCCGCAAGACCTTGCGCAACACCTTGAAGCTATTGCTCAGCAGCGCCGAAATCGAAGCTGCCGGCGTCGATGGCAGCCTGCGTCCCGAGCAGTTGGACCTGGCAGCGTTCGTGCGCCTGGCCGACAAGCTCAGTGAACAGGCCGCCCCGCAAGTCGACGCCAACTGAACGGGTGACGATCGCTATCGGGCAGTACGCCAGTCTGGTCTACTACCCGATACTTGGCCTAGACTGATCTCTTGAGTCGCGCCCGTGTCCCGCTTCGCTTTTAAGGCCTTTTGCATGTCCGATCCTCGTTACCAGGTCGACGTCAGCGTCACCACCCGTTTTCTGGCAGAACAGTCGCAACCCGAGCATGACCGCTTCGCTTTCGCCTACAGCATCACCGTGTGCAACAACGGCTCCTTGCCGGCCAGGCTGCTGTCACGGCACTGGATCATTACCGACGGCGATGGCCATGTCGAAGAAGTGCGTGGCGAAGGCGTGGTCGGCCAGCAGCCGTTGATCGACGCTGGCAAAAGCCACAGCTACAGCAGCGGTACGGTAATGACCACCAAGGTCGGCACCATGCAGGGCACCTACCAGATGCAGGCCAAGGACGGCAAACGCTTCGACGCCGTCATCAAGCCCTTTCGCCTGGCCGTGCCCGGGGCCCTGCACTGATGGCCACGTATGCGGTCGGCGACCTGCAAGGCTGCCTCGACCCGCTCAAGTGCCTGCTGGAGCGCGTCGCCTTCGACCCCGAAAAAGACACGTTGTGGTTGGTGGGCGACCTCGTTAACCGTGGCCCGCAGTCCCTTGAGACGTTGCGCTTTCTCTACGGCATTCGTCAGTCGCTGGTGTGCGTGCTCGGTAACCACGATCTGCATCTGCTGGCGGCTTGGCAGAACATCGAGCGCCTGAAAAAGTCCGACACCTTGAGCGAAATCCTCGACGCCCCCGATTGCGTTGAGCTGCTGGAGTGGCTGCGCCAGCAGAAGCTCATGCATTACGACGAGGCGCGCAACCTCGCACTGGTCCATGCCGGCATCCCGCCCCAATGGTCCCTGCGCAAGGCGCTCAAGTGCGCTGGCGAAGTCGAACAGGCATTGCGCGACGACAATCTGTTCGCCCCCTACCTGGATGGCATGTACGGCAACGAGCCGGTCAAGTGGGACAACGACCTTACTGGCAGCGCTCGTCTTCGCATCATCACCAATTATTTCACGCGCATGCGCTTCTGCACTCGCGACGGCAAACTTGACCTCAAGGGCAAGGAAGGCATCGAGACGGCGCCGCCCGGCTATGCCCCCTGGTTCAAGCACAGTGAGCGCAAGACCCGTAACCTGAAGATCATCTTCGGGCACTGGGCGGCACTGGGCGGCCAATCCGACGAACCCGGCGTCTTCGCCCTCGATACCGGTTGCGTGTGGGGCAGCGCCATGACCCTGATGAACGTCGACACAGGCGAGCAACTGCGTTGCGATTGCGATGAACAGGGCCACGCCAAACTCCATCACCCGACCACTGCACCGTTGCCGGCCGGCACTGCCGTTTGACCGGCGTTGCGCTTCAGCTACAGGAGCCCCTTATGAGCGAATTCAAACGCATCCCCCCGGAACAGGCCCAGGCCCTGCGCGAACAAGGCGCGGTCGTCGTCGATGTCCGTGATCCTGCCACTTTTGCCGCTTTGCACATCCGTGGCGCCAAGCATCTGGACAACCATTCCATCGCCGACTTCATCCGTGCCGCCGACCTCGATGCGCCCACGGTCGTGGTCTGCTATCACGGCAACTCCAGCCAGAGCGCAGCCGCCTATCTGATCAGCCAGGGCTTCAGCGACGTCTACAGCCTGGACGGTGGTTTTGAGCTGTGGCGCGCGACGTTTCCTGCAGAAACGGAGCAAGGCACCGCCGAATAATTTTTTATGCCGGCCAAGCCCGCGTGAACCGTGGGCTTGAGCGATGGCAGACGAACGGTCTGCCACAACTAATTACGTATTCCACCTTTACCTCCTCGATTCCGAACTATCCTTAGCCTCAGGCCATCCAAAACAGGGGAGAGCCGGTACACCGGCGCGCGGGTCATCGGGAGTCAGCTTTCAAGAGCCTGCATTCTTGAAAGCATTCTGGGGGGTAAACGGCAACTGGGTTCCCAGCGGCTGTCCAGCATCGACTGATTGATCCGACACCGGCTCCACGTATCGAGCGAGGTGACGTCATGAGCATTTTTAGCCACTTCCAGCAACGTTTCGAGTCCACGCGGCAGGAGGAATACTCGCTGCAGGAATACCTCGAACTCTGCAAGCAGGACCGCAGTGCCTATGCATCGGCTGCGGAGCGTCTGTTGCTGGCAATCGGAGAACCGGAGCTGCTGGATACCTCGACCAATTCGAGGCTCTCGCGAATCTTTTCCAACAAGGTGATTCGCCGCTATCCGGCCTTTGCGGACTTCCACGGGATGGAAGAATGCATCGAACAGATCGTGTCCTACTTCCGCCATGCCGCCCAAGGCCTGGAAGAGAAGAAACAAATCCTTTATCTGCTTGGCCCCGTGGGTGGTGGTAAATCGTCCCTGGCCGAGAAGCTCAAGCAACTGATTGAAAAAGTGCCCTTCTACGCCATCAAGGGGTCGCCGGTGTTCGAATCGCCCCTGGGGCTGTTCAACGCCACCGAGGACGGCGAGATCCTGGAGGAAGACTTCGGCATTCCACGCCGCTACCTCAATACCATCATGTCGCCATGGGCAACCAAGCGCCTGGCCGAGTTCGGCGGTGACATCAGCCAGTTCCGGGTGGTCAAGCTCTACCCATCGATCCTCAACCAGATCGCGGTGGCCAAGACCGAACCGGGTGACGAAAACAACCAGGATATTTCCGCCCTGGTGGGCAAGGTCGATATCCGCAAACTGGAAGAATTCCCACAGAACGACGCCGACGCCTACAGCTATTCGGGTGCACTGTGCCGGGCCAACCAGGGCCTGATGGAATTCGTCGAGATGTTCAAGGCGCCCATCAAGGTGCTCCATCCGCTGCTGACTGCCACCCAGGAAGGCAACTACAACAGCACCGAGGGCCTGGGGGCCATTCCGTTCACCGGTATCCTGCTGGCCCACTCCAACGAGTCGGAATGGCATACCTTCCGCAACAACAAGAACAACGAGGCCTTCATCGACCGGATCTACATCGTCAAGGTGCCGTACTGCCTGCGAGTGAGCGACGAGGTGAAGATCTACGACAAGCTGCTGTTCAACAGTTCGCTGGCCAAGGCTCATTGCGCACCCGACACCCTGAAGATGCTTGCCCAGTTCACGGTGCTGTCGCGCCTCAAGGAGCCGGAAAACTCCAACATCTATTCGAAGATGCGCGTGTACGACGGTGAAAACCTCAAGGACACCGATCCGAAGGCCAAATCGATCCAGGAATACCGCGACAACGCGGGGGTCGATGAAGGGATGAACGGGCTGTCCACGCGTTTTGCGTTCAAGATCCTCTCCAAGGTCTTCAACTTCGACCCTCACGAGATCGCGGCCAACCCGGTTCACCTGCTGTATGTGCTGGAACAGCAGATCGAGCAAGAGCAATTCCAGGCCGAAACCCGCGAGCGCTACCTGCGCTTCCTCAAGGAATACCTGGCCCCGCGCTACATCGAGTTCATCGGCAAGGAAATCCAGACGGCGTACCTGGAGTCCTACAGCGAGTACGGCCAGAACATCTTCGACCGCTACGTGTTGTACGCAGACTTCTGGATCCAGGACCAGGAATACCGCGACCCGGAAACCGGCGAAATACTCAATCGCGTAGCCCTCAACGAAGAACTGGAGAAAATCGAGAAACCGGCGGGCATCAGCAATCCGAAGGACTTCCGTAACGAGATCGTCAACTTCGTACTGCGCGCCCGGGCCAACAACAACGGCAAGAACCCAACCTGGCTCAGCTATGAAAAGCTGCGGGTGGTCATCGAGAAGAAAATGTTCTCCAACACCGAAGACCTGCTGCCAGTCATCAGCTTCAACGCCAAGGCCAGCAAGGAGGACCAGCAAAAACACAACGATTTCGTCACACGCATGGTCGAACGTGGCTACACCGACAAACAGGTGCGACTGCTCTCCGAGTGGTATCTGCGGGTCCGCAAATCGCAGTAAGCAGCGGCAAGCTTCTAGCTACAGCCTGCAAGGGAACGGCGTTGAACTATGGTTCGACGCCACGCCCCTTGCAGCTTGAGGCTTACGACTTGAAGCTCCCCTGGAGGGGCCTATGAGCTATGTGATCGACCGACGCCTTAATGGCAAGAACAAGAGCACGGTGAACCGCCAGCGGTTTTTGCGGCGTTACCGTGACCACATCAAGAAGGCCGTCGAAGAGGCGGTCAGCCGGCGTTCCATTACCGACATGGAACACGGCGAACAGATCAGTATCCCCGGCCGCGACATCGACGAGCCGGTGCTCCACCATGGTCGCGGCGGCAAACAGACCGTCGTGCACCCTGGTAACAAGGAATTCACCAGTGGCGAGCACATCCCCCGCCCCCAAGGCGGAGGCGGCGGCAAGGGGCCCGGCAAGGCCGGCAACTCCGGCGAAGGCATGGATGAGTTCGTGTTCCAGATTACCCAGGAGGAATTCCTGGAGTTCATGTTCGAGGACCTGGAACTGCCAAACCTGGTCAAGCGCAACCTGACCGGCACCGACACCTTCAAGACCGTGCGCGCCGGTATCAGCAATGAAGGCAATCCATCGCGCATCAACATCATCCGCACCCTTCGTTCAGCCCACGCCCGGCGCATCGCGCTGTCGGGCAGCAGCCGGGCAAAACTGCGCGAGGCCAAGGAAGAACTGGCCCGCCTGAAACGCGAAGAACCAGACAATTTCGGCGATATTCAAGACCTTGAAGCGGAAATCGAGAAACTCAGCGCCCGCATCCATCGCGTACCGTTCCTCGACACCTTCGACCTCAAGTACAACCTGCTGGTGAAACAGCCAAACCCCAGCTCCAAGGCGGTGATGTTCTGCCTGATGGACGTCTCCGGCTCCATGACCCAGGCCACCAAGGACATCGCCAAGCGTTTCTTCATCCTGTTGTACCTGTTCCTGAAGCGGAACTACGACAAGATCGATGTAGTGTTCATCCGCCATCACACCAGTGCGAGGGAAGTGGACGAAGAGGAGTTTTTCTACTCCAGGGAAACCGGCGGCACCATCGTCTCCAGCGCCCTGAAGCTGATGCAGGAGATCATGGCCGAACGCTACCCCGCCAACGAATGGAACATCTATGCGGCCCAGGCGTCGGACGGTGACAACTGGAACGACGATTCACCGATCTGCCGTGACATCCTGATCAACCAGATCATGCCGTTCGTCCAGTACTACACCTATGTGGAAATCACTCCACGCGAACACCAGGCCTTGTGGTACGAATACGAACGGATTGCCGAAGCTTTTTCCGACACATTTGCCCAACAGCAATTGGTCTCGGCCGGGGATATCTACCCGGTCTTCCGTGAACTCTTCCAGCGCAGGTTAGTGACATGACCGCCAAAAAAGAGCAGAAGCGCCAGCCCATTTCCACCGGCTCCGAATGGACATTCGAGCTGATCAAGGCCTACGACCGCGAAATCAGCCGTATCGCGGACCGTTATGCCCTCGACACCTATCCCAACCAGATCGAAGTGATCACCGCCGAGCAAATGATGGACGCCTACGCGTCGGTCGGCATGCCGCTGGGCTATCACCACTGGTCCTACGGCAAGCACTTCCTCAGCACCGAAAAATCCTACAGCCGCGGCCAGATGGGGCTGGCCTATGAGATCGTCATCAACTCAGATCCTTGCATCGCCTACCTGATGGAAGAAAACACCATCTGCATGCAGGCCCTGGTGGTGGCGCACGCCTGTTATGGACACAACAGTTTTTTCAAGGGCAACTATCTGTTCCGCACCTGGACCGATGCCAGCTCGATCATCGATTACCTGGTGTTCGCCAAGCAGTACATCATGCAATGCGAGGAGCGCCACGGCATCGACGCGGTGGAGGACCTGCTGGACTCCTGCCACGCCCTGATGAACTACGGCGTGGACCGCTACAAGCGGCCGTATCCGATTTCCGCCGAAGAAGAACGCCGGCGCCAAAAGGATCGCGAAGAGCACCTGCAAAAACAGATCAACGATCTGTGGCGCACCATTCCCAAAGGTGCAGACAAGTACAACGAAAAAGACAATGCCCGTTTTCCTGCCGAACCCCAGGAAAACATTCTCTATTTCATTGAAAAACATGCGCCGCTGCTCGAGCCGTGGCAGCGGGAAATCGTGCGCATCGTGCGCAAGATCGCCCAGTATTTCTATCCACAGCGCCAAACCCAGGTCATGAACGAGGGCTGGGCCACGTTCTGGCACTACACGCTGATGAACGACCTGTACGACGAGGGCCTGGTCACCGACGGCTTCATGATGGAGTTCCTGACGTCCCACACCAGCGTGGTGTTCCAACCCGGCTTCGACAGCCCGTACTACAGCGGCATCAACCCTTACGCACTGGGCTTCGCCATGTACCGCGATATCCGGCGCATGTGCGAAAACCCCACCGAGGAAGATCGTCGCTGGTTTCCGGACATTGCCGGCTCGGACTGGTTGTCAGCCATTAAATTCGCCATGAGCAGCTTCAAGGACGAGAGTTTCATCCTGCAGTACCTTTCGCCCAAGGTGATCCGCGACCTGAAACTGTTCAGCATCCTCGATGACGATCAGAAAGATGACCTGCTGGTACCTGCCATTCACGATGAAGGCGGCTACCGCATCATTCGCGAAACCCTGGCGGCGCAGTACAACCTGGGCAATCGCGAGCCCAATGTGCAGATCTACAGCATTGACCGTCGCGGGGATCGCTCGCTGACACTGCGGCACCAGGCGCACGACCGCAAACCACTGGGCGACTCCACCGACGAAGTGCTCAAGCACCTGCATCGCCTATGGGGTTTCGACATCCACTTGGAAACCCTGCAAGGCGACCAAGTGATGAAAACCCATCACGTGCCACCCAGAGGCGAACAAGCAGAAGGAGACTATGGCCGCCTGGATCTGGCCGTCATTCATCTTTGATCCCGTTTTCGCCTCCGGACGTCCGACGCAAAGGTTATCCTGTCGGACCAACGGAGGTTTTTTATGCAGATCTATAAAGTCGGTGGCGCCGTTCGCGACCGCCTGCTGGGCATTCCCGTCACTGACGTCGATCGGGTCGTGGTGGGGGCCACCGCCGAGGAAATGCTCGCCAAGGGATTTCGCCCCGTAGGGGCCGATTTTCCGGTATTTCTCGACCCGAAGACCGGCGAGGAATACGCCCTCGCCCGCACCGAACGCAAGAGCGGCCGAGGCTATGGCGGCTTCGTGTTCCATGCCAGCCCTGAAGTGACCCTGGAGGAAGACCTGATTCGCCGGGACCTGACGATCAACGCCATGGCCGAAGATGACCACGGCAACCTGACCGACCCGTACCACGGCCAACGCGATTTGGACGCCCGGGTGCTACGCCACGTTTCCCCCGCTTTCGCCGAAGATCCGCTCCGAGTCCTGCGGGTTGCCCGCTTCGCCGCGCGTTATGCTCCGCTGGGTTTCAAGGTGGCGGACGAAACCCTTGAACTGATGCGCCAGCTCAGCGATTCCGGCGAGCTGGAGGCATTGACGGCCGAGCGCAGCTGGAAAGAAATTTCCCGCGCCCTGATGGAAAAACAGCCACAGGTATTTATCCAGGTCTTGCGCGACTGCACGGCCCTCAAGGCCCTGATGCCTGAGGTCGATGCGTTGTTTGGCGTGCCCCAGCCCGAAGCCCATCACCCGGAAATCGACACCGGCGTCCATACCCTGAGCGTGCTGGAACAAGCCGCCCTGCACCGACAACCACTGACGGTCCGCTGGGCCTGCCTGCTCCATGACCTGGGCAAAGGCCTGACGCCCCAACACGAATGGCCGCGACACATCGCCCATGAGCACACGGGGTTGAAGCTGATCAAAGCGGTCAACGAGCGCTTCAAGGCGCCCCGCGACTGTCAGGAATTGGCGTTACTGGTTGGCCAATACCACACCCATGGTCATCGCGCGCTGGAGCTCAAGGCGTCTACTTTGCTTGAGCTGCTGCAGAGTTTCGACGTGTACCGCCGACCTCAGCGCTTCGAGGAATTCATCTCAGCCTGCGAGATGGATGCACGGGGGCGCAAAGGGCTTGAAGACAGAAGTTATCCACAGGCCGACTATCTGCGAGGCGCAGCGGCAGCGGCCCGCGCAGTGGCAGTACAGCCTTTGCTGGAGAAGGGGTTCAAGGGGCCGGAGCTGGGTGATGCGATCAAGCGCGAGCGCCTTAGGGCGTTGAAGGCCTACAAGGAGGCGGCGAGCTGACGGGCGTTTTCAGGTCAACTCACATCTCTGCCGGGTGTACCGCCGTCATCGCGAGCAAGCTCGCTCCCACCTTGGAATTTCAGCGGGCACATAATCTTGTGTCCAACCGAGATCCACTCGGCAGACGCTTCACAGCAGATTCGATGGCGTAAGCTGCTGGCCGCGCCACTCGAAAGCCACTGGCGCCAGCACCTGGTCGATCTGCGATTCTTCCCACAAAGTGGCGAAGCTTTTGCCCACGCCAGGATGAACCCGATCCGGCGCGATCAACGACAAAGGCCAAAGGACGAAAGCGTTCTTGAGGATTTCCGCGCGTGGCAGGATCAACCCATCGAAGTTGCCCACCTGTTCGCCATACAACAATACGTCGATATCCAGCGGCAGCCCCTTGCGGTCCGGCGCATAGCGACCGTTGTCCGCCTCGATGAACTTGAGGCGGCGATCCAGCTCCATCAGCGGCAGATCCGTGAAGGCCGAGACGACGAAATTGAAGAATGGCCCGCTCTTGATACCCACCGGCTGGCTCTCGAACACAGCCGAACAGCGCATGTCCACCAGGAAACCGGCCAAGGCTTCAAGACCGGCGCACAGATGGGTTTCGCGCTCGATATTGCTGCCGAGCCCGAGAAAAACCTGAGTCAGCGACATCCGCGCTCGATCTCCACACCCACGCCGCTGGCCGCCGGTACGGCGCCAGGCTTGGTTAATTTCAGACGCAGCCAGGTGATCTTGAACTCGTCCATGAGCGCCTGCGCCAGTCGCTCGGCAAAGGTCTCGACCAACTGGAACTGCGCCTGTTCGGCAAATGCCTGGATGCGCGACGATACGCTGGCGTAGTCGAGCGCCAGGGTCAGGTCGTCGCCCGCGGCAGCCGGGCGGCTGTCCCAAGCGAAGCTCAGGTCAAGTCGCAGGCACTGTCGGATGCCTCGCTCCCAGTCGTAGGCCCCGATGACCGTGTCGACTTCCAGGCCCTCGATAAACACTCTGTCCAAAGCACTTCTCTCCGCAGCACGACAAGGGCGCAATGCGCCGTTAGAATCAGGGCGTCCTCGCCCGGAATAGTTAGCATGTTTTGGTTACTGGCGATTCTCGCCTACCTGCTCGGCTCGCTGTCCTTCGCCATTTTGCTCAGCCGCCTGACCGGTCGCCCGGATCCGCGAATGAGTGGCTCAGGCAATGCCGGCGCCACCAACATGCTGCGCCTGGCCGGACGCAAACTTGCCATCCTGACCCTGCTGGGCGACCTCTGCAAAGGCCTTGTCCCGGTAATGATCGCCAGCCTCGCAGGGCTCTCGTTGCAGCAACAGGCCTGGATCGGCGTCTGCGCCGTCATCGGCCATCTATTCCCGCTGTACTTTCGCTTTCGTGGCGGCAAGGGTGTCGCCACCGCTGCCGGCATGCTGCTGGGCCTGTACCCGCCTGCCGCCCTGCTGGCTGTCTGTGCCTGGCTGCTGACGTTCTACCTGACCCGCACCAGCTCCCTGGCCGCGCTGATCGCCACGCCGTTGACCCTGCCGTTGCTGGCCTGGCAGGAACCAGCGGCCTTGCTGCCAATGACCGCGCTGGTGGCGCTGATCGTCTGGCGTCATCGGGGCAATCTACGCGACCTGTTCGCCGGGCGCGAACGGCATTTTTAAATGACGCTTCACAGCGGCGCCAACTGCTCCATCGGCCAGCGCGCCTGTACGCTGATCGCCAGGCTTTCGTGCTGGCCGGCCTGCAGGCGCTGGCAACCGGCAAAGGCAATCATCGCGCCGTTATCTGTGCAGAACTCCGGCCGGGCGTAGTAAACGTCGCCCTTCATGTCGCCGAGCATCTTCTCCAGCGATATCCGCAAGGCCTTGTTCGCGCTCACGCCACCTGCGATCACCAGGCGCTTGAGCCCGGCCTGTTTGAGGGCACGCTTGCACTTGATGGTCAAAGTCTCCACCACGGCCTGCTGGAACGCCAGCGAGATGTCGCAACGGGCTTGCTCACTGTCGTCCCCGGCGCTGACGCACTGCTGCCAGGTGTTCAAGGCAAAGGTCTTCAACCCGCTGAAACTGAAATCCAGGCCGGGACGGTCGCACATCGGCCGTGGGAACACGAAGCGCCCATCGACCCCTTGCGTCGCAAGCCGGGAGATCTCCGGCCCACCGGGATAGTTGAGGCCCATCATTTTTGCCGTCTTGTCGAACGCTTCGCCGGCAGCATCATCGAGCGTCTCGCCGAGCAACTCATATTGGCCGATGCCATCGACTCGAATGAGCTGTGTATGGCCGCCCGACACCAACAAAGCGACGAACGGGAATTGCGGCGGTTGCGACTCCAGCATCGGCGCCAGCAGGTGGCCTTCCATGTGATGCACGCCCAGGGCAGGAATCCCCCAGGCAAAGGCCAGCGCCTGGGCACAGGAGGCGCCCACCAGCAACGCGCCTACCAGGCCCGGGCCGGCGGTGTAGGCAATGCCGTCGATCTCCGTCGGCACACAGCCGGCTTCGGCCAGCACCTGGCGGATCAAGGGCAGCATGCGCTTGACGTGATCGCGGGAGGCAAGCTCGGGCACCACCCCGCCATAGGCACGGTGCAGGTCGATCTGACTGAACAGCGCATCGGCCAGCAGGCCACGTTCACTGTCGTAAAGTGCGACACCGGTTTCGTCGCAGGAGGTTTCTAATCCCAGTACTAGCATGGGTTTGCGCCTTGTAGAGGCTGAATTCGAAGGCGCGCATAATAGTCGCCGCGTTGTGCCCCGACCAGCGGTTTTCGATCAGAGGCTTTGCATTCCGAGCGTTGAGGGGTTAACATCCGCAACCCTTAAAAACCGACGTCTTCAAGTGCTCTTTTGCCGCGAGGATGTTGACCCCGGTAATGAATGAAGGTAGCTCTGGATGCCAGCCGTCAAAGTAAAAGAGAACGAACCCTTCGACGTAGCTCTGCGTCGTTTCAAGCGCTCCTGCGAAAAAGCCGGTGTTCTGGCTGAAGTTCGTAGCCGCGAATTCTACGAGAAGCCGACTTCTGAGCGTAAGCGCAAGGCAGCAGCCGCTGTTAAGCGTCACGCCAAGAAAGTTCAGCGCGAACAGCGCCGCGCCGTACGTCTGTACTAATACACAGACGTCCGTAGCAAGCTTCTGCCAAGCCCGGCCCTCAAGCCGGGCTTATGGCATTTGCGGAATAACGCTTGATGCTTCACCGTCAAAGCCGCAGACGCGACCAAGACAACCTGCTTCACCGCGTCAGACCTGGCTCTTTTGCCAGCGGTGCACGTCTTTCCTGACGAGCCTTCCAAGGCTACCGACGAGCACACCCTGATTCCTCTAACGACGATCAGCCCAAGGCACCTGCCTGCGTGCCCGCTTCATGAGCTATCCGAGGCCTGAACGGCCGTTACCGGACTCAGCGCAACACATTCAAACAGTCGAATACTGATAGTTATTAACGTCAGTGGATTATCGGCAGATACACTTCCCGACAGCGATGATGCAGACGACCCGGTCGAGCCACCGATTTAGCGTGCCTCAAACCCAGACCCGGTTACGCCTGCCGATTTCGGGTCCATATTTCGCGCAGTGATGATGAGAACGCCATGGCCGGGCTGATTCCCCAGAGCTTTATTGACGACCTCCTGAACCGCACCGACATCGTCGACGTGGTCAGCTCTCGCCTGCAAATGAAGAAAGCGGGCAAGAACTACACCGCCTGCTGCCCGTTTCACAAAGAAAAAACGCCTTCTTTCAGTGTCAGCCCCGACAAGCAGTTCTACTATTGCTTCGGCTGCGGCGCTGGCGGCAATGCCCTCGGCTTCATCATGGACCACGACAACCTGGACTTCCCCCAGGCCGTCGAAGAACTGGCCAAAGCCGCCGGCATGGAAATACCCCGCGAGGAAAGCGGTCGACAGCACAAGCCACGCCAACCGACCGATTCCCCGCTTTATCCACTGTTGACGGCGGCGGCGGATTTTTATCGCCAGGCCCTCAAAAGCCATCCGGCACGCAAGGCTGCGGTGGATTATCTCAAGGGCCGCGGCCTGACTGGCGAAATCGCCCGGGACTTCGGCCTCGGCTTCGCCCCGCCCGGCTGGGACAACCTGTACAAGCACCTGAGCAGCGATACGCTGCAACAGCGCGCCATGATCGACGCCGGCCTGCTGATTGAAAATGCCGAAACCGGCAAGCGCTACGACCGCTTCCGCGACCGGGTCATGTTTCCGATCCGCGACACACGCGGGCGGATCATCGCCTTTGGTGGCCGGGTGCTGGGCGACGACAAGCCGAAGTACCTGAACTCCCCGGAAACCCCGGTGTTCCATAAGGGCCAGGAACTCTACGGTCTGTACGAAGCGCGCAAGAACAACCGCAACCTCGATGAAATCATTGTCGTCGAAGGCTACATGGACGTTATTGCCCTGGCCCAGCAAGGCCTGCGCAACGCCGTCGCGACCCTGGGTACGGCCACCAGCGAAGAGCACATGAAGCGCCTGTTTCGCGTCGTGCCGAACGTGCTGTTCTGCTTCGACGGCGACCAGGCCGGCCGTAACGCCGCCTGGCGCGCGCTGGAGGCCACCTTGCCGTGCCTGCAGGACGGACGCCGGGCACGCTTTCTGTTCCTGCCCGAAGGTGAGGACCCGGACACCCTGGTGCGCTCCGAAGGCACCGACGCGTTCCGTGCGCGGATCAACCAGCATGCACAACCACTGGCCGACTATTTTTTCCAGCAACTGACCGAAGAAGCCGACCCGCGCTCCCTCGAAGGCAAGGCCCACATGGCCACCCTCGCGGCACCGCTGATCGACAAGGTCCCCGGCGCCAACCTGCGCACACTCATGCGCCAGCGCCTGACCGAGATCACCGGTCTCAACAGCGCAGCGGTCAACCAACTGGTGCACAGCGCGCCCCAGGAGGCGCCGCCGGCATATGACCCGGGCATCGATTACGATGCGATGCCGGATTTCGCCGACTATCATCAACCCCAGCAGGATTACGCCCCCCAGCAGGAATGGACGCCGAAAAAAAGCGGCAGTGGCGGCAAGAAATGGGACAAGAAGCCTTGGGACAAGAACGGCAAGCGCGGCGATCGCGACCAGCCACGTGCCCCGCGCGTGCCGGCCGCCGTCGAACCACCAACACTGGCCGCCTTGCGCACCTTGCTGCATCACCCGCAATTGGCGGAAAAAGTTGAGGACGCCGGGCACTTCGCCGCCGAGGACCACAGCAATACGCAATTGCTGGTGGCACTCCTTGAAGCCGTGCAGAAGAACCCCAAGCTAAATTCTTTCCAGTTGATTGCACGGTGGCACGGCACCGAGCAGGGGCGCTTGTTGAAGGCCCTGGCCGAGAAGGAATGGCTGATTGAGGGAGACAACCTTGAACAACAGTTTTTCGACACCATTACTAGCTTGTCCGCCCGCCAACGCGAGCGAAACCTGGAACAACTTCTGCGAAAAGCTCGCCAGAGCGAGTTGACCAGCGAAGAGAAAAACCAATTGCGCGACTTACTCAGCCGCAATGTTTGCGCATCAAACCCGACCTCAACTGGCGCGTGAGGTCACAGCTCAGGTATAATCCTCGGCTTGTTTTTTGCCCGCCAAGACCTTCAGTGGATAGGGTGTTATGTCCGGAAAAGCGCAACAGCAGTCTCGTATCAAAGAGTTGATCCTATTGGGTCGTGAGCAGGGCTACCTGACTTACGCGGAGGTCAACGACCACCTGCCGGAGGATATTTCAGATCCGGAACAGGTGGAAGACATCATCCGCATGATCAACGACATGGGGATCAACGTATTCGAGGTTGCTCCAGATAAGGATGCCCTTATGCTGGCCGACGCCGATACCGACGAGGCGGCCGCTGAAGAAGCGGCCGCAGCGTTGGCAGCGGTCGAGACCGACATTGGTCGCACCACGGACCCCGTGCGCATGTACATGCGTGAAATGGGTACGGTAGAGCTCCTCACACGCGAAGGCGAAATCGAAATCGCCAAGCGTATTGAAGAAGGCATCCGTGAAGTGATGGGCGCAATCGCGCACTTCCCTGGCACGGTTGACCATATTCTCTCCGAGTACACCCGCGTCACCACCGAAGGTGGCCGCCTGTCCGACGTCTTGAGCGGCTATATCGATCCGGACGACGGCATTGCGCCGCCTGCCGCCGAAGTGCCGCCACCGATCGACGCGAAAGCCGTCAAGGCAGACGACGACACCGATGACGACGACGCCGAAGCGAGCGACGACGAGGAAGAAGCCGAAAGCGGTCCGGATCCTGTCATTGCAGCCCAGCGTTTCGGCGCTGTGGCCGACCAGATGGAAATCACCCGCAAGGCGCTGAAAAAGCACGGCCGCAGCAACAAGCAGGCGATTGCCGAGCTGTTGGCACTGGCCGAGCTGTTCATGCCGATCAAGCTGGTACCGAAGCAATTCGAAGGCCTGGTCGAGCGTGTTCGCAGTGCCCTGGATCGCTTGCGCCAGCAAGAGCGCGCGATCATGCAGCTTTGCGTGCGTGACGCCCGCATGCCGCGTGCCGATTTCCTGCGCCAGTTCCCTGGCCACGAAGTCGACGAAAGCTGGACCGATGCACTGGCTAAAGGCAAGAGCAAATACGCTGAAGCCATTGGCCGCCTGCAACCGGACATCATTCGTTGCCAGCAGAAGCTGACCGCGCTAGAAACCGAAACCGGTTTGACGATCGCCGAGATCAAGGACATCAACCGTCGCATGTCGATCGGCGAGGCCAAGGCCCGTCGCGCGAAGAAAGAGATGGTCGAAGCGAACTTGCGTCTGGTGATCTCCATCGCCAAGAAGTACACCAACCGCGGCCTGCAATTCCTCGACCTGATCCAGGAAGGCAACATCGGCCTGATGAAGGCGGTGGACAAGTTCGAATACCGTCGCGGCTACAAGTTCTCGACTTATGCCACCTGGTGGATCCGTCAGGCGATCACTCGCTCGATCGCCGACCAGGCCCGCACCATCCGTATCCCGGTGCACATGATCGAGACGATCAACAAGCTCAACCGTATTTCCCGGCAGATGCTGCAGGAAATGGGTCGCGAACCGACGCCGGAAGAGCTGGGCGAACGCATGGAAATGCCTGAGGACAAGATCCGCAAGGTATTGAAGATCGCCAAAGAGCCGATCTCCATGGAAACCCCGATCGGTGATGACGAAGACTCCCATCTGGGTGACTTCATCGAAGACTCCACCATGCAGTCTCCGATCGATGTCGCCACTGTCGAGAGTCTCAAGGAAGCGACTCGCGAAGTACTCTCCGGCCTCACTGCCCGTGAAGCCAAGGTACTGCGCATGCGCTTCGGCATCGACATGAATACCGACCACACCCTTGAGGAAGTCGGTAAGCAGTTCGATGTAACCCGTGAGCGGATTCGTCAGATCGAAGCCAAGGCGTTGCGCAAACTGCGCCACCCGACGCGAAGCGAGCATCTGCGCTCCTTCCTCGACGAGTGACCTTCAAAACCCCCGGCCCTGCCGGGGGTTTTGTTATGCACAGATAAATTCCCCTTCGTTACGCTCCTCACCACCCTGTTGCCCGTCTACACTCGAAACATCCTCACCAAGCCATGACGAGACAGTGATGCCCAGACTGACGGCCGCGCTTTTGCTGTCATTGATGACCTGGACCGCAGCAGCTGGCGCGTTGACGCTCACCGACGAGGAGCTCCGCTGGCTCAAGGACCATCCCGACCTGCGCCTGGGTATAGACGCCTCATGGCCGCCGTTTGAGTTTCGTGACGACCAGGGCCGCTATCAGGGCCTGGCTGCCGACTACGTCGACATCATTCGTGAACGGCTGGCCATCAAGCTCACCCCCATCGAGCCGGCCAGCTGGACCGCGGTGCTGGAGCAGGTCGCTCAGGGCAAGATCGACCTCTTGCCGGGCATCATGTCCACGCCGGAACGCCAGAATTACCTGGCGTTTACTCGGCCTTACCTGGATTTTCCCATTGTCATCCTGGCCCATCGCGGTGGCGCCCAACCGCACAACCTCCAGGAGCTGTACGGGCTGAAAATCGCCGTGGTGGAAAACTATGCCCCCCATGAATTGCTGCGCAACCACCATCCCGACCTGAACCTCGTGGCGCTGCCCAATGTCAGTTCAGCCCTGCAAGCCCTGGCAACCGACGAAGTGGATGCGGTGGTCGGCGACCTGGCTTCCAGTGTCTGGAGCCTGCGCCAACTCAAGCTCGAAGGCCTTTATGTCAGCGGTGAAACGCCTTATCGCTATCAGCTGGCAATGGCCGTCCCTCGAGACAACAAGGCATTGGTGGGCATCCTGGACAAAGTCCTGGCAGACATGAGCCCGGCCGAAGTTGCCGAGATCCAGCAGAAGTGGGTCGGCAATGTGCATGATTACCGCCAGCTCTGGTCAGACCTGCTAATTTACGGCTTGCCTGCATTGCTGCTCCTGGTCGGCCTACTGGCGGTGGTGATTCGCATCAACCGCCGACTCAGTTCGGAAATCGCCCGGCGGGTCGAGCTGGAACAGGAGCTGCGCAGCAGCGAATACCATTACCGTGGACTGGTAGAGAGCCTGTCGGCCATTGCCTGGGAAGCCAGGGTCAGCGATTTTACCTACAGCTACGTGTCGCCCCACGCCGAAGATTTGCTGGGCTATCCCCTTTCCCACTGGCTGATACCGGGGTTCTGGCGCAACATCATTCATCCCGCCGACCTGATCCGTGCCCAGACCTACTGCGATCATGAAGTACTGGCGGGCCGCGACCACTGCATCGATTATCGCGTGATCACCGCCGACGGCCGCTGCCTGTGGGTGCGCGACATCGTCAGCCTGATCGAACACGGGCACGAACCGCTGATGCGCGGGTTGATGATCGATATCAGTGAAGCCAAGCGCACTGAGGAAGCGCTGCGCCTTTCGGAGCAGAAATTTGCTTCTGTTTTCCGCCAGTGCCCGGACATCCTGGTGATCGCACGGCTATTGGACGGTTGCCTGCTGGAGGTCAACAAGGCCTTCGAAGAACAGGTCGGCCTCAGTGCCGCCGAAGTGGTGGGACGCAACGCAACCGAACTGAATATCTGGGGCATCCAAGGGGTGGGGCCAGCCCTCTTGCAGCGCTTGCAGGCCGGCAGCATACGCAACCTGGAAATGCCCTTCCGTCGCAGCAATGGCCAAGTGTTCACCGGGCTGATTTCCGCCGAGCCCTTCGACCTCGACACGACGCCAGCCTTGGTCGTGGTGGTGCGGGACATCAGCCAGCTCAAGGAAACCCAGCAACAATTGCAGACCTCCGAAGAGAAGTTCGCCAAGGCGTTCCACGCCTCGCCCGACGGCCTGCTGCTCTCCCGGCAAAGCGATGGCTTGCTGATTGAAGTCAACGAAGGTTTCAGCCGCATCACCGGCTTCAACAGCGCTCTATCGGTGGACCGCTCTACCCTGGACCTCGGCATCTGGGTCAACCTCAACGAACGAAAGCAGATGCTCGACCTGCTGAAGCGGGACGGCTTCGTCAGGGATTTCAGCTGCCATATCCGTCGCAACGATGGGCAGATCCGGCTCTGCGAAGTCTCCAGTCGCCCGCTGCCCATCGGCGACGAAGACTGCATGCTGACCATCGCCCGGGACATTACCGAACGCCACCTGATGCAAGAAAAACTGCAACAGGCCGCCACCGTGTTCGAAAGCACCGCCGAAGGCGTGCTGATCACCGATACGCAACAACACATCAGCGCCGTGAACCGGGCCTTCACCGAAATCACCGGCTACAGCGAAACCGAAGCCTTGGGCCACACCCCCCGGCTGTTAGCTTCCGGCCTGCATGACAGCGCGTTTTACGCGGCGATGTGGCACCAGTTGACAGCCGAAGGGCACTGGCAAGGAGAGATCTCCAACCGGCGCAAGAACGGCGAGCTGTACCCCAGCTGGCTGACCATCAGCGCGGTGCGCAATCGGGACCGACAGATCACCCATTTCGTCGCGGTCTTCGCCGATATCTCCAGCCTCAAACACGCCCAGGCCCGGCTCGATTACCAGGCTCACCACGACCCGTTGACGGGCCTGCCCAATCGCACGCTGTTCGAAAGCCGCTTGTTGGCGGCCCTCAACAGTCAGCAGGAAAACGGTGGACAGGGTGCCGTGCTGTTCCTGGACCTGGACCGCTTCAAGCACATCAATGACAGCCTTGGGCACCCGGTCGGCGACCTGCTGCTCAAGGGCATTGCCGTACGCTTGCGCGAGCAGTTGCGCGACATCGACACCGTGGCGCGCCTGGGCGGCGACGAGTTCATTATCCTGCTGCCGGGCCTGCAACAGCCCAGCGATGCCGAGCACATCGCCCAAAAACTGTTGAACTGCTTTGCCGCGCCGTTCCAGGCCGGCGAGCACGAGTTCTTCATCAGTGCCAGCATCGGCACCAGCCTCTACCCGCAGGACGGCTGCGACGTCGCCACGCTGGTGAAGAATGCCGACGCGGCGATGTACCGCTCCAAGGCCAAGGGCCGCAACCGGGTGGAAAGCTACACCCGCGACCTCACCGCCCAGGCCAGCGAGCGAGTGGCCTTGGAGCATGAGCTACGGCGGGCGATTGAACGCAACGAGTTGTCATTGTCCTTCCAACCCAAAATCAACCTCGTCGACAACCAACTGGTGGGTGCCGAAGCATTGATCCGTTGGACGCACCCCACGTTTGGCGACGTGCCGCCGGAACACTTCATCCCCCTGGCGGAAGAAAACGGCATGATCCTGCAAATCGGCGATTGGGTGCTGGAGCGCGCCTGCCGGCAGCTGTGCGAATGGAACGACGCCTACGACAGCCTCGGCCCCCTTTCGGTCAATCTGGCCGGGGCCCAGCTGCGCCAACCCAACCTACTGGGACGTATCGAACAACTGTTGCGCGAGCACCGGCTCGAACCCGGCTTATTGCAACTGGAAATTACCGAAAACTTCATCATGAGCCAGGCCGAAGAGGCCCTGACGGTGCTGCACCAGCTGAAAAAACTTGGCGTGCAATTGGCCATCGACGATTTCGGCACGGGCTATTCCTCCCTGAGTTACCTCAAGCGCTTGCCACTGGACATCCTCAAGATCGACCAATCCTTCGTCCGCGGCCTGCCCGACGACCCCCACGATGCGGCCATCGTACGGGCGATCATCGCCCTGGGCCGCAGCATGCAATTCACCGTCATCGCCGAGGGCGTCGAAACCCTGGCCCAGCAGCAATTCCTGACCGAAGAAGGTTGCGAACAGATCCAGGGCTATATCGTCAGCCTGCCGCTGTGCGCCGACGAGTTTGCCGCAACGTTTCTTCGTATGACCGTATCGGATTTTTCGGATAGCACAGCCGAGAAACCGTCGTTATAATCCGCGACCTACTGAGGGCCTATAGCTCAGTTGGTTAGAGCAGAGGACTCATAATCCTTTGGTCCACGGTTCGAGTCCGTGTGGGCCCACCATACAAAAAGCCGCGCATTGCGCGGCTTTTGCGTATCCAGCGTCCTCCCGCTAGCCTCTTTCGCTCCATTACAATAAAAATCCCCCTCCCTCACCGAGACGCCCATCATCGCCAGCCCCAGCCTCCCTCGACTGTTTCTTGAACTGTTCTGGCAACTCGGCATCCTCCTGGTGCCAGCCTTTTTCGTCACAATACTGCCGCCCCCGTTGGCTTTGCTGGCGGTGGTGTGCCTCGGGCTGCTGATGGGCCTTACCGCCCGCCTGGGCTTTTTGGCGATGGGCCGAGGCATTGCCCGGTTGACGGTCGGCGCCGTGTTTGGCCTGGGTTTCAGCCTGGGCCGGGCGTTGCCTGAGTGGTGGGGTATTTTGGCGGCGATCGCCGGCATCATCGTCGGGCTCGCCTGCGTCAGTAGCTGGGAGCGGCGTCTCGGGTTGACGCCCATCTCCAGCCAAGGGCCGAGTGCCTGGGGGGGAAACGAGCCGCTGCTGACCCCTGAAGGCGAGCCGATCCGGGTGTTCAATCATGGTGAGATCGCCATGGGCGGCCCGACCTATTGCGACTATCTGTTCCCTGACGGTGTGCTTCTGCAGGGCATTGGCTCTTCGGCCGTGTTCTCCCGCGACGGGCGTTACTTTGCTGCACCGGTGCCGTCCCGACAGGCATGGGGACTGGTGGTCCTCGACCGTCAGCAACGCTTGCTGTACCGCTGCGCCGACAGCGAGCTCTGGGAGTTGGACACTTTTGACCTCGACCTGTTGAGCGGACGCCATAGCCCGCTGGTGGATAACAGCGTTCGCGAAACCCGGCTCGATGAGCTGCTGCAAACGGCCAGCGTTACCCATCTGGTACCTGTCGCCGACCTGTGGCTGGAGGCCGGCTTGCATCCCGAGCAGACCTTTGAACGGCGCTCCGCTGATGGCCAGCAGTGCCTGCAAGGCAATATCTCATTGCCCTCGACCTTTCGTGACTTGGCCCAGCCATTGGATCCCCTGCTTTCGCCGCGCTACACCGTCAGCGTCAACGGGCAACTGTCCGACCTGCTGATGGCGGCAGACGCACCACTGATATGGAGCTCCGATCAACGCGCCCTGGTGTGCCTGGCGCAGGAACAAAACGGTCAGGCGCAGGGCGACCAGTATTGGTTGTGGCAGCTCAACGCCGGCTGGCGTGCCCTGCCCTCGCCCTGGGTGAAAAGCGCCGCGGAACCGTCCTTCTACTGGCATGAACTGCTGGGCCTCGACGCCGACCATGTGCGGATCGGCACGTACCTCGACTATCCGCGCCCAGGCTCCGGCCGTTATGGCTATCGCCTGGACAGTATCCATGGCGATACCGAAACCCAGGCCGGTCATGACGCCCAGGGGCGCGTGCAAGTCGGTGAGTTCAAGCTGACCCGCATGGCAATTGTGATGCCGCTGGACAGCAAGGGCCGGCGAGGCGATTCCTGCATCGAGACGCAACCGTTGCAGGGCGACGTGCGCGCTGTCCTGACCTGGCTCGGTGACAATCGCGAAGGCTTGGGTGGCTATCGCTGCAGGATCGGCGACTGGTCCTTGCCTGGAACCTGGTTGCTGGATCATCGAGTCTCCGAATGTGGGCGCTACCTGGCGCTGCTGCCTTTCGACGGTTCAACGACCGTTACAACCCACGCGGTGGTAGCAGACTTGCAGGCGCAACGCTTGCTGGAAGGACCTGCCATGTGGATAGAGCGAATACTCGATTTTCGCGATGGCCGGCTGAGCCTGGCGGTCGTTCAAGGTCGGCTGGATAACAATAGGGAAAGCAGCCCGTTGCAGCGATTCAACGTCGCCGCGCCGGAGGTTGGCAGCGACTCGTCCTTTTTTCGTCCAAACGAACAATCCCGACTGTTCTACAACACGGTGCAGTTGCAACCGACAGTGTCACAGCTCAGCACCGTCGAGCCTTGGCGCCTGGTGGACCGCCCGCAAGCGGCCACCGCCGAGGGGGATTTCATCCAGCCTGCGCCGAATGATCAGGATGCCGCCTGGCTGTTCGGCAGCGAGACGGAATACACCGACAGCTGGGTACGTGCCGGTACGCCCCGTCTCGGCGGGCACCTGTTAACGGCCTCGGGTTGCGCCTTGATTGATCTGGCGCCCTCGATGGCCTGGTCACCCAACAGCCGCTATCTGGCGCTGACCTGTATGGCAACCGATGTGGCAGAACAGTGTGGAAGCTACCGGGGCTGGCAATGGCTGCTCCTTGATGTCCAAGCGCATACACTGCGGATACATCCGCAATGGTTGGGCAATCGGCCTCAGTTCGAAAGCTTCGACGAAGAACAGGTGCAGATACGGTGTTTCGAGCACGATTGGGAAACCGAAAGCTGCGAGGATCAAGGCTCGGTGCAGTCGTTCTTGCTGGACGCTCTGTTGCAATTGCCCGCTGAACAACTGATTTGCCAAGACGGTATCTGGCTCAGGTCGTCCCAGGCGGACCTCGCCTCTGCGTGGCAAGCACTGGCATTACCCGCCATTGGCTATTTCGAGCGCGGGAGCCTGTAACATGCTCGCCATCGAATGCCTGCGCCGGAGCCCATTTTGACTGACACCCGCCCACCCGTCCTCGACGAAATCGACCGGCAGCTGATCGCGGCGCTGCAAATCAACGCCCGGGAAAGCGTCGCCATGCTCGCCCGGCAACTGGGTATCGCCCGCACGACCGTGACCTCGCGGCTGGCGCGCCTGGAAAAGACCAAGGTGATTACCGGGTATGGCGTGCGCCTGGGCCAGCGGGTGATTGACGGCGGCTTGCAGGCTTACGTCGGCATCAAGGTCCAGCCGCGTTCCGGCAAGGACGTGCTGCGGCGCTTGAGCGCCATGGCCCAGGTCCAGCAGCTGTGCGCGGTCAGCGGTGAGTTCGACTATGTCGCCTGGTTGCGCACGGACTCGCCGGAACAGCTGGACCAGTTGCTGGACCAGATCGGCAGCGTGGACGGCGTGGAGAAGACCACCACCTCGATCATCCTCAGCAGCAAGATCGATCGGGGTCAGCCAGTCTGAGCCCTGCGTCACTTAACCTGTGGGAGCGAGCTTGCTCGCGATGGCGTCAATCCAGTCAACACCGTCATGGACTGACATAGCGCTATCGCGAGCAAGCTCGCTCCCACAGGGGACTGGTTTCGTCATTATGATCTACGAATAGGTCAAAATGACTGATTCATGCTCAAAACGACGACATATTGTGTCTTATTAACGTGTTCCACCCTCCCTAGAATGGCTGGCATCTTTCCTATACTCAGACGCGAACACCGCGTCGAGTCGCCACCAAGGTCAGCCATGAACAAGAACAATCGCCACCCAGCAGACGGTAAGAAGCCCATCACCATTTTCGGACCGGACTTTCCTTTCGCCTTTGACGACTGGATCGAGCATCCGGCTGGCCTGGGCAGCATTCCCGCTCACAACCACGGTGCGGAAGTGGCGATTGTCGGGGCCGGGATTGCCGGCCTGGTGGCGGCGTACGAGTTGATGAAGCTGGGTCTCAAGCCCGTGGTCTATGAAGCGTCGAAGATGGGTGGACGCCTGCGCTCACAAGCGTTCAATGGCGCCGAAGGGGTGATCGCCGAGCTGGGCGGCATGCGTTTTCCGGTGTCCTCCACCGCGTTCTACCATTACGTCGACAAGCTGGGCCTGGAGACCAAACCGTTCCCCAACCCGCTGACCCCGGCTTCCGGCAGCACGGTCATCGACCTGGAAGGCCAGACCTACTACGCACAGAAACTGGCGGACCTTCCCGCACTGTTCCAGGAAGTCGCCGACGCCTGGGCCGATGCGCTGGAGGACGGGTCGCGCTTTGGTGAGATCCAGCAGGCGATCCGCGATCGCGACGTGCCACGCCTCAAGGCGCTGTGGAACACCCTGGTGCCACTGTGGGACGACCGCACCTTCTACGACTTCGTCGCCACCTCCAAGGCCTTTGCCAAGCTCTCCTTCCAGCACCGCGAAGTGTTCGGCCAGGTCGGTTTCGGCACGGGCGGCTGGGATTCGGACTTCCCCAATTCGATGCTGGAAATCTTCCGCGTCGTGATGACCAACTGCGACGACCACCAGCACCTGGTGGTCGGCGGCGTCGAGCAGGTGCCCCACGGCATCTGGAAGCACGTGCCGGAACGCTGCGTGCACTGGCCCGAAGGGACCAGCCTGAATTCGCTGCACCTGGGCGCCCCCCGCAGCGGCGTGAAGCGCATTGCCCGCGCGGCCGATGGCCGGTTCAGCGTGACCGACGTCTGGGACAACACCCGCGAGTACGCCGCGGTGCTGGTCACCTGCCAGAGCTGGCTGCTGACCACCCAGATCGAATGTGAAGAAGCGCTGTTCTCACAAAAAATGTGGATGGCCCTGGACCGCACCCGCTACATGCAATCGTCGAAGACCTTCGTGATGGTCGACCGGCCATTCTGGAAGGACAAGGACCCGGAGACCGGCCGCGACCTGATGAGCATGACCCTGACCGACCGTCTGACCCGTGGCACCTATCTGTTCGACAACGGGGACGACAAGCCAGGGGTGATTTGCCTGTCGTACTCCTGGATGAGCGACGCGCTGAAAATGCTCCCGCACCCGGTGGAAAAACGCGTGAAGCTGGCCCTCGATGCCCTGAAGAAAATCTATCCCAAGGTGGACATCGCCGCCCGGATCATCGGCGATCCGATCACCGTGTCCTGGGAAGCCGACCCGCATTTCCTCGGCGCGTTCAAGGGCGCCCTGCCCGGCCACTATCGCTACAACCAGCGCATGTATGCGCATTTCATGCAGGACGACATGCCGGCCGAACAACGCGGGATCTTTATCGCCGGTGATGACGTCTCATGGACACCGGCCTGGGTCGAAGGCGCGGTACAGACCTCACTCAACGCCGTGTGGGGGATCATGAAGCACTTCGGCGGTGAAACTCACGCCGAGAACCCGGGTCCAGGTGATGTGTTCCATGAGATCGGTCCGATCGCCCTGCCCGAATAAAAGGAGTTTTCGATGCGTGTAGCCCTCTACCAATGCCCACCGCTGCCACTGGATCCGGCCGGCAACCTGCAACGCCTGCACCAGGTCGCGCTGGAGGCCAGGGGCGCCGATGTGCTGGTGCTGCCGGAGATGTTCATGACCGGCTACAACATCGGCGTCGACGCGGTGAATGTATTGGCCGAGGTCTACAACGGCGAGTGGGCGCAACAGATCGCCCGCATTGCCAAGGCCGCCGGCCTGGCGATTGTCTACGGCTACCCTGAACGCGGCGAAGACGGGCAGATCTACAACGCCGTGCAGTTGATCGACGCCCGGGGCGAGCGCCTGGCCAACTACCGCAAGAGCCACCTGTTCGGTGACCTCGATCACGCCATGTTCAGCGCCGGCGACGCCGCATTGCCTATCGTCGAACTCAATGGCTGGAAGCTCGGCTTCCTGATCTGCTACGACCTGGAGTTCCCGGAAAATGCCCGCCGCCTGGCCCTGGCCGGCGCCGAGCTGATCCTGGTGCCGACCGCCAACATGCAACCCTACGAGTTCATTGCCGATGTCACCGTGCGCGCACGGGCCATCGAGAACCAGTGTTTCGTGGCGTACGCCAACTACTGCGGCCACGAAGGTGAATTGCAGTATTGCGGCCAAAGCAGTATCGCCGCCCCGAATGGCAGCCGCCCGGCCCTTGCGGGGCTGGATGAGGCCTTGATCGTCGGAGAACTGGATCGACAACTGATGGACGATGCCCGCGCGGCCTACAACTACCTGCACGATCGCCGCCCTGAGCTTTACGACGACCTGCACAAACACTGATTGAGGATTGAGAACGCGGCCTAATCCGCTAGCATGAGCGCATCTTTGTTCTGGAAGCGCTCATGCCGGCCCCCGACTCCCTCCGCCCCCACACTGAAACCCTGGCCAACGGCTTGCGGGTGACCTTGCGTCACGTTCCAAGTCTCAAGCGCAGCGCTGCAGTACTGCGAGTCGCGGCTGGCAGCCATGACGCGCCCCTGGCCTGGCCGGGATTGGCGCACCTGCTCGAGCATCTGTTCTTCCTCGGCACCGAGCGTTTTCCCTCTGGGGAGAACCTGATGGCCTACGTGCAGCGCCACGGCGGCCAGGTCAACGCGCGCACCAGCGAACGCACCACGGATTTTTTCTTCGAATTGCCGGCCGCAACCTTCGTCGACGGACTGGAACGGCTTGGGGACATGCTCGCCCGCCCGCGTCTGGATGAAGCCGATCAACTGCGCGAACGGGAAGTGTTGCACGCCGAGTTCATCGCCTGGTCCCAGGATGCTGCAGCCCAGCGACAGCTGGCCTTGCATGACGGCCTGTCGGCGACCCATCCACTGCGGGGTTTTCACGCCGGCAATCGCGACAGCCTCGCGGTGGCGCAAACCGAATTCCAAAGCGCATTGCACGACTTCTATCGCCGTTTTTACCAGAGCGGCCAGATGACCCTGAGCCTGGCCGGTCCGCAAAGCATCGACGCCTTGAAAGCGCTGGCGGAACAGTTCGACAGCCACATACCGGCCGGCGAAGCGGTTGCCAGGCCAGCACCGCCAAAGCTGATGGCGTCGTCCCAGACCCGTTATCAACAGGCCCGCGCGGGTTGCCTTGATCTGCTGTTCGCCTTCGAAGACCTGCCCGCCGCCTCGCCTCAAGCCCTGGATTTTCTGTGTACGTGGCTGAACTCCAGCAAATCGGGCGGCTTGCTCGCTACGTTGCGTCAGCGCGGCCTGGCTGACAGCCTCAAAGCCACCACACTGTATGAATTTGCCGGGCAGGCGCTGCTGCACATCGAACTCAAGCAGCCCAACGGTCCGGCAGCAGAGCAGATCCTACCGTTGCTGCGCGACTGGCTGGGGTTCTTTGCCGCTCAGGACGACTGGGCGCCGTTGTGTCAGGAGTTCACCGCACTGTTGCAGCGCCGGCAGGAAACAGCGTCGGCCTTGCAGGTGGCCCGCTGGGATTGTGAGGGGCGTGACGGGCCGCTGTTGGCAGACGACCTCATGAGGCTCAGGGAAATCCTCAAGCAGCTGCACCCTGCCGATACCGTCGCGGGACAATGGCAACTGCCCGCGCCCAATCCGTTCCTGCAAACGCCGAGCGAAGCGCCCCGCGCCGGGCTGATACGCGGCCAGACCAGCGCCCACCGCGGCTTGCGAACCTTCGCCCAGGATCGCTCCCGGGGTCGCCGGGAACACTCGCCCATGCAGTTCAGCCAGGCGCTGCCAGACAACGGTCGTGAAGGCGCGGTGTACCTGCGTTGGCAACTGACGACCCAGGCACCGCTGGACTTTCAATCCAGGCTCGACCGGCACCTGCAGGATGTGCGAGAGGATGCTCGCCAGGCCGGTGTGGACGTCAGCTTCGAGCCCACCGGTCATCAATGGCTATTGAAACTGGTTGGCTTGCAGGCGCCGATACCGTTGGTGCTCGAACACATTCTGACGAAGCTTGCGCAACCGCTGCCAATGGCCCAGGCCAGTGACGAAACCCCATCGACGCCGATTCGACAGCTGTTGAAGGCGCTGCCAGATCACTGCCGTCACAACCGGCAAGCGTCAGCGTTGCCAATGCCCGACAGCGACCAAAGCGTGTGGACAACGGCGCGCTGGGACGGGCTGGCCATTGGACTGTCGGCCGCCACCCAAGCAGCGCTGGGCCCTGCGTTGGCCCGGGTGCCGGGCATCGCCGGCGAGGATGTCAGCCTGGCGTTGGCGCCTGGCGGACAACGCCTCTGGCACACGCTCCAGACTCACGGCGAAGAACCGGCCGTGTTGCTGTTTTGCCCGACGGCCACTCCGGCGCTGGCCGACGAAGCCGCCTGGCGGTTGCTGGCACAGCTGTGTCAGACGCCGTTCTACCAGCGCCTGCGCGTCGAGTTGCAGTTGGGTTATGCGGTGTTCAGCGGGTTGAAGCAGATCGACGGGCAAACCGGGATCTTGTTCGGCGTCCAATCGCCCAGCCTCTCGGCGACGCAACTGAGCGCCCACATCGAACAGTTCCTGGCCGGGTTACCGGCATTGATCGAGCAGCTCGATGATTTATCCCTGACGGGGCAGCAACAAGCGCTCGCCGCCCAACTCCAGAGCACCGCCCTGCCCTGCGCCCAGGCCGCCGAACTGCTCTGGCAGGGCAAGCTGGCCGGCCACCCGTCGGATTATCTTGAGCAACTGTCCGCTGCCATCGTGTGCCTGGATCGCATGCAGCTACGAATGGCCGCCCAACGTTTGATCGAGGCTGAAGGAGGGTGGCATTGCCTGAGCAACGGAGCCTGCCCGGGAGAGCGCTGGCAAGCGGCGCAATGATCATTGCAGGGGTCGTAATGAGCTTTCTTCGAGAATCGTGGCGAACGAATATGTCAGATTTAGTAACATAGGCGCCTAAGCATCTGAACATCTCCGAACGGAGGTGGACTATATGTATAGGTCTCAACCGTTCTGTCTAACGAAAGCATCCCAAAGGAGTATTCCCATGTCCTGGTCCAAACCCGCATATATCGACCTGCGTATCGGTTTCGAAGTCACCATGTACTTCGCCAGCCGTTGAATGCTGCAGGCGGTTAAGCACGCAGCACTACGCCTCGGCCAGCCGAGGCGTTTTTATTTCGGTTTGCAGATGGAGCAGCCATGTTCGTCCAGATTCTAGGTTCTGCCGCCGGCGGCGGTTTCCCCCAGTGGAACTGCAACTGCGCCAATTGCGCAGGTTTTCGCGACGGCAGCCTGCGGGCCCAGGCGCGCACCCAGTCGTCCATCGCCCTGTCCGATGACGGTGTGAACTGGGTGTTGTGCAACGCCTCCCCGGACATTCGCGCCCAGCTGCAGGCGTTCGCCCCGATGCAGCCGGGCCGGGCCCTGCGCGACACCGGCATTGGCGCGATCATCCTGATGGACAGCCAGATCGACCACACCACCGGCCTGCTCAGCCTGCGTGAAGGTTGCCCGCATCAAGTCTGGTGCACCGACATGGTCCACGAAGACCTGAGCACGGGCTTTCCGCTGTTCAACATGCTAACCCACTGGAACGGCGGGTTGAGCTGGAATCGCATCCAACTCGACCAGAGCTTTACCATCGCCGCCTGCCCGAACCTGCGCTTCACCCCACTGCCCTTGCGCAGCGCCGCACCGCCCTATTCACCGCATCGCTTCGACCCGCACCCGGGCGACAACATCGGGTTGATCGTCGAAGACCTGCGCACCGGTGGCAAGCTGTTCTATGCCCCGGGCCTGGGCAAAGTCGACGAGTCGTTGTTGGAGATCATGGCCGGTAGCGATTGCTTGCTGGTGGACGGCACGATGTGGGACGACGATGAAATGCAGCGCCGTGGCGTCGGCACCCGCACTGGCCGGGAAATGGGCCACCTGGCCCAGAATGGCCCCGGCGGTATGCTGGAAGTGCTGGAACAAGTACCTGGGCCGCGCAAGGTCCTTATCCATATCAACAACACCAACCCGATCCTGGACGAAGACTCCCCCGAGCGGGCTGAACTTGTACGTCGAAAGATTGAAGTGTCTTACGACGGAATGAGTATTGAGTTGTAGGAAGGACGGAACGATGGTGGGAGTTGGGGTTGTGGTGTTTCAGCCAACATTGATGCTGGCTGACAGGACGCTATCGCGAGCAGGCTCGCTCCCACAGTAGTTCGAGTTGTACTGGATATCTGATTCACAGCAAAACCATTGTGGGAGCGAGCCTGCTCGCGATGAGGCCAGCCCTGACGCCACAGAACCCACGGGCACTTCCCGGAGAACCGAAATGACTGACACCCCCCTGTCCCCCACCGAGTTCGAAGCGGCCCTGCGTGCCAAGGGTGCGTATTACCACATCCATCACCCGTATCACGTGGCGATGTATGAAGGCCGCGCGACTCGCGAGCAAATCCAGGGCTGGGTCGCGAACCGTTTTTACTACCAGGTGAATATCCCGCTCAAGGATGCGGCGATCCTGGCCAACTGCCCGGACCGGGAGATCCGCCGCGAGTGGATCCAGCGCCTGCTCGACCATGACGGCGCGCCCGGCGAAGACGGCGGCATCGAAGCTTGGTTGCGACTGGGCCAGGCCGTGGGCCTGGACCCCGATCAACTGCGCTCCCAGGAGCTGGTGCTGCCGGGTGTGCGTTTCGCCGTGGATGCCTACGTCAACTTCGCCCGCCGGGCCTGCTGGCAGGAAGCCGCCAGCAGCTCGTTGACCGAACTGTTCGCCCCGCAGATCCACCAGTCTCGCCTGGACAGTTGGCCCCAGCACTACCCATGGATCGACCCGACCGGCTACGAGTACTTTCGCACCCGCCTGGGCCAGGCGCGACGTGATGTGGAACATGGCCTGGCAATCACCTTGCAGCACTACACCACCCGTGCGGGGCAGGAACGCATGCTGGAGATTCTCCAGTTCAAGCTGGACATCCTCTGGAGCATGCTCGACGCCATGAGCATGGCCTACGAATTGAACCGCCCGCCCTACCACAGCGTGACCAAGCAACGGGTGTGGCACAAAGGGATCACCTTATGAGTTTCGACCGCAGCAAAACCCCGAACTGGCGTCCCGGCTATCGCTTCCAGTACGAGCCGGCCCAGAAAGGCCACGTGCTGCTCTATCCTGAAGGCATGATCAAGCTGAATGACAGCGCTGCGCTGATCGGTGGCCTGATCGATGGTGAACGGGATGTAGCGGCCATCATCGGCGAGTTGGCGCAGCAGTTTCCCGACGTGTCGGAGCTCGGTGACGACATCGAGCAATTCATGGAGGTCGCCCGTGCACAGCACTGGATCGAACTTGCCTGAGAACACGGGCCTGCCGCCCAAGCCTGAAGTCGGCTTGCCGCTGTGGTTGCTGGCGGAGCTGACGTATCGGTGCCCGTTGCAATGCCCGTACTGCTCCAACCCGCTGGACTTCGCCGAGCAAGGCAAGGAACTGAGCACCGAGCAGTGGTTCAAGGTCTTTCGCGAAGCCCGCGAGATGGGCGCCGCGCAACTGGGTTTTTCCGGTGGCGAGCCGTTGGTGCGCCAGGACTTGGCCGAGTTGATCGGCGAGGCACGCAGGCTGGGCTTCTATACCAACCTGATCACCTCCGGCATCGGCCTGACCGAACAGAAAATCAGCGACTTCAAGAAAGCCGGCCTCGACCATATCCAGATCAGTTTCCAGGCCAGCGACGAGCAGGTGAACAACCTCCTGGCCGGCTCGAAGAAAGCCTTCGCGCAAAAACTGGAAATGGCCCGGGCAGTAAAGGCCCACGGTTATCCGATGGTGCTGAACTTCGTGACCCATCGGCACAACATCGACAAGATCGATCGCATCATCGAGCTGTGCATCGCCCTGGAAGCCGACTTCGTCGAGCTCGCCACGTGCCAGTTCTACGGCTGGGCGCAGCTCAACCGCGTCGGCCTGCTGCCCACCCGCGAGCAACTGGTACGTGCCGAACGTGTCACCAACGAATACCGCGCCAAGCTGGAAGCAGAGGGCAATCCGTGCAAGTTGATCTTTGTCACCCCGGACTACTATGAAGAACGCCCCAAGGGCTGCATGAACGGCTGGGGCAGCATTTTTCTTACCGTCACGCCAGACGGCACGGCATTGCCCTGCCATGGCGCCCGACAGCTGCCGGTGCAATTTCCCAACGTGCGCGACCACAGCATGCAGCACATCTGGTACGACTCGTTCGGCTTCAACCGCTTCCGCGGTTATGACTGGATGCCCGAACCGTGCCGCTCCTGCGATGAAAAGGAAAAGGACTTCGGCGGCTGCCGCTGCCAGGCGTTCATGCTCACGGGCGACGCCAGCAATGCCGACCCGGTGTGCAGCAAGTCCGAACATCACGGGGTGATTCTCAAGGCGCGTGAAGACGCCGAGCACGCCACGCAAACCATTGAACAATTGGCCTTTCGCAATGAACGAAACTCGCGCCTCATCGCCAAAGGCTGAGCCTTTCAGCGCCGCCCAGGCCGTTGCCGCCGGCACCGACTTCGCCGAACTGCAGCTCGGGCCTTTGGGCTTGTTCTGGAATGAATACCGCCCCGCAGACGGCGCCTGCCGGATCTGGCATTGGCAAGACGCCATGCCCCGTTGCCTGACACCGGACGGGTACAGCGCGCGCAGCCGGGTCTATGAATACGGCGGCGGATCGTTCTGCCTGAGCCATGACGGCGTGCTATTCGTCAATGAGGCCGACCAGCAGTTGTACCACCAATCTCTGAACGACGAACACCCCGCAGCCCTAACCTCGGGTGACTGCCGTTATGGGGATCTAAGCTTCGCCGACGGCCAAGTATTGGCCGTGGAAGAGCAGGCCAACCAGCATCGACTGGTGTCGATCGGGCTGGCGGATCATCGGCGGCATCTGCTGGCCGAAGGTGCAGACTTCTATGCTGCGCCGACCCTGAGCCCGGACGGTCAGCGGCTCGCCTGGATCGAGTGGAGCCGTCCGCATCAACCCTGGACCGCAACGCGCTTGATGCTGGCCGAGCGCAACGCTGCGGGTTGGGGTGCGCCGCGCTGTGTCGCGGGCAACGGTGAAGAAGAGTCCATCCAGCAACCGCGCTTCGATGCGGCCGGTCGTCTTTATTGCCTGACAGATCGCGGCGGTTATTGGCAGCCTTGGATGGCGTCGGCCCAGGGCCTGCAACCGCTGCCTGCCGCCCAAGCCGATCACGCCCCGGCGCCGTGGCAACTGGGTGGCTGCACCTGGCTGCCGCTGGGCGAACACAGCTACCTGGCCAGTTGGACCGAAGCGGGTTTCGGCCGTCTGGGCCTGTGCCACGATGACGATGTCGATGAGGACTTCACCGGCCCCTGCACCCGTTTTCGCAGCCTGGCGCTGGATGAGCGGTTCATCTACGCCGTTGCGGCCTCGCCGACCCGGCCATCGGCGGTCATTGCCATTGAGCGGCATAGCCACGAAGTGACCGTGCTGGCCGGCGGCGTCACGCCATTGCCCGTCGACCAGATCAGCCGTCCTCGCACCCTGCGTTATCCATCCGCGTCAGGAGAGGCCCACGGGTTCTTTTACCCGGCCATGAACGCCCCCGCGAAGCCGCCATTGGTGGTGTTCATTCACGGCGGCCCCACCTCGGCCTGTTATCCCCTGTTCGACCCGCGCATCCAATATTGGACCCAGCGTGGCTTCGCCGTCGCCGATCTCAACTACCGCGGCAGCAGCGGCTATGGCCGGGCCTATCGGCAAGCGTTGCATCTGAATTGGGGCGTGGTGGATGTCGAGGACGCCTGCGCGGTGGTCGCGTATCTCGACGAACAAGGCCTGGTCGACGGCCGTCGTGCATTCATTCGCGGTGGCAGTGCCGGTGGCTACACGACCCTCTGCGCCCTGGCGTTCCATGATGTATTCCGCGCCGGCGCCAGCCTCTATGGCGTGAGCGATCCTGTCGCCCTGGCCCGTGCCACGCACAAGTTCGAAGGTGATTACCTGGACTGGCTGATCGGCGATCCGCAACAGGACGTCGAGCGTTACCGCGCCCGTACCCCGCTGCTGCACGCCGGGAACATCCGCGTGCCGGTGATCTTTTTCCAGGGTGAATTGGACGCGGTGGTCGTGCCGCAGCAGACCCGCGACATGGTCAGTGCTTTACAAGCCAACGGCGTGGCGGTCGAGGCGCACTACTATCCTGATGAGCGCCACGGTTTTCGCAAGGCTGCGAACCAGGCCCATGCGCTGGAGCATGAGTGGATGTTTTATCGAAAGGTGATGGACGTGCGCCTGTAGGAACTGGCGAACATTTGTGGCGAGGGAGCTTGCTCCCGCTGGGTCGCGCAGCGGCCCCAAGCTTTTGCGATTGCTGCGCAATCGAGCGGGAGCAAGCTCCCTCGCCACAGGAGCGATCTAACAACAGTAACTTCAGCGCTTGGCGATGATGTACACCGCATGCACGATGCCCGGGATATAACCCAACAGCGTCAGCAGGATATTCAGCCAGAAAGCCCCGCCGAAGCCGACCTGCAGGAATACCCCCAGTGGCGGCAGCAGAATGGCGATGATGATGCGAATGAAATCCATGGATGACTCCCTGATCGACGATGGCCAAATTGCCCTATAGCTCATTGACCCCAGGCCGCTCGCCAGGGTTCAGTGAAACGCAACCAGAAGCAGCCCCGATGGTGGGCGCCTGCCAGGAACAAAAAACGCAGGCAAAAGAAAACCCCGCCGAAGCGGGGTTTTGCAGACTGTTTCCCTGACATCCATTTCACTCTGCCATCCTGGCAGAATCCTACGTGTCCGTGTTGTTACTTTGCGCGTCCTGCGCTACATCCATGGAAGCTAGATTAGCCGTGGATCCAATCCGCCGATAGAGGGAAAACGCCAGCACGATGTGTAAGAGAATGCTTACACATCGTCATTATTTCAGAACTGCCCGGCTTCCAGCAGGAACAGCGACTCGCTGCCCGCCTTGACCGAAGCGCTCAAGGAATGGATACGCGGCAGCAGGCGGGCGAAATAGAACCGCGCCGTGCCCAGTTTGCTCGCGTAGAAATCATCCTGGTTTTCTTTGCCCAAGGCCGCCCTCGCCATCAAAGCCCACATGTAGGCATACGCGGTGTAGCCAAACGCCTGGAGGTATTCCACCGACGCCGCGCCGATTTCGTTCGGGTTGCTTTTCGCCCGGTCCAGCAGCCAGTCGGTCAACCCGTCCAGCGTGTCGACAGCGCTGTTTAACGGCTTGATGAACTCCGCCAGATCGCTGCTCGCGGTGGCCGTGAAATGACGGATTTCATCGGCAAACAACCGGTAGAACGCACCGCCGCTGCCGACGATCTTGCGCCCCACCAGGTCCAGCGCCTGGATACCGTTGGTGCCTTCGTAGATCTGGGTGATACGCACGTCGCGCACCAGTTGCTCCTGGCCCCACTCCCGAATGTAACCGTGGCCGCCGAACACCTGTTGACCATGGACCGTGGTTTCCAGGCCCAGGTCGGTCAGGAAGGCCTTGGCCACTGGCGTCAGCAACGCCACCAGGTCTTCGGCGCGCTTGCGCGTAACCGGGTCTTCGCTGAACTTGGCGGTATCGAGTTGCATCGCCACGTAGGTGGAAAATGCCCGGCCACCCTCGTTCGAGGCCTTCATGGTCAGCAGCATCCGACGCACGTCGGGGTGGACGATGATCGGGTCTGCGACCTTGTCCTTGTTCTGCGCACCAGTTGGCGAGCGGCTTTGCAGGCGGTCACGGGCATATTCGACGGCGTTCTGATAGGAGCGCTCGCCTGAGGCCAGGCCTTGGATGCCAACCCCCAGGCGTTCGTAGTTCATCATGGTGAACATCGCCGCCAGGCCCTTGTTCGGCTCGCCTACCAGATAACCCACGGCTTCGTCGAAGTTCATCACGCAGGTGGCGGACGCCTGGATGCCCATCTTGTGTTCGATCGAACCGCAGTTGGCCGCGTTGCGCGCGCCCAGGCTGCCGTCGGCATTGACCATGAACTTGGGCACGAGGAACAGCGAGATGCCCTTGGGACCTGCCGGCGCGTCCGGCAATTTCGCCAGCACCAGGTGAATGATGTTCTCGGTGAGGTCGTGCTCGCCACCGGTGATGAAAATCTTCGTGCCACTGACTTTGTAGGAACCGTCGGCCTGGGGTTCGGCCTTGGTGCGGATGATCCCCAGGTCCGTACCGGCGTGAGGCTCGGTCAGGCACATGGAACCGGCCCAGACGCCGGCGTACATGTTCGGCAGGTACGCCGCCTTCAGTTCTTCACTGGCGTGGGCGTTGATCGACAGGCAGGCACCGGCGGTCAGCATCGGGTACAGGCCGAAGGACAGGCTGGCGGAGTTGACCATTTCCTCGACCTGGGCCGAAACGGCCTTGGGCATGCCCATGCCGCCGTACGCCGGGTCACCGCCGACACCGACCCAACCGCCTTCAGCGTAAGTCTTGTAGGCCTGTGGGAAACCTGCCGGCGTGGTGACGGCGCCGTCGGCCCAGTGGCAACCTTCTTCGTCAGCGGCACGGCTGAGGGGCGCGATGCTTTTGCTGGTGACTTTGCCGGCTTCTTCAAGGATCGCTTCGACCGTTTCGGCATCCACGGTGTCGGCCAGCGCCGGCAATTGGTCCCAGAGTTTCGCGACCTCGAACACTTCATTGAGGACGAAGCGCATATCGCGCAGGGGCGCTTTGTAGTCAGCCATGGCAAACCTCGCAGGATCTAAACAGTTGGTTCGTAAAAGACGGTTTTCGCAATGGCCTGAGTGTACCTCAACAACTTTTGCGACACATAGGGTCAACCCGTGACCGCTTTGTTATTTTTAGTCATAACAGAAATTTGCATCATTTATCGTGGCGAGGGAGCTTGCTCCCGCTCGATTGCGCAGCAATCGCAAAAGCTTGGGGCCGCTACGCGACCCAGCGGGAGCAAGCTCCCTCGCCACAGAGAAATGTTTCAGCCCATCAAAGCGCAAACAACTCCGCCGGCAGCTTCATCAGGCAATCACTCCCGGCCTCGACGGCAGCCCGATGGGCGGTCGTGCGCGGCAGCAGGCGCTTGAAGTAAAACTCACAGGTCGCCAATTTACCCCGGCAGAAATCCCCATCCCCCTGGCCGCTGTCGAGTTGCGCCTGGGCCACCAAGGCCATGCGCAACCACAGGTAGGCCAGGATGATGTAGCCGCTGTACATCAGGTAATCCACGGAGGCGGCACCCACTTCATCGGGATTTTTCATGGCCGCCATGCCGACCCGGGTAGTCAGTTCGCCCCATTGCTGGTTGAGCCCGTCGAGTTGCTCGACGTAATCCTTGAGCTGCGGATGCCCGGCATTCGAGGCGCAGAATTTGTGGACGATCCGGGTAAAACCACGCAACAACTTACCCTGGCTGCCCAGCACCTTACGCCCCAGCAGATCCAGGGCCTGGATGCCATTGGTGCCTTCATAGATCGGCGCAATGCGGCAATCTCGCACCAACTGCTCCATGCCCCACTCGCGAATGAAGCCGTGACCGCCGAACACTTGCATGCCGTGGTTGGTCACCTCCAGCCCGGTGTCGGTCATGAAGGCCTTGCAGATCGGGGTGAGGAACGCCAGCAGGTCCTCGGCCTCCTGGCGGGCGGTTTCGTCCGGGCTCAGGTGCGCGGTGTCCAGCAGTTGCGCGGTGAAATACGTCAGCGCCCGGTTGCCTTCGTTGAAGGCTTTCATGGTCAGCAACATCCTGCGCACATCGGGATGGACGATGATCGGGTCGGCGACCTTTTCCGGCGCCTTGGGGCCGGTCAACGCGCGCATCTGCAACCGGTCGTTGGCGTACTTGATGGCGCCCTGGAAGCTCGCCTCGCCCAGGCACAGGCCCTGCATGCCGGTGCCGAGCCGGGCGTGGTTCATCATGGTGAACATGCAATTGAGGCCCTTGTTCGGCTCGCCGATCAGGAACCCCTTGGCCCCATCGAAATTCAGCACGCAGGTGGCCGAGGCCTTGATGCCCATTTTGTGCTCGATCGAGCCACAGGAAACGCCATTGCGCGCCCCCGCCTCGCCACTGGCGTCGGGCAGGAACTTGGGCACGATGAACAGCGAGATGCCCTTGGTCCCGGCAGGAGCGTCCGGCAACTTGGCCAGCACCAGGTGGATGATGTTATCGCTCATGTCGTGTTCGCCGGCGGAAATGAAGATCTTGCTGCCGGAGATGGCGTAGCTGCCGTCGGCCTGAGGCACGGCGCGAGTCTTGATGATGCCCAGGTCGGTGCCGCAGTGGGCTTCGGTCAGGCACATGGTGCCGGTCCACTGGCCGGCGGTGAGTTTGCTCAGGTAGGTCTGTTTCTGTTCTGCCGTGCCGTGGGCATGGATCGCCGACATGGCGCCGTGAGTCAGGCCCGGGTACATGCCCCAGGAGGTGTTGCTGGAGCCGATCATCTCGCTGATGACCAGGCCCAGGGAGCTGGGCAAGCCTTGGCCACCATACGCCGGGTCCGCCGCCAGCCCATGCCAGCCGCCCTCCACGTACTGTGCGAAAGCCTGCTTGAAGCCTGTTGGCGTGGTGACTACGCCGTTGTCGAAATGGCAACCCTCTTCGTCACCGGAGCGATTGAGCGGTGCCAGCACGTTCTCGCAGAACTTGGCGCCTTCCTCGAGAATCGCGCTGATCATGTCCGGACTGGCATCGCTGGCGCCCAGTTCGGCGTAGCGGCCATGGAAATCGAAGACGTGATCGATCAGAAAGCGCATGTCGCGCAGGGGGGCTTTGTACTCGGGCATGGTGGTTTTCTCCGGTAGCAGATCGTTTCAACCTACTGCCGGCCACCGGGGCCCACAATCACAGTCCAGACGCTGAATGCGCCGTCATCACTCAACCCGCGGCAGTCTCCATGCGCACCGCGCCGCGGCGGTTCTGCCCGAAGGCAACCACACAGTTGCGCCCCGCGCCCTTGGCGTTATAAAGCGCCTGGTCGGCGGACTTGAGCACTTCTTCAGGCGTGCGTTGCTCCAGGCGTTCCGCGACGCCGATGCTGACCGTCACCGAGACGCTGGACGCACCGGCGCCGGAGCGGCGCTGGCGGCCTTGTTGATCGTCCTGGGGTCGGCTGTCGGGATTGCGCAGTTGGATCGCATACGTCTCGATGGACTGGCGGATGACTTCCAGATGGGGCATGCACTCGTCGATGGTCTTGCCCGCGAACACCAGGGCAAATTCCTCGCCGCCGTAGCGATACGCCCTACCGCCACCGCCGATTTTTGACAATTTGCTGGCCACCAGGCGCAGCACCTGGTCACCCACATCGTGGCCGTGGGTGTCGTTGAATTTCTTGAAGTGATCCACGTCGCTCATCGCCAGCACATAATTGCGCCCCAGGCGCTGCATGCGTTCGTTCAATGCGCGGCGGCCCGGCAAGCCGGTAAGTTCGTCACGGAAGGCCATCTGGTAGGCCTCGTGGGCGACCGCGGCGGCAACCATCAACATCACCTGGCTGCACATGATGTTCAGGGTGAACGGCAGGATGAAGGTTTTCGGCAACATCCAGAACAACCCCAGCACCCCCACCAATTGCGCAGCATGCAGTGGCCGGGGGTTGCGCCAATATTGCCAGGCCAGCAGCAGGAACGCGGCAGCGAACATCGGGTAAGACAATTGGATCAAGCTCATCCAGGCGCCGTGCAACGCCGGCCAGCGGATCTCCGAAAGCCACAACAACAAGGCCTGGGGGAAACTCTGCTCCAGGGCCAGCGCCACGCTGCCAAAGACCAGCAACACCGCGAACCGCGCCACCATGTCCTGGAACAGATGGGTGCGCTCCTGCCACGCCGCGAACAGCCCGAACAACAGCGGCAGCAACAGGCAGACGAGATGGAACACCACCGCCGCGTCTTCGCGCACCTTGCCATTGTCGCGGTAGAAGTCAGTCTGGGTGTCCAGCAGGAAATAGGCGATGTACACCGTGACCATCAGGAACAGCTCACGTTGACGTCGGTAGACCGCGCAATACGCCCCGCCCAGCAATAACACCAGGGTCGGGAGCACGTTGAACAGCGAGGTGAAGAAAACGTTGAGATCCTTGACGTAGGCAGCCGCAAGCCCCGCCAGCAACAACAGCAATGACGGTAGGAAATGGCTCAAACGTACAGCGGAAGAACGCGGCAAGGGGTAAAGCTCCGACCCGACTGATCAAAGATGGCATTGTGCCTGCAACTGGAGCAGTAAGGCACGCGAGATGTGACAGATGTCACACTGCCATCGCTGTAACGGCAGAGGGGGCGGTTTTCTTAGGGTCGAGTTGGATGAATATTGTTTCAGAATCGCCGTCAATCCCTGTGGGAGCGAGCTTGCTCGCGATAGCGTTTGTTCAGTCAGCACCTTTCATGGCTGACACACCGCTATCGCGAGCAAGCTCGCTCCCACAAGGGCCTGCGGTGGATACAGATTTTCGGCAGACATGAAAAAGCCGCTGCTCCCGAAGGAACAGCGGCTTTTGGAAGCACCGCGTGAGGCTTAGTAGCCCAGCGCGAAGTCCTCTTCCTTCATGTCCATCAGGTTGTTGGCACCCGACAGCATGGTTGCCACGTGAGTACGGGTACGCGGCAGGATGCGCTGGAAGTAGAAGCGCGCGGTCTGCAACTTGGCGGTGTAGAAGGCTTCTTCAGTGGTGCCGGCTGCGAGTTTTTCCGCCGCCAGGCGCGCCATGTCGGCCCAGAAATAGGCCAGGCAGGCGTAACCGGAGTACATCAAGTAATCCACCGATGCCGCGCCGACTTCTTCGCGATCCTTCATGGCCGCCATGCCGACCTTCATGGTCAGCTCGCCCCACTCCTTGTTCAGCGCAGCCAGGGGTTCTACGAACTCCTTGAGCGCTTCGTTGCCTTCGTTGCCCTGGCAGAACTTGTGGACGATCTTGGTGAAACCCTTGAGTGCCTCACCTTGGGTCATCAGCACTTTACGGCCCAGCAGGTCGAGGGCCTGGATGCCGGTGGTGCCTTCGTACAGCATCGAGATACGGCTGTCGCGAACGTTCTGCTCCATGCCCCACTCGGCGATGAAGCCGTGGCCGCCATAGATCTGCACGCCATGGTTGGCCGATTCGAAGCCGACTTCAGTCATGAACGCCTTGGCGATCGGCGTCATGAACGCCAGCAGCGCGTCAGCTTTCTTCTTCTCTTCTTCATCCACGCCGTACTTGACGATGTCGACCTGCTTGGCGGTGAAGTAGACCATCGCCCGGTTACCTTCGGCGAAAGCCTTCATGGTCAGCAGCATGCGACGCACGTCAGGGTGCACGATGATCGGGTCGGCGGCCTTGTCTGGCGCTTTCGGGCCAGTCAGGGAACGCATTTGCAGACGATCGCGGGCATATTTCAGGCCGCCCTGGAAGCCGATCTCGGCATGGGCCAGACCTTGCAGCGCGGTGCCCAGGCGTGCGGTGTTCATGAAGGTGAACATGCAGTTCAGGCCTTTGTTCGCCGGGCCGATCAGGAAACCGGTGGCCGCGTCGAAGTTCATCACGCAGGTGGCGTTGCCGTGGATGCCCATCTTGTGTTCCAGGGAACCGCAGCTCACCGCGTTGCGCTGGCCGATGGAGCCGTCGGCGTTAGGCAGGAACTTGGGAACGATGAACAGCGAAATGCCCTTGGTGCCAGCCGGTGCGTCCGGCAGGCGTGCCAGCACGATGTGGACGATGTTGTCGGCCATGTCGTGTTCGCCGGCCGAAATGAAGATTTTCGTACCGGAAACCTTGTAGGAACCGTCGGCCTGAGGCTCGGCCTTGGTGCGCAGCATGCCCAGGTCGGTGCCGCAGTGCGGCTCGGTCAGGCACATGGTGCCGGTCCATTCACCGGATACCAGCTTGGTCAGGTAAGCCTCTTGCTGCTCGGGCGTACCGTGCTCGGAAATCGTATTCATTGCGCCATGGGACAGGCCCGGGTACATGCCCCACGACCAGTTGGCTTCACCGACCATCTCGCTGACCGCCAGGCCCAGGGACTCCGGCAGGCCTTGACCGCCGTGCTCGACGTCGTGGGCCAGGCTTGGCCAGCCGCCTTCGACGAATTGCTTGTAGGCTTCCTTGAAACCGGTCGGGGTCTTCACGCCGGACTCGCTCCAGGTGCAGCCTTCGAGGTCGCCCACGCGGTTCAGCGGAGCCAGTACCTGCTCACAAAACTTGGCGCCTTCTTCGAGAATGGCGTCAACCATGTCCGGAGTTGCGTCCTGGCAAGCCGGAAGGCTCTGATAATGCGCTTCGTAACCGAGCAGTTCGTCACGAACGAAGCGAATATCACGCAAGGGGGCCTTGTAGTCAGGCATAGCGATAAACCTCTGCTGATGTAACCGGGAATGAACGACCGCGTGGATTTGTTGTGGCGGTCAAACAGTTGTTTGAAACATACGTTTACGCCCAAATCTTGTCAAGCGCCGATCTTTTGCCGTTCGTCATCAGCCTGGGAAAAATGTCGGGCACGGGAAATCCATCGCGCGGAAGAATCCGCGAAGCGCGTAGGAAAAGATTAGTTGAGCAATAAGACGTTAGAGACAAGAACGCCGCGAATAATCGCGGCGTTTTCGTAAAATCTGAAGCACAGGATCAAGCGAAGGTGTCGATCAACGTACCAAGCATTTCGTCGGATGCCTTGGCGACATTCACGCCAAGTTGCACCTGAAACTTGCCTTGGGACATTTCCACTATGTTAGCGGCCATGTCCGACTGCTGGCTGCGATCCACCGAACGCAGGCGATCGACCTGTACTTCGGACGACTGGCTGGTGACCGAACGCTCGATCGTGTTGTTGGCGATCTGGCTGGAGGCTTGATCGACGCGGTTCTGCCCTGTCTGAATCGTGCTCAGACCGGCATAGAACGCGGTGTTTCCTGAGATTTCCATGGCAGAGCTCGTCTTCTTGAAGGGTCGACAATGGTCATTGAATCAGAACCCCAAGGAAAAGACCCGACAAAAACACTAATGGCACAGTGCCTTGTCATAGTGAAAACCTTCCCTCGGGTGATTAATCCAGCAAATCCAGGTGCAGATGCTCGGCCACGATTTCGGCCGTGATGCCTTTGAGCCTCGGTACTCGCCCCAGGCACGGCGCCGGGAGGCGTTCGGCCAGGGTGGCGAGATTTTCTTCCAGGCGCGAGGTCTTCGGATCAATGATATTCGCCACCCAGCCGGCCAGTTGCAGGCCGTCCCGGGCGATGGCCTCGGCGGTCAGCAAGGCGTGGCTGATGCACCCCAGGCGCACGCCTACCACCAGGATCACCGGCAGGCCCAAGGCTATTGCCAGGTCTGAAAGATTATCCTGATCGGCCAACGGCACACGCCAGCCGCCCGCGCCCTCTATCAAGGTGAAATCGGCCTTAAGGGCCAGCACCTCACGCATTGGCCCCAGCAAGGATTGCACCGTCAGCGCCACGCCGGCTTCCCGGGCGGCCAGGTGCGGCGCGATGGCCGGTTCGAACGCCACCGGATTGACCTGTGCATAAGTCAACGGTATCGAGCATTCGGCCAGCAAGGCCAAGGCATCGGCGTTGCGCAGGCCCTTGGGCGTCACGTCGCAACCAGAGGCCACGGGTTTTCCGGCAGCCGTGCTCATGCCGGCCTGTCGCGCGGCGTGCAGCAGGCCTGCCGCGACGGTGGTCTTGCCCACGTCGGTGTCAGTGCCAGTAATGAAATAGGCATGGCTCATAGCGGTTTCTCCAAAACGGCGTAGACCACCTGGTAAGTCGCCGGCAGCCCTTGGGCCTGACGAAACTGCTCGTAGGCCTTAACCAGCGCCAGGATTCGCGCCCTGCCGGTCAAGCCACCGGGGCGACCGGGGTTCAGATTATGGGCGCCCAAGGCTTTCAACTCGTGAGTCAGGCTGCGCACGTCGGGGTAATGCAACACATGGGGACGGTTTTCAAGCCTGACAACCTTCAGCCCGCTGTCCGCGCAAAGGTGTTGATACGTCTCGAACGCCCGGAAACGGTTGACGTGCACCAAGCCATCCACCTGACGCCAACTGTCGCGCAATTCGTACAAAGTACCCACGCAAAGGCTGGTGAAGGCAAACACCCCACCCGGTTTCAACACACGATAGGCCTCGCTCAACACCGAGGCAAAATCCGCACACCACTGCACCGCCAGGCTGGAGAACACCAGGTCGCAGCTCGCCGCCTGCAAAGGCAACCGCTCAGCGTCGCCAGCGATAAAATGCGCGGCGCCACCTTGGGGACGAGCATGGTTGAGCATGCCTTCGGCGATGTCCAACGCCAGGCCGCTGGTCACGCCAAAACGCGCGCCCAGGGCCCGGGTGAAATAGCCGGTGCCGCAACCCAGGTCCAGCCAACGCTGCGGGATAAACGAGTGCGGCAAGCGCCCGAGCAACTGTTGGCCGACGTCGCGCTGCAGTTCGGCCACGCTGTCATAGCTGGTCGCCGCCCGGGAAAACGAGGCTGCCACCTGACGCTTGTCGGGCAAGGCGCCGGGCAATTTGGGAAGAGACAGATCAGTCATCGCCGGACTCATGCAAAAAAGCCTGGATCGCCCCTGCGACACCGTGCGGGTCCTCCAGAAGGAATCCATGGCTGGCCTGTTCGATCAGGCCGATTTCGACATCCGGTAGCAAGACCAGCAACTCAGTCGCAGCTTCGGCCGGCACCAGGGCATCGAGCCCGGCGAACAGATGCAGTTGCGGGCCACGAAAGCTCTGCAATGCGGCGCGAGTGTCCAGTTGCGCCAACAGTTCGAGCCCGGCCATCAACACTTCGGGCGAAGTGCTTGGCGCCCCGGCCGATAACAACCGCGACAACCCACGCGGATCGCTGCAGCCTTGGGCACACAGCAAACTGAAGCGCTTGAGGGTCTGGCGTGGATCGGCCGCACAGCCGGCGAGAAAACCATCGAAGGTTTCTCCATCCATCGCGCTCGGCCATTGCTCATGGGCAACAAAGGACGGATTGCTCGCCAGGGTCAGCAGGCCGCAGCAGCGCTCACCCCGACGCGCCGCCAGCGCCGAGGCCAGCATGCCACCCAGGGACCAGCCGCCCAGCCAGGCGTCCTGAGGTACGGTGGCGTCCAATTCTTCAAGCCATTCATTGGGATCATTCGATGCCAATGCCGGCAACGGTTCGATTTCCACTCGCAGGTGTTCGTCGAGCCCTTGCAACGCTGCCGCCAGCGGCTCCAGCGGTGAAACGCCCAAGCCCCAGCCCGGCAGCAATATCAGTCGATCACGCATCGTTTGGCTCCGGCCCCAACAGGGCAAAACACTCGGCCAGTGCATTCAACAATAGCTGCACCTGGGCCTCGCTGTGAGCGGCGGTCAGGGTCACGCGCAAACGGGCGCTGCCGGCCGGCACGGTGGGCGGGCGGATCGCCGTGACCATCAGCCCGCGCTCACGCAGCATCTGCGACAAGCGCATGGCACGCCCCGCATCGCCAATCAGGATCGGCTGGATCGGCGTGAAGCTGTCCATCAATTGCAGGCCGATCTGCTCGGCGCCCTGGCGGAACTGACGAATCAGCACCTGCAAGTGCTCGCGCCGCCAATGCTCGCTGCGCAGCAGCTCAAGGCTCTTGAGCGTGGCGCAGGCCAGGGCCGGCGGTTGGCTGGTGGTGTAGATGTAGGGGCGGGCGAATTGGATCAGGCTTTCGATCAGTTCTTCACTGCCGGCGACAAAAGCCCCGGCGGTGCCAAAGGCCTTGCCCAGGGTGCCCACCAGCACCGGCACGTCATCCTGGCTCAGGCCAAAATGCTCGACGATACCGCCGCCATGGGCCCCCAGTGGACCGAAACCGTGGGCATCGTCGACCATCAGCCAGGCGCCCTTGGCCTTGGCTTCACGGGCCAAGGCCGGCAGGTCGGCAATGTCGCCGTCCATGCTGAATACGCCGTCGGTGACCACCAGGGTATTGCCGGTGGCTTTCTCCAGGCGGTTGGCCAGGCTTTGGGCATCGTTGTGCAGGTACCGGTTGAAACGCGCACCGGACAACAGCCCGGCGTCGAGCAGCGAAGCATGATTGAGGCGGTCCTCCAGCACCGTGTCGCCCTGCCCCACCAGCGCGGTGACCGCACCGAGGTTGGCCATGTAGCCGGTGGTGAACAGCAACGCCCGCGGGCGGCCGGTCAGGTCGGCCAAGGCTTCTTCCAGGGCGTGATGCGGGCTGCTGTGGCCGATCACCAAATGGGAGGCGCCACCCCCGACACCCCAACGCAGCGCCCCGGCGCGCCAGGCTTCGATCACTTGCGGGTGATTGGCCAGGCCCAGGTAATCGTTGTTGCAGAACGCCAGCAACGGCTGGCCGTCCACCACCACTTCCGGGCCCTGCGGGCTTTCGAGCAGCGGGCGCTGGCGATAGAGGTTGTCGGCACGACGGGCAGCCAGGCGTGCGGCGAGATCGAAGGGCATGCAGGCCTCAACTGTTTAAAGACTGGCCAAAGCCCCTTGTGGGAGCGAGCTTGCTCGCGATGAGACCATTACATTCAACATTTCTGTCGGCTGTTATACCGTCATCGCGAGCAAGCTCGCTCCCACAGGGTCTTGCATTCCAATCCGGGAATCGGTGAGTGGTCAAACAGCGGCGTTATAGAACTGCTCGCTGCTCTTCTGCTCCACCAGCGCCTGTTCAATCGCTGCCTGGTGCACTTCGTCGGCATGTTCTTCGCGGGCTTCGGGCTGAATGCCCAGGCGTGCGAACAACTGCATGTCCTTGTCGGCTTGCGGGTTGGCGGTGGTCAACAGCTTGTCGCCGTAGAAAATCGAGTTGGCGCCGGCAAAAAATGCCAGGGCTTGCATCTGCTCGTTCATCGCTTCACGGCCAGCGGAGAGGCGCACATGGGACTGGGGCATCATGATCCGCGCCACGGCGAGCATGCGGATGAAATCGAACGGATCGATGTCCTCGGCATTCTCCAGCGGCGTGCCGGCGACTTTGACCAGCATGTTGATCGGCACCGATTCCGGGTGCTCCGGCAGGTTCGCCAGTTGGATCAGCAGGTTGGCGCGGTCATCCAGGGACTCGCCCATGCCGAGGATGCCGCCGGAGCAGATCTTCATCCCCGAATCACGCACATAGGCCAGGGTTTGCAGGCGCTCGCTGTAGGTGCGGGTGGTGATGATGCTGCCGTAGAACTCCGGCGAGGTGTCGAGGTTGTGGTTGTAGTAGTCCAGGCCGGCCTGGGCCAGCGCTTCGGTCTGTTCCTGGTCGAGGCGGCCCAGGGTCATGCAGGTTTCCAGGCCCATGGCCTTCACGCCTTTGACCATTTCCAGCACATACGGCATGTCCTTGGCCGACGGATGCTTCCAGGCCGCGCCCATGCAGAAACGGGTCGAACCGATGGCCTTGGCCCGTGCAGCCTCTTCGAGGACCTTCTGCACTTCGAGCAATTTCTCTTTATCCAGGCCGGTGTTGTAGTGACCGGACTGCGGACAATATTTGCAATCTTCCGGGCACGCGCCGGTCTTGATCGACAGCAGGGTGGAAACCTGGACGCGGTTGGCGTCGAAGTGCGCGCGGTGCACGGTCTGCGCCTGGAACAGCAGGTCATTGAATGGCTGGACGAAGAGTGCTTTGACTTCGGCCAAAGACCAGTCATGACGCAGGTTGGCAGTGGTGCTGGCGCTCATGGGCATTTCCTTGATTATGCTTGGCTGGCGCCTGAGGTATGGAATACCCACAGGTGCGACACGGATGTTCGGCATATTTAAGGAAGAGCCATGCGCTGTCAACCACGATACAAAGGACCGGTTTACATCTGGTTAAAAAACAAACAATCCTGCCTGCTGTGTGGCGAACGCGCCGATACGCCGCAGCCCATCTGCACCCCCTGCGAAAGCGAGCTGCCCTGGCTCGGCGATCAATGCAGCGTTTGCGCCCTGCCGCTGCCCATGGCCGGACTGCGTTGCGGCCAATGCGCCTCGCAGCCGCCGGCCTTCGAGCGGGTCCTGGCGCCCTGGGCCTACGATTTCCCGGTGGACAGCCTGATCACCCGTTTCAAGCACCAAGCGAAATGGCCCCTGGGCCGGCTGATGGGCGAATTATTGGCTCAGTCGCTGCAGCATCATTTCGACGAAGGGCTGGAACGGCCCGACGCACTGGTACCGGTGCCACTGGCGACCCGACGTTTGCGCCAGCGCGGTTTCAACCAGGCGGCGCTGCTGGCCCGCTGGCTCAGTGGGCCGCTGGCGATCCCTTGCGAAGAACACCTGCTGCGACGCACCCAGGACACTCCCGCCCAGCAGGCACTCGATGCCAGGGCTCGGCGACGGAACCTGCGTCAGGCCTTTGCCCTGGCGCCCCAGGCCGCGTTGCGCAACCGTCACCTGGCGTTGGTCGACGATGTGCTCACCACGGGTGCCACGGCCCAGGCACTGGCCGCATTGCTGCTCGATGCCGGCGCTGCGCGGGTCGATGTGTACTGCCTGGCGCGCACGCCGAAACCCGGTGACTTGGCTTGACGCGCCACGCCCAAGGCGCCAACGTCCGCTCATCGACCTTACACGCAGCTTTCCGTCATGTCCTTGCCCACGCTTCTGACCCAGCACATCGTTCGGCGACCACAACGCATCGCCCTGTTGCAGCACATCGCCGAACAAGGCTCTATCACCCGCGCCGCCAAGAGCGCGGGCCTGAGTTACAAGGCGGCGTGGGATGCCATCGATGAGTTGAACAACTTGGCGAACCAGCCGCTGGTGGAACGCAGCGTCGGCGGCAAGGGCGGTGGCGGCGCCAAGTTGTCGGAGGAAGGCCAACGCGTGCTGCGCCTGTATCAGCGCCTGCAAGCCCTGCAAGCGCAATTGCTGGAAGCGAGCGAGGATGCCGGCGACCTGGGCCTGCTCAGTCGCTTGATGCTGCGCACCAGCGCCCGCAATCAATTGCATGGCAAGGTCCTGGGCATCGAGACTCAGGGCCACAATGACCGGGTACGCCTGGAGCTGGCTCGGGGCCTGGTCATCGAAGCCCAGATCACCCACGACAGCACGCTGCGCCTGGAGCTGGATGTAGGCACCGACGTGGTGGCGCTGATCAAGGCCGGCTGGCTGCAATTACACTCCGTCGAACAAGCGGAAAAACCGGGGATCAATGCGCTGCGCGGCATGATCGAACACGTCGACGCAGCCGAAGACGGCCCCAGCGAAGTGCGTATCGGCCTGCCCAACGGCCAGACGCTGTGCGCGCTGGCCGACCCGCTTGAGCTACAAAAGCAGCATCTGCAAGGCGGCTCACCGGTGCAAGTAACGTTTTCAGCGACAAATGTGCTGCTCGGCACACCGCTGTAGCGCGCTGCAACAATAGTTTCATCGACCCGCTTTAAGGTGACTGCCAAAACCAGCAGGGAGCCTGAGATGAGCCTATTAGAAGAAAACCAATCCACCGACCTGGAAAAGATCGTCGGCCTTAGCCGTCGCAGCTTCATCAGCGCCGGCGCCCTGTGCGGCGCGGCGATGTTCCTGGGCGGCAACCTGCTGAGCCGCAGCGTCCTGGCCGCCGCCGTGAGCGAAGGCAACAGCCGCCTCCTGGGCTTCAACAGCATCGCCGCCGCCACGGCCGACACCATCACCCTGCCGCCGGGCTACAAGTCCTCGGTACTGATCAGTTGGGGCCAGCCCCTGCAGAAAAATGCACCGGCCTTCGACCCCAGTGGCAACGGCACCGCCCGCGCACAGGAAGTGCAATTCGGCGACAACAACGACGGCATGAGCCTGTTCCCGTTCCCCGACGACAAGAACCGGGCGCTGATGGCGATCAACAATGAGTACACCAACTACCAATACCTGTTCCCTCACGGCGGCCAGCCGCAGTCGGCCGAGGACGTGCGCAAGGCCCAGGCCAGCGAAGGGGTGTCGGTGATCGAGATCCAGCGTCGTCGCGGCCAGTGGCAGTTCGTCCAGGAGTCGCGTTACAACCGCAGAATCCACGGCAACACGCCGATTCGCCTGCGTGGCCCAGCCGCCGGGCACGACCTGCTGAAAACCAGTGCTGACAAGAGTGGCAAGAAAGTGCTGGGTACTTTCCAGAACTGCGCCAACGGCATGACGCCTTGGGGTACTTACCTGACCTGCGAAGAAAACTTCACTGACTGCTTCGGTAGCAGCAAGTCAGACCTGCAGTTCGACGCTGCACAGAAACGCTATGGCGCCACGGTCACCAGCAGTGAAATCAACTGGCACTTGCACGACCCGCGCTTTGACCTGGCGAAAAACCCCAACGAACTCAATCGCCACGGTTGGGTGGTGGAAATCGACCCGTTCGATCCGCTATCCACTCCGGTAAAACGTACCGCCCTGGGCCGCTTCAAACACGAAAACGCCGCCCTGGCGCAGACCAATGACGGTCGCGCCGTGGTGTACATGGGCGATGACGAACGTGGCGAGTTCATTTACAAGTTCGTCAGCCGCGAGCGCATCAATCACCGCAACGCCAAGGCCAATCGTAACCTGCTGGACCATGGCACCTTGTACGTGGCGCGCTTCGATGCCGGCGACGGCAATCCTGACCACCCGAAAGGCAAGGGCCAGTGGATCGAGTTGACCCACGGTAAGAACGGCCTCGACGCCAGCAGTGGTTTCGCCGACCAGGCCGAAGTGCTCATCCATGCGCGCCTGGCCGCCAGTGCCGTGGGCGCAACCCGTATGGATCGCCCGGAGTGGATCGTGGTCAGCCCCAAGGATGGCCAGGTCTATTGCACCCTGACCAACAACTCCAAGCGCGGCGACGCCGGTCTACCGGTGGACGGGCCCAACCCTCGGGCCAAGAACGTCTACGGGCAGATCCTGCGCTGGAAAACCGACCGCGACGATCACGCCTCCAAGACCTTCGACTGGGACTTGTTCGTGGTTGCCGGCAACCCGACGGTACACGCCGGCACGCCGAAAGCCGGGTCGTCCAACATCAACCCGCAGAACATGTTCAACAGCCCTGATGGCCTGGGCTTCGACAAGGGCGGGCGGCTGTGGATCCAGACCGACGGCGACTCGAGCAACGCTGGCGACTTCGCGGGCATGGGCAACAACCAGATGCTCTGCGCCGACCCCAACAGCGGTGAAATCCGCCGTTTCATGGTCGGGCCGGTGGGCTGCGAAGTGACCGGAATCAGCTTCTCGCCGGACTACAAGGCTATGTTCGTCGGGATCCAGCATCCCAGCGGCGGCTCGACCTTCCCTGAGCACTTGCCCAACGGCAAGCCGCGGTCTTCGGTGATGGTGATTACTCGTGAGGATGGCGGGGTCATCGGCGCCTGATCTGGCCTCATCGCGAGCAAGCTCGCTCCCACAATGGGTCCGCCTATCCCTGTGGGAGCGAGCTTGCTCGCGATAGCGTCAGCACAGCCACCACCTATCTGCCTCTGTCTGCGCTACCATGCTGGGCCGGACGCGGCAGCCCTGCCGCTGCGCAGGAGTCAGCATGTCCCATCCGTTTGAAACCCTCACGCCCGACCTGGTGCTCGATGCCGTTGAAAGCATTGGCTTTCTCAGCGACGCCCGCGTGTTGGCCCTCAACAGCTACGAGAACCGTGTCTATCAGGTGGGCATCGAAGACGCCGAGCCGCTGATCGCCAAGTTCTATCGCCCTCAGCGCTGGACCAACGAAGCGATCCTGGAAGAGCACAGCTTTACCTTCGAACTGGCCGAATACGAAGTGCCCGTGGTCGCGCCGCTGATCCACAACGGCACCAGCCTGCACGAACACGCCGGGTTTCGTTTCACCCTGTTCCCCCGTCGCGGCGGTCGCGCACCGGAGCCGGGCAACCTCGATCAGCTCTATCGCCTGGGACAATTGCTCGGGCGCCTGCACGCGGTCGGGGCGACCCGTGCGTTCGAGCATCGTGAAGCCCTGGGCGTGAAGAACTTCGGCCACGATTCGCTGGCCACCGTGCTGGCAAGCGGCTTCGTCCCGCGTAGCTTGCTGCCGGCCTACGAGTCGGTCGCCCGGGACCTGCTCAAGCGCGTCGAAGAGGTCTACGCCGCCACGCCCCACCAGAACATCCGCATGCACGGCGATTGCCACCCGGGCAACATGATGTGCCGTGACGAGGTGTTCCACATCGTCGACCTGGACGACTGCCGCATGGGCCCAGCGGTGCAGGACTTGTGGATGATGCTCGCCGGCGATCGCCAGGAATGCCTGGGGCAATTGTCGGAGTTGATGGACGGCTACCGTGAGTTCCACGACTTCGACCCGCGGGAATTGGCGCTGATCGAGCCGCTGCGGGCCCTGCGCCTGATGCACTACAGCGCCTGGCTGGCGCGACGCTGGGACGACCCGGCGTTTCCACGCAGCTTCCCGTGGTTCGGCAGCGAACGCTACTGGGGCGACCAGGTGCTGGCGTTGCGCGAGCAATTGGCGGCGCTCAATGAAGAGCCGTTGAAACTGTTTTGACCCTACTGTTGGTCCCCCTGTGGGAGCGAGCTTGCTCGCGATGGCGATCGAACATTCGACACTCTGTCGACTGAGACACCGCTATCGCGAGCAAGCTCGCTCCCACAGGAATCTGCGGTGATTGTGCACAATGTTCACAGCACAACCAGAAAAATCTCCTTACAATCACCTCTTTGTTAGCTGCCTAAGCAAGGATTCTGCATGCAAGCCGCCAACCCGCGTCGCGGGTACATCCTGGGCCTGAGTGCCTACATCATCTGGGGTCTGTTCCCGATCTACTTCAAGGCCATTGCCAGCGTACCGTCGGTGGAGATCATCATCCACCGGGTGTTGTGGTCGGCCCTGTTCGGCGCGGCGTTGCTGATGGTCTGGAAACACCCGGGCTGGTGGCGCGAACTGCGGGACAACCCACAACGCCTGGCGATCCTCGCCCTGAGCGGGACGCTGATCGCGGCCAATTGGCTGACCTATGTCTGGGCGGTGAACAACGGCCGCATGCTCGAAGCCAGCCTGGGTTACTACATCAACCCGCTGGTGAACGTATTGCTGGGCATGTTGCTATTGGGCGAGCGCCTGCGCCGCATGCAATGGCTGGCGGTGGGGTTGGCGGCGGTCGGCGTGGCGCAGCAGGTCTGGCAAGTGGGCAGCCTGCCGTGGGTGTCGCTGGTGCTGGCGCTGACCTTCGGTTTCTATGGGCTGATCCGTAAACAAGCACCGGTCAAGGCATTGCCCGGGCTGGTGGTGGAAACCTGGATGCTGGTGCCGATCGCCATCGCCTGGTTGCTGTTCAACCCCACCGCCACCAGTGCCCAGGCCGCTTTCTGGACCACTTCCGAAGCCTGGTGGCTGGTGGCGGCCGGCCCCGTGACGCTGGTGCCGTTGGTGTGTTTCAACGCCGCAACACGGCATTTGCCCTACACCACCATCGGTTTTCTCCAGTACATCGCGCCGACGCTGGTGCTGCTGCTCGCCGTGATGCTGTTCGGTGAGCACCTGTCGTCCAGCACGCTGGTGGCGTTCCTGTTTATCTGGGCCGGGCTGGCGGTGTACAGCGTCGATGCCGTGATCAGCATGCGCCGGCGCAGCTGATCAAAAAACATACAACCCTCTACAGGCCACGTCCGCCGTGGCCTGCACTCATTCTTCCCAAGGTTATCCACAGCGTGATCCCCGCCGTTTGTGCACAAGCCTTTGAAAACTGGTGATTTTTTGACCATTGCTCGCTGAAGCCCGGCGGGCCTGGGCTGGCGCCGGGTCTCTACAGGTTATCCACAGGCAGGCGCAGTTTTTCCTTGGATAACCTTCGTTACGCTTCGTCGCTGAGCTTGAGCTCCACCATCAACTCATCGGCCAGGGTTTCCAGGCGCTCCTGCAACGTCTCCAGCGACAGGGTCAATGGCACCCCCAGGATCGCTTCGGCGTGGAACAGCAACTCGCTGCTCATCGGCGCTGGCCGAACATCGGTCACCAAGCGCTCGACATTCACTCCCTGCTCACTCAACAACCGGGTGATGTCCCGCACGATGCCGGGACGATCGTTGCCCACCAGCTCCATGGCGATGGGTTTCCAGGTGCAGGACTCTTCGACGGCGCTTTCAGCTATCAGCACGCGAATGCCGTGAGTCGAGAGCCCCTGCAAGGCTTCGATCAGTTCCTCATGGGCCTCGGCCGGGGCGCTGAGGCGCAGGATCCCGGCGAACTGCCCGGCCAGGTGCGACATGCGGCTTTCCAGCCAGTTACCGCCATGTTCGGCGATGCAATCGGCAATGCGCTCGACCTGCCCGGGCTTGTCCGGGGCGAAAACAGTGATGACGAGGTGGTCCATGGCGCAGTCCTCTTGTTGTGGAAGGGACAGTATAGGCAGGTGATCGCAAGCAGACCGCGGGCCTCGGTATTTATACCTCCCACAGGATGACACCAGAGACATCGTGTACAAACATCAAGATTTATCTGGAACAATCCATCTGTTTTTTGAGAACATTCCATGCCCTGTCGTGACTGTACTGCTTTAGTCGGTCGCGGAACGACGCAATTAGTCTAATTTTCACAACCGCAACTGATCATGTAGTATTCCGCAGCGAGCACTACATAGCGTTCTACCGATGTCTGCCAAGGCCCAGTCGCATCCCTGAAAAGCCCCGTCAGCAAGGCTTATCACCCAGCCGCCAGCGATGGCATGTACTGGTTCCGGGGTTTGTGGTTTAAATGTCCCGAGGCTTCATTGTTAAAATCGAAGAGCTGAAAAGCGAAATAGCTGAGCAGAGTGAGGCAAGCAATGACTGAACACGTTCAAGTCGGTGGCCTGCAGGTCGCCAAAGTCCTGTTCGACTTCGTGAATAACGAAGCCATTCCCGGAACCGGCCTCACCGCCGAAGCGTTCTGGGCCGGTGCCGACAAGGTCATCCACGACCTGGCGCCGAAGAACAAAGCCCTACTCGCCAAACGCGATGATTTCCAGGCGCGGATCGATGCCTGGCACCAGGCCCGTGTCGGCCAGGCCCACGACGCCGTGGCTTACAAAGCCTTCCTGCAAGACATTGGATACCTGCTGCCAGAAGCGGCGGATTTCCAGGCTACGACCCAAAACGTCGATGACGAAATCGCCCGCATGGCCGGCCCGCAGCTGGTGGTGCCGGTGATGAACGCCCGCTTCGCCCTCAATGCATCGAACGCCCGCTGGGGTTCGCTGTATGACGCGCTGTACGGCACCGATGCCATCAGCGAAGCCGATGGCGCGGAAAAAGGCAAAGGCTACAACAAGGTCCGCGGCGACAAGGTCATCGCCTTCGCCCGTGCCTTCCTCGACGAAGCTGCGCCCCTGGCGGCCGGCTCCCATGTCGATTCCACCGCGTACAAGATCGTCGACGGCAAACTGGTGGTCGCCCTCAAGGGCGGCAGCAACAGCGGCCTGCGTGACGATGCCCAATTGATCGGCTTCCAGGGCGATGCCTCGGCACCGACCACTGTGCTGTTGAAACACAACGGCCTGCACTTCGAAATCCAGATCGATGCCAGCACCCCGGTCGGCCAGACTGACGCGGCCGGCGTCAAAGACATCCTGATGGAAGCCGCACTGACCACCATCATGGACTGCGAAGACTCGGTCGCCGCCGTCGATGCCGATGACAAAGTGGTGATCTACCGCAACTGGCTCGGCCTGATGAAAGGCGACCTGGCTGAAGAAGTCGCCAAAGGCGGCCAGACGTTCACCCGCACCATGAACCCCGACCGTGTCTACACCGCCGTCGACGGTTCGAGCGTGACCCTGCACGGCCGCTCGCTGTTGTTCGTGCGTAACGTCGGCCACCTGATGACCATCGACGCGATCCTCGACAAGCACGGCAACGAAGTGCCGGAAGGCATTCTCGACGGCCTGATCACCAGCCTCGCGGCGATCCACAGCCTCAACGGCAACACCAGCCGTCGCAACAGCCGCACCGGCTCGGTGTACATCGTCAAGCCGAAAATGCACGGCCCGGAGGAAGCCGCGTTCACCAACGAGCTGTTCGGTCGCGTCGAGGACGTGCTGAACCTGCCGCGCAACACCCTCAAGGTCGGGATCATGGACGAGGAGCGCCGTACCACGGTCAACCTCAAGGCCTGCATCAAGGCCGCCAGCGAGCGCGTGGTGTTCATCAATACCGGCTTCCTCGACCGCACGGGCGACGAAATCCACACCTCCATGGAGGCCGGCCCGATGGTGCGCAAGGCCGACATGAAAGCCGAGAAGTGGATCGGCGCCTATGAAAACTGGAACGTCGACATCGGCTTGAGCACTGGCCTGCAAGGCCGTGCGCAAATCGGCAAGGGCATGTGGGCGATGCCGGACCTGATGGCGGCGATGCTCGAACAGAAAATCGCCCATCCAATGGCCGGCGCCAACACCGCATGGGTGCCTTCGCCGACCGCCGCTGCCCTGCACGCACTGCATTACCACAAAGTCGATGTGTTCGCCCGCCAGGCCGAACTGGCCAAGCGCGCACGTGCCTCGGTGGACGACATCCTGACCATCCCGCTGGCCGTCAACCCGAACTGGACACCGGAGCAGATCAAGAACGAACTGGACAACAATGCCCAGGGCATCCTTGGCTACGTGGTGCGCTGGATCGACCAGGGCGTGGGTTGCTCCAAGGTGCCGGACATCAACGACATCGGCCTGATGGAAGACCGTGCGACGCTGCGTATCTCCAGCCAGCACATCGCCAACTGGCTGCGCCATGGCATCGTCACCCAAGACCAGGTGATGGAAAGCCTCAAGCGCATGGCGCCGGTGGTCGACCGCCAGAACGCCAGCGACCCGCTGTACCGTCCGCTGGCACCGGACTTCGACGGCAACATCGCCTTCCAGGCGGCGGTCGAGCTGGTGATCGAAGGCACGAAGCAGCCTAACGGCTACACCGAGCCGGTGCTGCACCGTCGTCGTCGCGAGTTCAAGGCTGCCAATGGGTTGTGATTGAGCGGTAGTGATGCAACGAGAAAGGCCCTGGTCGAAAGATCAGGGCTTTTTTTTGCAACACCTGACTGCTTTTGTGGCGAGGGAGCTTGCTCCCGCTCGGTTGCGCAGCGACCGCAATACAGGTCAATGAGATTCCGAGGTCTGGAAAAGGGTCCGCTTCGCAGCCCAGCGGGAGCAAGCTCCCTCGCCACAAAAGCGATCTCGCCATGGTTTCGTTCCTGGAGGAAGACGATGGACTAGAGATCCATCCCCAACTCATGCTTGACCAACCCCAACAGCTTGTCGGTATCGATCGGCTTGAGCAGAAAGTCCACCACGCTCAGGTGCATGGCTTCGATGGCGTCCTTCACGTCGGCATCGCCCGACACGATGATGATCGGCAGCGCCGCCCGCGGCGACTCGCGCACCAGCCGAATCAGTTCCAGGCCATCGACATTGCCCATGCGCAGGTCGGTGATCAGCAGGCCGATCGCCGGCTTGGTTTCCAGCATCTTGAGTGCCGTTTCGCCACTGGCGGCGGTCATGCAGTGGATCCCGTCCAATGCCAGGATCTCCGATAGCAGCTCACGAGCGTCCTTGTCGTCATCGACGATCAACACGCGCTGCGGCGGCAGGTCGGGTTCCAGCATGACGGCACTCAGCGCCTCGCGCTCGGCGTCACTCAAAATATCGTGGTCGGACATGGTGCTCTCTACGTTCTTTAATTCGATCCCCTGGCACAGTGGTCAGACATCGTTCTGCGGCGCTTCAATGTGCACTTCGTCGGATTTTTTTCCAAGAAGATTTAGTGAAGACTTTTCTGATGTCTTGCGTAGGATTTTTCCGTAAGCCCGCCCCCTAGGCAGCGACCTAGACTTACGTCCAATGGGCACCCCGCGCTGAGGGGCCGACCATGGGACAGCTCCGACCACAACAATTCAAAAAAAGACTGCGCAATGGTTATGAAAAAAGCGGACGCCTTCATCCAGGCAGGGAAAACCGCGGTGTTGCAAAACATCCAGGGAACACTGCAGTTTCTCCAGCGCTTCCCCCCGTTCAACCAGATGGAGAACGCCCACCTGGCCTATCTGGTGGAGCAATGCCTGCTGCGTTTTTACGCGCCGGGCGAAACCATCATCAAACCGGCCGACGGCCCGGTGGAGCACTTCTACATCGTCAAGCAAGGCCGGGTGGTGGGCGAACGTCCGCATACCGCCAAGGGTGGTACCGAGACCACCTTCGAAATCACCACCGGCGAATGTTTCCCCCTCGCCGCGCTGCTGGGCGAACGGGCCACGCGCACCGAACACCGGGCCGGCGAAGACACGTTCTGCCTGCAATTGAACAAACAGGCCTTCATCAAGCTGTTCGCCTTGTCCGGCCCGTTTCGCGACTTCGCCCTGCGTGGGGTCAGCAGCCTGCTCGACCAGGTCAACCAGCAGGTCCAGCAGAAATCCGCGCAAACCCTGGGTACCCAATACTCCCTCAATACCCGGTTGGGCGAACTGGCGATGCGCCACCCGGTCAGCTGCAGCCCGGACACGCCGCTACGCGAAGCCGTGAAGCTGATGCACGACCAGCAGGTCGGCAGCATCGTGGTGGTGAATGAACAGAAAGCCCCGGTGGGGATTTTCACCTTGCGCGACCTGCGGCAGGTGGTGGCCGATGGGTCTGGGGATTTTTCCCAAGCCATCGTCGGACACATGACTCAGGCACCGTTTTTCCTCTCGCCGGACCACAGCGCCTTCGACGCCGCCATCGCCATGACCGAACGGCATATCGCCCATGTCTGCCTGGTCAAGGACTATCGCCTGTGTGGCGTGGTGTCGGAGCGCGATCTGTTTTCCTTGCAGCGCGTCGACCTGGTGCACCTGGCCCGGACCATTCGCAACGCGCCCAAGGTGGAGAACCTGGTGGCCCTGCGCGGCGAGATCGGCCAACTGGTGGAGCGCATGCTGGCCCACGGCGCGTCGTCGACCCAGATCACCCACATCATCACCCTGCTCAACGACCACACCGTGTGCCGGGTCATCGAACTGACCCTGGCCGACAAGGGCGACCCGGGGGTGCCGTTCAGTTGGCTGTGCTTCGGCAGTGAAGGCCGGCGCGAACAAACCCTGCACACCGACCAGGACAACGGCATTTTGTTCGAGGCCCGGGACGCCGCCCATGCCGCACAGATTCGTGGCTTGCTGTTGCCCATCGCCCAGCAGATCAACCAGAGCCTGGCCTTGTGCGGCTTCACCTTGTGCAAGGGCAACATCATGGCCGGCAACCCTGAGCTGTGCCTGTCCCGTGCGGAGTGGGCGCGGCGCTTTTCGGCATTCATTCGCGAAGCAACCCCGGAAAACCTGCTGGGCTCGAGCATCTATTTCGACCTGCGGGTGGTCTGGGGTGATGAGCAAGGCTGCGAGCAATTGCGCCGGCAGATCCTCGATCAAGTGGCCGATAACCGTTTGTTCCAGCGCATGATGGCCGAAAACGCGCTGCGCCACCGCCCGCCCGTGGGCCGCTTCAGGGATTTCGTACTGAGTCGCAAGAACGGCGAAAAGGCCACTCTCGACCTGAAAGTGCAAGGCCTGACGCCCTTCGTCGACGGCGCGCGTCTGCTGGCGCTGGCCAATGGCATCGAAGCCATCAACACCTTGGAACGTCTGCGGCAACTGGTCGCCAAGCAAGTGATCGAACCCTTGGATGGCGCGGCTTATGAAGAGGCCTATCACTTCATCCAGCAGACCCGTATGCAGCAACACCAACTGCAAACCCGCGAGAACCTGCCCTACTCCAACCGTGTCGACCCCGACAGCCTCAACCATCTGGACCGACGCATCCTGCGCGAATCCCTGCGCCAGGCCCAACGCCTGCAAAGCAGCCTGACCGTGAGGTATCAGCTGTGAGCATTTTTTCCTGGTTGCGCCCAGCCCAGCCCATGTTGTCCGAAGACATGCAAAGGCGCCTGGAATGCCTGCCGACGGCTTCTGCCTTGGGTGAATGCGACCTGCGCGAACAACGCTGGGTGGTGCTGGACCTGGAAACCACCGGGTTGAACCTGAACAAGGACCAGGTGCTGTCCATCGGCGCGGTGGTCATCGAAGACGGCGCCATCGACTTCAGCCAGCAGTTCGAACGCACCTTGCAATGCGATAAGCAGAAACTCGGGCCGAGTGTGCTGATCCACGGCCTGGCGCCCAGCACCATTGCAGCCGGCAGCGACCCGGCCGAGGCGCTGCTGGCGTTCATGAAGTTCGTCGGCGACAGTCCGCTGCTGGCCTTTCACGCGCCGTTCGATTCCCACATGCTCGGGCGCGCCTTGAAAGACTACCTGGGCTATCGCCTGCAGCATTCGTTCCTCGACGTGGCGGAACTGGCCCCGATGCTTTGCCCCCAGGCCAACCTGCGCAAGTCGGGCCTGGACGATTGGATCGACTGGTTCAAGCTGCAAGTCTTCGACCGCCACAACGCCAGTGCCGACGCCCTGGCCACGGCGGAACTGGCGCTGATCCTGTTCAGCCGCGCCCGCCAGCAACAGATCCACAGCCCGCTTGACCTGCAACAACGCCTGAGCCAGTGGAAACGGCGACAGCAGGCGCCTTCGCTCTAAATCCTCTGCTCCAAAGATGCTCCCACATACCTATTTGGTCCACAGACTTATTGGGGCCCACAGCTCGGGTCCCGACCAGCGCCAATTGCTTTCCCGCCCCCGCCCCTGCCACAATCGCGAACAATTCTCGTTACTTAAAACGTCGGTGATGCTTCGTGTCGTCAGTCCCAAGCCCCCACAGTGATTTGGTTGGTGCGTTGTACCGTGACCATCGCGCTTGGCTATTGGCCTGGCTGCGACGCAACGTGGCGTGTTCGCAACGGGCCGAGGACCTGAGCCAGGACACTTTTGTGCGCTTGCTGGGTCGCGAGGAACTGAAGGCGCCCCGCGAGCCGCGAGCGTTTCTGGTGGCCATCGCCAAGGGCCTGTTGTTCGATTATTTCCGTCGGGCGGCATTGGAGCAGGCCTACCTCACCGAACTGATGCTGATCCCCGAGGCCGAGCAGCCCTCGGTGGAAGAACAGCAAATCATCCTCGAAGACCTCAGGGCTATCGATCGCCTACTCGGCAAACTGTCGAGCAAGGCCCGCGCAGCCTTCCTCTATAACCGCCTCGACGGCCTCGGCCACGCCGAAATCGCCGTGCGCCTGGGGGTTTCGGTGCCGCGCGTGCGCCAGTACCTTGCCCAAGGCATCCGCCAGTGCTACATCGCACTTTATGGTGAGCCGACATGAGCCAGGCCCCTGCCAAACCGGTCTCGGCCAGCGTGCTGGATGCCGCCATTGCCTGGCAGTTGTCCCTGGACTCGAGCAGCGCCAAGGAGCGTGAAGCCTTCGCCCAATGGCATGCCGCCGACGAAGAACATGCACGAGCCTGGCTGCAGCTGGGCATGCTTGACCAGCGCTTCAGTGTGGCCACCGGACCGGCACGTGCCGCGTTGCTGCAATCACGAGTAAGCATTCGCCGGCGGATACGCAAGGTCGGCAGCGGCCTGGCCAGCGTTGTCGCGGTCATCGGCCTGGCGTTGTTTGCCGGCGATCGTTACCTGCCGCTGGATTACTGGCTGGCCGATCAGCGCACCGCGACAGGCGAACAGCGCACCTTGCGCCTGGCCGACGGCACGCTGATCAACCTCAACACCCACAGTGCCCTGGACGTGCGTTTCGATGACAAGCAGCGCCGCATCGTCCTGCGGGAAGGCGAGATCCTGGTGGAAACCGGCCACGACGACCCGCGTCCGTTCATCGTCGAGACCCGCGAAGGCAGCCTGCACGCCTTGGGCACACGCTTCCTGGTCAAGCGTGAAGACGAAGGTACGCGCCTGAGCGTGTTGAAATCCGCCGTGGCGGCGCATCCGCAGACCACGGACAAGGAACAGATCCTGCGCGAAGGCCAACAAGTGCTGATGCGCCGCGACGGCCTCGGGCCGACCCTTGCCTTGACCCCCGGCGCCGATGCCTGGACCCGCGGCATGCTGGTGGTGGACAACGCGCGCCTAGAGGATCTGGTCCACGAACTGGGGCGTTACCGGCATGGCTACTTGGGCGTCGCGCCACAAGTGGCAGACCTGCGCATCACTGGCAGTTTCCCGTTGCACGACACCGACCTGGCCTTGACCGCCCTGCTGCCGACCTTGCCGGTGCAGGTCGAGCATCACACGCGGTGGTGGGTGGTGGTGGGGCCACGGGTTGAAGCCAAACCCTAAATGGCTTTGTGTCAGTGATGGCCTCATCGCGAGCAAGCTCGCTCCCACAGGACTTCGCATTCCCATGTGGGAGCGAGCTTGCTCGCGATGAGGCCATTCGCTTCACCACAAAGCCACCACCCGCAAAACGAATCTAAATTATTTTCATCCAGCCCTATCACTTTTCAATTTTCATCCGGCACCCAGGCAATTGAGAAATATTTCCATTCAGGAGCCGCCGTATGTCCCGCCCGCTAGACACCCTGTTGCGCCCCAGCCTGTTGGCCATCGCCATTGCCTTCGCCGCGCCCTTAGCCAGCGGCCCGCTATTGGCCGCCGAACAGGCCTCGAGCGTGCGCACCTACAGCCTGCCCGCCGCACCACTGGCCAGCACCTTGAACCAGATCGCCAGCCAGGCCGGCCTCGCCCTGAGCCTGAATCCGTCCCTGGCCTCGGGCAAGACCTCGGCCCCAGTCCAGGGCCAGTTCGATGCCACGGGCGCATTGCGCGAAGCCTTGCGCGGCACCGGCCTGCAACTGGAACAAAGCAGCGCCGGCACCTACAGCCTGGTGGCTGTGCCTGAAGGCGTCATGGCCTTGCCGGAAACCAGTGTGATCGGGGCCGGCCTCAGCGAAACCGCGTGGGGCCCGACCGAGGGCTACGTCGCCACCCGCACCGCTGCCGGGACCAAGACGGATACGCCGATTGTCGAACTGCCGCGCTCAGTCTCGGTGGTCACCCGCCAACAGATGGAAGACCGTTCGGTCCTCAACCTCAATGACGCCCTGCGCTACACCGCTGGCGTACAGAGCAGCGGCTACGGTTCGGATTCGCGCAACGACTGGCTGCTGGTTCGCGGTTTCATTCCGACCCAGTTTCTCGACGGCCTGCCGCTGCCCAAGGGCAACTACATCACCCCGAAAATCGAGCCCTGGAACCTGGAGCGCATCGCCGTGCTGCGTGGCCCGGCGTCTTCGGTCTACGGCCAGACGCCTCCGGGCGGCATGCTGGACATGGTCAGCCGTCGCCCACAGGCCGAGAGCAGCAATGAAGTCGAGCTGCAGGCCGGCAGCTACGAACACAAGCAGATCAACTTCGACAGCACTGGCAAAGTCGATGACGAAGGCCAGTTCCTCTATCGGGTCAGCGGCACCGTGCGCGACAGCAACGCCCAGGTCGATCACATCCCGGACAAGCGCTACAACCTCGCGCCAAGCCTGACCTGGAACATCAACGACGACACTCGCCTGACCTTCCTGTCCCAATACACCCGAGACGACACCGGCATCACCGGGCAATTCTTGCCCCTGCAAGGCACCAAGCTCTCCTCGCCAGCGGGCAAGATTTCCCACCACAAGAACCTCGGCGACCCGGACTGGGAATTCTACGACCGTACCTACTACGCCCTCGGTTATGCGTTTGAACATCGCCTGAACGACACCTGGCAGTTCCGTCAGAACCTGCGCTACACCAAGAGCGACCTGGAGACCCAAGGCATTTCCGCTGGCGGCCAATTCTGGCCAGACGGCCCCGACCAATCGGTGGACGCCAACGGCAACGTCAAGCGCAGCGCCAGCGTCATTGACGAAGACATCAGCCAGTTCGCCGTGGACAACAACTTCCAGGCCGATTTCCAAACCGGCGCCCTCAGCCACACCCTGCTGCTGGGCCTGGATCATCAGCGCTCCAATAGCAATTCGCGTTGGGATTGGGGCTCGACCGGCGTGCCGACCAGCAACATCCACAACCCGATCTATGGACAGGATTTCTCCAATGTCCAGTACTTCACCATGTACGACTACAACCAGAAAACCAACCAGACCGGCCTGTACGTCCAGGACCAGATCGCCCTGGACCACTGGCGCCTGACCCTCGGTGGTCGTGAAGACTGGATTCACACCGGCACCGAATTCCACAACCAGAACAACGTCACCAACACCCAGCGCGACAAGAAATTCAGCGGCAACGCGGCGTTGAGCTACGTCTTCGATAACGGTGTGACGCCCTACATTTCCTTCGCCCAGTCGTTCCAGGCGGCAGCAGGTTCAACCGTCAACAGCACCGAAGCGTTCAAGCCGACAGAAGGCGAACAGTACGAAGCCGGTATCAAGTATCAACCGCCCGGCACCAAGACCTTGCTGACCGCCGCGGTGTTCGACCTGACCCAGAAAAACAACTCCGTGACCGAAAACAACGTCACCCGCCAAGTGGGTGAAGTCCAGGTGCGTGGCCTGGAACTGGAAGCCTCGGGGGATGTGACCGACAACCTCAAGCTGATTGGCTCCTACACCTACAACGACAGCGAAATCACCAAGGGCACCGCAGCGGAAAAAGGCAAGCGCATGGCCCAGGTGCCGCGCAACCAGGCCACTGCCTGGGCGGACTACACCTGGCATAACGGCCCGCTGGATGGCTTTGGTGTCGGCGCCGGTGTGCGTTATGTCGGCGACACCTACGGCAACACCACCAACACCGACTGGGGCCATGTCGGGTCCTACACCGTGTACGACGCCTCGGCCCATTACGACCTGGGTCGTTTGAACAAGACCCTCAAGGGCGTCACCGTGGCGGTGGATGCGAAGAACCTCTTGAACAAGGACTACCTGTCCACCTGTGATGGCTTCTACTGCTACTACGGCGACCAACGCAATGTCGTCGCCAGCGTGAATTACAAATGGTAAACGGTTAGCATTTGCAAAACCTTTTGAGGGCACCGGCAACTGAGATCGGTCAGTCAGATGAAATCCCTGTGGGAGCGAGCTTGCTCGCGAAGACGGCGTAACAGTCGACATTGATGTTGTCTGGCACACCGCTTTCGCGAGCAAGCTCGCTCCCACAGGTTTTCGCGGCATGACTGACGGGCCTCAGGCATCGTGACCCTTTTGCATTCGGATCGCTCATGAAAAGCAAAACCATTCGCCGCTGGTCCTTCGTCCACACCTGGACCAGCCTGATCTGCACGGTGTTCTTGCTGATGCTGGCGATCACCGGGCTGCCGTTGATCTTCCATCATGAAATCGAACATCTTTTGGGCGACGCTCCGCAGCTTCGGGAAATGCCGGCCGACACGCCGCCGCTGGACCTGCAACAACTGGTGGAAAAAGCCAAGGCTCACCGCCCGGGTGAGGTGGTCCAGTATTTTGGCTGGGACGATGACGAGCCCAACGGCGTCATCACCATCATGGCGCCGACACCGGGCACCGAACCCAACTCGTCCCACACCTTCATGCTCGACGGGCGTACCGGCGAGGCCCTGGAAATGCCCTCGGCCAATGGCGGTTTCATGATGGTCATGCTGCGCCTGCACGTGGACCTGTTCGCCGGGCTGCCGGGCAAGTTGTTGCTGGCGTTCATGGGCCTGCTGTTCGTGATCGCCATCGTCTCCGGGGTGGTCCTGTACCTGCCGTTCATGCGCCGCTTGAAGTTCGCCACGGTGCGCCAGGACAAATCCACGCGACTGCGCTGGCTCGACCTGCACAACCTGATCGGCGTGGTCACACTGGTCTGGGCGCTGACCGTGGGCGTCACCGGCGTGATCGCCGCATGCGCCGACCTGATCATCGCCGCGTGGCGCAACGACAGCCTCAGCGCCATGGTCGAACCCTACCGCAACGCCCCGCCGCTGACGCAACTGGCACCGGCCACCCGCCTGCTGGACATCGCCAAGGACGTCGCGCCGGGCATGGAGCCGAGTTTCATTGCCTTCCCCGGCACGCTGTTCTCCAGCGAGCACCACTACAGCGTCTTCATGAAGGGCGACACCCACCTGACCTCGCACCTGCTCACGCCCGTGCTGATCGATGCCACCACCCTGGACGTCACCGCCGTCGCCGAACGGCCGTGGTACATGGACGTCATGAGCCTGTCCCTGCCGCTGCACTTCGGCGACTACGGTGGCCGACCGATGCAGATCTTCTGGGCGACCCTCGATGTATTGACCATCATCGTCCTCGGCAGCGGCGTTTACCTGTGGCTGGTGCGGCGCAAAGCGGCCAAGCGCACGACCGTTGGTGCGGAGGTCGCCTCGTGAGGCCTCGGCAGTCGAGTTTCTGGAAGGTGTTTGCTATTCCCCTGATGATTGGTGCGCTTAGCGCGGCGGGGTTGTTCAGCGCATTGCTGGGTGACGGCCTGTGGGACGCCGTCAGTTGGTTGGGGTTGGGCATACCCTCCGTGTTGGCGGTGTGGGGATTGGTCCCACGCCGCTGAGTCATCCGGGCGCTCACTTGCCAGAGTGAGCACCCTCTCTCCTCCTCATACGACAACCGCAGTACGCCAGGTTGTTTCACACCGCACAGCTCTTGACATATTTGTTGACAAATTAATTCTTGACCCTCTATAAGTGCGCATGTTGTACGACAACTTACAACACAGCATGCGACGCCAAATCCAAAAATAATTGATGGTGAAGTAATGAAAATCAAAGGCATCCGCTGGTGGATGGTTGGCCTGGTCACGGCCGGCCTGATGGTCAACTACCTGGCTCGCAATACCCTCTCGGTGGCCGCTCCCACCCTGATGAGCGAAATGAACATCTCCACCGAGCAGTATTCCCACATCGTCGTGGCCTGGCAGATCTGCTACGCGTTGATGCAACCGGTGGCCGGCTACATCATCGACGCCATCGGCACCAAAATGGGTTTCGCCATTTTCGCGTTCGCGTGGTCCATCGCCTGTGCCGCAGCGGCCATGGCATCGGGCTGGCAGGGCCTGGCATTTTTCCGCGGGTTGCTTGGCCTGACAGAAGCCGCCGGGCTGCCGGCTGCGGTAAAGACCTCTACCGAATGGTTCCCGGCCAAGGAACGCTCGGTGGCCATCGGCTGGTTCAACATCGGTTCCTCAATCGGCGCCGTGCTGGCTCCGCCGCTCGTGGTCTGGGCGATCCTGAACAGTGGCTGGGAGCTGGCGTTCCTGATCGTTGGCGGCCTGGGCGTGGCCTGGACGTTCCTCTGGATGATCTTTTACAAGCATCCGCGCGACCAGAAGCTCCTGGGCGACACCGAACGTGATTACATCCTCAGCGGCCAGGAAGCTCACTTCCAAGACCCAACGCCGAAGAAAGGCAGCTGGAAGCGCATCATCGCCAGCCGCAACTTCTACGCCATCGCCAGCGCCCGGATCCTCTCCGAACCGGCCTGGCAAACGTTCAATGCCTGGATCCCGCTGTACCTGATGACCGAGCGGCACATGAACATCAAGGAGATCGCAATGTTCGCCTGGCTGCCGTTCCTGGCCGCCGACCTGGGTTGCGTGCTGGGCGGTTACCTGAGCCCGTTCTTCCATAAATACTGCAAGGTGTCGCTGTTTACTTCGCGCAAAATGGTCCTGCTGTTCGGTGCGTCCTGCATGATCGGCCCAGCCTGCATCGGCCTGGTCGCCAGCCCTTACACCGCTATCGCCCTGCTGTGCGTCGGCGGCTTTGCCCACCAGACCCTGTCCGGCGCGCTGTACGCCATCACGTCCGATTCGTTCGGCAAGAATGAAGTCGCCACCGCCACCGGCATGGGCGGGATGTTCGGTTACCTGGGCGCCGCCGCCTTCACGCTGCTGTTCGGCGTCATGGTGACCAAGATCGGCTACAGCCCGCTGTTCGTGCTGCTGGCAATCTTCGATGTCATCGCCGCATTCATCGTCTGGACTGTCGCCCGGGAACTCAAGCATCAACCGGCAACGCCGTCGTCCGAGCCGCAAGCACTGCAACCGGCCGTCTGAGGCACCTTGCGGCCGGGTCCCTTCGGCTCGGTCGCACGAACGCGCTATGCTGCGCAGCAAGCCCCACTGATCGAGACGTTGCCATGTCCACCCCCACCATGACGCTGTTCCATAACCCCGCTTCGCCCTTCGTTCGCAAGGTCCTGGTGCTGCTGCACGAAACCGGCCAGCAAGACCGCGTGGCGTTGCAGCTCAGCCAGCTCTCGCCGGTCAAGCCGGACCGGGCGCTGATCGATGACAACCCGTTGAGCAAGATCCCGGCCCTGCGCCTGGCCAACGGGACGGTGATCCATGACAGCCGCGTCATCCTCGACTACCTCGATCACCAGCACGTCGGCAACCCGCTGATCCCCCGGGACGGCGCGGCCCGCTGGCGGCGCCTGACCCTGGCCTCCCTGGCCGATGGGATCATGGATGCGGCGGTGATGATCCGCTACGAAACCGCGCTTCGCCCTGTGGAAAAACACTGGGACGAATGGCTCGATGCGCAACGGGACAAGATTCGCCGGGCCTTGGGCATGCTCGAAGCCGAAGCGATTGCCGAACTGACCTGCCACTTCGACGTGGCCTCCATCAGCGTAGCCTGCGCCCTGGGCTACCTCGACCTGCGCCATCCCGACCTGGAATGGCGCAAGGCCAACCAGCAATTGGCGGCGTGGTTTGCCGAAGTGAGCTTGCGGCCGTCGATGGTCGAGACGGTGCCCAGGGTCTAGCGCTGCGTTAGCTGTACCGGCCTCATCGCGGGCAAGCCTTGCTCCCACATGGACCACCACTCGACCTGTGGGAGCAGGTTGGCTCCCCCATAGACCCCCTCAACCTGTGGGAGCAAGGCTTGCCCGCGATGGCAGCGCACCGGATCCAAAGGAAACAACCCAGCAATCTGCATCACCAACACTTCGCGCACCCGCTGATCCTCCCGCAACCCCAGCGACCGGCTCATTTCACCTCTCCCAACTCGAAGCTCATGGCAGCGGCCGGCTTCGCCCCAACCCCATACCAATCCAGCTTGCGGGTCAGCACCATGAACACGCCCAGCAGGCCGAACAGCAACAGCGAGCCCATCAACAGCGCGTAGTCCTCGGCGCTCAACAGGCCGTAAAGCAAACCGTACAAACCCGCCAGCCCCGCCGAAAACCCCAGGCCGTGGCTGACGCTGCGCAGCACATGGCAGACATAGAAGCCGATCAGCAATACACAGGCGCTGGCCGACACCAGGTACGCCAGGGTGAAGCCGATGTGCTCCGACAGCGACAACAGCAGCAGGTAAAAGAATGCCAGCGCCACGCCCACCAAGGCATATTGGACCGGGTGCACCGCCAAGCTCTTGAGCACTTCGAAGAGGAAGAAGCCGGCGAAGGTCAGGGCGACAAACAGCAACGCATATTTGATCGCCCGATCGCTCTTGAGGTACTGGTCCACCGGGTCGATGAAGCTCACCCCAAAGGCGCGGCTACGGAACGCGTCACAGCCATCGCTCGGTTCGCAGGCTTGCAGTGTTTCCAGGAGGTTGGTGGAGAAAAACGACGTCTGCCAGTCGGCACTGAAACCCTGCTCATTGATCTCACGGTTGGTGGGCAAGTAGTTGCCGATAAAGCTGGGATGTGGCCAGTCGGCCGACAGGTGCACCTTGGTGGATTTGCCCACTGGCAGAATCTGGAACTCGCCAGTGCCTTGCAGGCGCAGGTCAAAACCGAAGGTCAACTCAGGACTGCCCTGGGCGGTGATCATCGGCAGCGGCACATGCACACCCTGCCCCAGCCAGCCGAGCCGCGAGCCGGGCAGGAAGTCGACGGTCTGTTGGTTCAGCGTCAGGGTCAGCGCATTCTCGATGCCGCGAATATCGCTGATACCGACGCTCAGGTACGGCTCATCAAAACGGTAGTCGGCAAAGTCCTTGGCGGCGACACCGTAGCGCTCAGGCACCTTGAAGCGGCCATCGATCCGGCTATCGGCGTGGAACATCCGCGCTTCGTAGATGCCCCGGGCACGGGTTTCGGTGCGGACCTGGCCGTCGAGCTCAAACTGCTCCGGCAAGAAATACAACTCGCCGGTTCGCTCGACGGTCTCCAGGAAACGCACACCGGTCTTCTCGTTGGTGTTCCAGACCTTCACGCTCTTGCGAAACGGCACCACGATCATCGGCCCGATCAGTTGCTGGCTGTAGCTGGAACTACGTGCGATGTCCTGCAGCACACCGTCGCGCAACTCCTGGCGCTCGTCGATGAGGCCGTTGATCATCAACAGCGGGATCATCAGCAAGAGAATCAAAAGGGCGATCATGCCCAGTTTTATGGCGAGGCTGCGGTTCATGTGGGGCTCTCCCTGTTCGAATGTGGGAGAGTCTGGGGTGGCTGTGTGAGGGG
>NZ_CAKKMI010000024.1:0-84080 GCF_918698105.1 Pseudomonas brassicacearum | reverse complement strand
TCAATTGGTAATGGAAAGATCGCAGCCTCGCTCCGCTCGTCAGCTCCTACGGGCCCAGCGAGAGCAAACTCCCTCACCACAGGTGCAGCCCTCCCCTAGAGCCGGGCTTTTTTCCTACGCGCGCCGTTTAAAAGTCCACAACCGCTCTGGGCCGCTTCTGTCACGCCGCGTGGAAACATGCGCTTAAACATCGCCCATCTCCTACCTCTATAGCGGCAATTGCCGAAAACAGTGCACATCCGTACACTGCGCCACCTTTTGTCCCGATGGGGCCTGTAGATGCTGTTTGTATTGCGTATGTTGTTGATGGGCCTGCACTTTGTACTGGCTGGCGTGCTCGGCGTGATTTTGGGCCTGTGCCGGCCATTCAACCCGGACAACAGCCGTTTATGCGCAAGGTTGTATGCATTGCCGGCGATGTGCATTTTGCGTCTGCGGGTCCGGACACAAGTCGACACGCTGGTAAATAAGCCCAACGGCTGCGTCATCATCGCCAACCACCAATCCAACTACGACCTGTTCATGTTCGGCAACGTGGTGCCGCGTCGTACCGTGTGCATCGGCAAGAAGAGCCTGAAATGGGTACCGCTGTTCGGGCAATTGTTCTGGCTGGCGGGCAACGTGTTGATCGACCGCGGCAACGCGATCAAGGCGCGAAAGTCGATGCTGACCACCACCCATACGTTGCAGCACGAGGACACCTCGATCTGGGTTTTCCCGGAGGGCACACGTAATCTGGGAGAGGACTTGCTGCCGTTCAAGAAAGGCGCCTTCCAGATGGCAATAGCCGCCGGGGTGCCGATTGTTCCGGTGTGCGTCAGCAGCTACATCAAGCACATGCGCCTCAATCGCTGGCGCAGCGGTGACATACTCATACGTTCATTGCCGGCGATTCCTACGACCGGGTTGAGCATGGATGACATGCCCCTGCTCATTGCCCAATGCCGTGAACAGATGCGCGAATGCATCGCGACAATGGACCGACAGTTGCAAGCCGCTTGAATGGAAAAACCCGCCCCCATGGCGGGTTTTCTTTTGCCGCCGAACTCCGCAGACTTTGCTGACTCTCAAGCTACAGGGCGCGTTAAGCTGGACGCTGCCTGCCACTGCCATTTCCAATAAGAAGTGAACCACCATTATGGGTAGAGTCGTTGCTGCTGCGGTCTACAGCGCCGGTAAGAAAGTCACCAATATCACCCTCGACGAGGGCAGTGCCTGGGCTGCCAAACCAGGTCATTTTGTATGGATCGGTCTCGAAGAGCCCAGCGCCGTGGAACTGACCAACCTGCAGCGTCAATTCAACCTGCACGAATTGGCAATCGAAGACGCCATGGAAAAACACAGTCGTCCCAAGTTGGAGACCTTTGGCGATGCGCTGTTTATCGTCACATATTCGCCGATACGCAAGGACGGCAAGCTGGAATTCATTGAAACCCATATCTTTGCCGGCAAGGGCTACATCATCACCGCTCGCAACGGCCACTCCGCGTCCTACGCCCACGTTCGGCAGCGCTGTGAGGCGCGTCCGCTTTTGCTGAAACACGGCGAAGATTTCGTCCTCTACGCCATCCTTGATTTCGTGATTGAAAACTACCAGCCAGTGGGCGAGGCCATTCACGCCGAAATCGATGAGCTGGAACGCAACGTCATGTGCAGCTCCCTGAATGAGCGGGATATCCAGAACCTGCACAGCTTGCGCCGCGATGTGCTGCGCCTGCGTCGCTACGCGGCGCCGATGGTGGAGATCAGTGAAGAGTTGCAGCGGCTCGACTTCCCCTTCATCGACAAGAACATGAGCCCGTATTTCCGCGACGTGCAGATTCATGTCACGCGGCAAATGGAAGACCTGGCCACCCTGGCCGACATCGCCAGCCAGACCATTGAAGTCGGCGTGCTGCTCGAAGCGTCGCGCCAGAGCGTGGTGCAGCGCAAGTTCGCGGCTTGGGCGGCGATCCTGGCGTTTCCCACGGCCGTGGCCGGGATCTATGGGATGAACTTCCAGGACATGCCGGAGTTGAGTTGGCAATACGGGTATTTCGCGGTGCTGGGGGTTATTGCGGTGGGCTGCTCGTCGTTGTGGTTGAGCTTCAAGCGATCGGGGTGGTTGTAGGCGAGCGTTTTTCGGTGGGATTGTGTGGGATTCATCGCGAGCAAGCTCCCACACATTCGATCGTGGTGATCTTTAGCCTTGGGTGGCTTCAGCCTGCGGCTTGTGAGCGACGAAACGCATCATCCACTCCGCCACCGTACTGCCGTGGTGCTCGTGGGCCAGGCTCGCCACGCCCTGGCTGTAGATCTGCTCGCCGAGGTGTTGCTGGCGAATCTCCAGCAAGGCCCGGGAATAATCGTGGATGAATTCCGGGTGGCCCTGGAAGCACAGCACCTGGTCGTTGATGTGGTAGGCGGCGAACGGGCAGAAATCGCTGGAGGCGATGACGGTCGCGCTTTCGGGCAATTCAGTGACCTGGTCCTGATGGCTGATCAGCAAGGTCAGTTCTTCCATCACCGGGCTCATCCAAGGCGCCTTGGCGGCAAGTTTGTAGCGATGGGTGCCGACGCCCCAGCCTTGGCTGGCGCGTTCGGTCTTGCCGCCCAGCAACAACGCCAACAGCTGGTGGCCAAAGCACACGCCGAGCAATTTATCGCCGCGCTGGTAGCGCTCCAGCAGGTAGGTCTTGAGGGTTTGAATCCAAGGGTCGGTGCCGAAGGAATCAGCCTTGCTGCCGGTCACCAGATAAGCGTCGAACTGCTCGTCATCGCTGGGGTAATGCCCCTCCATCACGTTGTACACGACGAATTCGGCCGCGATGGGCTGCTGTGAAAACAGGCGCTGGAACATCTGCCCGTAACCCTGATATTGGTCGACCAGTTCCGGACGCAGGATATCGGTTTCCAGAATGCAGATGCGTAGCGACATAAAAAATACCTGACACGTGATGGGAATATTGCACACCCCCAGAGCCTGCCCTGAAACACGGTCCCAAGGCAAGCCCCTTCCCAGGCCAGTCAGAACAGTTCGTGGCGGGCGGCTTTCTTCAACAGCAAGGCCGGTGGCGAAAAACGCTCGCCGTACTGCTCGGCCAGATACTGGGCGCGACCGACAAACTCCTGCAGGCCGTATTGGTTGATGAACTGCAGCGTACCGCCGGTCCAGGCGGCAAAGCCGATGCCAAAGATCGAACCGACGTTGGCGTCGGCCGTCGAAGTCAGCACCCCCTCCTCCACGCAGCGTACGGTTTCCAGGGCCTGGATGAACAGCAGGCGATCACGGATATCCTGCGGCGAAATCTGCCCGTCGGCTTTCTCGAAGCGGCTTCTGAGCGGCGGCCACAGGTACTTTTGCCCATTGGCCGGGTATTCATAGAAACCGGCACCGGCGGCCTTGCCAGCTCGCTTGTATTCGTTGAGCAGCAAGTCAATCACGGCGAACGCCGGATGTTCAATCGGCGTTTTCCCTTCTGCGCGCAGGTCCTTGGCGGTTTGCGCGCGGATATGGCTCATCAGGCTGAGGGAAACTTCGTCAGCGATCGCCAGAGGGCCGACCGGCATCCCGGCCTTGCGTGCTTCGGTCTCGATCATCGGCGCACTCACGCCCTCGCCGAGCATGGCGATACCCTCATTGGTATAGGTGCCGAATACCCGCGACGTAAAGAAGCCGCGACTGTCGTTGACCACAATCGGCGTCTTGTTGATCTGCAGGACAAAATCGAACCCCCGGGCCAAGGTCGCGTCACTGGTGCGTGCGCCCTTGATGATCTCCACCAGGGGCATTTTTTCCACCGGGCTGAAGAAGTGCAGGCCGATGAACTTCGTCGGGTCCGGCACAGCCATGGCCAGGCCAGTGATGGGCAAGGTCGAGGTGTTGGAAGCGATTACCGCATCATCGCCCGCCACGGCCTGGGCGGCGGCCGATACGCTGGCTTTCAGGGCGCGATCTTCAAACACCGCTTCGATGATCAGGTCGCAGCCGGCCAGGTCCGCGTTGCTGTCGGTGGGGTGAATCCGCGCCAGCGTGGCTTCGCGCTGCTCGGCAGTAAGTTGGCCGCGAGCGAGCTTTTTATCCAGCAACGCCGCCGAACGGGCCTTGCCCTTCTCGGCCGCCGCCAGATCGACATCCTTGAGGACCACTGCGATGCCGGCCACGGCGCTGACGTAGGCAATACCCGCCCCCATCATGCCCGCGCCGAGCACACCGACTTTTTTCGTCAGATAAGGCGCAAAACCCTGTGGGCGAGAACCACCGGCCTTGATCTCGTTGAGCTGGAACCAGAAGGTGCCGATCAGGTTCTTCGCCACCTGGCCGGTGGTCAGTTCGGTGAAGTAGCGGGTTTCGATCAGGTGCGCGGTGTCGAAATCAACCTGGGCGCCCTCCACCGCTGCGCAGAGGATTTTCTCCGGCGCCGGCAGGCAACCTTGGGTCTTGTTGCGCAGGATCGAAGGGGCGATGGCCAGCATTGGCGCAACTTTCGGGTCAGACGGCGTGCCGCCCGGCAGTCGATAGCCCTTTGTATCCCAGGGTTGCACGACGCTGGGGTTGGCAAGAATCCAGGCCCGGGACTTGGCCAGCAGTTCGTCCCGATCCTTCGCCAGCTCATCGATCAAACCGGCCTGCAGCGCTTGTTGCGCGTTGACCTTCTTGCCCTCGAGTAGATACGGCAAGGCCTTTTCCAAACCGAGCAGGCGCACCATCCGCACCACCCCGCCACCGCCCGGCAACAGGCCGAGCGTGACTTCCGGCAGGCCGAGCTGCACCGACGGCAAGTCCAGGGCCACGCGATGATGGCAGGCCAGGCAGATTTCCCAACCACCGCCGAGGGCCGCGCCGTTGATAGCCGCCACCACGGGTTTGCCCAGGGTCTCCAAGGCTCGCAGTTGCGCTTTAAGCAGCAGGACCATGTCGTAGAAAGCCTTGGCCTCGGGCTTGCCGACCTTGATCAATTCATTGAGGTCACCGCCGGCGAAGAAAGTGTGCTTGGCCGAGGTGATGATCACACCGGCAATCGAGTCCTTTTCAGCCTGCAAACGGGCGACGCAGGCGGCCATGGCCTCACGGTACACCGCGTTCATGGTGTTGGCGCTCTGGCCCGGCATGTCCAGGGTCAGGACGACGATCCGGTCCTGGCCGGTTTCGTAACGAATGGCATCGGTCATGAAAAAGTGTTCCTTGAAGTCGGGGCTCAGAGGCGTTCAATGACGGTGGCAATGCCCATGCCGCCGCCGACACAGAGGGTCGCCAGGCCATAGCGCAGGCGCCGCACCTCCAATTCGTCGAGCAACGTGCCAAGAATCGCGCACCCCGTAGCGCCCAAGGGATGCCCCATGGCGATGGAGCCACCGTTGACGTTGACCTTGGCCGGGTCGATGGCCATGTCCTTGATGAACTTGAGCACCACCGAGGCGAAGGCTTCGTTGACTTCGAACAGGTCGATGTCCTCCACTCGCAACCCGGCCTTGGCCAGGGCCTTGCGGGTAGCCGGCGCCGGGCCGGTGAGCATGATGGTCGGGTCGGTGCTGGTGACGGCGGTGGCGACGATCCGAGCCCGGGGTTGCAGGCCCATGGCGCGCCCCTTGGCTTCGGAACCGATCAGCATCAGCGCCGCACCGTCGACGATGCCGGAACTGTTGCCCGGCGTGTGTACGTGATGGATTCGTTCGACATGGCTGTAGACCCGCAACGCCGTGCCATCGAAGCCCATCTGGCCCATGGCTTCGAAACTCGGTTTGAGCTTGCCCAGGCCTTCGAGCGTGGAGTCGGCGCGGATAAATTCGTCGTGGTCCAGCAGCACGATGCCATTCTGGTCCCGCACGGCGACCAGGGATTTATTGAACGAGCCGTCGGCCCGGGCGCGCGCCGCTTTTTGCTGGGAGTGCAGCGCATAGCTGTCGACATCCTCGCGGTTGAAGCCTTCCAGGGTGGCGATCAGGTCGGCGCCGATGCCCTGGGGAACGAAATGACCGTGCAGGTTGGATTGCGGGTCCAGCGCCCACGCGCCGCCATCGCTGCCCATGGGCACCCGGGACATGGATTCGACGCCGCCGGCCACCACCAGGTCTTCGAAACCGGAACGCACTTTCATGGCCGCCAGGTTCACCGCTTCCAGGCCTGAGGCGCAAAACCGATTGAGTTGCACACCCGCCACGCTGACATCCCAATTGGCTACCAGCGCCGCGGTCTTGGCGATATCGGCCCCCTGCTCGCCCACCGGGGTCACGCAACCGAGCACGATGTCATCGACCTGGCTGGTGTCCAGATCCATGCGCTGCTGCAAGGCGCTGAGCAGACCACCCATCAGGTTCACCGGCTTGACGCCGTGCAAGGCGCCATCGGCTTTGCCCTTGCCACGGGGCGTGCGTAATGCGTCGAAAATCAAAGCTTGGGTCATGACGTCCTCGAAACCGGGGGTAATGCGATGCCTCCAACCATAAGCCCAGCGGCGCCGGATTCAATGACCACAGCGCTCAATGGCGTTGACGGCCACGCTCAGACGAACGGTAGCGAGCTATCGGGTTAACCGATTCAGGAGGGCAAGCTGTCTAGCAAAAGGGCCGCCAGGAAGGTGGCAATAGGCCTCATACTTTTTTAAGAGCAACCCTCACTAAACTGATATGAATTGGATCTAAGCCAAGGCGGCCGCGGCCCCTAATGTAATCCTTGTACAAGAACGTCGTCGGGTTTTGCCGAGGCCCTTGTCAAACAGGAAGTGCAACGCCAGCCGCCATGGATATGCAGGCTGGCTTTTAGGAAATAACAATAAAGGCGGGTCAGCCATGTTCAAACATTCGAAAGTTCGCCAAGCCGGACTCATTCTCTTTGCCACGACGCTGCTGTTGATTTTGCCGAATATCACCAAGGTGATTGGCTGAATCCTGCGCGAGGGCATCTGCATCATCCATTAGTTGTGTCGCCAAAAAATGTGACGGGTTCTCTGTTCGAGCCGCGATGGCTGTGCCAACCTTTGCGGCACCCCTCGACATGGAAGGCGATCGACTTGAAAGCGCTTATTGTGTTCGGGGCGTTGCTGCTCAGCACGCCCCTTTATGCCGCGCAACTGGTGCTGGAGTTGGGCGCGGGCACGCGCACCTGGCAAACCGAAGAACTACTCAAGCACCCGGACGCTCAAACGGTCCAGATCATTGATGACGTTTCCTACAAGAAACCGATGAGCTATCGAGCCGTGCCGCTGACGGCGCTGTTGACGGGCGTCCAAGCGGACGACCATCTGCAAGCCGTCGCCCTGGACGGCTTCGCTGCCGAAATGCCTGCGGCGCCGTTACTCAAAAAAAGTGGGGCCCGGGCCTGGCTGGCGATCGAGGACCCGGCCAAGCCCTGGCCGCCGCTAGGGGAAGGCAAGCACAGTGCCGGACCTTTCTACCTGGTCTGGACCGATCCGCAGGCTGGCCACATCAGCCCGGAACAATGGCCCTACGCGGTGGCGACCATCAAGCGCCTGTCGGCCGTGACCGAGCGCTTTCCGGCCCTGCTGCCGGCGCCCAACCTGGCCAAGGACGACCCGGTCAATAAAGGTTTCGAGCTGTTCCAGAAAAACTGCCTGGCGTGCCATCGGCTCAATGGCGCGGGTGATGCACAGTTCGGCCCTGACCTGAACATCCCCTTCAACCCGACCGAATACTTCTCCGGGGATTTCCTCAAGCGCTACATTCGCGACCCGCAAGCGCTGCGACGCTGGCCCCAGGGCAAGATGCCCGGGTTCTCGGATGCGGTGCTGCCGGATTCGGAGCTGGATTTGCTGGTGGGTTATTTGAAGCATATGGCGGGACGCAAGCAGCCGTTGGCCCCGTGAGATTGCTTTTTGTGGCGAGGGAGCTTGCTCCCGCTGGGCTGCGCAGCAGCCCCCTTAAAAAGCTTGCGAGCGCTTCGCACTCGAGCGGGAGCAAGCTCCCTCGCCACAAAAGCTCGCTCACTAGATGATTATTGCTGTTGCACCGTGATCACCGGCGCTGGTGGCACGACCAGCTTGGCATGCATCTGCTCGCAACCACCGCCGCGGCGCATGCCGCGCACCGGGCAGGCGTCCAGGTAATCCAGGCCCACGGCCAGCTTCAGGTGACGCTCCGGGCGGGCCAGTTGGTTGGTCACGTCGAAGCTGTACCAGGCGTCATCAAGCCAGGCTTCTGCCCAGGCGTGGCTTGCCAGGTGTTCGCTCTCTTCGCTGAACAGATACCCCGAGACATACCGCGCCGGCACCCCCACACTACGGGCGCAGGCCAGGAAGGCGTGGGTGTGATCCTGGCACACCCCGCTACGACCGGCAAAAGCCTGGGCCGCACTGGTCTCCACCTCAGTGGCGCCAGGGGTGTAGATCATGTGCTGGTTCAGCCCGTGCATCAGGTCGATCAGCGCCGTGCGATCGCGACGCTGCTGGCATTGCTGCGCGGCGAAGGTTCGAAGGGCCTCGTCCGCCTCGGTCAGCCGGGTGAAGCGCAGGAATGGCAGCGCTGACTGGCTCTCGTGCTCGGCTTCGCGCAATGGATCGATATCCACCTGTCCGCGGGCACCGATGACGACCGTTTCGTGGGGTTCGTCCAAGGTCAGTACGTGAAGGATGTTGCCGAACGGATCCAGCTGCGCGCGCACCGGCCGGGGCAAATCCAGTTGCCAGCTCAGCACATGCTGGCGTTCGCTGTCGTGGGGTGTCAGGCGCAGGTACTGGATGCTGGCGCGCACCTGATCTTCATAGTGGTAGGCCGTTTCGTGGCTGATCGAGAGTCTCATATGACCTCCAGGTAGGCACTGTGAATGGCATTGCCCAGTTCACGGACCCGTGGGATGAATTCGGTGAGCCAGGCATGCAGGCCCCCGTCGAGGATTTCGTTGATGCCGGTGAAGCGCAGGCGTGCGTCCATCTCCGCCGCCAGCCGTTGTGCCTGCCGACCGTTGGTGCCCGGCAGGCTCGCAAGGATCTGGTTGATTTCTTCGGTACAGGCGCGTAGCGAACGCGGCACATCGGCACGCAACAGCAGCAACTCAGCCACATGACGAGCGCCCGGGGCGTCACGGTAGATCTCGGTGTAGGCCTCGAAGGACGACAAGGCGCGCAACAAGGCGCTCCATTGGTAATACGCGTGGGCCGTGCCGTCGCGGACCGTGTCGGCCTGGTCACCGGCCATTTCGTAGCGGGCATCGAGCAAGCGCAGGGTGTTGTCGGCCCTTTCGATGAAGGTTCCCAGGCGAATGAAGCGGAACGCATCATTACGCATGATGGTGCCGTAGGTTGCGCCGCGAAACAGATGGGATCGTTCCTTGATCCACTCGCAGAAACGGCTCATGCCGTAGCGATTCAAGCCTTGCTCGGCGATACCGCGAATTTCCAGCCAGGTGGCGTTGATGTTCTCCCACATGTCGGCGGTGATGCGCCCACGTACCGCGTGGGCACTGGCCCGTGCGGAGCCAAGGCAGCTGTAAATGCTGGCCGGGTTGGCTGCGTCCAAGGCAAAGAAATGCAGCAGGCGCTCGGCATGCAGATCGCCGTGTCGCTCCCGGTAATCGTCCAGCGTGCCAGTGATCAGCAACGGCATGGCCAACTCGTGCAGACCGTCGCCACGCCCGTCCTGGGGCATCAGTGACAACGAATAGCTGACGTCGAGCATCCGTGCGAGGTTTTCCGCGCGCTCCAGATAGCGCGACATCCAGTACAGGTCCGAGGCGGTTCTACTCAGCATGGCAGCTCCTCAATCCTCGACGACCCAAGTGTCCTTGGTGCCACCGCCCTGGGATGAATTCACCACCAGGGAGCCTTCGCGCAGCGCCACCCGTGTCAGCCCGCCAGGCACCACACGGGTCTCACGGCCAGCGAGCACAAACGGCCGCAAGTCGATGTGGCGCGGGGCGATGCCGTTTTCGACAAAGGTCGGGCAGGTCGAGAGCGACAACGTCGGCTGGGCGATGTAGGCGTGCGGCTTGGCCTTGATCCGCTCGCGGAAGGCATCGATCTGCGCCGTCGTCGCGGCCGGCCCCACCAGCATTCCATAACCGCCGGAACCCTGGGTTTCCTTGACCACCAGGTCGGGAAGATTCGCCAGCACGTGGGAAAGTTCGGCGGGATTACGACATTGCCATGTAGGAACGTTCTTCAGGATCGGTTCTTCATCCAGGTAAAAACGGATCATGTCGGTGACGAATGGGTACACCGACTTGTCGTCCGCCACGCCCGTGCCGATGGCATTGGCCAGCACAACGTTGCCGGAACGGTAGGAGGACAACAGGCCCGGCACCCCGAGCATCGAGTCCGGATTGAAGGCCAGTGGATCGAGGAACGCGTCGTCGAGGCGACGGTAGATCACATCCACCGCTTTCGGGCCGTCGGTGGTGCGCATGAACACTTTGTCATCGCGCACGAACAGGTCCGCGCCTTCCACCAACTCCACACCCATCTCCCGGGCCAGGAACGCGTGCTCGAAGAACGCGCTGTTGAAACGCCCCGGCGTGAGCACCACGACGCTGGGGTCGTCCAGCGGGCTGGAGCTTTTCAGGGTGTCGAGCAGCAGGTTCGGATAATGGTCGATGGGGGCGATGCGTTGGGCGGCGAACAGTTCGGGGAACAGGCGCATCATCATCTTGCGGTCTTCGAGCATGTAGCTGACGCCGCTGGGCGTACGAAGATTGTCTTCGAGCACGTAGTACGTGCCGTCACCGTCGCGCACCAGATCGACACCGCAAATGTGCGCGTAGATATCACGGTGCAGGTCAAGGCCCTGCATCGCCAGTTGGTACTGCTCGTTGGCCAGTACCTGTTCGGCGGGAATGATGCCGGCCCGGATGATACGTTGTTCATGGTAGAGGTCGGCCAGGAACATGTTCAGCGCCTTGACCCGCTGGATGCAGCCGCGTTCGACCACCCGCCATTCACTGGCCGGGATGCTGCGCGGGATCGTGTCGAAAGGGATCAGGCGTTCCGTCCCCTGCTCGTCCCCGTAGAGCGTGAACGTAATGCCGGCACGATGAAACAACAGGTCGGCTTCGCGCCTGCGTTGCGCCAGCAGCTCGTCAGGCGTTTCAGCCAGCCAGCGGGCAAACGCCTGGTAATGCGGGCGGACCTGGCCGTTGGCATCGTACATTTCATCAAAACCGCTGCGGATCATGCCGTACTCCTTGTCACCCTGGCAGCAAGGCTTCGCAAGCCCCGTGCCATCGGCATAAACGCTTTATGATCAACGGGTTGGATTCTCCTCTGACGGGCCGCGCACTTTTATAGTGCAGCAAATGCCCCCACCCCGCTGCCCCCCGCTTCATTGCGACGCAGGGGCGTCGCTCTGCTGAGCATAGTCACGGAAAAACGACGCGGCTTGATCTGGATACAGTTAGGTACAAAACCTGGGGAAGTGATTGCGGTGTGTCTGCGGGTAATGATGTGGGTTGTGCAGCCGCCATCGCGAGCAAGCTCGGCGCCCACAGGGATACTCGGTTAGCTCACAGACATGAAAACGGCCGACACAAAGGTCAGCCGTTGCTGTGGTGGCGGTGAGTGATTGTCAGGCCTGCAGGCGCCGGATCTCTTGCTTGACACCCCAGCCCTCGATCACACCACCCAAGGGTTCGACGACTGCCTCGAAGTCTTGCTCGAAGTCGCCAATGTCATCGTAAGTGGCGTACATCACCCGGCTCAGTTCCAATGACCAAGCCCCGTCGTCCCGTGCACTGATCTGCGCGTTCAACGATTCTCCCCGAAAATGACCTGCCGCCCTGCGCGCCCGCTCCTCGTCCGGGAAAATGGCGTAGAACTCAATGGGATGGAATCGGGAAAAATCGAAACCGCCTTCTTTCATGCGGCGCAATACGCTGGTGCTGATGTCTTCTTGATAGGCTGTGCTCATGAAACGTCCTCCTGAAACCAATGGATAGACTTTCCGTCTTCCCGTGCGTGAAGCCCTCAGGCTGCAAGCGGTACGGCATCAAATGGCCGTCGGGACACAAGCATGTAGCTGACAAGACCGGACCTTCGCGATCCTTTCGCTGATCTCAATTGCAGAGTAGCCGCAAGTGATGGCCACTGCCAAGCGAGACCAGGCAACGTTTCATGAAATCGGTGTAATGCTGATGATTTCAATGCTGTGCTGGGACTTGAGGTTCTTGACGGTGGGATCTTCGGTGCGACCTTCCAGGTCGTTGAGGTCCAGTTGGGCGGGCACGGGCAGCAATTTTTCGCGAATCAGTTGTGCAGCCTGCTCCATCGTAGGCTCCTGCTCGTAGTCGAACTGCTCGGCGATGGCTTCGCCATGATCATCTACGAAAGTGATTTCCCACTTCTGCATCGGTGTCTCCTTGATCAATTCAGGGCCTGGCTTACCTGTATCTCGACATTGAGGGCCGGACAATCGTTCCGCCGGGTGTCTGGACGGCGCACATGAAAAGACCGCCTCGGGGGCGGTCTCTTTTGTGCAGCCTTGGCCGATTACTTTTCGGCGCGTTCCTTCAGGGCCTTGAGGGTGTTGAACGGCGCATCCACCACGAACTTGTTCGCCAGCCAGGACGGCACGTCACCCCCTGGTTCGGTGTGGACCTGGTAGGTCACTTCGATCTGGTCCGCGCCCATAGGCTTGAATGTCCAGAAACCATCGACCTGGGCCACTCGCACGAAACCTTTCTCCTCGGGGAGGTATTTCGGCACGCCCTTGAGCTTGCGGGTCAGGCTGCCGTCGGCGCCCTCCTCGGTGGTGACTTCCAGCACCGAGTCCCGGGACGTCACCGGCCATGGTGTGTTGAATTGAGTGTAGGTCCAGCTCTGATTGCCTTCGTGCTTGAGCAGTTTCTGGCTCTTGCACTCATGAATCCAGACACAGGCACCGGGAACGTCTTCCTGCAGGGCCCGCAGCTTGGCCATGGTGGTTTTCATTACCGTCACGCCGCGATAGGCCTTGTACTTGGAGCCTGCCACCTCACTGAGGGAAACCTTGATGCCGTCCTTCTCCTTGGCAACCTGCCAGTCCTCTGCCTGAGCGGTGGCCGTTGCCAGCAACACGGTCAACCCACACAACACAGCCATACGATGCAGCGAACCCATAATTCTTTTCCTTATTGTCCAAGTTCGTTCAGTTAGATCCGTTCATTGACTCATTACGCTGCCGTGATTTGCTCCCACCAACCGATCAGTCGGATGGCTTCTTCACTGCTGCTGCCGCACATCTCGATGTCGGCTTCGAACGCCGAGCACACCGCTGGACGTTCCGGCTGGCCGAAAATCCGGCACAGGTTATCGACCGACAATTGCGCGCAACGTTCTCCCGCCGGTTTGCCTTGCGGCATGCCCGGGATAGATGAGCTGATGGACGGGGCGATGCAACAGGCGCCACAGCCTTCACGGCATTTCATGACGACAACATCCTCACGACAGGTAGGTAATGGTTAATAACAGAACACAGAGTAACGGCTAAAACACTTGTTTTAAATTACTGGCTGCGTGTTTTTTTGCCCACGGCAAGGTGACCGAACAGTCAGCGACGAGCGACAGGCCTGTCGAAGGTTTATTGCTTGAATTCGAAGTCCAGCGCCGCGCCTTCCACCTCGTTGCGCTCCTGGTTGCGCAGTGGCAGCTGCATTTCGTTGCTCAACAGACGACCATTGAGTTGAAACGGCCCGGGCTTCTCGCCGAACATCGACGGCAAGAGAGGTTCACGCTTGGATTGCAGCACCTTACCCGGGGGCTGCAGTTTATCGACCATCTCATGGGGCAAGCTCAGGTCCAGCTTGGTCGGCGGCAATGGGGTCTTGGCGACCTCGTGGGCGGATTTGCTCTTGGAAGAGATGGGCGCGCGTTTTTTCTTCGCGGAAGCTGCCTTTTTAGTGGAAGGCTTCTTGGTCACTGCAGTTTTTTTCGACGTATCTTTCGAGGCACTGGCGACCGGTTTTTCCTGCGCTGGCGCTGCCGCGACGACACCTCCCATGTGGAAGACATTCAACAGGCCGATCAAAACCCAGGCAGCAGGAACAATGGCTTTCATAGACACTACAGCATTGACGGCAGAGACCCCCATGCTCGCCTGATAATGGGGCGCTGACAAGCACATCGAGCTAAGCCGCTGACATCTAAAGAAATCCGTTGGCCGTCTCCTGGCACAATTGAGTGGCCAACAACCCCAGCGTCATCAAGGCCCGCTCCGCCTCCCGGTTCCAAGGGACACCGCAGTTCAAGCGAATGCAGTGGTTGAACTGCTCGGTGTTACTGAAAATCAGCCCCGGCGCGATACTGATGCCTTGCTGCAACGCCCGCACATGCAACTCCTGGGTATTGACCCGCCCCGGCAAACTGACCCACAGGATGAAGCCTCCCGTGGGACGGCTCATCTGCGTGCCTTCCGGGAAGTACTGCTGCACCGCCAGCTGAAAGGCGCTGAGGTTTTTGCGGTACTCCTGGCGGATATAGCGCAAGTGCCGGTCATAGCCGCCGTTTTCCAGGTACGCGGCAATGCCCATCTGCGTGACGCTGCACGCCGAGTGCGTGCTGAAGGTCTGGAGCCGCTGGATTTCCTGCTGGAATTTGCCCGCGATCATCCAGCCGATGCGCACACCCGGCGACAACGTCTTGGAAAAGCTCGAACAGTAGATGACCCGGTCCAGCCGGTCGTAGGCCTTGAGGGCCTTGGTGCGCCCCTGCTCAAACATCAACTCGCCATAGATATCGTCCTCGACGATCTGGATGTCGAAGTCCGACGCCAGGCGCAGCAGCTGCTTTTGCCGCTCTTCCGGCATGGTGCCACCGAGAGGATTGCTCAGGCGCGTGGTCAGCACCAGCGCTTTGATCGACCACTGGTTGGCCGCCAGTTGCAAGGCCTCCAGGCTCATGCCGGTGACCGGGTCGCTGGGGATCTCGATAACCTTGAGGCCCAACAGATCCGCCAGTTGCAGCAAGCCGTAATAGGTCGGCGACTCGGCGGCGATCAAGTCTCCCGGCCGCGTTAGCACCCGCAAGGACATCTGCAGCGCATCGACGCAGCCGTGGGTGATCACCACCTCGGAAGGGTCCACCACGACGCCGGCATCGCGCATCCGAATCGCCACTTGGCGGCGCAACGGCTCGAAACCCGGGCTGAACATGTAGCTGAAAGCCCGCGGGCTATGGAAGCGCGTGACCTTGGCCAATTGCTGATGCAGGGCCCGGACAGGCAGATAGTCGACACTCGGCACCGCCGCTCCCAGGGGAAACACCCCTTCGCGGCGCGATTCGACCAAAACCTGCTGGATGATGCTGCTGCGCGTCACCAGCCCCGGACGCTCTACCCGGGCAATGTCCGGTGTCGGCGCCGTCAGGGCCGGCGTCTGGTGCACGTAGTAGCCCGATTGCGGTCGTGCGCGAATCAGCCCCTGGTCTTCAAGGTTGGCGTAGGCCTGCAGCACCGTGGCATGACTGACATTGAGCTGCGAGCTCATCTTGCGCACCGACGGCACGCGTTCACCGGGCTGATACACACCGCGCCGGATGTCTTCAGCCAGCTGTTGAGCAATACGTTGATAGAGCAAGAGGTTGGTCATGACGCAGCACTCGATTTCACGGGCATTTTATTCTTGTCGGAAACGATACCGGAACAGTTTAGAAGTGTACTGGGACAGTTGCCAGATTACTCGACAGTACAGTGGAGTGACAGCTCTAACTGTACCCCTTGTGGGACAATCTGCGAGCCCAAAAAAACCCGGCGCCATTGAAGGGGCCGGGTTTTCCAGTGACGCAGCCCTCAGCGGGCGGCGCCGAGCTGGCCTTTTTCGTCGGAGAACACAATTTCAACGCGACGGTTCTGTGCCCGGCCACGCTCGGAAGCGTTGACGTCTACCGGGTATTGATCACCGTAGCCTTCGACCTGGATACGTTTTTCGTCGATCCCCAGGTCCACCAGTACATCCGCCACCGCTTGCGCGCGGTCGCGAGACAGCTTGAGGTTTTCCTGCTTGCCGCCGGTGCTGTCGGTGTATCCCTCGATGCGGACCACGCGCTTGGGGTTGAGCTGCAGGAATTGCACGATCTTGAGCACGACCCGGTTGGCCGAGCTCTTCAGCTCCGCTTCGCCGGTGTCGAACAGCACGTCCCCCAAGGTCATCACCAAACCGCGATCGGTTTGTGTGGTCGCCATCGCCATGATCTGTTCTTCAAGCCATTTGCCCTGCTGCTGCACGCTTAGCAACTTGGACTCACGCAGGGCCAATTGCAGGCGCTGGCGTTCCAGTTCGAGCTTCGCCGCACGTTCTTCGTTGAGCACCTGGTTGCTGTGCTCCCGGGCGATCGCACTGTAGCGCTGGCTCAGGTAGGCGTAATGCTGCACATCTTCGCCGCTGCCCCAGTAGCTGGACAAACGATCGGCGCGGGCCAGGGATTCACCAGCACGGATCACGTCCCGGGGCGCGGCACGCAATACGTTGGCATCTTCCTTGACCTTCTGGAAGTCGGTGCTGGCCTGCTCGAGCGCCGCTTCGCTGCGCTGGCCGGCGCAGCCATACAAGCTGGCCAGGCCGGCGAGGACCAGGCCGCCCAATACGTGGGAGTGCTTCATTGGGCATCCTCCCTCAATTGTTTGCGCAAGCGCTTGATGCGGGTGTCGAGCACGTTCAGTTGCTCCTGGCTCTTGAGGGTCAGCACCTTCGCTTCAGCCAGGCGGGCGTCGAGTTCGGCCTGTTCGGCCCGCATGCGCGCCTTCTTGTAGGATTCGTCGGCCATGTTGGATCTGGCGCGGGCGAACTTTTCTTCAGCCATTTTCAATTCGGGCACCTCGTCGGCAGTAGCGCCAACGGCCCGGGCTTGCTCCAGTGCCTGTTCGGTCAGGCGGATCTGTTCATTCGGCGCCGGATCGGCTGCGCAGCCCGCCAGAGCCAGAACGGCCAGGGCAGCGAAAAGAGGTCGAATAGTCACTAATGTTCCCTACTGTTTTGGGGCGCTGGCAGATGGCTGCAACTGTGTATTCCAACGCTCGAGATTACGTTGCAACACAGCCTCCGCCAGGCCGGACGCGGCCAATTCTGTCATCTTTTGCGCCAGCTGTCCGCGTAACCATGGGTCATTGCAGGCAGAGTTATGGGAAACCGCGAGGAACAGCCCGGGTTTGTCCACCGGTTGCGGTGCGGCTTGCAGATCGTTGGCCATCCCCAGTGTCTGCGCCATTGCCAAGCCCGAGTAGCGCCCCGCCAGGACATATTCCACCTCGCCCAGTAGCAGTTTCTGAAAGGCCTGGGTCAGGTTGGGCGTGCGCACCAGGGACAATTGCTGCTCGGCAAAGACGCCGAATCCTGGGGTCATGCGAGACTTTTCCGACAAGGCCCCGGGATGACCGTGAAGGTCTTCGAGTTGGTTGATGACCAGGGTCGAGTCCTTGCGGGTCCAGATCAGGTAATCGTTTTCGAGCAAGGGCGGATGAACGTAATCCAACACTTCAAGCCCGGCGGCCGTCAGCGGAGCATCGGTGAGCAGGTCCATGCGTCCACTGCGCACTTCGTCCAACGCCTGGGCGCGCTTGCCGGCATACAACAATTCGATCTTGATCCCCAGTTCTTGCGCGACGTGCGCCAGCAGGTCGGCACCAGCGCCAATCAGGTGCTTGGGGTCCTGAGGGTCTTGCCAGAGGTAAGGCGGTGCGTCCGGGCTACCGGTGGCGATCAGGCGTTCGCATTTGCCGGCGGCGACAGACAGGCCTGGCATGAGCGCCAACGTCCACAACAACGACCAGCCGGCCAAACGACGCAGATCCATGGCAATACGCTCCTCTGAGGCAGAAATAAAAAGCCCGGCCAAAGGGCCGGGCTCTTTATAAGTGAAGACGCCGGATTAGACCAGCTTCTCCAGCTCTGGGATGGCTTCGAACAAGTCCGCCACCAGGCCGTAGTCGGCCACTTGGAAGATCGGCGCTTCTTCGTCCTTGTTGATCGCAACGATCACCTTGGAGTCTTTCATGCCGGCCAAGTGCTGGATCGCGCCGGAGATACCGACGGCGATGTACAGCTGTGGTGCAACGATCTTGCCGGTCTGGCCGACCTGCATGTCGTTGGGTACGAAACCGGCGTCGACCGCGGCGCGGGAAGCACCGACGGCGGCGCCGAGCTTGTCGGCCAGGGCGTACAGGTGCTTGAAGTTGTCACCGTTCTGCATGCCACGGCCGCCGGAAACGACAATCTTGGCAGCAGTCAGTTCAGGACGATCGGACTTGGCCAGTTCTTCGTTGACGAAGCTGGAGATGCCGGCGTCATGGGCAGCGCCGACGGCTTCAATGGCAGCCGAGCCACCTTCGGCGGCAACCGGGTCGAAGCCGGTGGCGCGGACGGTGATGACCTTGACCGCAGCGGTCGATTGCACGGTGGCAATGGCGTTGCCTGCGTAGATCGGACGCTTGAAGGTGTCGGCGCTTTCTACCGAGATGATTTCGGAGATCTGGTCGACGTCCAGTGCAGCGGCCACGCGCGGCAGGATGTTCTTGCCGTTGGAAGTGGCGGCAGCCAGGATGTGGCTGTAGCCCTTGCCAAGCTCGGCAACCAGCGGCGCAACGTTTTCCGGCAGTTGATGTGCGTAGGCAGCGTTGTCAGCCGACAGCACTTTGGCCACGCCAGCGATTTTCGCAGCGGCTTCAGCCACGGCGCCAGCGCCCTGGCCAGCGACCAGCACGTGAATGTCGCCACCGATTTTGGCAGCGGCAGCAACGGTGTTCAGCGTGGCTGGAGCCAGCGCCTTGTTATCGTGTTCGGCGATTACGAGGATAGTCATGATCAGATCACCTTCGCTTCGTTTTTCAGTTTCTCGACCAGTTCAGCCACCGACTTGACCTTGATGCCCGCGCTGCGTGCAGCCGGCGCTTCGACCTTGAGGGTCTTGTTGGTGGAGGCGGTGGAAACGCCCAAAGCGTCAGGCGTCAGCACTTCAAGCGGCTTCTTCTTGGCTTTCATGATGTTTGGCAGAGACGCATAACGCGGCTCGTTCAAACGCAGGTCGGTGGTGACGATGGCCGGCAGTTTCAGGGAAACGGTCTGCGCGCCGCCGTCGATCTCGCGAGTCACGGCAACGCTGTCGCCGGACACTTCGACCTTGGACGCGAAGGTGCCCTGACCGTAGCCGCTCAATGCAGCGAGCATCTGGCCGGTCTGGTTGTTGTCGCTGTCGATGGCCTGCTTGCCGAGGATCACCAGCGATGGCTGTTCCTTGTCGACAACGGCCTTGAGCAGCTTGGCCACGGCCAGGGATGTCAGGTCTTCGGCGGATTCGACGAGGATGGCGCGATCGGCACCCAGTGCCAGCGCGGTGCGCAGTTGCTCCTGGGCGGTGGTCGGGCCGATGGAGACGACGACGATTTCCGTTGCCACGCCTTTCTCTTTCAGGCGTACGGCTTCTTCCACGGCGATTTCGCAGAAAGGGTTCATCGACATCTTGACGTTGGCGAGGTCGACGCCGGAGTTGTCCGCCTTGACGCGAACCTTGACGTTATAGTCGACCACTCGTTTGACAGCTACAAGAACCTTCATGGATTCCTCGTTACTCTCCGGTGAAAAAAAGTCGCCTAGGCGAACCTGGCGGTTGATGCTCATGGGCGCAAGGGCACCTCTAAAAACGCCGGCATGAACCACACATGACCCAGCTCACGGGAGTGAAGACCATTCGTCAGTGATGACCGATGAGTCATTCATTATCGCGGCGTGTAAACTGCGCGTCAGAACCACGCAATGCGTCACTTTGTGCTGCCTTCGCCCTGTCTTTAGAGGTGCTCTTGAAACCAACAGTCAGCCTACGGCGAGCGCAAAACCGCCCGTATCTTGACCGGAACGCCTATTCCGGTCAATACGGCAAAATGGTCAGTCATAAGCCGTACGTCAGTGATTTATCTGGGCTGCGGCAATTTCAAACAAACGTTTGTATTGGACCCTGAGAGTGGTGTAGATATAATGCGCCGCTTAAGAGAGACCCGCGTCTCATCCATTGTCGCTTTCGTCGCTTTTCGCGAAGGAAACAACGGATGCAACGCCAAACCTCCAATTAGAAAAAACCGTGAGCCTTGAGTAGGAGAGAGCCCTGTGGAACGCGAATACATGGAATTCGACGTGGTCATCGTCGGCGCAGGCCCCGCTGGCCTGTCTGCCGCTTGCCGACTGAAACAGAAGGCCGCCGAAGCCGGTAAGGAAATCAGCGTCTGCGTGGTCGAAAAAGGCTCCGAGGTCGGTGCGCACATCCTCTCCGGTGCGGTGTTCGAGCCCCGCGCCCTGAACGAACTGTTCCCGGACTGGAAAGAACTCGGCGCGCCGCTGAACACGCCCGTCGTGCGCGATGACATTTATGTCCTGAGAAACGCCGAGGCCGCGAGCAAAATCCCTGACTTCTTCGTGCCCAAGACCATGCACAACGAAGGCAACTATATTATTTCCCTGGGCAACCTGTGCCGCTGGCTGGCCCAGCAGGCCGAGAACCTGGGCGTGGAGATCTACCCGGGCTTCGCCGCCCAGGAAGCGCTGTTCGACGAGAACGGCGTGGTGCGCGGGATCATCACCGGCGACCTGGGTGTCGACCGTGAAGGCCATCCGAAGGAAGGCCTCTACACCCCTGGCATGGAACTGCGTGGCAAGTACACGCTGTTCGCCGAAGGCTGCCGTGGCCACATCGGCAAGCAACTGATCAAGCGCTTTAACCTGGACAGCGAGGCCGACGCCCAGCACTACGGCATCGGCCTGAAGGAAATCTGGGAAATCGACCCGGCCAAGCATCAACCCGGCCTGGTGGTGCACACCGCCGGCTGGCCGCTGGACATCATGGGCACCGAGAACACCGGCGGTTCCTTCCTCTATCACCTGGAAAACAACCAGGTGGTGGTCGGCCTGATCGTCGACCTGTCCTACAGCAACACCTTCCTGTCGCCGTTCGACGAGTTCCAACGCCTCAAGCATCACCCGGTGCTCAAGCAGTACCTGGAAGGCGGCAAGCGCGTCAGCTACGGCGCCCGCGCCATCTGCAAGGGCGGCCTGAACTCGCTGCCGAAAATGGTCTTCAAGGGCGGCGCGCTGATCGGTTGCGACCTCGGCACCCTGAACTTCGCCAAGATCAAGGGCAGCCACACCGCCATGAAGTCCGGCATGCTTGCCGCCGATGCCGTGGCCGAGCGCTTGTTCGCCGAGTCCGAAGGCGGTGATGAACTGACCGCCTACGTCGACAGCTTCAAGAACAGCTGGCTGTATGAAGAGCTGTTCGCCAGCCGTAACTTCGGCGCAGCGATCCACAAATACGGCGCAATCATCGGTGGCGGCTTCAACTGGCTCGACCAGAACATCCTTGGCGGCAAAATGCCGTTCACCCTGCACGACACCAAGCCCGACTACGCTTGCCTCAAGCTGGCAGCCGATTGCAAGAAGATTGACTACCCGAAACCGGACGGCAAGATCAGCTTCGACAAACTCAGCTCGGTGTTCATCTCCGGTACCAACCATGAAGAAGAACAGCCTTGCCATCTGAAGCTGACCGACCCGAGCATTCCGATCAGCAAGAACCTGCCGTTGTACGACGAACCGGCCCAGCGCTACTGCCCAGCCGGCGTGTACGAAGTGGTGACCAAGGAAGACGGCGAGAAGCGCTTCCAGATCAACGCCCAGAACTGCGTGCACTGCAAGACCTGTGACATCAAGGACCCTTCGCAGAACATCACCTGGGTGTCGCCGGAAGGCGCTGGCGGACCGACTTACCCGAACATGTAAGCCGTTGCGCTGAACATCAAGGCTCCCGTAATGGGGGCCTTTTTATTGCCTGCCATCCAAGCAGTACCACAGCCCGATGTGGGAGCGAGCTTGCTCGCAATAGCGATTTTTCATTCAACACAGATGTCGGCTGACACACCGCTATCGCGAGCAAGCTCGCTCCCACAGGGGATCCCGAGTGGATCAAGCGGCGCGCTCTTCCCCAGGGTTGCGCTCGAAGTAGCGCTTGTACTCCCGACTGAACTGCGACGAGCTCTGATACCCCACCTGGTGCGCGACCTGTGCCACGCCCATGCCCTCGGTGAGCAGCAGCCGCTGGGCCTTGAGCAGACGCAAGCGCTTGAGGTACTGCACCGGCGACAGCAAGGTGCTGCGCTTGAAATGCTCGTGGAAGGTCGAAGCGCTCATGTTCGCGCAACCGGCCAAGGTCTCGACGTTCAGCGGCTCAGTGAAGTGCGCATGCAAATGGCTCAGGGCCGCGGCAATCCGGGCGAATTGGCCTTGCTGCTCCACCAGCGCCCGCAGCACATCGGCCTGGGGCCCGCGCAACGCGACGAACAGCAGCTCGCGCAGCCGCGCCTGGCCCATGACCTGGCATTCCAGTGGGTCGTGCAAGCAACGCAACAAGCGTTCGACACACCCACGCATGGCGTCGTCGAGCACCGCGCAGGTCATTGATTCCGGCGTCTGCGGCGCCAGGTGCCGCCCCGGTACCAGCCCCATGGCCAGCACCAGCTCCCCCAGCATCGCCCGATCGATCGCGACGGAAACCCCAAGCAGCGGAGCATTGGGCATGGCGTAGGTTTCGCATTCGAACGGCACCGGCAAGGCCTGGATCAGATAGTGCCCGGCGCCATATTCCATTGTCCGCGGCCCCAGGTACGCCAGTTTGCTGCCCTGGGCAATGATCACCAGGCTCGGCTCGTAGAGCTGCGGGCCACGGGCGACATCCTGGCTGGCCCGAAGCGCATGGACACCGGGCAGTGGCGTCGGGACGAAACCATCGCGGGTCGCCAAGGGTTCTATCAATGAAACCAGCGTAGCGTTGGCATCAAGATGACGGGTCAACAACATAGGCGAAAACTTCACAAAAAAAGGGATGAAACCATCATCGCAGGTCTGACGCCACAGAGGATCAAATCCTGGCCAAGACCGGAGGATTAGGCATGACAGGCGGAGGAATCGCCATCGCCACCTGTCGCCGGTACTCCCAGAATGAAACCCTCAACGTTCATTGCTTAGCGAGGTCCATCATGTACACCGCCATCGGATATGCCGCTCAATCGGCCACCACTCCCCTCGCCCCCATAAAGTTCGAGCGTCGCAGCCCGCGAGCCGACGATGTGGCGATCGACATTCTCTACTGCGGCGTCTGCCATTCCGACATCCACCAGGCCCGAAATGAATGGGGCATCGCCGTTTACCCGCTGATGCCCGGCCATGAAATCATCGGCAAAGTCACCGCCGTCGGTGCGGACGTCACCCGCTATAAAGTCGGTGATCTGGTGGGCGTTGGCTGCATGGTCGACTCTTGCCGCGAGTGCGAAGCCTGCCGCGCTGACTTGGAGCAATACTGTTTCGAAGGCATGACCCAGACCTACGCCAGCCCGGACCGCGTAAGTGGCGGCCACACCATGGGCGGTTACTCCAACAGCATCGTGGTCAACGAACACTTTGTGCTGCGCATTCCGGCAGCACTCGACCCGGCCAGCGCCGCACCACTGCTCTGCGCTGGCATCACCACCTACTCGCCCCTCAAGCACTACGGTGTGAAGGCTGGCGACAAGGTTGGCGTGCTGGGCATGGGCGGCCTGGGCCACATGGGTATCAAGTTCGCCAAGGCCATGGGCGCAGAAGTCACATTGTTCACCCGTTCGGCGAGCAAGGCCGAAGAAGCCCGTCGCCAGGGTGCGGACCATGTGATCGTATCCACCGACGCCGAACAGATGGCCGCCGCAGCCGGACGATTCCACTTCCTGCTGGATACCATTCCAGTGCAGCACGACCTCAATCCCTACCTCGACACGCTGCGTTTCGACGGCGTGCATATCCTGGTGGGTCTGGTCGAACCAATCGATCCGCCAGTACATGCGGCAAAACTGATCCTGGGTCGTCGGGTCCTGGCCGGTTCGCTGATCGGCGGTATCGCCGAAACCCAGGAAGTGCTGGATTTCTGCGCCGAACACAACATCAGCTGCGACATTGAAATGCTCGACATCCGCCAGATCAACGAGGCCTACAGCCGCATGATCGCCGGGGATGTGAAATACCGCTTTGTCATCGACATGGCTACGCTCAAGGCCTGACGTTCGTCAAACCTTGGCGCCCAGTTCCGCCGACAGCCGGGCTGTGACCCCTTTGACCAGGGGAATCAGCTCGGCCATCTTTTCCAGCGGCATGTACGGCACGGTGCTGGCGATGCTGATACCGGCGACGATGCGCTTGCCGGCGTCACGGATCGGCGCCGCCACACAGCGAATCGACGGTTCGTTGTCCTCCAGGTCGAAGGCATAGCCCCCCGCCACATATTCCACCATCCGTTGCTGGAACTGTTCCCAGGATTGCTCCTGATGCTGGGGCCAGAACTGATTCTTCCCACCGGCTGGCAGGCTGATTTCATACAGCCGCTTCCATTGTTCCTGCGAGTCATCGAGCATCAGCGCCTTGCCGATCCCGGTACGCGCCAACGGCATGCGATGGCCTACGCGCGAGCGCATTTCCGGGCCGTTGCGCCCCGGATTCTTCAGCAGGTACAAGACTTCGTCACCTTCGCGAATCGCCAGGTGAACGGTGTCCCCGGTGAGCGCCGACAGCTCGTCCAGGTACGGTCCCGCCAGGCTCACCAGGGGCAACTCTTCCCGGGCCTGAAAGCCCAGCTCGATCAATTTCGGCCCCAGCAGGTAGCCCACTTGCGGCACCACGCGCAGGTAACGTTCGTCCACCAGGCAACTGGCCAGGCGATGGGTGGTGCTGCGGGTGGTGCCGATCAGCCGGGCGATTTCCTTCAAGTCACGGGCGCCGCTGGCGACCGCCTGGACCACCCCCAGGCCACGCAGCAATGTCTGCGTGCCCGTAGGCGCGGCGTCCTTGGTGATTTTTGGATCGTCTTGCTGCATAGCCGGCCTTCAACAGTGAGCGGGGGAACGGGCGGCATTATGGTCGCCCGCCCCGTCGGACTACAACTCGATGCGCTCGACCTTCCCAACCAACAGGATGTAGGACAGCGCCCCAGCCAATGCCAGAACAGCGATATAGGTGATGGCCGGGGCAAACGAATCGCCGCTGGCGAGAAAGCCAATGACGATCGGCGTGGTGATGGCCGCCAGGTTGCCGATGAGGTTGAACACCCCGCCGGTCAGCCCGAGCAGTCGCGCCGGGGCCAAGGTGGAGACCAGCGACCAGGTGATCGACGCCAGGCCATTGCCGAAGAATGCCAGGGCCAGGAAGGCAATCACCAACGGCGTCGACTCGACAAAGTTGGCGCCGATGATCGAGGTCGAGATCAGCAACCCGCCAATGATCGGCAGCTTGCGCGCAAACCCCACGGTGGCGCCGCGGCGAATCAGCCAGTCGGAGAAGAACCCGGAACACAGCACGCCGACAAACGCCGCGAGAAACGGCAACGACGCCAGCAGGCCGGACTTGATGAAGTCCATGCCGCGGTATTTCACCAGGTAGGTCGGGAACCACGTCAGGAAAAACCACAGCGTGGAGTTCAGGCAGAACTGCCCCAGGTAAATGCCCCACAATTTGCGTTGGGTCAGGACAATCCCCAGGTCGGTCCAGCTGAATTTCGCCTTGGCCTTGGCGGTATCGGCCTGGATATCCACCAACCCGCCGCCTTCGCGGATCAGTTCTATTTCGGCGGCGTTGGCGCCTTTGAAATCCCGTGGTTCGCGATACACCGCGTACCAGATCGCCGCCCAGAGAATGCCCACCGCGCCCGTGGCGACAAACACCATGTGCCAACCGAAGGTGTGTTGCAGCCAGGCCAATACCGGGGTCAGGAAGGCCAGCCCGACAAACTGCCCGGAGGTGTAGAAACCGATGGCCGTGGCCCGCTCGCGCTCAGGAAACCAAGTGGTGACCACGCGGCTGTTGATCGGATAAGCCGGCGCTTCCAGGGCACCGACCGCCATGCGCAGCACAAACAGCGCAATGAAACTGGCGGCGAAACCCAGCATCACCGTGGCCACCGACCACAGCAGCAGTGCCACGCTGTACAGAATGCGCGGCGGCACCCGGTCCACCAGCCAGCCACCGGGGATCTGCATGGCGGCGTAGGTCCAGCCGAACGCCGAGAAAATCAGCCCGACGTGGATCGGATCGATGCCCAGGTCGCTGGTCAATGCGGGGGCGGCGATCGAGAGGTTGCTGCGGTCCAGGTAGTTGATCACTACGGTGATGAACAGCAGGACCATGATGAAAAAACGCTTGCGGCTGGGCGTCACCAACGACGCTTGCGCGCTCAGGGTGTGCGCTTGCATGTGAGGTGCCTCTTTTTATGTTTATTGAGGAAACGGGCGCATCGAAGAAGATCTCCCTGCTTGCGAAGATCCAACTGTGGGAGCGAGCTTGCTCGCGATGACGGTGTGTCAGCTAGCGCATGGGTGACTGATACATTGCCATCGCGAGCAAGCTCGCTCCCACAGGGGATGTGGGTGTGTTAGGACCACAGGGATTTTGAGTGGGTCAGGCGTGACTCACCACTCGGCAAAACTGCCATCGGCATGGCGCCAGATCGGGTTGCGCCAGCGGTGGCCGATGGCCGCGCGCTCGATGACGTACTCTTCGTTGATCTCGATGCCCAGGCCCGGGCCATTGGGGATCTTCACAAAGCCCTTGTCGTAGTCGAACACCTGCGGATCCTTGATGTAATCCAGCAGGTCGTTGCTCTCGTTGTAGTGGATACCCAGGCTCTGTTCCTGGATAAACGCGTTGTAGCAGACCGCATCCAGTTGCAGGCACGCCGCCAGGGCGATCGGGCCCAGCGGGCAGTGCAGCGCCAGCGCCACATCGTAGGCCTCGGCCATGTTGGCGATCTTGCGGGTTTCGGTGATGCCGCCGGCGTGGGACGCATCCGGCTGGATGATGTCCACGTAGCCTTCGCTGAGTACACGCTTGAAGTCCCAGCGCGAGAACAACCGCTCGCCCAGGGCAATCGGGGTGCTGGTCAGCGGCGCCAACTCCTTGAGGGCTTCGTAGTTTTCGCTGAGCACTGGCTCTTCGATGAACATCAGCTTGTAGGGGTCGAGTTCCTTCATCAACACCTTGGCCATCGGCTTGTGCACCCGGCCGTGGAAGTCCACGCCAATGCCGACGTTCGGTCCTACCGCATCGCGCACCGCCGCGACGTTGGCCAGGGCCAGGTCGACTTTTTCAAAGGTGTCGAGAAACTGCAGCTCTTCGGTGCCGTTCATCTTCACAGCGGTGAAGCCCCGCGCCACGGCTTCTTTCGCCGCGCGAGCGGTGTCCGCCGGGCGGTCGCCGCCGATCCACGAATACACACGGATCTTGTCGCGCACCTGGCCGCCCAGTAGGTCGCTGACCGACACGCCCAGGGCCTTGCCCTTGATGTCCCACAACGCTTGGTCGATGCCGGCCAGGGCGCTCATGTGAATGGCCCCGCCGCGGTAGAAGCCGCCGCGATAAAGCACGGTCCAGATGTCTTCGATGTTGCGTGGGTCTTTGCCGATCAGGTAGTCGGACAATTCTTCGACAGCCGCCGCCACCGTGTGGGCACGGCCTTCGACCACGGGCTCGCCCCAACCGGTCACGCCCTCGTCGGTTTCGACCTTGAGGAAGCACCAGCGCGGCGGAACGATAAACGTGGTCAGCTTGGTGATTTTCATCTTGTTGTCTCTCTTGTCAGATGCAGCGCACGGGGCGCTGGAAAAGTCTTCAGTTCAAGGCATTCCATGCGGCCACGTAGGCCTTGGCGCGCACCGCCACTTCATCCGCCGTCAGGCCCGGCTTGAACAGCCCGGAACCGAGGCCGAAGCCCTTGACGCCGGCTTCGACGAACACCGCCATGTTGTCCGGCGTAATCCCGCCCACCGGCACCAGCACGGTCCCGGCCGGCAGCACCGCGAGCCAGGCCTTGACCACCGCCGGGCCCATTTGCTCGGCGGGGAACATCTTCAGTACATGGGCGCCTTCGGCCAGCGCGGCAAAGGCTTCGGTGGGCGTGGCGACGCCTGGCGACAGGTACAAGCCCGCCGCCTTCGCCGCCCGCAGCACCTTCGGATCACTGTGAGGCATGACGATCACTTGGCCGCCGGCGGCTTTCACCTGCTCGACCTGTTCCGGCGTGAGCACGGTACCGGCACCGATCAGGCAATCGGCGGGCAAAGTACTGCGCAGGATGCGGATGCTTTCGTACGGTTCGGGGGAATTGAGCGGCACTTCGATAACGCGAAATCCGGCGCTGTACAGGACTTCGCCGATGGCCGCGGCCTCTTCGGGACGCAGACCACGCAGGATCGCGATCAGCCCGTTGTGCGCCAGTGCTTGGGTGAGCATGTCAGACCTCCAGTCAGGTTCAGGGGGCGGTGGAATCGAGCAACCCGGCCGCCACGGCCAGTTGCCACAAACCGCGTTCGGTGGCCTGTTCGGCCAGGATCACCCGGGCGAAACCGCAGGCGTCGAGGGCCCGTTGATAACGGACACAGAGTTGGGAGTTGCCGATCAGCACCACCGTCGGCAGGTGCAGGCTGTCACGTCGCCGACGCTGCACCTCGGCCAGCGCCACCAGCTCATGGCCGATCAGCAGGCCCGAGAGGTAATCGGCCTGGGCGCTGGCCTGCAGTTCGCCGGTCAAGCCCAAGCTGCGGGCGCTGAACACCGTGGACAACGGCCCGATCTGGCCGTCCACCGACAACGCCACCTGCACGCCACGATCAAAGGCCACGCCATCGAAGGTGGTACCCCGTTGCTGGGTGCGGCCGAGAATGCTGTGGTCACTGAGCACGGCGAAGATCTCGCCGGTCATGAAGGTGTCGAAATGCACAATGCAGCCTTCGGCCACTTCCACCCATTTCGAATGACTGCCGGGCAGGCCGATCAGCACCGCTTCGTCCGGCAGGCTGTGCAGGGCACCGAGCACCTGGGTTTCTTCACCGCGCATGACATTGGGCAAGCGTGAACGCTGGATCACGCCGGGCACGATGTGCACATCGACACCGCGAAGACTGCGAACGGTTTGTAGGGAATGTCCGAGATTGGCGACGTTGGCCGGTGTGTCGCAGTAAGGCGCTTCACGCCAGCCCTGAGCACTGCCGACCATGCCGCAGGCAATCACCGGCAAGCCTGGCTGTGCATCGAGCCAGTCGCCGCAGGCCTCGTCGAAGGCCAGTTCGAAACCGTCGATGCACACCCGGCCGGCCACGGTTCGCGGCCCGGGAGGCAACTGCATGATCCCCGATGACAGCGAGCGCTGCTCGAGCACCTCGCCACCGGCTGCGAGTTTGTAAGCCCGTAATGAGGTGGTCCCCCAATCGAGCGCGATCAATTGCGCCTGCATCCGCTTCACCTGTTCTGTTTTTTGGCAGTGAGTGCAACGGACTATAAACCTGGGCGCGACAAAATCTCAATATATAAATATCACTCCCACATATTGGGATCTATCAGGCCAACCACAAAGCCAATCGCCATCCGCCCAAGACCCTGCTACGTTTCTAATCGGACGCCAAACAACTCAGGGAAAAAGTGATGGGACAACAGCTGAAAATCCTCGGCCGCACTTCCTCGATCAACGTCAGAAAAGTGCTGTGGACCTGCCAGGAATTGGAAATCCCCTACGAGCGCGAAGACTGGGGCATCGGCTTTGCCTCGACCCATGACCCAGCGTTCCTGGCCTTGAATCCCAACGCCCAGGTGCCGGTGATCATTGATGAGAACGGTGTGCTCTGGGAGTCGAACACCATTTGCCGCTATCTGGTGGGCAAGCATGGGCGCAGCGACCTGCTGCCTGTCGAGCCTGCCGCACGGGCGCGTGTCGAGCAGTGGATGGACTGGCAAGCCACGGAGCTCAACCCGTCATGGGGCGATGCGTTTTACGGATTGGTGCGTAAACACCCGGATTTCCAGGACCCACAGCTCATCGCCGCTGGCGTCAAAGGCTGGAACGAGAAGATGGGGTTGCTGGAGCAGCAATTGAACCGCACCGGCGCCTACGTGGCCGGTACGGCGTTTTCCCTCGCGGACGTACTCATCGGCCTGTCTGCACATCGTTGGCGCCAGACACCCATGGAGCGTCCGGACTATCCAGCGGTCGCCGCCTATTGCAAACGGCTCGAACAACGCCCCGGGTTTGCCGAGTACGCGTCCAGCGCGTATGCCTGAACCTCAGTTGCCGTTGGCGAAATCCCGGAGCACCTTGCCATCCATTCGGTAGCGCACCCACTCTTCCTGGGGTTGCGCGCCGAGGGATTTGTAGAACTCGATGGCCGGCGTGTTCCAGTCCAGCACGCTCCACTCGAAGCGCCCGCAATCGTTGTCACAGGCAATCTTCGCCAAATGGCGCAGCAAGGTCTTGCCCGCCCCGCCACCGCGCTGGTCAGGCGTGATGTACAGGTCTTCGAGGTACAGGCAGTTACTGCCCAGCCAGGTGGAATAACTGAAGAAAAACACCGCGAAGCCAATCGGCACGCCATCACGCCGGCAGATCAATCCGTGGGCCGTTGCGCCTTCGCTGAACAGGCTGCGCTCGATGTCCGCCACACTGGCGATGACTTCGTGGCGGGCCTTTTCGTAATCGGCCAACTCGGTGATGAAGGCAAGGATTTGAGGCGCATCGCTGGGTTGCGCAGGACGGATCTCGATGGACATGAACAGGCCTTGTAGCCAATTGAAAGCGCCATACTAAGCCGCTACGAAGCGCTCGTCACATATCGAGCCAACTATTTGTTGGTCACGGCACGCCTGTCTTGGAAGCGCCATTCGTCGCGCCCCAGGCACCAACCCAAATCCAGCGAGGCCCAAGATCAGGTAAGCATTCTGAAAAATGGAGGCGACACCATGATCACTTCAAGGCTGACTGCATTCACCTTCGCCGCGCTGCTGTCCTCGGTGGCCTTCGCAGCTTCCACCTCTGGCACCGGGCCGACCGATCCCGTGCAAGCGCCCAACTCCCCCGCAACCCAAGGCCTGCCCAAATTGAACACCGACGGCACCGGCGGCGGCCTCAACAATGGCCAGCCACCCGCCACTGGCACCGATCCGCGCGTACAAGGTAATGACACAGGGCGCCAGGGTGGCATGAACACACCGGACTCGACTGCACCTGATAACGCCGAGACCGGGGTGGGCTCGAAAACCACGACCGGTGGTTCGGGCTCCGAAGGCGGTGCCGCCAGCCAATAGGCTCTGCTCAGACATTTGAGGAGGAACGTCCCATGCCTCGTGGTAGCAAAGATAAGTACACCGCCGAACAAAAGCGCAAGGCCGTACACATTGAAAAGAGTTACGAGAAAAAAGGTGTGTCCGAGAACGAAGCCGAGGCGCGCGCCTGGGCGACCGTGAACAAGCAGTCCGGTGGTGGCGAACGCTCCGGTGGTTCAGGTAAGGAAAAACCAGCGACCGCCAAGAAAACCGACCGCAAGGAGTCGGCCCGCCGCGCCGCCAAGACCCGCGAAGGTCACCCGCGCACCAGCAAAGCCTCCCATGGAACCCAGACCGTGGACAGCCTGATGAAGGAGGCCCGGGCGAAAAACATTCCCGGGCGCTCGAAGATGCGTAAGCAGGAGTTGGTTGAGGCGTTGCGCAAGGCGGGGTGATTGTCGGCGTCTGGGAGGACGCCTTCGCGAGCAGGCTCGCTCCCACATTGGATCCGCGCTGTGCCGGGGTTCTGAGCCCTGGCACAAAATCCTGTGGGAGCAAGCTTGCTCGCGATAGCGGTGGGTCAGCTAAGAAAATGTTGGATGTGCCGACGCCTTAGCGAGCAAGCTCGCTCCCACATTGGATCTGCGCCGTGCCGGGGTTCTGCGCCCTGGTACAAAAATCCTGTGGGAGCGGGCTTGCTCGCGAAAGCGGTGGGTCAGGTTAGAAGGTGTTGAATGTATCGACGCCTTCGCGAGCAGGCTCGCTCCCACATTGGATCTGCGCCGTGCCGGGGTTCTGCGCCCTGGCACAAAATCCTGTGGGAGCGGGCTTGCTCGCGAAAGCGGTGGGTCAGCTAAGAAAATGTTGGATGTGCCGATGCCTTCGCGAGCAAGCTCGCTCCCACATTGGATCTGCGCTGTGCCGGGGTTCTGCGCCCTGGCACAAAATCCTGTGGGAGCGAGCTTGCTCGCGATAGCGGTGGGTCAGCTAAGAAAATGTTGAATGTATCGACGCCTTCGCGAGCAAGCTCGCTCCCACATTGGATCTGCGCTGTGCCGGGGTTCTGAGCCCTGGCACAAAATCCTGTGGGAGCGAGCTTGCTCGCGATAGCGGTGGGTCAGCTAAGAAAATGGTTGGATGTGCCGACGCCTTCGCGAGCAAGCTCGCTCCCACATTGGATCTGCGCTGTGCCGGGATTCTGCGCCCTGGCACAAAATCTGTGGGAGCGAGCTTGCTCGCGAAAGCGGCCGGCCCGGTTGCTGCAGGTTCAGCGTTGTTTCAAGCGGTCGATCACCACCGCCAGCAGCAGGATCGAGCCGCGGATGACGTATTGGTAGAAGGTGTCGATGTTCTTCAGGTTCATCGCGTTTTCGATGATTGCCAAAATCAGCACACCTGCAATGACGTGACGGATCATGCCGATGCCACCGCTCAACGACACCCCACCGAGCACGCAAGCCGAGATCACGGTCAGTTCGAAGCCCTGGCCGATCATCGGTTGGCCCGAGGTCATGCGCGATGCCAGGATCACCCCAGCCAGGGCGCCGATTACGCCATGCACGGCGAAGATGATGATCTTGGTGCGATCAACGTTCACCCCCGCCAACAATGCCGCTTCCTGGTTGCCACCGATGGCCATGGTGTTGCGCCCGTAGGTGGTGTAATTCAGCAGCCAGCCGAAAAACAGGAAGCAGGCGATGGTGATCAGGATCGGCACCGGCACGCCGAACAATTGGCCGTTGCCGAACACGAAGAACGATTCCTGCGACACACCCACCGCTTTGCCGTTGGCAAAGATGTAGGCCAGGCCGCGGACGATCTGCATCGTCGCCAGTGTGGTGATCAACGCATTGACCCGCAGCTTGGCGATGACGATGCCATTGATCAGGCCGACGATCAGCCCCATCACCAGCGCCGCACTGACGCCGAGGAACACGCTGTTGGTGTCGCGCATCACCACCGCCGCGACCACGCCGGCACAGGCGATCACCGAACCGACCGACAGGTCGAAGTGCCCGGACGCCAGGCAATACAGCATGGTGCATGCGGCGATGCCGGTGGTGGAAATCGCCAGGCCCAGGCCGCGCATGTTCAGCGGCGACAGGAAGTTGTCGATCATCAGGGTGCAGAGCACGAAGATGCCGATGGCCGCCAGCAGCATGACCCAGTCATCCAGGAAACGACGCAGGTCCAGGGGTTTGCGTGCCGTTGGCAGTGCATTGTTTTGAATGGTCATGATTTACCTCTCAGTTCGCCGCGTCGGCAACGCGTTGGCGCGGCAGCGCCAGTTGCAGCAGGTTGGATTCGTTGGCCTGGTCACGCGACAGCTCGCCGCGCATGGCCCCTTCGCAGAGCACCAGGATTCGGTCGGAAATGCCCATCACTTCCATCAGGTCGCTGGACACCACAATCACCGCGATACCGTCGGCCGCCAGGTTGTGGATAATCTGGTAGATCTCCGCCTTGGCGCCGATGTCGATGCCACGCGTGGGCTCGTCCAACAGCAGGACTTTCATCGGCATCGACAGCCAGCGACCCAGAATCGCCTTCTGCTGGTTGCCGCCGGACAGGTACATGATTTTCTGGCTGGCCGCCGGCGTCTTCACCTTCAGCGACTTGATCTGCTTGTCGGCATTGCCCCGCTCCCAGTCGCCGCGCAACAGGCAGCCCAGCGCGGAATGTGCCGGACGGGCGCTGATGTTGATGTTCTCGCCCACGCTGCCCAACGGGATGATGCCTTCCTTCTTGCGATCTTCCGGGCAGAGCAGCACGCCAGCGGCGATGGCATCCCGTGGCGAACGTAGTTTCAGCTCCTTGCCGTGCAGGACCAGGCTGCCCTCGCGCTGACGCTCCAGGCCACTGAGCAAACGAAACAGCTCGGTACGACCGGCACCGACCAGCCCGAACAAGCCAAGGATCTCGCCCTTGTGCACCTGGAAACTCACCGGTTCGCGCAAGCCCGGCCCCAACAGGCCCTTCACTTGCAACGCCACATCGCCGCGCTCCCGAGGACGGTAGTCATAGATGTCCTGGATATCGCGACCGACCATGCACGTGACCAACTGATCGTGGGTCAACTCGCTCATGTTCTCGAAGGTCCGCACGTAGCGACCGTCCTTGAACACCGTCACCGCGTTACAGATGCGGAACACTTCTTCCATGCGGTGGCTGACGTACAGCACCACTTTGCCCTCGTCTCGCAAGCGGGTGATGATCGCCATCAGACGGTCGATTTCCCGGGCCGACAGGCTACTGGTGGGCTCGTCGAAGGCAATGACGTGGGCGCCACGGGACAAGGCCTTGGCGATTTCCACCAATTGGCGCTGGCCGAGGGACAGGCGACCGACTTTTTCCTGCGGGTCGATTTCGTCGGCCAAGCCCTTGAGCAGCGTCAGTGCCTGCTGGCGCAGCACACCACGATTGACCAGGCCGAAACGCGCCGGCAAATGGCCGAGAAACAGGTTTTCAGCGACGGTCATTTCCGGCACCAGGTGCAGTTCCTGGTGAATCACTGCCACACCGCTGGCGATGCTGTCGGCGGTGCCTTTGAACGCCATCGTCTGTTCGCCGATCTGCAAGTCACCGCTGCTCGGGATGTAGGCGCCACCGAGGATTTTCAACAGCGTGGACTTGCCCGCGCCGTTCTCACCCATCAAGGCATGGACTTGCCCCGGATGGGCAACGAAACTGATGTTGGCCAGCGCCTGCACGCCGGGAAAGGACTTGCCGATCCCGTTGAATCGCAAGCTGCCGCCGATGTTGTGTTGCCGTGTCGCTGTTTGCGCTTGCATAACCACCTCGAACTTACAGAGATCAAGCGACCCCGCCACTCATGTGACCAGGGCCGCTTTTGAATCAACCGGCCGTCAGTTCCACAGGCCGATCTTTTCCAGCTCTTGCTTGAAGTTCTCCCGGGTGATCAGTGTCACCTCGTCCATGGCGGTGTACTTCGGCGGCTCCTTGCCGGTGGTGATCCACTCGTACATCATTTCGGCGGTCTTGTAGCCTTCGATGTGCGGGCTTGGCAGCATCGAACCGAAGAAGCCGCTGTTAGGCTTCTTCAGCTCACCAATAGCGTCAGTGCCGTTGATGCCGATGCCGATCACATTGGCCGCCTTGAACCCGGCGGCTTCGGTGGCGCGCACGCCGCCCAGCACGGTGTTGTCATTCATGCCGCCGATGATCAGGTTTTTCGCGGCGCTTGGCAGCTTCACCAAGGCCGAGTTGGTGGAGTCCATGCTGCCGGGTACGTCGAGGGTTTTCAGGGCTGCCGTGAGGATGTGATCTTTCGGCATACCAGCATCTTCAAGCGATTTGATCGAACCATCGGTGCGCTTCTTGCCAGTGTCCAGTTCGTTGAAGGTGTTGATCACCGCGTAGGTTTCTTTCCAATCCCAGCCGCGTTTTTTCGCTTCAGCGGCCATGGCGGCGCCCTGCTTCTGGCCCACCTCGAACGCGGCCATGCCCAGGTACGGCACGTCTTCCATGAACTTGCCGCTGGCGTCGACGAAACGGTCGTCCACGGCAATCACCTTGAGATCGTTGAGCTTGGCCTTGGCCATGATGGCCGGGCCGAGGGACACGTCCGGCGGACAGATCACGAAGCCCTTGGCGCCGTTGGCGGCCAGGCTGTCGATGGCCGAGAGGGTCTTCTCACCGTCGGGCACGGCGATCTTGATCAACTGGAAGCCTTTGTCCTTGGCCGCCTTCTCGGCAAACGCCCACTCGGTCTGGAACCAAGGCTCCTCGGCCTGCTTGACCAAAAAACCGATTTTTACGGGATCGGCCGCCAGCAAGTGGCTGCTGAGGCTGACCGCGGTTACCGCCAAGGCGGCGCGACACAGGGAACGGATCCCACGACGATGTTTCATAGTTGACTCCTTGTTTTTTTTATTGAAAGCCAAACGTCCAAGGGCTGCTCCACCGACGGTGGAAATGCGCAGGCTGGGCGGTTACATCAAGTTGCTGCACAGCATAGGCCTGAATAGTCATATCGTATGATGATTGGATTACAGACGAAGTTTCCCACTGCAACCCGAGAATATTCAGTCGTGGTACATGACCGAACGTCCCCCATCGATGGTGATGCATGAGGCATTGATAAACGGTGCTTCGTCACTGGCCAGGAACACGGCCGTCATTGCCACTTCGATCGGTTGCCCGACGCGCCGTGGCGGGTGCAGATCCAGCGCACGCTGGCGTTCGGCATGGGGATCGGCAAAGCCGTTCCAGTAGTCGACGTTCAGTTGGGTTTCGATATAACCCGGGGCGATCGCGTTGACGCGTACCCCTTTGGGTGCGTATTCGATGCCCAGGGCGCGGGTGAGGCCGAGCAGGCCATGCTTGGCCACCGGGTAAGGGAAACAGCCGGGAATGATGTGGGACGAATGGACCGAGGCAATGTTGATGATGCTGCCCACGCCCTGCTCGATCATCTGTGGCAACACTGCCTTGCAACCGTACCAGGCGCCATCCAGGTCGATGGCGAAGCAGCGTCGCCAGTCCTCTTCGGTCATTTCCAGCGGGTCACGGAAGACATTGACGCCAGCGCAGTTGACCAGCACATCGATGCGGCCGTGCAGCTCGACGGCGCGCCGGGCCATGGCCTGCAAATCCTGCTGCTTGGACACATCGGCCTGCAGCGCTTGCACATCGGCCCCGCGTTCACGCCAGTGGGCGGCCACCGCCTCGACCTTCTGCGCCTGGATATCACTGATCACCAGCCGGGCCTGTTGCGACGCGAACGCCGCGACGATGGCCTCGCCAATGCCTTGGGCGGCGCCGGTCAACAGCACGACCTTGTCCTTCAGGCGTTCGCCCTTCGGTGGCTCCGGCACGGGTGGCAAGACCAAGGGCTCAGCCATGGCTCAAGACTCCTGTGCACGGGCACGAGAAAAACCGGGCATCCACGGATGACCGGCGCAAAGGCGCTTGGAAGAACAGTGGCCGGCGTACGCCGCCGGGGCGTACGGGGAAAGATCGTTGCATCACTTCACCTGTTTTGTTTTTTTAGTGTGAGTGCGTATTGCCGATGGAACCGACTATAAACCCGGCCGCCAAATAATCTCAATATATATATTTACATCCCATATTTTGGGATTCAACCTGCAAACCTTGTACACGCCACGCCAGGCACATCGACACGCATCGACAGCACGGCACCGTCCAGCGGATGACCCAATGGGCTCGCCGCGCTGGTGATGTACAACGTCTTGAGGTCTTCGCCGCCGAACACACAACTGGTCGGGCGGCTGACAGGCAGTTCGATCACCCGATCGACCTGGCCGTCCGGGTTCAGCCGTAACAGGCAACTGCCGTCCCAGCGGGCGTTCCAGATATAGCCTCGGGCATCCATCGCCGAGCCATCCGGGCCACCACGCGGGTGCGGGCCGAACCAGACCTCGGCCGGCGCCAGGTTGCCCTCCGGGTAAATAAAGTGCCGATACATCGTGCCATCCAGGCTGTCGCCGAAATACACCGTGGTGCCATCGGGGCTCCAGAGCAACGTGTTCGGAATGCCCAGCCCACGCAGCAAGGGCATGACCCGGGCATCACCGGCGACGCGAAACAGCCCGCCGGAGCGCCGCTCGATCGGCAAGTCCTCGCCCTGGGCACCGATATTGTTCTGCATGGTGCCGAGCCACAGTTGACCCAGGGGGTCGCAACGGGCCTCGTTGGCGCGATTGCCGGGCTGGGGGTCGGCCATGCACAGCAGCTTCAAGCGCGGCTCCAGGCCCGGTGAATCAAGATCGAGGCGGTAGACACCACTGCTCAGGGTCACCAGGGCGTCGCCACTCTGGGTCGGAATGAAAGCGGACACATGCTCGGGCATCTGCCAGATCTGTACGTTGGCGCCAATCAGCCGCAGTGCCTGCTGGCCGGCGATATCGACCCAATACAACGCCTGGGTCGGCTCGTCCCAGAAGGGTCCCTCGCCCAACTTCGCCCGGTGTTCCGTCACAGCCGTCCACTTCATTGAAACCTCCCGTTCCCGGCTTGCCCGGCGGCGTCTGTTCGACCGGCCATGACATTGGGGTAAAAGCGTTTGATGGCCAGGTCAGCGTTATCGATCAAGGTCATGCAGGCCCAGACGCCACGCGCCGCGTCACGGGCGGCGATGGCGTCGGCGATGTCCTTGTGGATGGGCAAGGTGCGGCGCAGTTCGTCCGGATCGGCCGCCGATACTTCGAACGACACCGCCAGCAGCGCACCGAGGGCCGGGACCATTTGCTCGATGAACTGATTATGGCTGGCAGCGAGGATGCACTCATGGAAAAACTGGTCGGCGCGGTTGTAGTCGGCGCCGCTGTCCACGGCACGCTCCAGCGCATGGTAGGCCAGGCGGATCGCCTGCACCTGATCGGCCGTGGCCCGCTCGCAGGCCCAGCGCACCGCCATCGGTTCGATGGTGCGACGCAGGTCCAGCAAGTCATCGACAAAGTTTTCCGGCAGGCCGCTGCGTGACAGCCAGCCAACCACTTGGGGATCAAACAGGTTCCAGCGCCGCACCGGCAACACCCGCGTGCCGACTTTCGGCCCGACTTCCAGCATGCCTTTGGCCACCAGCGTCTTGATCGCCTCGCGAATCACCGTGCGACTGACGCCCAGTTGCTCGCCCAAGTCCGCTTCGACCTTGATGGTTTGCCCAGGCTTGACCTGGCCGGCGGCTATCCAGCCCCCCAGCCAATCGACGGTCGATGCATGAAAACTGCTGGACATGAAAACCCCGCGGGCCACTCTTATTGGAGGCCCACGCTAATCATCATACGATTGGGTGTCAATTTGAATTTTACGAAATCACTGTGTGAGCGGGCTTGCTGGCGAAAGCGGTGGGTCAGTTTAGGAGATGTTGATGATGCTGCCGTCATCGCGAGCAAGCTCGCTCCCACAGTAGATTCCGGGCGTTCACACTATTTGTGTTCACCACACATCTCATGTGGGAGCGAGCTTGCTCGCGATAGCGGTCGTCAAGCCAATACAGATATTGGACCAACCATCACTCCCACAAGGGGTCAGGGTTCCAGGCCGATGGGGAAAAACTCGCCGCCGCTCCACACGCCCAACCAGCGCTGCCCGTCGATCTCGCGGCTGACCGCCAGTTCCACCAGTTGGTAGAACACATTGCGATGGATCAGCGCTTCGAGATTGCTGCGCACATGCACGTAGGGCGCGGGTTCCTGGGTCTGGGGATCGATCACCACCCGCAGCGGATGCTCGGCACCGGCCTCAGTGATTTCCTCGACATTGGTGGTGAAGCGCAACAACTGCCCTTCTCCCTGCCCTTCGACCTCAAGGGTCACGGCCACGAACGGCACGTCATCGACCTTGATGCCGACTTTTTCCACAGGGGTAATCAGGAAGTAATCATCGCCGTCGCGGCGGATGATGGTGGAGAACAACTTGACCATCGGCTTTCGCCCGATGGGCGTACCCAGGTAGTACCAGGTGCCGTCCCGGGCGATGCGCATGTCAATGTCGCCGCAGAAGTCGGGATTCCACAAGTGGACCGGCGGCAGGCCTTTGGTCTTGGGGATCTGCCCCAGCAAATCATTGGCTTTTTGCGGTCCGCTCATGGTGACTCCTGTTTATTTATTCGTCGCTCATCCCCAGCAGGCTGCGGGCATATTCACGCAAAGGCGTGGCGATGAGGTCTTGTGGCTGCTTGTCGTGCAACGTCAGTAAACCGCCACGACTCTTGATACGTGCAGTATCAATCAAATACTGGGTGCTGGTCTCGATCAACATGATTTGAATCACGCTGGTATCCACACCCAAGCGATCCAAGGCTTCTTCATCCTGCCATTCGTCAGTGTTGCCGATGCGGTTGTCAGCCTTGGCGAAGCGGGTGTAGAGCAAATAATGGGCACCGGCGGAACGGGCTTCGCCCATGGCCTGGTCGAGGCCTTCGGGAACGCGGGCGCGACGGACCATGGGGAAATATTCGATGAAGCCATTGAAGGCCTCTTCGGCCACCACGTTGGGACGCGGATAAGCACTGCCTGGCGGGGCGAAGGCGCCCTGGGCGATGTAGATGAACGAGTCGGGCTGAATACGCAGGTTGTTCACACGACGGCTGTCGCTATGGTCCAGCAGGCCGGCGTCGCTCATGTGATAACGAACGCCCTCTCCCATGTCGCTGACATTCATGCAGCCACCAAGCGCCAAAACGGCCAGCAGCAAAACCAGGCTACGCATCCTACCCTCCAAAAAACCGGTGTCGGAAAACCGGCGAATGGTCGTGGGATGCAGCTTTTGCGCCAGCTTGCAGGATGGTTGAGGTAATACCTGTGGCGAGGGAGCTTGCTCCCGCTGGGCTGCGAAGCGGCCCCTCTAGGCATCAGGATCGTTGCGACTGCTTCGCAGCCGAGCGGGAGCAAGCTCCCTCGCCACAAAAGCCTTATTCAACCGCCGATGATTTTCATGATGGTCGCCCCGCCGGAGAATGCCACTTCCTGCTTGTCCCCCAGCGCCTTGACCAACAAGCGCTGAAGCGCCGGCAAGGCCTGGTGGCGAGGCTTGTCCAGCAGGTCGCCGACGAAGTGACGGTTACTCGACGACAGGCAGCCGTGCAGCCAGCCCGTGGAAGACAACCGCAGGCGCGAACAGGTACGGCAAAAAGGCACGCTTTCGTTGGCGATCACGCCAAAATATCCCAGCCCCGGTATCTCATAGCGCACCGCCGTAGCATCCACCGGCGCATCGGCTTGCAGGTATTCGTACTGATCGCCGATCAGGCTGAGCAATTGCTGGAGGCTGACGAACTGTTGCAGGAAGGCGTTGGAGTCGCTGGCCAGGTGCCCCATGCGCATCAACTCGATGAAACGCAACTCATAGCCACGTTCCAGGCAGTATTCGAGTAAAGGCATCACCTGGTCCAGGTTCTGCCCGCGCAACGGCACCATGTTGACCTTGATCTTCATCCCCGCGGCCCGAGCCTGTTCCATGCCGTCGAGCACGGTCGCCAGGTCGCCGCCACGGGCAATACTGCGAAAAGCGGTGGGGTCCAGGGTGTCGAGGGAAACGTTGATGCGGCGAATACCGGCGTCTACCAGCAACGGCAGTTTTTTCGCCAGCAACTGGCCATTGGTGGTCAGGCTGATGTCCTCCAGGCCCATTTGCCCAACCGCCATCATGAAACGCTCGAGCTTGGGGCTGACCAACGGCTCGCCGCCAGTGATGCGCAGCCGCTCGATGCCGGCGGCCTCGATCAAATAGGCCACGCCACGCGCCATGGCCTCGGCCGACAGTTCATCCTGCGCAGCCACCAACCGCTTGCCGTCAGGCACGCAATAGGTACAGGCGTAATTGCAGGCGGAGGTCAGGCTGATCCGCAGATTACGGAAACGCCTGCCTTGACGGTCAACGATCATGGATCACTCCGGCACAAGAAAAATCGGACTCGCGAAAATTGACCTAGAAATCAAGATTTCGCAAGACCCAAGCCTGAGTATATTACTGGGACACTGCGCCATGTAAGCGGACATGGCGCAATAAGACAGCTGAATGTCTTGGCCTGTGCGGCCTTAGCTGCTCGGGACGTCGGTATCGCGCTTGCGCTTGTTGCCCATGCGCACGCCAATGTCCATCAGGAACTGGAAGAAACCTTCCTGATCTTCCAGCACGTTGCTCCAGAACGGCGAGTGATACAGCGCCACCGCGCCGTGCACCAACGCCCAGGCGGCGCAGTAATGGAAATAAGGCGGCACGTCTTCAAGCTTGCCTTCGCTGATCCGGCCCTTGATCAGCAGGGTCAGGCGTTCGAAGTTCGAGGCGCGGATCTTGTGCAGCTCCTCGACCATCTCCGGCACCTGGTTGCCCTTGACCACCTTCTCTTCCAGGCGATCGAACAGGCGGTAGCGCTGCGGGTCGCGCATGCGGAACTCGAAGTAGGCCCGGGACAGGGCTTCCTTGTCCTTGTCCACATCGGCCGAGTGCAGCAGCTCGTTCAAATCGCGCTCATAGTCGAGCATCAGGCGCAGGTAGATCTCCGCCTTGGATTTGAAATGTTTATAAATCGTGCCTTTGCCGATACCCACGGCATCCGCAATCATCTCGACGGTGACACTGTCTTCACCCTGGTCGAGGAACAACTTGAGCGCGGTGTCGAGAATTTCCTGCTCGCGGCGGCGAAACTCACGGACCTTACGGGGTTCTTTGTGCATAAGAAAAAGGTCTGAAGGGTCAAAATTCGAAGCCGGGTATTATGCCTAACTTACGCAAAAATGCACGGATCATCCGTTCCCGGCCAGTGTTCTTCACAAAACCGTACACATCCCGCTCTCCGTTTCTGACGCCAATGCCCCGTGCCTGCGAGCTTTGGCGACAGTGAGAACTTATCCGAAGCGAGCGTATTCCAAATTTGTTTAAAAAACCGCCCGGGCCAGACTGGACGGGTTGGCATACTGATCAATACTTGAACTGTCGGCGCGACATCTCCCCCAAGTGACGCGCTGATGAAGGTACCAACGGACCGCGTACCTTTGTTTTACTCCTAATGGTCTTAACCCGGATTCACCCCCCAGAACCCGGGTTTTTTTTGCATGGAATTCAGGCTTGCGCCGCACGCACGTGAGCCAGCGGAAACAACTGCTTAAAATTTTCCGTGGTCTGTTCGGCAAACCGCTCGTAGGACTCGCCGCGCAGCATCGCCAGGAACTCTGCCACTTCTCGTACGTATTGTGGAAGGTTCGGCTTGCCGCGATAAGGAATGGGCGCCAGGTAAGGCGAATCAGTTTCCACCAACAGTCGATCAGCCGGCACTTTACTGGCAACGTCGCGTAATGCATCGGCATTGCGGAACGTGACAATCCCGGACAAGGAAATGTAATAGCCCATGTCCAGGGCCGCCTTGGCCATGTCCCAGTCTTCGGTGAAGCAATGCAGCACCCCGGCCTGGGGCAGCGCGGCGTCACGCAGCAAGGCCAGGGTGTCGGCCCGGGCGCCACGGGTGTGGATGATCACTGGCTTGCCGGTTTGCCGGGCGGCCTCCAGGTGCAGCCGAAACGACGCCTGCTGCACGTCGGCGGCTTCCGGTTCGTAGTGATAGTCCAGGCCGGTTTCGCCGATGGCGACTACCCGTGGATGGTCCAGTTCACGCAACAGCCAATCGAGCGCCGGCGCGGCGTCGGGCTGGACATCCAGCGGGTGAACACCGACCGAGCAATCGACATCGGCATAACGTTCGGCCAGGGCCTTGACGTCGGCGGCGTTGTCGGCGCTGACGCCGATGCACAGGAAATGACCGACACCCCGTTCACGGGCCGCGTCCAGCGCAGCGTCCAGGGAGCCGCCATGGGCAGCGAGGTCGAGACGGTCAAGGTGACAATGGGAATCTACAAGCATAAAAGGCCGGGCTACATCGTATGGGTGGGACGGTCGGACTTCAGGGAGCCGGCCAAGTGGGTTTCGATCTGGTTGCGGGCGGAATTGTCGCCGTCGCTGAATTGCACGCCGACGCCGGCGGCCCGGTTGCCCTGGGCGCCTTTGGGCGTCATCCAGATCACCTTGCCGGCGACCGGAATTTTTTCTGCTTCATCCATCAGGCTCAAGAGCATGAACACTTCATCGCCCAAGCGATAATTCTTGTTGGTCGGAATGAACAGGCCGCCGTTCTTGATGAAGGGCATGTAGGCGGCGTAGAGCACCGACTTGTCCTTGATGGTCAGGGACAGGATGCCGTTGCGTGGCCCGGGACTGACAGGTTCGTTCATGCTGATCTCCGCTGCGATTGAGCTGAGTTTAGTGTCCTGTACCACAGGACACTAGGCCGTGTCTGTCAGTTTCGACCAGGCAAACTCGCCCACTGCACCAACAGCGCCTCAAGCAACAGCACCCGATTGAGGTTCGCTTTGCCCAGCACCTTCTGACGTTGGGCAAGAATCCAGTCCTGAATGTTCAAGATTTTATCCTGGCTGCTTTTTTGCGCCAGGTACTGGATCACCTTGCGCATGTCCGCCAACCCCAGGCCGGCCTCGTCCTCGGTCAATTGGTAACGCAGGATCAGGCTCGACCAGTCGCAGAACCAGTCAAACAGCAAGAGCAACGGGATCGCGTTCCAACCTTCGGCCAGTTGCGTGGGGGATTGCTGCTGCTTGAGCAGTTTCTTGACCCCGTCCACCACCAAGGCCCGCTGCTCCCGCACGCCTTGGGCCTGAAGGCTGACAGCCGCCAGGGGCGAGCCGGCCGCCAGGGTCAGCAGCTCGACACGCTCTTCGTCGCTGCTGTCGGGCAAGGCCTGGGCCAGCCACTGCAAGCTCATCGCCTCGCTCGGCAGCGGGCAGGCCTGTTGCACGCAGCGACTCTTGATGGTCGGCAGCAAGCGACTCGGCTGGTGGCTGACCAGCAACAGCACGGTATCACCGGAAGGTTCTTCGAGACTTTTGAGCAAAGCGTTGGCGGCGTTGATGTTCATCGACTCGACCGGCTCGATCAGCACCACCTTGCGCCCGCCCATCTGCGAGGTCTGGACCACGAAGCTGACCAGGTCCCGAACCTGGTCGACCTTGATCGCCTTGTCCGCCTCTTCCGGTTCCAGCACGTAATTGTCGGGATGACTGCCGGCCTTGAGCAGCAGGCAGGACTTGCATTCGCCGCAGGCGTTCGAGACACCCGGGCGCTGGCACAGCAGGCTGGCCATCAGGCGCTCGGCCAGCGCCCGCTTGCCGATGCCGGCCGGGCCGTGCAAAAGATAGGCATGGGCATGCTGGGCACGCCCGGCCAGTTGCTGCCAGAGACCGTCTTGCCACGGATAGGCTTCAGCCACGGACACGCTCCAGCAAACGCGGCAGCAAGCCGTCCAGGGACTGCTGGACCTGGGTCAGTGGTTGCGCGGCATCGATCAGCAGGTAACGCGCCGGATCGGCCTTGGCGCGATCCAGGAAGGCGCTGCGCACGGCGTTGAAGAAAGCCTGGCCCTCAAGCTCGAAACGATCCAGTCGACCACGGGCACTGGCGCGGGCCAGGCCGATTTCCACCGGCAGGTCGAACACCAGGGTCAGGTCTGGCCGCAGGTCACCCTGGACGAAGGTCTCCAACGCGGCGATGCGCTCCACGGACAAGCCGCGGCCGCCGCCTTGGTAGGCATAGGTCGAATCGGTAAAACGATCGCAGAGCACCACCGCGCCACGGGCCAGCGCCGGGCGAATCACCTCGGCCAGATGCTGTGCCCTTGCCGCGAACACCAGCAACAGCTCGGTGTCGGGGTTCATGACTTCTTCAATAGGCGCCAGCAGCACCTCGCGAATACGCTCGGCCAGCGGCGTACCGCCCGGCTCACGGGTCAACACCACCTCGATGCCGGCAGCTCGCAGGCGTTCGGCCAGGTATTCGCGGTTAGTGCTCTTGCCGGCGCCTTCCGGGCCTTCCAGCGTTATAAACAAGCCAGTCACAGGCGATCCTTAATCAAAGTCATTGCGGGCTCGGCGGCTCGCTGGCATCCGGTTCGGGAGCAGGTATCTGCGGTGGCACCTGGGGCACGGCTTCAGGCGCCGTGTCGGGTGATGCCGCGGGAATAGGAGCCTGCTCGTCCGGTGTTGCCGGGGCCGGGCTGGAGCGGTAATCGGCACGGCGCTTGAGTTGGAATTCACGCACCGCGTTGTTGTGCGACTCCAAGTCATCGGAAAACACGTGGCTGCCATCACCGCGTGCGACAAAGTAAAGGCTATTGCCCGACGCCGGGTTCAATGCTGCATGAATCGCTTCGCGCCCCACCATCGCAATGGGCGTCGGCGGCAACCCCGGGATCAGGTAGGTGTTATAGGGATTTTCTTCTTTCAAATGGGCGCGGGTGAGTTTGCCGGTGTAGCGCTCACCCAGGCCATAGATCACCGTGGGATCGGTCTGCAGCAGCATGCCCAGGCGCATGCGCCGCACAAAGACGCCAGCAATCTGCCCGCGTTCCTGGGGCACGCCGGTTTCCTTCTCCACCAACGACGCCATGATCAGCGCTTGATACGGCTGGGTGTAAGGCACATCGGCTGCACGCTGCGCCCACTCCTTGGCGAGCACGTCTTCCAGGCGGTCGTAGGCTTTTTTCAGCAGGTCGACATCCGAGGTGCCGCGCACGAAGCGATAGGTGTCCGGGAAGAACCGGCCTTCGGGAAATATCCCGGAGTGACCCAGACGTTCCATGACCTGGGCGTCGCTCAAGCCGGTGAGGGTCTGCTGGAGTTTTTCATCCTTGGTCAGCGCGGCGCGCACCTGACGGAAATTCCAGCCCTCCACCAGCGTCACGCTGTACTGCACCACTTCTCCGCGTTTCCAGACACCGATCAGGCCTTCCATGGTCATGCCGGGCACCATCCGATATTCACCGGAGTGCAGCGGCTGGCCGGCGAGATTGAAGCGCCAATAGATCCGCAGCCAGAAGGCGTCCTTGATCAGGCCATCGGCTTCAAGGCGCTTGAGGGTTCCGGTCGGGGTGGTCCCGTTGGGCACGTCCAGCAATTCTTCCTGGGTGATGTTCAGCGGCTGTTGCAGCGCCGAATGAATCTTCCAGGCCGAAGCGCCCAACAACAGCCCTGCCAGAACCAGTCCGGTCTCCAGCAGCAGCAAGAATTTACGTCTCACGAATCAAACATCCAATAGCGCACGGGCAAGGCTTTGCAGTTTACGGGTGAGCGGGCCAACCGACCAGCGCGCCGAACCGCATCCGCGTACCGGCCACACGCCATAAACGCTGTTGCAGACGAAGACTTCATCCGCCTGGTGCAGTTGTTCGAGACTGATATCGGTGATTTGCGTGGCGATGCCTTGGGACTTGGCTTGAAACAATAATTCTGCGCGCATCACGCCGGCCACCCCGCAACGGCTCAGGTCCGCCGTGAACAACACGTCATCGCGCACCAGGAACAGGTTGCTGAACACACCTTCGATCACCCGTCCGGACGTATCCAGCATCAAGCCTTCGGCGTACTGCCCATCGCGCCATTCGGCACGAGCCAGCACTTGTTCCAGGCGATTGAGGTGCTTGAGGCCGGCGAGCAAGGGCTGCTCGGACAACCGCACGCTGCAGGGAAACAGCAGAACGCCTTGTTCGGCATGGGCGGCGGGATAAGCGGCAGGTGGGTTGCCTTGCAGGATGCGTCGGGCCGGCGTCGAAGGATCTGCGGCATAACCGCGCAGACTGTCGCCACGGGTCACGATCAGCTTCAGCACGCCGCTGCCCAGGCGCCGGGCATAGGCATTCAGCTCGGTGCTCAACGCCTTCATGTCGACGTTGAGCGCCAGCCGCCGGCAACCGGCCTCCAGGCGTTGCAGGTGGCGGTCCAGCAACACTGGCCCGCCATCGTGCACGGCGAGGGTTTCGAACAACCCATCGCCGTAAGCCAGGCCTCGATCTTTCAGCGACAGGACGTCGGCCGGCTGACCGTCGACCCAGCTTTCCATCAGCCAGCGAACCGGCGGAACACCAGCGAACCGTTGGTCCCGCCAAAGCCGAAGGAGTTGGACAGCACCACATCGATGTCCATGCCGCGGGCAGTGTGCGGTACGAAGTCCAGGTCGCAGCCTTCGTCCGGCTCATCGAGGTTGATGGTCGGCGGCGCTGTCTGGCTGTTGATCGCCAGGACGCTGAAGATCGCTTCCACCGCCCCTGCCGCACCCAGCAGGTGACCGGTCATGGATTTGGTCGAGCTGACCGCCAGCTTGTAGGCGTGCTCGCCGAACACGGTCTTGATCGCCTGGGCTTCGGCCAGGTCGCCGGCCGGGGTCGACGTACCGTGGGCATTGATGTACTGCACCTGCTCGCCGTTGACTTTGGCATCACGCAAGGCGTTGGCGATGCAGCGGGCAGCACCGGCGCCATCGGCCGGTGGCGACGTCATGTGGTACGCATCGCCACTGGTGCCAAAGCCGATCAGCTCGGCATAGATGGTCGCGCCGCGCGCCTTGGCGTGCTCCAGCTCCTCGAGCACCAGCGCACCGGCACCGTCGGACAGCACGAAGCCATCGCGGCCCTTGTCCCACGGCCGGCTCGCACGGGCGGGCTCGTCGTTGCGGGTCGACAGCGCGCGGGAAGCACCAAAGCCACCCATGCCCAGGCCGCAAGCTGCCATCTCGGCGCCACCGGCTATCATCACGTCGGCTTCGTCGTACATGATGTTGCGCGCGGCCATGCCGATGCAGTGGGTACCGGTGGTGCACGCCGTGGCAATGGCGTAGTTGGGTCCCTGGGCACCCAGGTGGATGGACAGGAAACCGGAAATCATGTTGATGATCGAGCCCGGCACGAAGAACGGAGAAATCCGTCGCGGCCCCGATTCGTGCAGCGTGCGGCTGGTTTCTTCGATATTGGTCAAGCCGCCAATACCCGAACCCATGGCCACGCCGATGCGTTCACGGTTGGCGTCGGTGACTTCCAGCCCAGCGTTGCGCACTGCCTGGAAACCGGCTGCCAAGCCGTATTGAATGAACAGGTCAAGCTTGCGAGCTTCCTTGACCGACAGGTATTCCTCGACATTGAAGCCCTTTACCGAGCCGCCAAAACGGGTGGAATAGGCAGAAAGGTCGGTGTGTTCGATCAGACCAATGCCACTGCGGCCAGCCAGAATGCCCTGCCAACTGCTCGGCACATCCGTGCCCAGTGGCGACAACATACCCATACCGGTGACTACGACGCGTCTACGCGACACAGCACTCTCCTTTTTCTAATGACGACTTTGCATCAGGCCTAAAGAAAAAACCGCACGCCGTGATGGCAGTGCGGTTTTTCCATGACAGCTAGCGACGACTAAAAACGATTACGCCTGGTGGCTGGTAACGTAGTCGATAGCAGCTTGTACAGTAGTGATCTTTTCAGCTTCTTCGTCAGGAATCTCGGTCTCGAATTCCTCTTCCAGAGCCATCACCAGCTCAACAGTGTCAAGGGAGTCGGCACCCAGGTCTTCAACGAAGGAAGCGGTGTTCACAACTTCTTCTTCTTTAACGCCCAGTTGCTCGGCAACGATTTTCTTGACGCGCTCTTCGATGGTGCTCATACCTTGTTTTCACTCCTAATGGACAAATTCAGGCAGCTGGCCGGTGGGTAAGTGTATAGAAGAACTTTTCGGTTTTTCAACCGAAAGCTTCACTCCTCAAACCCTGCGGCCCGCCGTCTATAAATTGATTGCAGCTTTATAACGGATTTTAGACAGCTCGTATGACATTTTTTTGAAGCAATCCGTCACATTTAACTCATGTACATCCCGCCGTTTACCGGGATTGTAGCCCCGGTCACGTATGCCGCACCGTCCGACGCAAGAAAAGCGACCACGGACGCGATTTCTTGAGCTTGCCCCAGACGACCCAGCGGAATCTGCGTCAACAAGGCTTCACGCTGTGCTTCCGGCAGTTCACGGGTCATGTCGGTGTCGATGAAACCCGGTGCAACCGAGTTTACCGTAATCGAGCGCGAACCCACTTCACGCGCCAGCGCACGGCTGAAACCCTCCAGACCGGCCTTCGCCGCAGCATAGTTTACTTGGCCTGCGTTGCCCATGGCACCCACAACCGAACCGATACTGATAATTCGACCCCAGCGAGCCTTGGTCATGCCACGCAAAACGCCCTTGGACAGCCGGTACAGACTGTTCAGGTTGGTGTCGATCACGTCGAACCATTCGTCATCTTTCATGCGCATCATCAGGTTATCGCGGGTGATACCGGCATTATTGACCAGGATCGCCGGCGCACCGAACTGCTCCTGAATGCTTGCCAGCACCGCCGCAACGGATTCGTCGCTGGTGACGTTCAGCTCCAGGCCGGTGCCTTGGATGCCGTTTTCCTTCAGGGTCGCAGCGATACGCTCGGCGCCCGAAGCGGAAGTCGCGGTGCCAATAACGATGGCGCCTTGACGACCCAGTTCCAGGGCGATGGCCTGGCCGATGCCACGGCTTGCACCGGTCACCAGTGCAACTTTACCTTGCAGACTCATGCAAGCTTCTCCTGTTCAGGCCTGCGCTGCACGGGCGGCAGCGAAGGCGTCTGGGGTGTTGAGGTTGGAAGTCGACACGCCTTCGGCGCAGCGTTTGTTCAGGCCCGCCAGCACTTTGCCAGGGCCGCATTCGACCAGCTCGGTCGCGCCCTTGGCCGCCAGGGTCTGCACCGATTCGACCCAGCGAACCGGCTTGTAGAGTTGCTCCAGCAGATCACGCTTGAGGGTCTCGAGATCTGGCGCGACGTTGGCGCTGACGTTCTGCACCACGGGGATCTGCGGGGCCTGCCAGTCGATGGCGGCAATGGATTCGGCAAAGCGCTCGGCAGCCGGACGCATCAGTTCGCAGTGCGACGGTACGCTGACCGGCAGTGGCATGGCGCGCTTGGCACCACGGGCCTTGCAGCCCTCGATGGCGCGTTCGACAGCAGCCTTGGCACCGGCGATGACCACCTGGCCCGGGGAGTTGAAGTTCACCGCACTGACCACATCGCCTTGCGCCGCTTCGGCACAGGCAGCCAGCACATCGGCGTCTTCCAGGCCGAGGATCGCGGCCATGCCGCCCTGCCCGGCCGGAACCGCTTCCTGCATCAACTGGCCACGACGTTCCACCAGTTTCACCGCGTCGCCCAGGCTCAGGCTGCCAGCGGCTACGAGAGCGCTGTATTCGCCCAGGCTGTGACCAGCGACGAATGCCGGGCGCGCGCCGCCTTCAGCCAGCCACAGGCGCCACAAGGCGATGGAGGCGGTCAGGATGGCCGGTTGGGTTTTATCGGTTTGATTGAGGCGTTCTTCCGGCCCTTGCTGGGTCAGGGCCCAGAGGTCATAGCCGAGCGCATCGGAAGCTTCTTTGAATGTTTCGAGGATCAGCGGGTATTGCGCGCCCAGCTCGGCCAGCATGCCGAGGGACTGCGAGCCCTGTCCTGGAAAGACGAATGCGAGGGAAGCAGACATGAAAACAAAGCCCCTAATGATCTTGTCGTCAAAAATTGACGCCCCTGGGGGCGCTAGGAAACTGAGAGTTGGATGGCGGGTTGAACCGACCGGTCACATTTAAGCATTGTCGGACGAAAACGCCTAAGTTAACAAATCCTCGAGGCGACCACGCAGGCGCTCCGGCAGGTTTTCCTGGATCTCGATCACGGCCCGGTTGATCGCGCTCTGGAAACCCTGCACGCCCGCCGAGCCGTGGCTCTTGATCACGATTCCCTGCAACCCGAGGAAACTCGCACCGTTGTGCCGCGCCGGCGCCAGGTCGGCCTGCAACCGACGCATCAACGGCAGCGCCAGGGCGCCGACCACCCGAGAGGCGAAGCTCTGCCTGAACAAGGCCTCGATGCGCTGGCCGATCATGGTGGCCAGGCCTTCGCTGGACTTGAGCAGGATATTGCCGACGAAGCCATCGCACACCACCACATCCGCCTCGCCACGGTACAAGCCGTCGCCTTCGACGAAGCCGATGTAGTTGATGCCCCTCGCAGCCTGCAGCAGCGTGGCCGCCAGCTTGACCTGCTGGTTGCCCTTGATGTCTTCGGTGCCGATGTTCAGCAACGCCACACGAGGGCGCACGATGCCCAGGGTTTGCGCCGCGACCGAGCCCATCACCGCAAACTGCAGCAAATGTTCGGCACTGCAATCGACGTTGGCCCCCAGGTCGAGCAACTGACAAAACCCACGCTGGGTCGGAATCGCCGCAACCATTGCAGGCCGGTCGATACCCGGCAAGGTCTTGAGCACGTAGCGCGACAGCGCCATCAACGCACCGGTATTACCAGCACTGACGCATGCCTGGACCTTGCCATCGCGCAGCAGCTCAAGGGCCACCCGCATCGAGGCGTCAGGCTTGCCGCGCAGGGCCTGGGCCGGCTTTTCGTCCATGGTGATGATTTCGGACGCCGAGGCAATCGTCAGGCGCGCGCGATCGGCAGCCGATTGGCCGCTGAGCATTTCTTCCAGGAGGGAGGGTTGACCGACGAGGGTCAGGTGCAGCGAGGGCGTAGCATTCAGACAAGCAAGGCTGGCCTGAACAATGCTGCGGGGACCGAAGTCCCCGCCCATTGCGTCAATCGCGATGACTTGAGCGGACAAGTGATTACTCGTCGGCGCCCTTGTCGATCACTTTACGGCCACGGTATACGCCTTCTGGCGATACGTGGTGACGCAGGTGAACTTCACCAGTGGTTTTTTCTACAGACAGGGTGCTAGCCTCGAGAGCGTCGTGCGAACGGCGCATGTCACGGGCAGAGCGGGATTTTTTGTTCTGCTGAACAGCCATAATTGATTAACTCCTAAACGTTTGGGTCACGCTTTAACTGCGCCAATACACTGAACGGGTTGGACCGCGTTACCTCGTCCTCGCTCGGTTCGGGCTCATCTGCTCCCGCCGGCTGCTGGCATTCTTCCGGATGATGAGCAGGCACAATGGGCAAGGCGAGCAGAAGCTCCTCCTCGATCAGTGACTGCAGATCCAATGGATCTTCGCCCAGTTCCAGCACGTCATAACCTTTCGGCAACGACTGGGTATTCGCACCCTCCTTCACCACGGCGTAACTGCATTCGCTGTGGATCGGCAGGGTGACCAGCTCAAGACAACGCTGGCAAACCATTTTGACTTCAGTGTCGATAAAGCTGTGGATTACCACAGATTTACGTTCATCTCGTTCAAAAACGAATTTGGCCTGGACCGTACCGACATCGTCGGAAAGCGGGTCGCAGAGTCTCTTCAAATCGGCCAGCAGCAGTTCACCTTGGAGGGTGGTGCCACGGTCAGCCAATTTGCGCGGGTCAACGTGAGGTGGAATCGGGTCATTCAACATAGGCGCAGCATTATAGGGATGCCCCCGGCCATGTCAAAGGAAATTCAGCCCTGTCCGTCACTTGCGCGCCTCGCTAGAATTCAGCCCTGCCTTTTGGAGCCGCCCATGCTGCCTTTATTACTTGCCTCAAGCTCGGTCTATCGCCGGGAATTGCTTGCCCGCCTGGGACTGCCGTTCGTCTGCTGCTCACCCGACATCGACGAAAGCCGTCGCCCCGGCGAGCCGGCCCTCGAACTGGTCAAGCGCCTGGCCCGGGAAAAAGCCCTGGCACTGGCCGACAGCCACCCGGCACACCTGATCATCGGCTCAGACCAGGTCGCCGTACTCGGCGAGCGCATCCTGGGCAAGCCCCACACCTTCGAGAATGCCCGCGAACAGCTACTGGCCGCCAGCGGTGCCAAGGTCACGCTCCTGACCGGCCTGGCGCTGCTCAACAGCCAGACGGGCGCCTGCCAGGTCGATTGTGTGGCGTTTACCGTCAATATGCGTGCCCTGGACCCAGAACGCGTCGAACGCTACCTGCGGGCCGAGCAACCTTACGACTGCGCCGGTAGCTTCAAGGCCGAGGGATTGGGCGTAAGCCTGTTCCAGAGCACCGAAGGGCCGGACGCCACCAGCCTGGTCGGACTGCCACTGATTCGTCTTGTGGATATGTTGCTGGCCGAGGGCGTGCAGGTTCCCTGACCTGAGAATCATCCGTGGCGAGGGAGCTTGCTCCCGCTCGGTTGCGCAGCGACCGCAGAAATTTGGGGCCGCTGCGCAGCCCAGCGGGAGCAAGCTCCCTCGCCACAAGGGCCAGCACCAGCCGCCCCCTGCATTGAAGCTCCCAAGACGATCAGCGCAGCGCCGGCCCCTGGAAGCCCATCCACATCGCCAGATGCTCGGCGATGCTTGCCCCCAGCTTTTTCGAGAAGCGATCGAACGGTGACTCTTCGATCGTGAAGTCCACCAGGTCCTTTTGACCGATCACATCCCGCGCCACCGAACTGGCACTGCCCAAGCCGTCGATCAGGCCCAGCGGCAATGCCTGTTCCCCCGACCAGACCAGCCCGGAAAACAGCTCAGGATGCTCCTTGTCCTTCAGGCGCTCGCCTCGGCCCTTCTTGACGCTGGCAATAAATTGATTGTGGGTGGTGTCGAGCACGCTCTGCCAAAAAGCGGTTTCTTCAGGCTTTTGCGGCTGGAACGGATCAAGGAAAGATTTATGCTCGCCGGAGGTGTACACGCGACGCTCCACGCCCAGCTTATCCATGGTCCCGACAAAGCCATAGCCGGCCGCCGTCACACCAATGGAGCCCACCAGGCTGGCCTTGTCGGCATAGATCTGGTCCGCCGCACTGGCAATGTAATAGGCACCGGAAGCACCGAGATCGGAGATGACCGCATACACCTTGATATCCGGATGCAATGCGCGCAACCGCACGATCTCGTCGTAGACGTACCCCGATTGCACCGGGCTACCGCCGGGACTGTTGATGCGCAGCACCACGCCCTTGACCTTCGAGTCCTCGAAGGCGGCCCGCAGGCTACCGACAATGTTGTCGGCACTGGCAGGCTCTTTGTCGGCGATCACGCCCTCGATATTGATCAAGGCGGTGTACGCCGAGCCGGCGACAGCGCTTTTCTCCATATTCATCAGCGGCGTGAACAGCGCCAATGCAACAAAGAGATAAGTAAAGGTCAGCAACTTGAAGAAAATACCCCAGCGACGGGAGCGACGCTGTTCCTGCACACTGGCGAGCAAGGTTGTCTCCAACAGCTTCCAGCTTTTGTCATCCCCGCTCTCGGCGCTCGCCTTGACAGGTGCTTTCCATTCATCGGTCATGCGTGAATCCCCAGCAAAACTTAAAGAGCCCGCTGGCTCAGCCAGGCGTGCAATTCAGGAAAATGATCAATGGCCAGTCGCGGTTCGAACGCCCGTAGCGCCTCGATCGTTTGAGCGCCGTAACTGACCGCCACCGAACCCATGCCGGCGTTGCGCGCCATCTGCAGGTCGAATGACGAATCCCCGACCATCAGCGCCTCCTCCGGCCGCACGTTGCAGTGCGCCAGTATCTGCTCGAGCATCAACGGGTGCGGCTTGCTTGCAGTTTCGTCCGCGGCACGGGTGATATCGAAAAACGCCTCCCAACCATGGGACTTGAGCACTCGGTCCAGCCCGCGACGAGCCTTTCCGGTTGCGACAGCCAGGTGATAACCCTCGGCACGCAGAGCCTCCAGCGTACCCGCCACGCCATCGAACAACGGCGAAGGCTCGGCCTCCAGCGCGATGTAGTGATCGGCATAATGCTGGCGAAAAACTACCAGCTCATTGTCGTCAATCCCTGGATACAGGCTGCGAATGGCTTCCGGCAACCCGAGACCGATGATGCCTTTCACCGCGAAGTCGTCGCACCGGGCAAACGCCATACGGTCCGAGGCGACATGCATCGCCTCCACGATCCGACCTATGGAGTTCGCCAGAGTGCCGTCCCAATCGAAGATCAGCAGCTTGTAGTCAGGATGCACTCAACCGCTCCACGGTCTTGGCCCACATGTCATCCACCGGGGCCTGCAATTTCAGCTCGCCACCATCGGGCAGCGGCACGGTCAGCATGTAGGCATGAAGAAACAGGCGCTTACCGCCCAGGTCGCGGATTTCCTTGGAGAAATCGTCATCGCCGTATTTGCTGTCGCCGGCAATGCAATGCCCGGCATGCAAGGTGTGGACACGGATCTGGTGAGTACGCCCGGTCACCGGCTTGGCCTCGATCAGGGTGGCGAAGTCGTCGAAGCGGCGCAGCACCTTGAACACCGTCAGCGCCTCCTTGCCCTCCTCGTTGACTTCGACCATGCGCTCGCCGGAACGCAGGTTGCTCTTGAGCAACGGCGCACGGACTTGCTTGATGGAGGTTTCCCAGCGGCCACGCACCAGCGCCATGTAGCGTTTGTCGACGCCGTCGCCGCGCAATTGCTCGTGCAGGTGGCGCAACATGCTGCGCTTCTTGGCGATCATCAGCAGGCCGGAGGTGTCGCGGTCGAGGCGATGGACCAGCTCCAGCTCCTTGGCGTCCGGGCGCAACTGACGAAAGGCTTCGATCACACCGAAATTCAGGCCGCTGCCGCCGTGAACCGCAATGCCCGCGGGCTTGTTGATCACGATCAGGGCCTTGTCTTCATAGATGATCGACGCTTCGAGGCGCTGCAGCAGCCCCTGGGCCAGGGGCACCGGCTCGTCACGCTCGGGCACGCGAACTGGCGGTACGCGCACGATGTCACCGGCCTGGAGCTTGTATTCGGGCTTGATCCGACCTTTGTTCACCCGCACTTCGCCTTTGCGCAAAATGCGGTAGATCAAGGTCTTGGGCACGCCTTTGAGCCGGGCCAGCAGGAAGTTATCGATTCGTTGGCCGGCATATTCCGGCGAGACCTCGAGCAGTTGAACGCCAGGGGTCGAAGGGGCAGTAGTTGTCATGGCGGCGATCATAACAATTTTTTATGGAATTGAAGCACTTAATCATTGCTGCTATAGTCGCGAACGCCGCCAAAAGTGGCTGGACAGTGGACTAACGGTCAAAAACCGGCCCTGACCAACGCAATTCACGAGGACGAGAGGCCGTCCTACGGGGCTTTCGCTACGTAACGGTAGAGTTTTCAGGTGTAACGAGCGCAGGTGACATGAGGCCTGAAATACGCCGCAAAGCAGAGTTTTGACTCGCCTTGCGCGCCACATTCACGGCCAGTTCACAAAGTGCAGTCAGCTGCAGACGACCCCGAGCGAATGCTTCGGAAACAACGCCTAAATTAGCCATGATGCGTGACCTCCCCTTCCGGAGCTCACGGTAAATGCCAACCCGCTGCGGATTCTGCGCGCGGCAGCACCCGAATTATCAGGGATACGTGTAGGGTGGAGATGTACAACCGTCGGACTGTGTAGCACTAGGCTTATATTTAGACGCTTCATCTCGTCCACAGGCGCCGGTTGATTCCTCCTCCTGACTGAGTGCTTGAGTACCAGCAAGCAGGACGCGTCCGTCGCGACTTCGCCATCATTGGGTCGAACTCGCTGGACACTGGAGTGGCCTTGCCATCTCCAGGACGCACCTGACACCGACCGTGAGAAGTCGTGTGTGCCGAACGCCGTTTCCGGCAGCCCGGAAACCGACGGTACTACATGAAAAGAATGCTGATTAACGCAACTCAACCCGAAGAGTTGCGTGTTGCACTGGTAGACGGCCAGCGCCTCTACGACCTGGATATCGAATCCGGTGCACGCGAGCAGAAGAAGGCCAACATCTATAAAGGCCGGATTACTCGCATCGAACCAAGCCTTGAGGCTGCCTTTGTCGATTTCGGCTCCGAGCGCCACGGCTTCCTGCCCCTCAAAGAAATCTCCCGCGAATACTTCAAGAAGGCCCCTGAAGGCCGCGTCAACATCAAGGACGTCCTGAGCGAAGGCCAGGAAGTCATTGTCCAGGTCGAAAAAGAAGAACGTGGCAACAAGGGCGCCGCCCTGACCACCTTCATCAGCCTGGCCGGCCGTTACCTGGTCCTGATGCCGAACAACCCTCGCGCCGGTGGCATCTCCCGCCGCATCGAAGGCGAAGAGCGCAACGAACTGCGTGAAGCCCTGAACGGCCTGGTTGCCCCGGCTGACATGGGCCTGATCGTGCGCACTGCCGGCCTTGGCCGCAGCAGCGAAGAAATGCAGTGGGACCTCGACTACCTGCTGCAACTGTGGACCGCCATCAAAGAAGCCTCGCTGGATCGCTCCGCGCCGTTCCTGATCTACCAGGAAAGCAACGTGATCATCCGCGCCATCCGCGATTACCTGCGCCAGGACATCGGCGAAGTGCTGATCGACAGCGTCGAAGCCCAGGACGAAGCCCTGACCTTCATTCGCCAGGTGATGCCGCAGTACGCCAGCAAGATCAAGCTCTACGAAGACAGCGTTCCGCTGTTCAACCGTTTCCAGATCGAAAGCCAGATCGAGACCGCCTTCCAGCGCGTCGTCGAACTGCCGTCCGGCGGCTCCATCGTCATCGACCCGACCGAAGCCCTGGTGTCCATCGACATCAACTCGGCCCGCGCCACCAAAGGCAGCGACATCGAAGAAACCGCCCTGCAGACCAACCTTGAAGCGGCCGAAGAAATCGCCCGCCAGTTGCGCCTGCGCGACATCGGCGGCCTGATCGTCATCGACTTCATCGACATGACCCCGGCCAAGAACCAGCGCGCCGTGGAAGAAAAGGTCCGTGAATGCCTGGAAGCCGACCGCGCCCGCGTACAGGTCGGTCGCATCTCGCGCTTCGGCCTGCTGGAAATGTCCCGTCAGCGCCTGCGTCCGTCCCTGGGCGAAAGCAGCGGCATCGTTTGCCCGCGTTGCAACGGCACCGGCATCATCCGTGACGTCGAGTCGCTGTCCCTGGCGATCCTGCGCCTGATCGAAGAAGAAGCCCTGAAAGACCGCACCGCCGAAGTTCGCGCCCAGGTGCCGATCCCGGTGGCCGCGTTCCTGCTCAACGAAAAACGCAACTCGATCACCAAGATCGAACTGCGTACCCGCGCCCGTATCGTCATCCTGCCGAACGATCACCTCGAGACGCCGCACTTCGAAGTGCAGCGCCTGCGCGATGACAGCCCGGAAGCCCACACCAACCAGTCCAGCTACGAAATCGCTGCTGCCGCTGCCGAAGTGGAAGAAGTCCAGCCGGCCGCCGCCGCCACACGCACCCTGGTTCGCCAGGAAGCCGCGGTCAAGACCGCACCGGCCCGCGCCAATGCGCCGGTTCCGACCGAAGTGGCCGCTCCGGTTGCCGCCCCGGCCGCTGCTCCAGAACCAAGCCTGTTCAAAGGCCTGGTGAAGTCGCTGGTCAGCCTGTTCGCCACCAAGGAAGAACCTGCTGCCCCGGCCGTCGTCACCAAGCCGGCCACGACCGAGCGTCCTGCTCGCAACGAAGAACGGCGTAACGGTCGCCAACAGACCCGCAACCGCAACGGTCGTCGTGACGAAGAACGCAAACCTCGCGAAGAGCGTGCACCGCGTGAAGAACGCGCGCCACGTGAGCCACGTGAAGAGCGTCAACCGCGCGAAGCCCGTGAGGAAACGCCAGCCGTAGCCCGCGAAGAGCGTGCACCGCGTCCGCCGCGTGAAGAACGCCAGCCGCGCGCACCGCGTGAAGATCGCAAGCCACGTGGCGAGCGTGAAGAACGTGTTCGCGAACTGCGCGAGCCACTGGATGCCGCCCCGGCCGCTGCTGCCGCCACCGCTGAAGAGCGTCCGGCCCGCCAGCCTCGTGAAGAACGCGCACCGCGTCCGCCACGTGAAGAGCGCCAGCCACGCGCCGAGCAGGCAGCCGCTGCTGCCAGCGAAGAAGAAGTACTGAACACCGAAGAGCAGTTGCAGGAAGACGGCCAGGACACCGCCGAAGGCGATCGTCCACGCCGCCGCTCCCGTGGCCAGCGTCGTCGCAGCAACCGTCGTGAGCGTCAGCGCGACGCCAACGGCAACGTGATCGAAGGTTCGGAAGAGTCCGAGTCCACCGAGAACGCCGAAGCGCCAAGCGCTGCCGACCTGGCAGCTGGCCTGGCCGTGACTGCGGCCGTTGCCAGCAGCGCGATCAGCGCCCCGGCTGAAGCCGAGGCTCACGAACAAGCCGAACGCGCTACCGCTGCCGTGGAAAGCGCGCCAGTTGCTGAAGCGCCGGTAGTCGAAGCCACTACTCCGGTAGAAGCCACTGCTTCGCCAGAAGTGGAAGTCGCCCCGGCCCATGAAGCCCAGGTTGCTGAAACTGAAGTGGTCGCCGAGCCTGCACCGGTCGTCGAGCAGCCAGTGGTAGCCGCTGAACCGGCCTTCGAAGCACCGGCCGAGGAAAAGGCACCAGAGCCTGCCCGCGAGGAGCAGACTGCGTTCAACTGGACCGCCGAGCCCGCTGCACCGGCACCTGTTGTCGAGCCAGAACCGACACCAGAACCCGTGAAAGCGGTCGAGCCAGAAGTGGTCGAGCCTGCCCCAGTGGTCGAAGCACCCGTGGTTGTCGAAGCACCTGCCCCGGTTGAAGCGCCTGCACCTGCCAGCGCCCTGACCGCGAATGGCCGCGCGCCGAACGATCCGCGTGAAGTGCGTCGTCGCAAGCGTGAAGCCGAGCGTCTGCAGAAGGAAGCCGAACAAGCTGCCGCTGCTGCCGCTCAAGCGCCTGCTGCCGAGCCAGCTCCAGCCGTGGAAGAAGTCGCCGAGGCAGCCCCTGCCCCGGTCGCCGAGACCCCGGCCGAATCGGCTCCGACATTCGACGAACCTCAGCACACCGCTGAAGAAGTCGCGCCGCGTCACACTGAAGCCCTGGAAAAAGAGCACGAGCCTAAACCTCACGCCTGATTCCACCGCCCAGTAAAAAGCCCCGCCTAGTCATGCCAGGCGGGGCTTTTTTATGCCTTCAGACTTATCCCCAGGGGCTAGTGCTAGGCACAAGACTTATGCCCACTGAAAATCCAATGTGGGAGCCGAGCTTGCTCGCGATGGCGTCGGCTCAGCTTGTATCAATGGTGAATGTCAGGCCGCTTTCGCGAGCAAGCTCGCTCCCACAGGGGGACCGGGGTTGGGCACAAGACTTATGCCCACTGAAAATCCAATGTGGGAGCGAGCCTGCTCGCGATGGCACCGGCTCAGCTTGCATCAATGGTGAATGCCAGACCGCTTTCGCGAGCTCGCTCCCACAGGCTTCTGCGTCGTCTGTTATTTGAAGGTCAGTGCTTCTGGCACATCGACATCCCACGTCACGCCTGGGTCATCCACCGGCACTTCGACCACTTGCGCCCCGGTAAATAATGCCTTGGCCCCTCGATCGCCGGTCAATGCCATCAGTTTCGGCCCAAACTCTCGACCGAACCCCACCGGATGCCCGTACTCACCTGCCAGGACCGGCACGCTGATGCGGTCCGCGCGGATCGCCGCCGCCACCTGTTCAATGCTTGACGGCAGGATAAAGGGCATGTCGCCCAGCACCATCAGCCAGCCATCAAGGTCCGGGCAGGCCTGGACGCCGGCGGCAATGCTGTCGCCCAGGCCGGGCGAGTCCAGTTCAACGAAATCGCAGCCATAGGCCTGGGCCATGCGAACGGCTTGCGGCCGGTCCTTGCTCGTCACCAGCAGGCGTTTTTCCAGGACGGCTGGCAGATTCACCAGCACCTGTTCGATCACCGACCGCACAGCGCCGTCACGCCCGGTGCAATCAGCCAGCAATTTATCCTTGTCCGGGCCTGCAACACGGCGGAAACGGCTGCCCGATCCGGCCGCCAGGATGATCACGCCAATCGACTCGCTCATACGCTCTCCTTGCCCACGGCTTACAGCGGCTTTTTCTGCCGCAGTTCAACGCCATTCTTGATGGCCACGATTTCGGCCAGCAGCGACAAGGCGATTTCCGCCGGGGTGTGGCTGCCGATGTGCAAGCCGATGGGTCCATGCAAGCGTTCAATGGCCTCTGCTGACAAGCCTAGCTGAGCCAGGTTATCCCGGCGCTTCTGGCTGTTGACTCGCGAACCCAGGGCGCCAACATAAAAAGCCTTGGAGTCCAGGGCCGTGAGCAGCGCCATGTCGTCCAGGCGTGGGTCATGGGTCAAGGCCACAATAGCGGTGCGCTCGTCGGTCTGGATGCTCAACACCGCTTCGTCGGGCATCCCCGAGACGAAGCGGCCATGCTGCTCTTCCCAACCATAGACAAACTCCTTGCGCGGATCGCAGATCAGCACTTCGAAGTCCAGCAGCCGGGCCATTTCCGCCACGTAGCGCGACAGTTGCCCGGCACCGATCAGCAGCAGCCGCCAACGTGGACCGTATATGGCCCGCAGGACCTGCCCATCGAACACCAGGGCGTCGGTCTTGCTGGCCGGGGTCAGGACCACATTGCCGCTGGCCACCGTCAGCTCACGGGCGACAATCTCATGGGCTTCGCAACGTTCCAGCAACTGCGCGACCCAGTGTGGGTCGCCCACCCGCTCTTCGGTCAGGCGCAGGGTGCCGCCGCACGGCAGGCCGAAGCGCGCCGCTTCTTCGCGGGTGACACCATAGGTGATCAGTTGCACCGGCGGACCGTCCGCCGGAATGCGACCGTCGTGCAGCCGGGCGATCAGGTCATCCTCGACACAACCGCCCGACACCGAACCAATCACCACGCCATCTTCGCGCAGGGCCAGCATCGCCCCCGGCGGCCTTGGCGCGGTGCCCCAGGTCTGGACCACAGTGAACAGCACCACCCGCTGCCCGGCGCGGCGCCATTCAAGCACGCTGCGCAGGACGTTCAGATCAACGCTGTCCATCAGGCCTTCGCCTGCTGCCAGCCTTGCAGCTGATAGCGCACAGGCAGGCTACGAATACGCTTGCCAGTGGCGGCGAAAATCGCGTTGCACAACGCTGGTGCAATCGGCGGCACGCCCGGCTCGCCGACACCGCCCAACGGCACCTCATCCGGCGGCGTCACCAGATGCACCGCCACTTCCTTGGGCGCCAGGGACATGCGCGCCACTTCGTACATATGGAAATTGTCCTGTTGCACCTTGCCGTCCTTGAAACTGATTTCCCCCACCATGGCATTGCCCAGGCCCATGACGCAGGCGCCTTCGAACTGGGAACGGATACGTTCGGGGTTGATCTGCGGACCGCAATCCACAGCGATGTCCGCCTTGTGCACGATCACCGTGCCATCGTCCTTGACCTCCACCTCGATCACCGCCGCCACGTAAGTGACGAAGCTGTAATGCACCGCCAACCCCAAGCCACGACCCTTGGGCAGCTCACGGCCCCAACCGGCGGCCTTCGCAGCGGTTTCCAGTACCGTACGGATCCGCGCGGTATCAATCGGATAACGCTCAGGGGATTCGCCATAGTTCCACTCTTCACTCAAGGAACGCGGATCGATCTTACGGTCCGGCCCGAGCAATTTGACCTGGTACTTCAGCGGATCCTGGCCGGCCTTGTGGGCCAATTCGTCGATAAAACTCTGGATCGCGAAACCATGGGGGATGTTCGACACCGAGCGATACCAACCCACCCGGGCGTGGGCCACCGCTTCAGGGTTCTCCAGACGCAGGTTGGGGATGGCGTAGGCCATGTTGGTCAGGCCCATGCCTATTTCGAACGGCGCCTCATGGGTCATGCCCGGTGCAAACAATGCGGTGATGCTCGGTGCCACGGTGCGGTGCAGCCAGCCGGACGGCATACCGTCCTGGTTCAGGCCGGCCTTGAGGTATTCGACCGACACGGTGTGGAAATACGAGTGATGGATGTCGTCCTCGCGGGTCCATTGCACCCGTATCGGCTGGCCTGGAAACTCCTTGGCCAGCACCGCCGCTTCAACGACAAAGTCGGGTTTGGACTTGCGTCCGAAACCGCCGCCCAGCAACGTGATATTCACCGTGACCTTCTCGAAAGGAATGCCCAGGCGTTCGGCGACACGCTCACGGGTCACCTGCGGTGCCTGGCTCGGCGCCCAGGCCTCGCATTGGCCGTCCTTGAATCGGGCGACGGCAACCATCGGTTCCATCGGTGACTGGGACAGGTGCGGCAAGTAATACGAGGCCTCCAACGTCGAATCCGCCTTGGCCAGCGCGTCGTCGAGGTCGCCGCTGCTGCGCACGACTTTTCCGGGCTTGAGGGCCGCCGCTTCCAGCTCCTTGCGGTAGGCAATGGAGTCATAACCGGCATTCGGGCCATCGTCCCACTGGATGTTCAGCGATTCGCGGCCCTTGATCGCCGCCCAGGTGTTCTTCGCCACCACCGCCACGCCGCCCAACGGCTGGAATTCCGAAGGCAGTGGGCGCCCTTCGATCTGCACCACCTTGACCACGCCCGGTACTTTCAGCGCCGCGCTGCTGTCCACGCTCTTGACCTTGCCACCATAGACCGGCGGACGCGCGATGACGGCGTAGAGCATGCCGTCGAAATGCACATCGGCACCAAACACGGCACGACCGTTGACGATGTCCGCGCCATCGATGGCCCGGCTCGCCTCCTTGCCGATGTAGCGGAACTCCGAAGGCGATTTGAGGCGCAAGCTGTCACGCCCCGGCACCGGCAAGGCACTGGCGGCCGCGGCCAATTCGCCATAACCCAGTTCACGCCCCGAAGGCTGGTGCAGCACTTTGTGCAGTTGGGCATGGCACTCACCGACCGGGACCTTCCACTGCGCAGCGGCGGCCAGTTCCAGCATGGTCCGCGCAGCGGCACCGCAACGGCGCATCGGCTCGTACCAATGACGCATGCTGCGTGAACCGTCGGTGTCCTGGTTGCCGAAGCGCGCCTCATCGGCCGGCGCCTGTTGCACCTTCACACGCGCCCAGTCGGCCTCCAGCTCATCGGCCACGACCATGCTCAGGCTGGTGCGCACACCCTGGCCCATTTCCGAACGGTTGCAGATCACGGTCACGCTGCCATCAGCGGCAATGCTGACGTACACCTTCGGGTCGTCGACCGCGCCATGGGGCATGCCCTCGGCGCCGAATTTCTTTTCCTCGGCAAAGGCCTCCGGCAGGCCCCACGTGGCCGCCAGCACCAGCACACCGGTGGCACTCGCGCCTTTGAGAAAGCCGCGACGGCTGAGGTTACTCAGGACAAAATCATCGGGCAAGCGGCTCATGCCTTGGCCTCCTTCAGGTGAGTGGAGGCCTGGCGGATAGCGGTCTTGATCCGGTTGTAGGTGCCGCAACGGCAGAGGTTGCCGACCATGGCTTCTTGGATTTGCTCATCGCTCGGGTTGGGGTTGGTCTTGAGCAGGGCGGTCGCGGACATGATCTGCCCACCCTGGCAGTAACCGCACTGGGCCACCGCCGTGTCGAGCCAGGCCTTCTGGACGATTTGCCCGACCGGATCGACATGAAGCTCGTCGATGGTGCTGACATTTTGTCCATTCACAGAACCGATGGGCGTGATGCAACTGCGCGCCGGGGCGCCGTCGATGTGGATGGTGCAGGCGCCACACAGGCCCATGCCGCAGCCGAATTTGGTGCCGTTGTAACCGGCCACATCCCGGATAGCCCACAGCAGCGGCATGTCCTCGGTCACATCCAGTTGATGGTCTTTTCCATTGAGTTTCAGGGTAATCATGGGCACGCCCGCACAGTGATCGAATTATGGGGTCGAGCAATCTGCCGCTTAGGTAGCGGTTCGGTTGTCGCAGACTGGCTCAGGCTGATCAGGCTCTCTTATGCCGGCGCACGCAGGCGTCTGCATCGGGCCTTTAGGATGCGATGGTCGCATCGTTAGGAAGCTAAATTAACCCAGGATCACGCAAAACGCCCTGCACAATCCTGCACAAATGCTTGTGCGCAGGGTGTGCAGGGCGTTTTTCAGGCGCTTGCGTAAAAGTCGCTCAGTACCGATTGGGTTCCATTTCCAGCTCGACCTGGAAACGCTCGGCAATGTCTTTCTGGATGCGCAGGGCCAGGTCCAACAGTTGCGGGCCCGTGGCACTGCCGTAGTTGACCAGCACCAACGCCTGCAACTTGTGCACCCCGGCATCACCTTCGCGAAAGCCCTTCCAGCCGGCCCGTTCGATCAGCCAGCCGGCAGCGATTTTCATCTGCCCTTCAGGCTGTGGATAAGCCACCAGGTCAGGGTATTGCAGCTTTAAGTGCGCCACGTGCGCGGCCGGCACCAGCGGGTTCTTGAAGAAGCTGCCGGCATTGCCCAACACGGCCGGGTCCGGCAGTTTTTCGCTGCGGATGCTGCAAATGGCCCGGCTCACATCGGTGGGTGTTGCCTGCTCGATGCCCTGCTCGGTCAATCGCTGGCGCACCGGACCGTACTCCAGATGCAAGTGCGCGGCGCGGCTGAGGGCAAAACGCACCCGCAGGATCAACCAGCGCCCCGCTTGCTGCTTGAACAGGCTGTCGCGATATGCAAACCGACAGTCTTCAAGGCCGAAATCGCGCAGCTCGCCGGTCTGGCGATCCAGCGCGGTGAGACCGGAGAAGACGTCCTTGATCTCCACACCATAGGCGCCGATGTTTTGCATCGGTGCCGCGCCCACGGTGCCGGGAATCAGGCTGAGGTTTTCCAGGCCCGACCAACCTTGTGCCAGCGTGTGCTGGACGAACGGGTGCCACGGCTCCCCTGCTTCGGCTTCGACCACCACGCGCTCGCCGTCATCGCTGAGCAGGCGAATGCCGTGGCTGGCCATGCGCAGCACCAAGGCATCGATGTCACCGGTCAGCAGCAAGTTGCTGCCGCCACCGATGACCAGCAATGGCACGGCATGTTCGGTGGCATAAGCCAGCGCCTGGCGAACATCGTCATCGCTATGGGCTTCGGCGAACAACCGGGCGATGACGTCCACACCGAAGCTGTTGAACGGCTTGAGGCTGACGCCCGCCCGAACCTGCAAGGTCATAACCGCCCCTTCAATTCGATCACCAGGCGATCGGTAGCGCGTTCGATCAGGTCCAGCACTTGCTCGAAGCCTTGTTCGCCGTCGTAGTACGGGTCCGGCACATCGTCGAGTTCGGCTTCGTAGCGACGCAGGAACAGATCCAGCTCGGCCTTGCCATTGGCCGGTTGCAGGGCCTTGAGATTGCGCAGGTTGCTGCTGTCCATCGCCAGGATCAGGTCGTAGGCGACGAAATCGGCGCGGGTCACCTGTTGCGCGCGCTGGGCCGACAAATCGTAGCCACGCCTCAGGGCCGCCGCTTGGCTGCGCTTGTCTGGAGCCTTGCCGACGTGCCAGTCGCCGGTGCCGGCAGAAGCGACTTCCACCTGCCCGGCCAGCCCGGCCTCGCGCAACTTGTGGCGCAGGATGCCTTCGGCGGTGGGCGAGCGGCAGATATTGCCGAGGCAGACGAACAGGACCCGCATCAGGCCTCCAGCAGGCGACGAACGCGCTCGAGGTCTTCGGCCGTGTCGACGCCGGTCGGCGGGGCGATCAGTGCATCGGCGACGTGGATCCGCACGCCGTGCCACAGGGCACGCAGCTGTTCCAGGGCTTCGGTGTTTTCCAGCCAGCACGGACCCCAGGCGACGAAGTCCTGGAGAAAGCCCGCGCGGTAGGCATAGATGCCGATGTGGCGGCGGTACGGCACGCCCTCCGGCATCACGTCACGGCTTTGGGCGAATGCGTCCCGCGCCCAGGGCAACGTCGCGCGGCTGAAGGTCAACGCCAGGCCATTGAGGTCGCTGACCACCTTGACCACGTTGGGGTTGAACAGCGTCTGCACATCCTTGATCGGCTCGGCCAGGGTGGCCATGCGCGCCTCGGTGTGGGCCGCGAGGTTGGCCGCGACCTGATCGATCACGCTCGGCGGGATCAACGGCTCGTCACCTTGCACATTGACGATGATCGCGTCGGCGGCAAGACCGAGTTTCGCCGCGACCTCCGCCAGGCGATCGGTGCCGGAATTATGGTCTTCGCGGGTCAGCACGACCTCGGCGCCAAAGCCTTTGCAGGCCTCGACGATGCGCGCATCGTCAGTCGCCACCACCACACGCTGGGCGCTGCTTTTGCAGGCCTGCTCCCAGACGTGCTGGATCATCGGCTTGCCGGCAATCGACAGCAACGGCTTGCCGGGCAGGCGCGTCGAGGCGAAGCGCGACGGAATGACAACGGTAAAGGCTGCGGTCATTTATCCAGGCGCTCGTCGGTGGTCAGGGTGCGGGCTTCGCTTTCGAGCATCACCGGAATGCCGTCGCGAATCGGGTAGGCCAGGCCGGCGCCCTTGCTGATCAGTTCGGTCTTGTCGGCGCTGAGCTTGAGCGGGCCTTTGCAGACCGGGCAGGCCAGAATGTCGAGCAGTTTGGTGTCCATGGAATTCCCCTGGATAAAAGGTTTTAAGGCAAAAGCCGATCCGGCAACAGGCGCATCAACTGCGTATCGAACCAGGCCACGAAGGCCGGCGACGGCGCGGCGTCTACCGCCAGGTACCACCAGTCGGGTGCGGCGAAGGCACGGCATTTGACTGCGTCCTTTTCCGTCATGACCACCGGCAGCGATGGCGTGAAACTCAAGGCCTGGGCGCTGTATTCGGCGTGGTCGGCAAACCCATGCGGTATTGGCCGCCAGTGTAGCGTTTCGAGGGTCTTGAAGAAACGCTGGGGATTGCCGATGCCGGCCACGGCATGCAGGGCCTGGCCGGGTGGAAAATGGTCAAGGGAGCGCCGCTCGCCGCTGGCCAGGTTCACCAGCGCGGTGGGGCGCAATTGGAAGGCGAAACCGTCTTCGGGGTCGGCGCTGGCGCCGTTGTACAGCACCGCATCGACCGATTGCAGGCGCTCGACCGGCTCGCGCAACGGCCCGGCAGGCAGGCAACGCCGGTTACCCAGGCCACGGGCGTTGTCGATCAACACCAACTCGAGGTCCCGGGCCATCCGATAATGCTGCATGCCGTCGTCGGACAGGATCAGGTCCAGCGGTTCGCTCTCCACCAATGCCTGGACCGCGCGGCTGCGCTCAGGGTCGATCATCAACGGCACACCGGTGCGCTGGACGATCAACAGTGGCTCATCACCCGCGACATCGGCGCCCTGCTCGGCCGCGACGCGCCAGGGCAGTTGCGGCGGCTTGGCGCCGTACCCACGGCTGACCACGCCGACCCGCAGGCCACTGCGCTGGCAGTGCTGGATCATCCACAGGATCAACGGCGTCTTGCCAGTGCCACCGACGGTGATATTGCCCACCACCACCAACGGCACGGGGGGCTGGTAGATCAGCCCTTCCCCCGCCAGGAAACGCTCACGCTTGCCGACCACCACCCGTCGGTACAACCACTCCAGCGGCCGCAGCAGGGTCAGGGCCGGGTGACCTTCGTACCACGCGGCAAGCAATCGATCGGACATGGCCATCAGGGTGCGGGAGCCGCCTCGACCGTGGTCATGCGCAGATGGCTGAAACCGAGCTTGCCGGCCGCGTCCATGGCGGTGATCACCGATTGATGAGGGGTCTTGCCGTCAGCGCTGATGGACAGCGGCAGGTTGGTGTCGCCGCCAGACTCTTTCTGCAGGGCTTCGATCAGGCTCGCCAGGTCGCTCTTGGGCAGCAACTGGTTGTTCACCGAGAACGTCCCTTCGGCGCTGATGGTGATTTCCAGGTTCTTCAGTTGCTGGTCTTCGGCGGGCGAGCCGCTGACGGCCTGCGGCAATTCAACCTTGAGCTGGGTTTCTCGGGTGAAGGTGGTGGTCACGACAAAAAACAGCAGCAGGATGAACACCACGTCGATCAGCGACGCAAGGTTGATCTCGATGTTTTCCCGTGGCTTGCGGCGGAATTTCACTTCTTGTCCCCAGCCAGGTCCACGTCACGGTCCCCCTGCACCACCTCGACCAGCTTGATGGCCTCCTGCTCCATGCCCACCACCAGCTCGTCGACGCGGCGTTGCAGGAATCGGTGGAAAAACACAGCCGGAATACCCACCATCAGGCCGGCGGCGGTGGTGATCAAGGCTTTGGAAATGCCCCCCGCCAGTACTGCGGCGTTGGTGGTCATGCCGGAGCCGGTGAACGCACTGAAGATGTCGATCATGCCCAACACCGTACCCAGCAGGCCCAACAGGGGGGACATGGCGGCGATGGTTCCCAGGGTGCTGATATAGCGCTCCAGTTCATGGATGACCCGAGCGGCAGCTTCCTCGATGCACTCCTTCATGATCTCGCGACCATGCTTGGAGTTCGCCAGGCCGGCGGCGAGGACTTCCCCCAAGGGCGAACTGGCGCGCAGCTCCTTGAGCTTGTCCTTGTTCAGCTGCTTGTCCTTGATCCAGACCCAGACCTGCCCGAGCAGATGGTCCGGGGTCACGCGGCTGGCCCGCAGGGTCCACAGGCGTTCGGCAACGATACCCAGTGCCGCGATGGAACTCAGAATGATCGGCAACATCATCCAACCGCCGGATTTGACCAATTCCCACACAGTGACTGCCCCCTCGAAAAAGTGCGCCACTTTATCACACAGACTCGCCTTGCAGACCCGCCCCACCGATAAGCGCATCAGCCGATTGCGCTGGATCAATATTGCGCCGGTGGCCCGACTGCGGGCGGATCACGCCAATAACGTCGATGCCCGGCCTCGGTGCGCGGCACCTCGAAAGCCCCCAGTTGCAGACGAATGGCGCCCTGCTCGGCGCTGTCGTAGATCGCCAGGCCCGAGCGTCGATACCGCGCCATCACTTGGGGATGAGGGTGGCCGAACGCGTTGCCCTGCCCTCGGGAGATCAATACCGAATGCGGCTGGAGACGTGACAGCAACGCCATCGACGACGAACTGCGGCTGCCGTGATGCGGCGCGGCCAGCCACTGGATCGGCACCGCCAGGGCCGCGTCGAGTAAGGCACGTTCGGCAGGGATGTCGATATCGCCGGTCAACAGCAGGCGCTCCCCGCCGGCCTCGACCAGCAAGACGCAGGATTTCTGGTTGCTCTCGACAGCAGAGGCCCAGCGCCACAGCTCGAACCCGACCCCGTCCCATTCCCAGCGCCTGCCACTGTCGCAAGGCCCTGCCAGCAGCTCGGCGGGCAGCGCATCGGGATCGCCGCTGATCACTTCCAGCGTCGGCAGCCCATTGCGCACAGCGCGGGCACCGCCAGCGTGATCGGCGTCGGCATGGCTGAGCAGCATCAGGTCCAAGCCGCGCACACCCAGTTTGCGCAAGGCCGGCAGTACGACCCGTTCGCCCGCATCGGCCTCGCCAAAGCGCGGCCCGGCGTCGTAAAGCAGGGTGTGCCGCCGGGTCCGCACCAGCACCGCCAGCCCTTGGCCCACGTCCAGTTGCCAGATCTCGGCTTGTCCTTGCGGCAGGTGTTCTTGCGGTGGAAAAACCATCAGCAACACCATCGGCCACCCCAGTACACGTAGCGGCACACCTTTTGGCAACAGCAGCAAAAAAGCACCGAAGGCGGCGATAGCCAAGGCCCAGGGCGGGACCGCAGCCGGGACCCAGGCGGGCATTCGCCCGGCAACCAGCGCCAGCCCCTTGAACAGCAGATCGAGCAGCCCGCCGGCGATCCACAGCAGGCCTTCGCCCACGAGCGGCACCGGCAACAACGCCGTGCCAAGCAGCGCTGGCGGCAATACCAGCAGGCTGATCCAGGGCACCGCGAGCAGGTTCACCAGCGGCCCGCTGAGGCTGACCGGCAGGCCCACGATCAACAACAACGGACACAGGCCGAGCGCAACCAGCCATTGGGCACGGGTCCAGGTTTGCCACCAGCGCCAGGGTCCCAGGCGAGCGCCAAAGGTGAACATCAAGATGGCGACGGCCGCAAACGACAACCAGAACCCCGGCCGCAAGCTGGCAAGGGGGTCGAACAGCAGCACCCCGACGAAGGCCAGCAGCCATGCCCACCAAGGATCTGGCTGTTTGAAACGCAAGCGCCACAGCAACACCAGGCCGATCATCGCGCAGGCCCGTCGCACCGGCACCTCGAAGCCGGCGAGCAAGCCGTAGCCCAGGGCGGCGCAGAAAGCCAGCGCACAGGCCCAAGGCAACCAGGCCAGCCCCACCGGCCACAGGCCATAACGCGCCGCACCGGCCACCAACAGGTACACCAGGCCGGCGAGCAGGCCGATGTGTTGCCCGGAGATCACCAGCAAGTGGACGGTGCCGGTGTCTTGCAGCACCTGCCAATCCTCGCGACTCAGCCCGCCGCCGTCGCCCAGGACCAGAGCCGCCAGCGCGCCGGAACGACCGTGGGCATCGACCTGTGCCAGCGCCTGGCGCATCCCATCGCGCCAGGCGCCCCGGGCCGCTTGCAGGAGACGGCCATCCTTGATCGTACCGGTCGCGCCGATGCCGCGGCTCAGCAACCAGGCCGTATAGTCGAAGCCGTGCGGGTTCAGCAGCCCGGAGGGCCGCCTGAGCTTCACCGCCAATCGCCATCGTTCGCCGCTGTTGATCGACGGACCACCGTACCAGGCAAGGCGCATCGCCGTCGGAAGACGGGTACGGCGTGAATCGACATCGGCCAGTTCGAAGCGCACCACGCCTTCGCCCTGTTGCGGCAAACCGACCACGCGCCCCTCGACCCAGCGAGTTTCGCCGTCGAGCGCGATGGGTAACCGGTCGTCCAGCGCACACTGCGCCGACAGACAGGCCCAGGCCAGCCCGAACAGGAAAAAACCCAGCGGGTAGGTTCGAAACGGCAACACCATCAGCGCCAGCACCGGCATGGCTGCGATCAGCCAGAACGGTGGCAGTGCCGTCAAAAAAATCGGGGCCAACAGCCCCAGTGCAAGCGCGACTAACCCTGTGCGCATAACCCGTCCTTGAGAGTGCCCTCTTCAGGCATAGACGGTTAACGGCACCGCGGGCGTTATCAATTGTCACAAAGTCTGAATCTGTCAGCCGTAGAATCCGGACATACTTGCGGCCTTAATGCGTTGAACCGACCGAGAAGCCTTATGCCCCGGCGCCTTTTCAAACGTTACATGCCAGACCCAGAAAGCATTCGGGAACATAAATCCTTACGTTTTCTCGGCACCCTGCTGCACGATCCCAACCTTTGGCACCTCAATCGGCACTCTGTCGCCCGGGCGATGGCTGTTGGTCTGTTTGCCGCATTCTTGCCGATCCCGTTGCAAATGTTGCTGGCCGCCGCACTGGCCATCACGGTGCGCGGCAACATGCCGATTGCGGTGAGCCTGGTGTGGCTGACCAATCCGATCACCATGCCGGCGGTGTTCTTCTGCACTTACCAGACCGGCGCCTGGCTGATGGACGTGCCCGCCCGGACGCTGCCCGAAGAACTGACCTGGGAATGGATCAGCGGCCAGTTGTCCACCTTGTGGCAGCCGTTCCTGCTCGGCTCAGTGGTGACAGGCCTGGTACTCGGCGCCCTCGCCTACTTCGTCACTATGAGTTACTGGCGCTGGTGGGTGGCCCGACAGTGGAAGCGGCGCAAGAAGAGCCGGATGTGAAATGCAAAAAAGGCCTCCTGGGAATGGAGGCCTTTTTTTTGTGGTGTGTCGACTGACGCCATCGCGAGCAAGCTCGCTCCCACACCTGATCCTCTTCGGCCTTAAATCTGTGACCTCATGAAGATCAAGGTGGGAGCGAGCTTGCTCGCGATAGCGGTGTGTCAGTCAACAGGTTAATGAATGATCTGACGCCATCGCGAGCAAGCTCGCTCCCACAGGAGGATGGGGTCAGGTGCGCATGCCGCGCCCGCTGACCAGCAACCGCGCGCAACCGATGTAGAGCACCACGGTCGCCACCAGCATGAAAGTAATGGCGATGCTGATCTTGATGTCCGATACCCCGAGGATGCCGTAGCGAAAGGCGTTGACCATGTGCAGCACCGGGTTGGCCAGGGACACGGTCTGCCAGAACGGCGGCAGCAGGGAAATCGAGTAGAACACCCCGCCCAAGTAGGTCAGCGGCGTGAGCACGAACGTCGGGATGATGGAGATGTCATCGAAGTTGCGCGCAAACACGGCATTGATGAAGCCCAGCAGCGAAAAAATCGTGGCTGTGAGCACCACCACCAATACCGTCACCCCCAGGTGATGCACCTGCAAATGGGTGAAGAACAACGACAGCAGGGTCACGATCAGGCCCACTGCCAAGCCGCGCAACACGCCACCCAGGGTGTAGCCGATGAGGATCGTATGGGGCGACACCGGCGAGACCATCAGTTCTTCGATCGAACGCTGGAACTTGCTGCCGAAGAAACTCGACACCACGTTGCCATAGGAGTTGGTGATCACCGACATCATGATCAGCCCCGGCACGATGTAGTCCATGTACGTGAAGCCACCCATGTCGCCGATCTGCCGGCCGATCAGGTTACCGAAGATCACGAAGTACAAGACCATGGTGATGGCCGGCGGTAGTAGCGTCTGCGGCCAGATCCGCATGAAACGCCGAACCTCACGGTAAACGATGGTATTGAGGGCGATGAGGTTGGGGCGCAGTTCGGAACTCATGCTCATACCGCCACCTTCGCCAGATTTTTCTCCACCAGGGACACGAACAACTCCTCGAGGCGATTGGTTTTGTTGCGCAGGCTCTGCACTTCAATGTTTTGCAGGGCCAGTTGGGCGAACAGCCCGGTGATACCCACGGCTTTGTCCACTTGGACTTCCAGGGTGTGGCTGTCTACCAGGCGGGCTGGGTAACCCATGAGCTGGGGGGCCGCCTTCAGGTCGTTTTTCAGGTCCAGCAGGAAGGTTTCCACATGCAGTTGGCTGAGCAACTGGCGCATGCTGGTGTTCTCGACGATGGTGCCGTGGTCGATGATGCCGATGTTGCGGCACAACTGCTCAGCCTCCTCCAGGTAATGGGTGGTGAGGATGATGGTGATGCCTTTCTGGTTCAGCTCGGTGAGGAAGGTCCACATCGAACGACGCAGTTCGATGTCCACGCCGGCAGTCGGTTCGTCGAGGATCAACAGGCGCGGCTCATGCACCAGCGCACGAGCAATCATCAGGCGCCGTTTCATGCCGCCGGACAATGAACGGGACGGCACGTCGCGCTTGTCCCACAGGCCCAATTGGGTCAGGTACTGCTCGGCGCGCGCGTTGGCGATCTTCGGCGGGATGCCGTAGTAACCGGCCTGGGTCACGACGATGTCGAAGGTCTTCTCGAACTGGTTGAAGTTGAATTCCTGGGGCACCACGCCAATGCAGCGCTTGAGGGCGGCGGGCTCGCGGTCCAGGTCATGACCAAAGACGCTCACCGTGCCGCTGGTCTTGTTCACCAGCGTGGAAAGAATGCCGATGGTGGTGGATTTGCCGGCGCCATTGGGGCCGAGCAAAGCGAAAAAGTCACCTTCGGCGACATCCAGATCGATACCACTCAAGGCCTGGAAACCGTTGCCGTAGGTTTTGGTTAGCTGCCGGATGGACAGAGCGGAACTCATATCGGATTACGCACCAAGAAGGGAGGAAAGAAAAGAATAGATAAGGGCGGGCGGCGAGCAATGCAACCACGGCGCACGAAGCCAATGGTGCTTGGCGTCACCGCACAAGTACAGTCAAGTGTGTCGATAGTAAGTATTAAGTCAACGCGGTCATGACCGCCTTGCGGTAGGCCGGACGCTGCTGCAAGCGCGCGTACCAGGCCTGCACGCCAGGTCGCTCGGCGCGCTGGATGGGCATCTCGAACCAGGCATAAATGAAACTGCCCAGGGGAATATCACCCATGCCGATTTCAGCACCCGACAGGTAGGGCTGCTCACTCAAGGTCTGCTCGACCATCGCCAGCAAGTCGTCGCACTCTTTGATCGCCGCGTTGATGGCCGCCCAGTCCTGTTGCTCGGCCGGGGTGCGCAACACGCCCCAGAACACCGTGCGAAACGGTGCGGCAAAGCTGGAGGTGGTCCAGTCCATCCATTTTTCAGCCGCAGCGCGTGCCTGTACGTCAGCGGGATACCAGGCCGAACCCGACGCATGGCGAGCAGCCAGGTAACGCACGATGGTGTTGGATTCCCAGAGCACGAAGCCGTCGTCTTCGATCATCGGCACGCGGCCGTTGGGGTTCTTCGCGCGGTACTCAGGCGTGTCGACCACCCCGAATGCACCGCCAGCGTCGATGGACTCGTAAGCCAACCCCAGCTCTTCGGCGCACCACAATGCCTTGCGCACATTCGATGAATTTTTGCGGCCCCAGATCTTCAACATCACGGCGTCCCTCGATGGATAAATGCCGCCGCAGCATACGCCGGATCAGGCGCGACTCAAATCACCCTGCATGTCACCCAGCAGGAGCGGCACTTGATCGCCGAACAGGTGTGGGTAGCATTTCTCCAGGTGTTGGAAGAAGAACGTTTCGGGCACATCGGCGAACTGGCCGTGCTCGGTGACGTACTCCATCAGCTTGGCGCCTTGACGGTTGAACGGGTGGAAAACGCTGTCGTGGCGACCATCGAATTCCAGCGGGGCCACGTCGAACAACTCGCACAGCCCCTGGTTGAATGCCGGCGTGGCCTTGACCCAGCGGTCGTTCAGGTACAGCTCGGTATAACCGTGCATGGCGAACACATCGCTCCTGAGCAATTCCAGCAAGCGCGGCGTGGACAGGTGGTTGCGGACATCCGCCAGGCCGATGCGCGCCGGGATGCCGCAATGCCGGGCGCAGCCGGCCAGCAAGGTAGCCTTGGGCACGCAATAGCTTTCGCCGGCAGCCAGCGCGTAACTGCCGCGCAGGGTCGCCGGGTCGCGGCTGAAGGTGTAGGGGTTGTAGCGCACCGCCTCGCGCACGGCGTAATACAGGCTGACCGCCTGTGCCAGCGGGTCGCGATCGACGCCGCGGTGGATTTCGGTGAAGTCGATGACCGCGGGGTGATCGCAGTCGATGAAGGGGCCGGGGTTCAGGTATTGCTGCATATAAGGAAAACCTCTCGGGGAATATCACCGGGCTTGCCTCGAGTTTATCCACAGCCCCCAGCCAGCGATAACGGCATTCCGGCCAAACAATGGCGTTTTCTCACCTTGTTAACGAACGATTTCCCACGGCTGTTGCCAACCAGACTGGCGCAATGCACCCAGGGTTTCCCACGAAATCAATCACATTGCGCCGACCGCCGGTTTTGCAGATGCCGTCTAAGCTCTGAAGGTCGGTTTTGCCTTGGTTCACGGAGGATTACATATGCTGTTGTTGTGGATACTGGTCCTGGTCGTCGGGATCGCCTGGCTGGCGCACCGGCGCATCGACCCGCTGCCCGCGCTGGGTATCGTCGCGGTCTACCTGTTGGCCATGGGCATTTTCAGCCATGCGCCCGGCTGGCTGCTGCTGATCCTCTGGGTGGTACTCGCAGCTGTCGCGGCCCCGCTGCTGCTACCGGACCTGCGCCGGCGGTATTTCAGTGCGCCGATGTTCGACTGGTTCCAGAAAACCCTGCCGCCCATGTCCGAGACCGAGCGCGACGCCATCGACGCCGGCACGGTGTGGTGGGACGGCGAACTGTTCAGCGGCCGCCCGGATTGGGACTTGCTGCTGGCCTACCCCAAGGTGCAACTGACCGAGGAGGAGCAAGCGTTCCTCGACGGCCCCACCGAAGCCCTCTGCGCGATGGTCAGCGACTGGCAGATCGGCCAGGCCATGGACCTGCCGCCTGAAGCCTGGGCCCATATCAAGGAGCACGGGTTCTTCGCGCTGATCATTCCGAAGGAATACGGCGGCAAGGGCTTCTCCGCCTATGCCCACTCCCAGGTGGCAATGAAACTGGCCACGCGCAGCGGCGACCTGGCCTCCACCGTGATGGTCCCCAACTCCCTCGGCCCGGCCGAACTGCTGCTGCACTACGGCACCGATGAACAACGCGACCATTACCTGCCGCGACTGGCCCGTGGCGACGACATTCCCTGCTTCGCCCTGACCGGGCCGCTGGCCGGCTCCGACGCCGGGGCGATGCCCGACACCGGCATCATCTGCAAGGGTGAATGGGAAGGCCAGGAAACATTGGGCCTGCGCCTGAACTGGGAAAAGCGCTACATCACCCTCGGCCCGGTGGCCACCCTCCTGGGCCTGGCCTTCAAGGCGTACGACCCCGACCACCTGCTGGGTGACGAAGAAGACCTGGGCATCAGCCTCGCCTTGATTCCCACTGACACCCCTGGTGTGCATATCGGCCGCCGTCACCTGCCTCTTGGCGCCGCGTTCATGAATGGGCCGAACTGGGGCAAGGACGTGTTCATCCCGCTGGACTTCCTCATTGGCGGCCAGGAAATGCTCGGCAAAGGCTGGATGATGCTGATGAACTGCCTGTCGGTCGGGCGCTCGATTTCCCTGCCGGCGGTGGGCACCGGTGCTGCGAAGTTCACCAGCCTGGTAACGGGCCAGTACGCCCAGGTGCGCGAGCAATTCAACGTACCGTTGTCGGCGTTCGAAGGTATCCAGGAAGCCATGGCGCGCATCGGTGGCAACGCCTGGATGATGGATGCTGCGCGCATGCTGACCGCCAACGCCGTGGACCTGGGGGAAAAACCTTCGGTGCTGTCGGCCATTCTCAAGTACCACCTGACCGAACGCGGCCGCGAGTGCATCAGCCACGCCATGGACGTGCATGGCGGCAAGGGCATCATCATGGGCCCGAACAATTACCTGGGTCGCAGCTGGCAAGGTGCGCCGATCTTCATCACGGTCGAAGGCGCGAACATTCTGTCGCGCAACCTGATGATCTTTGGCCAGGGCGCCATTCGCTGCCATCCGTTCGTGCTCAAGGAAATGGCCTTGGCAAGCCGTGAAGACAAGAACCAGGCGCTGGTCGAATTCGACGCCTTGCTGCTCAAGCACATTGGTTTTGCCGTGAGCAACGCCGCCAGCACCCTGGTGCTCAACCTCGGCCTGGGGCATTTCGAGAAGGCTCCCGGCAATGCCTTGAGCCAAGGTTATTTCCGCGCCCTCAACCGGCAGGCGGCGGCGTTCGCCCTGCTGGCGGACCTGAGCATGATGCTGCTGGGGGGTGAACTCAAACGCCGGGAACGCTTGTCGGCCCGTCTGGGCGACGTATTGAGCAACCTGTACCTGGCGTCCGCCGCGCTCAAGCGCTATCACGACCTGGACTCGCCGGACCACATGACACCGCTGTTCACCTGGGCCATGGAGGAAAGCCTGGGCCAGTCGGAGCGTGCGCTGGATGAACTGCTGAGCAACTTCCCGAATCGGGTGCTGGGCTGCCTGTTGCGCCTGGTGGTGTTCCCCTTCGGTCGTCGTCACAAGGGCCCGAGCGACAGGCTCGACGCCGAGGTGGCGGCGGTCATCGGTCGGCCCAAGGGTGACCCGACCCTCGAAGAGTTGCTGCAGGGCTGCTATCGCCCGCAATCGGCCGACGATCCGGTGGGCGCCCTGCAACATGCCGCCGATCTGCTGGCCGCCGCCCATCCGCTGCACAAGAAACTGCACGTGGCGCTCAAGCAGGGTCAGCTCAACCCAGCGCCGGGCGAACCCCTCATCGACGCCGCCCTGGAAGCGGGTGTGCTGCAAGCCGCTGAAGCGCAGACCTTGCGCGCGGCCGAGGCGGCGCGGCGCAAAGTCATCGATGTGGATGATTTTGATAAGGACGAGTTGACTCTGGCGCAAGGCAAGGTCCGTTGATCCTGACGGCCAGCTACGCTCCTCACCTATAAAAGCAGGCGCAAGGGCTTTATACTCCTGCGCCCGTTTTGCTCTTGAGGACTTATCTCGTGTCCAATGTCGTTGCCGATCACCTTGTCTTGCTTGACCACTTGCGCAGCATCCTGGTCGCCGTGGGTGAGGCCGAACAGGTGCCCGAAGAAAGCCATGCCTTGTTCCTGGAGCGCTTCGACGAGTTGCGCGCGCAGCTGCCCGTCGACCCGATCGAAAGCCAGTACCTGGGCCAGGACCTGCTGTGCCAAGTGATCGTCCGTTATCCGCAAATCGCCCACCTGGTGCCTCGCGACCTGCTCTGGTACTTCGCCGGCGACTGCTTGCACTACATGCCCGACGAAGAAATCGCCCTGTACCAGGCCTTGGAGGAACGTCGTTTCGAAGCCGAGCAAAACGACGAGCCTTTCGACTGGAACCAGGAAAAGCAATTGCTGGCGATGTCGGACCAGGACAGCAAGCACTGATTGCGGCCCGACATGCAAAAGCCCGCTCGGTTAACCCGGCGGGCTTTTTTTTTGCCAAAGTGTGTTGCCTGGACGGGCCTCATCGCGAGCAAGCTCGCTCCCACACTGTTTGTGATTGATCACAATATTCATGTGCACAGCAGACCTTTTGTGGGAGCGAGCCTGCTCGCGAAAGGGCCGGTCAAAACAACCCATCACTCTCCGGCAACTCATAACCCGTTGCGACCTTGCCCGAGCCACTCCCGCCGCCCACCGTGCCCAAGGTCGGCTCCTTCTCCAGGCACGCCACCAGATAATCAATGAACACCCGCAGCTTGGGCGGGAGGTAGCGGGTTGGCGAATGCAGCAACCACAAGCCACCGTGATAGGAAGCCAGGAACGTCCAGTCGGCCAACACCTGCACGATCAAGCCTTGCTCCAAGGCATGGCGGGCGGTGAAGTACGGCAGGCTGCCAATGCCGATGTGCTGCAAGGCCGCCCCCAACCGCACGCCCGTGTGATTGGCCGCGTAGCGCCCGTGCACGCCGACGGTGACGGACTTGCTGCCTTTCTTGAATTTCCAGCGCGCGTCGTTCGGGGTTGCCCCCAGGTAAATGCAGCTGTGTTCCAACAAGTCGTGAGGGTGCGTGGGCGTACCGTGTTCAGCCAGGTATTGCGGCGTGGCGCAGAGCAGGTGATCGATGGTCAGCAACTGACGCCCCACCAGCCCGACCGGCGGTTGGTCGGTAATCCGGATGGCCAGGTCGACGTGATCGTCGATCAGGTCAACCTGCCGGTCCTCCAGGAACAGCTCCACATCGACCTTCGGATAACGACGCAAGAACTCGGGCATGTGCGGATGGATCACGAAACGCCCCACCGCCTTGGGCACGCTGACACGGATGCGGCCTTCAGCCTCCTGGGTGAACTGCCCGCTGATCTCCATCACCGACCGAGCGGCGGCGACCATTTCCTGACAGCGCTTGAACACCTCTTCCCCGCCATCGCTCAGACGCAACTTGCGGGTGGTGCGTTGCAACAAGCGGGTCGCCAGGGCCTTCTCCAGGCGAGAAATGCTGCGGCTGATGGCCGACGGTGATGTACCTGACTGGCGGGCCGCCTCGGAGAAGCTGCCGGTCTCCACGACCTTGACGAAGATGGCCATTTCGGCCAGCAACGGCAACGGTAGATTTGTGCTCATGGCGCAACAGTCCATTGAAATTTTAACGGATTATCACCCTTTTACGCCCTATCTATAATCCCGTCACAATTTCTGATGTGGACATGGCACATGACGCTTCGCCTCTTTTTCCATAGCGATGATCTCAAGGCCAACGTGGAAGTCCTGGATTGCAGCCCCCGGGACCATGAGTTTGCCGTGGTGCTGCACGCCACGCTGTTCCATCCCCAAGGTGGCGGCCAGCCTTGCGACACCGGATGGATCGGTGAAAGCCAGGTGCTGCGCGTGGTCCAGGAAGGGCCACAGATCGTCCATTACCTCGACCGCCCGGTGGCCTTGGGCATGACTGCGATCAGCGTGGATGCGCCGCGCCGACAGTTGAATTCGCGCCTGCACTCGGCTGGGCACCTGATCGGCCATTTCGCCCAGACCCGTGGCTGGACGCCGATCAAGGCCCATCACTGGCCCGGCGAAAGCCGCGTGCAGTTCCAGCCTGGGGAAAACCCTCAGGAACTGGACATCTCGATCATTCAACAAGGCATCGACGAATGGATTGCCGAGGACCTGCCGCGCCTGATCACGTTACGCGAAGGGCTGCGCGAAGTCGGTTTCGGTGAACTGGCCGCCTACGGTTGCGGCGGCACTCACGTGCCGCGCCTGCAGGAACTGGGAACAGTCACCATCGCCTCGCTTTCGCAGAAAAAAGGCACATTGTCAGTGCACTACCACGTGGCCTGATATCCGCCAGCCCCTGCGACCAGGAATGGCTCGCAGGCCTCATCTCACCCCAGACAAATCTGCCCGCCGACAGCGCCTCCCCACACGAAAAGACAAATAATTGACGGCAACTTGAGCAGCTTGTCCCTTCCGTCACTTTTTAGTCATTTTTTTGAATCAGGGCGTGGCGCTTTGCCATGCTTGAACTACCGTCAAACAGAAGCGATGACAGGGTCGGCAAAACGCTCCTGAGCAACCTGATCGACACCGTCGTTGCCTTCGAAAATCCCGGAAACCCCGGGTACCGAAACGTTGTTTGCAAGCAGCCTGTCGTTCAGTCAGGCCGGTGAAATGCGCCCGTTTGCTGGTAAGCGACGAGGCCTGAAACCGGAACCCATGAACGGTCAGGCGAGATGGAAAGGGGCAGCCCGGGCCTCTTAAGTGATCCGAGGCAAATAGTTAAGCCTAGGGATGGCCTCTTCATCGAGGATCACTTCATGACCCATCGTACTGCTCCCGTTCTAAAACATTTCATTCATGGCCTTTTCTGGATGGGTCTTGGCTTGGATACGGCCCAGGCCGCAGCGGCAAACTGTTCGCAACTGGACAATTTGCCGGCGACCTTCGAGGTCGGCCAAGGGCATCAGAGCGAACTGCGCATCCTCGCCCCCGTGACGAAGTTGGCAGTCGGCGACCCGAAAATTGCCGATGTGCAGCCCAGTGGCAGCGATGCCTTCATCCTCACGGGCCTGGCGCCCGGCGCCACCAGCCTGATGGTCTGGACCGACTGTTCGAAGATACCGCGCCAGAGCATGGTCTTTGTCAAAGGTCGGGCCACTGAGGCGCTGACCAGCGCAGCGAGCATCCCTTCCGAAGACCCGATGCTGCTCGCCCAGGTGCAGACTGACATCCGTTTCGTTGAAGTCAGCCGGACCAAACTCAAGGAAGCCTCGACGTCGATTTTCGGCAGCCGTGGCAATTTCCTGTTCGGTTCGCCGAGGACCTTGCCCACCATCGGCGGTGTTGTCCGGCCCTCATTGCCGGTCAATAACGATATGTTCAACCTGTCTTTCGCCACCGGTAAGACACTGTTGATGATCAACGCACTGGAAGGCAGCGGTTTCGCCTATACCCTGGCGCGGCCGAGCCTGGTGGCCCTCAGTGGGCAGAGCGCGAGCTTCCTGGCCGGTGGCGAAGTGCCGATCCCGGTGCCCAGCGCCGGCAGCGACAACGTGTCCATCGAGTACAAGGAGTTCGGCATCCGCCTGACCCTGACGCCCACCGTCATCGGCAAAAACCGCATCATGCTGAAGGTGGCACCGGAAGTCAGCGAGCTGGATTTCACCAATGCCGTGAACATCGCCGGGACGCTGGTTCCGGCGCTCACGGTACGCCGTACCGATACCAGTATCGCCCTGGCTGACGGCGAAAGTTTCGTCATCAGCGGCCTGATCAGCACGCGCAACAGCTCCCAGGTGAACAAGTTTCCGGGGCTGGGCGATGTGCCGATTCTCGGCGCGTTCTTTCGCGACAACGCCATCAACCGCGAAGAGCGCGAGCTGCTGATGATCGTCACGCCACACCTGGTCCAACCGTTGGCCGCCGACGCGCAACTGCCGACGTTGCCGGGCGAGCAACTGCGCAATTACGACCCGAATTTCTACCGCATGTACTTCCTCGAACATGGCGAGTTCGACAACCGCAGCGGGCTTTCCCAATGAACCGGCGCCAGATGAGCGAAGCACCTATTGTCCAACGGCTTGCCAAGGGGCATTCGATGAAAACAGTGATTGCAATAGCGGCCACCTTGATGCTCGCCGGTTGTGCCAGCAACGGCGTGGTGGCTTCACGCTCGACCCAGTGCGCCAAGCCCGAATCCGACCAGGAACTGGCCCTGAACATGGCCGAAGACATGGCCAACGAAGGTCGTCTGTACGCCAGCCTGGCGAACCTCGAACGCTTGCCCGAGGACTTGGTCCAGGTCCGCCTGCGCAAGGCTCGGGTGCTGCGCCTGATGGGGCGCAACGAGGCCGAACCGCTGTACAAGAGCCTGCTCGGGACATGCCTGGCCGCAGACGGTGAACATGGCCTTGGCCAGTTGGCGGCCGCCAAAAACGACAATACCGCCGCTACGCAATACCTCGAACGCGCAGCGAAAATGGCCCCGACCGAAGGCAAGATCCGCAACGACCTGGGGGTTGTCTACCTCAACCAACGACGCATTTCAGAAGCCCGCTTCGAGTTCATGACCGCGATGGAGCTCCAGCAGTCAGACACGCTGGCAGCGCTCAACATGGTGACCGTGCTGATCTACCAGGACAACTGGAAGCAGGCCGCCGAGCTCGCGAACATGGCCAAACTGAGCCCCCAGCAAGTGGCAGATGCCCAGGCCCGTGCGGAAAAAATCAGAGGTTCGGCCGCTAACGCAGTGACGTCACCCGCCAACCGCCTGACCGAGGTTGTCGATGCCTCAATCGGCGCGGTCAAGTAGAGCGTTACGAGGAGTCCAAGAAATGATGACCAAACCATTGATGATCGCCTTCATGGTGAGCCTTTCCAGCAGCACCTGGGCCATTGACCCAGGCCCCTCTTCGCCCGCACAGCAAGGCACCGAGAGTTGGATGCAACTGCAGATTCGCGGCGTGGTGGCCTCCACCAACCTGCAAACCGCCTCGGCCGCCGAGCGCGAGATGGCCATGCAGCGTTGGCTCAACAGCTTCAACTATCCGATCCCGGAATTTTTTGACCAGGACTCGGGAGGCGAGATCACCAGTAGCAAATGAAACACGCAGGAAACGAAAAGACCGCAGCCCTCGACAGCGCCTACATTTGATCCGATGTAGGAACTGCCGAGGGCTGCGGTCTTTTGGCTTGCAGGTCTGCGCTGCCGCCTGTGTTTTGGCTGGCTATCCATTGGAATGATCGTGGCGAGGGAGCTTGCTCCCGCTCGGGTGCGCAGCAGCCGCAAAAACCGGGGCCGCTGCGCTGCCCAGCGGGAGCAAGCTCCCTCGCCACAGGTGTTGTGT
>NZ_CAKKMI010000023.1:0-84359 GCF_918698105.1 Pseudomonas brassicacearum | reverse complement strand
CCCTCTGGGGCGCGCAGCTCCCTACTTTCTTTGTGAGCGCCCCGCAAGCGAGAGGGAACAAGCCCACTCCCAACAAAAGCACATCCTCACATCCCTAGCTATCAATGTCCGCCGACGACCATCTGACTGAACGGCGCCACATACGCCTGCAACGTCACCAGCCCGCCCACCAGAATCGCCAGCACCACCGAGTGGAAAAACACGTAGCGCAGGATTTCGCCCTCATGACCGTACCAACGGGTGGCGGTTGAGGCGACTACGATCGACTGTGCGTCGACCATCTTGCCCATAACCCCGCCGGAACTGTTGGCCGCGGCCATCAGCACCGGGCTGATCCCCAACTGTTCCGCTGTCACCCGTTGCAAACCACCGAACAACACGTTGGACGCCGTGTCCGAACCGGTCAGCGCCACGCCGAGCCAGCCCAGCAGGGTGCCGAACATGGGGTAGAAAATGCCCGTGGCGGCGAAGGCCAGGCCCATGGTCGCGTCCAGGCCTGAGTAGCGTGTGAGAAACCCCAGGGCCAGCATCGCCACGATGGTAATCAGCGAGTAGCGCACCACCCAGAGCGTTCGCAGGTAGTGGTGCAGCAGTTGCGGGATGGAGTAGCCCATCAGCAAGCCACCGAGAATCGCCGCCAGGAAGATGCCGCTGCCGGTGGCGGTGAACCAGTTGAACTTGTAGACCGCTTCCTCGGTTTTAGGCTGGGGCACCACGGGCGGGACTTTTTCGATCTGCTGGTGGATGGTGCCGAAGGTCACCAGGGGCGAGAAGATCGGGTTGGCCTCACGCATCGGCTTGCCTTGTGGGTCGAGCTTGGCCGATTGGGTCTGCGGGTCCAGCGCCGGGCGGGTATCGAACAGGTTCTTGAAACTCTGGGTGCCCCAGGCGAATACGAAGACTGTAAGGATGATCCACGGCATCCAGGCCCGCAGCACAGCCGGTCGCGCATCACTGGAAAAGGTGCCGCTGGCCTGCGGTTTTTCATCTTCGCTGGCGTCGATTTTTGAATCGTCGACCCGTCCCGACAACGCTGCGGACGTGTGCACCGTGGCCGGTTTCCAGACCTTGAGAAAACCGGTGAGGCAGGCCATGGAAATCAGCGCGGCAATCACATCCACCAGCATCGGCCCGTGGTAGTTCGATACCAGGAACTGTGGGATGGCGAAGCTGACGCCGGCCACCATTATCGCCGGCCAGATTTCCAGCATCTTGCGCCACCCGGCAAACGCCCAGATCAACCAGAACGGCACGATCACCGAAAAAAACGGCAACTGCCGACCGACCATCATCGACAACTCCATTTCATCCAGCCCGGTAACCTTGGCCAGGGTGATGATCGGCGTACCCAAGGCGCCGAACGCCACGGGCGCGGTGTTGGCGATCAGTGCCAGGCCCGAGGCGGCCAAGGGGGAGAAGCCCAGCCCGATCAGGATTGCCCCGGTCACCGCCACCGGCGTGCCGAAACCCGCCGCCCCCTCGAAGAACGCACCGAAGCAAAAGGCGATCAGCAGCAATTGCAGGCGCCGGTCATCGGTGATGCGGGCGAGGGAATCCTGCAAGACCTTGAACGAACCGTTCTCGGTGGTCAGCCGGTGCAGGAAAATGATGTTGAGGACGATCCAGCCAATGGGCAGCAGGCCGTTGGCCGCGCCATACAGTGCCGCCGAACCGGCCATGCCGGCGGGCATGCCGAAGGCGAAGATCGCGATCAGCAAGGCCGAGGCCAAGGCCATCAACGCCGCCAGGTGCGCCTTGACATGGAAGAACGCCAGGGACGCCAGCATCACCACCACCGGAACCGCCGCCAGGAGCGTCGACAGCACCGGATTACCGAAGGGATCGTAGACTTGTTGCCAGACCATGTTCCACCTCTGCTTTTTATTGTTGGAAGTGCAGGCCCCGGGGGGATTGGCAGAGAAGTATAGGCGGGGATTTGCCAGGCGATTGCCAGGCGATTGGCAGGCAAACCCCTGTGGCGAGGGAGCTTGCTCCCGCTGGGTTCTGTAGGAGCTGCCGAAGGCTGCGATCTTTTGATCTTGATCTTGGTCTTGATCTTGATCTTGATCTTGATCTTGATCTTTCGCTTGAGACTCAATTGTCTGGGACAAGATCGCAGCCTCGTTGCACTCGACAGCTCCTACACAGCTCCTACACAGCTCCTACAGGCGCAGTCCAGCGGGAGCAAGCTCCCTCGCCACAAAAAGCAGTGCAGCGCTACAAAAGTGCAGTGGGCCTGTTCAACCCTTCGCCGCCATCGCCGTCACTTCCACCTTCATTCCTTCAACCGCCAACGCGGCCACGCCCACTGCGGCGCGAACCGGCCAGGGTTTGGCGAAGAAGCGTTTGTAGACTTCGTTGAACGCGGCGCGATCTGACATGTCGGTCAGGTAGATGGTCAGGTGCAGGACCCGGTCCAAGGAGCTGCCGGCGCCTTCCAGGGCGGTCTTGAGGGCTTGCAGCGTGCATTCGCTCTGCCGGGTGATGTCGCCCAGTTCCAGGCTGCCGTCGGCGTGGGTGGGGATTTGCGTGGAAACCAGCAGGCCGCCGAAACCGGCGACGTCGGAGGAAATGGAGTCCTCATCCGGATCTGGAATAAACGTGATATCTGGGTTGCTCATGCAAAGCCTCATGCTGGAAAAGAAAAAGGACCGCCGCAGTTTAGCGCCCATTGCTGCGTCGTTCCTGCATTCCTTTATCCGTGCGTTCCCAGCCCGTTGTTCTGCACCAGCGCCTGGATGTGGGCCTCCAGCGTCATGGTGCCGTGCAGGGCGTCGTCGCCCACGTCGAAGCCGCTGTCGAGGCTGACCGCGCTCATGCGCGCATAGGACTGCGCCGCAGCGGGACTGAAGCCGAGGCTCTGGAAGCTGCTTTCCCATTGGTCCCTGGGGATCACTTGGACCTCGACCGGCCGGCCGAGCGCCTGGGCAAACGCCTGCGCCACATCGTTGGGCGAGTACAGGCGCGGCCCCTGTACGTTGCGCACGCCAATGTCATCAACCGACGATAGCAATCGCGCGGCCGCCACTTCGCCCAAGTCCCGGGGCGCCACCATGGGAAAGGCCAGGTCGGCGGGAAACAGCGTCGGCAGCTTGCCGGTCTCGCGCACGGTATCGAGCAGGCTGTCCCAGTTGCTCATGTAATAAGCCCCGCGATTGATCGCCGCGGGGATCGACTGGTTGCGCAGCCCTTCTTCCAATTCCCACAAGACGCTGAGATCGCCGATACGCTCGCCGGGCTGGGCGCCGGCGGTGGATTGCACGACGATCTTCTCAAGGCCCGAGCCGTCGAGGGCGGCCAGGATGTTGGCAACGGTGCGCCGTTCCACCGCATCGGTGTCGGTACTGGGAGCGGCCGGCGGATTGAGAATGAACGCCCTGCGCCCGAGCCGAAACGCGGCGCGCAACGATTCGACGTTTTCAGCATCCGCTTCGACGATTTGCGCGTCACTGGCGCGCCATTGCGTGGCGTGGGTGGCGTTGCGGGTCATGATAATCACGGCATGCCCGGGGGCCAGCAAGGCGCGGGCCGTGGCCGAGCCAACGTGGCCCGTGGCGCCCATGATCACGTACATAACTGATCTCCCAGAATCAAAGGCCGCCTTGGGCCGGACGTTGGGTTGTCATCGCCGGTTCAAGGGGCGGTTGCGCGCCGTTCAGGCGTGCGGCCAGTTGTTGTGCCTGTTCCCATCCCAGCGCGGGCTCCAGCCAGTCGAGCGCCTCTTCGGCACTGAAGGCCAGGACCCGCTGCTGCTGGTTAGCGATGTCGCCATACGTCACCAGGGCCAGGCCGTCACAGCCAAACGGGGTCTCGCTGGCCTGGGCCAAGGCGGCCAGGAAGATCGGCGCCGATTGCCGCGAAGTGGTGTAGGTGAGTCGTTGCGCCTGGGAGGGTGAGGTGGGGGCTTGCGACTCATACCAACCCTCCACGGCGACCAATACGCGGCCTTCATGCTTGATGGGGTCGAAGACTTTGGAGCGCATCACCAGATGCAAGGGCAGGTGCGTTAGCGGCGGCATCGTTCCGACCGACCAGATCGGCGACCAACCCCAGCGAACCTTGATGCACTCCAAGTGCCCACCGCGACGACGAATGGCGCTGACCTGCATGTTTGGCTTGATCAGGCTGTGCCCGTCCTGAGCCTTGGGCGGCGTTGTCACGTACAGGTCCAGGGGGGGCGCGCTTGTACCGAAACGGCTACCGGGCGGGTCTCGCTGGGCGAAATACGCCAGGGAGTCTTTTGAAGAAACGTGTTGAACCAGACCGTCACACATAACGAAAACTCCCGGCAGTGAAACGCAAAGAAGCCTTGATCTACCCGCTGTTCAAGCCGTGACGTCGAAGCGCGTCAGCGAGGTTTTCAGCGGTGTCATGTAGGTCCGAGCCGTGGCGAATGGCTTGGTTCGAAAATCCTTGCGGCGGGGAGACGAGCGGGCAACGGGGTGAATGCATGACCGCCTTCGCGAGCAGGCTCGCTCCCACATGGACTTGTGGCAGGTCAGGATTTCAGCTACGCAGCGGACCCCTGTGGGAGCGAGCCTGCTCGCGATAGCTGTGTATCAGCTTGCGGGGAGGTTGGCTGTGCTGACGCCATCGCGAGCAAGCTCGCTCCCACAATGGATTTGTGGAGGGTCGGGATTTTCGGGTACACAGCCGAACCCCTGTGGGAGCGAGCCTGCTCGCGATAGCGGTGTATCAGCTTGCGGGGAGGTTGGCTGTGCTGACGCGCCATCGTGAGCAGGCTCGCTCCCACAATGGATTTGTGGAGGGTCGGGATTTTTAGCTACGCAGCCGATCCCCTGTGGGAGCGAGCCTGCTCGCGATAGCGGTGTATCAGCTTGCGGGGAGGTTGGCTGTGCTGACGCCATCGCGAGCAAGCTCGCTCCCACAATGGATTTGTGGAGGGTCGGGATTTTCGGGTACACAGCCGAACCCCTGTGGGAGCGAGCTTGCTCGCGATAGCGGTGTATCAGCTTGCGGGGAGGTTGGCTGTGCTGACGCCATCGCGAGCAAGCTCGCTCTCACAATGGATTTGTGGAGGGTCGGGATTTTCGGGTACACAGCCGAACCCCTGTGGGAGCGAGCCTGCTCGCGATAGCGGTGTATCAGCTTGCGGGGAGGTTGGCTGTGCTGACGCCATCGCGAGCAAGCTCGCTCCCACAATGGATTTGTGGAGGGTCAGGATTTTTAGCTACGCAGCCGATCCCCTGTGGAAGCGAGCTTGCTCGCGATAGCGGTGTATCAGCTTGCGGGAAGATTGGCTGTGCCGACGCCTTCGCGAGCAGGCTCGCTCCCACGCTGTTGTGCATGGATGAAATCCACAAAAGCCCTCAGCGGCGAGGGCAGGTAGCGGCGGCCGGGGTAGTAGAGGAACGGCCCGGTAAAGCGCTGCCACCAGGGTTCGAGCACCGGCTCGAGGGCGCCGCTGTCCAGGTAGGGCCGCAACCAGTCCTCGAACAGATGGACAATGCCCAGCCCATCCACCGCAGCCTGTACCGCCAGGTCCATCGCGCCGCCAATACGCACGATCAACGGGCCGCTCGGGTCGACGCTCATCGTTTCGCCGTCACGTTCATATTCCCACAGGGGCAGGGCGCCGCTGGGAAACTTGCCCGTCAGGCAGGCATGCCCAAGCAGGTCCCGTGGATGTTCGGGCCGGCCCCTGGCGTCGAGGTACGCAGGCGATGCGGCGGTCGCGAAGCGCTGGAACCGTGGGCCGATAGGGATGGCGATCATGTCCTGCTCCAGGCGCTCGTCGTAGCGAATGCCGGCGTCACACCCGGCCGCCAGCATGTCGACGAAGCTCTCCTCGGTGACCACTTCCAGGCGAATGTCGGGATAGCTTTTCAAGAACGGCGTGATGATCGAAGGCAACACCAGCCGGGCCGCGCTGACCGGCACGTTCAGCCTGAGGGTGCCCGAAGGCCGGTCGCGAAAGTCGTTGACCACGTCCATCGCCGCCTCGACCTCGCCCAGGGCCGGGACGATGCGTTCCATCAACCGGGCACCGGCCTCGGTCGGAACCACGCTGCGGGTGGTGCGGTTGAGCAGGCGCACGCCAAGTCGGCTTTCCATCCGGCGTACGGCGTCGCTGAGGCTCGACGCGGACTTGCCGCTCAGCCGCGCGCCCTCACGAAAGCCCCCCGCATTGACCACGGCCACGAAGGCCAGCAAGTCTTGAATATCCGTCGCCATTGTTCTCTCCGCCGTACAACCCGTGCTGATTGCACCTGATTATCAAGGGAATGGTCAACGCCTATAGTCGGCCCACTCACATTTGATCCGAGGGCGACGAGATGAACATTGCAGGCAAGGCAGGCAGCTTCTTACTGGGCGAGCGCACGGTCAATCGCATGGGCTATGGCGCGATGCAGTTGGCGGGACCCCAGGTCTTCGGGCCGCCCAAAGACCCGGCGGCCGCCATCGCCGTGCTGCGCGAAGCAGTGGCGAGCGGGGTCAACCACATCGACACCGCCGATTTCTACGGCCCCCATGTCACCAACCAACTGATCTGCGAAGCGCTGCACCCTTACGCCCAGGACTTGGTCATTGTCACCAAGGTCGGCGCCGTGCGCGGTGCCGATGCGTCCTGGAATCCGGCCCACAGTCCCGCCGAGTTGACCCGTGCGGTCCACGACAATCTGCGCAACCTGGGCGTGGAGGTATTGGACGTGGTCAACCTTAGGGTGTGGGGCGACTTGCATTCGCCCACCGAAGACTCCATCGAAGAATCGTTCACGACACTGGCCGAGTTGCAGCGCCAGGGCCTGATCCGTCACCTGGGCTTGAGCAACGTCACGGCCGCGCAGGTCAAGCAGGCCCAGGGCATTGCCCAGGTGGTCTGCGTGCAGAACCACTACAACCTGACCCATCGCGACGACGAACACCTCATCGCTGACTTGGGCCGGCAGGGCATCGCCTACGTGCCGTTCTTCCCCTTGGGCGGCTTTTCACCGCTGCAATCGCAGACCCTTTCCAGCGTGGCGGCGCGCCTGGAGGCGTCACCACTGTGCGTGGCCCTGGCGTGGTTGCTGCAGCGAGCGCCGAATATCCTGCTGATTCCCGGTACGTCGTCGTTGGCGCACCTGCGGGAAAATCTCACGGCGAGTGAGCTGAAGATCCCTGCGCCGATGCTGGCCGAGCTGGACGGGTTAGTTGGGGGAGACTAAAAGGCAGCGGTCTAGCCGCAATGCTGTTCGCATGTAGGAGCTGTCGAGCGAAGCGAGGCTGCGATCTTTCCCCAGTCACTTGAGTCCAAAGCGAAAAATCGCAGCCTTCGGCAGCTCCTACAGAACCCAGCAGCAGCAAGCCCCCACGTACCTCGGATGAACAGTATCAGCGCCTAGGCATCGCTTTTATCCGTTTCGTTGCGATGGTGTTCCTGCCAGTTGTCGACAGGGCGGGCACGGTCTTCGTTGAACATGTCCGTGAGCAGCGCATTGGCACGCCGGTAGGCATCGTGGCGGAACTTGAGGTCATCTTCCGGCTGGGCGACGATTTCTTCCAGCATCTTGAGGTTCAGCCGGCGGAACTGGTCTGCCCGCTCGCGCGCTTCGTAAGCCCCGACGCCCATGTGCTCCAGCGCACTGCGACCCAATGACAGCGCACTCTCGAAGGTTTCCCGCTCAGCCGCCTCGACACCCATCTGCCGAAGGGTGATGAGGTGCGCCATGTCCCGCGCCCGCACGATCAACTGCAACGCAGGGAAGTGCTCCTGGGCCAGTTGGGTCAGCGCCAGGTTGTCTTCCCGATTGTCGATCGCGTTGATCAGCACCACTGCTTGGGCCGCGCCGGCTGCGTGCAGCAGATCCAGGCGCGTGGCATCGCCATAAAAGACTTTCACGCCGAATTTGCGCAGGGTCTCGATGTTGTCCGGGTCGTGATCCAAGACCACCACCTCGACGCCGCAGGACATCAGCAGGCGCCCGGCGATCTGCCCGAAACGGCCGAACCCGGCGATGATCACCCGTGGGTTCTGCTGGTCGACGAGGTCGGATTCGCGTTTGTTTTTCTTGGCGACGGACTCGAACCGATCCAGCAACACGATCAGCAAGGGCGTCAGGCACATGGACAGGGCCACCGCCAGGGTCAGGCTCTTGCCCCATTGATCGGTCAAGATGCCGGCCACGGTCGCCGCGCCGAACACCACGAAGGCGAATTCGCTGCCCTGGCCCAGCAACACCGCCTGCCAGGAGCGCTGGCCGGCGGGGACGTTGAGTAACCGGCCCGCCAATTTGATCACCAGCAGCTTGATCAGGATGAAACCCAAGGTCAGGGTGATGACTTTCAGCGGTGCGTCGATCAGGGTGCCGAAATCGATCGACATGCCCACGCCGATGAAAAACAGACCCAACAGCAGGCCTTTGAACGGTTCAATGTCGCTTTCCAGCGCATGGCGGTATTCGGAGCTGGCCAGCAGGACCCCGGCGAGAAACGCGCCCATGGCCATCGACAACCCGGCTTCTTCCAACAGAAAGCCGAAGCCGAACACCAGGAACAGCGCCACGGCACTGAAAATCTCGCGCAAGCCTGAGCGTGCGGCGAAGCGCAGCAGTGGTCGCGTCACGTAGCGTCCCAACAGCACGACGATGGCGATGGCGGCGACGATTTTGCCAATCGATAGCAACAGCGCCGTGCCCGAAGGCGTGGCGCCGTGGGCCGACAACAACGGAATCATCGCCACCAGCGGAATCGCCGCGATGTCCTGGAACAGCAGTACGGCGAAGCTGCTGCGGCCGACGGCGGTGGCGGTCAGGTTGCGTTCGCTCATGGCCTGCATGGCGATGGCCGTGGAGGACAGGCTCAGGGTCAGGCCGACCAGCAGCGCTGCCGTCCAGTTCAGGCCAAGGGCCGTGCAGAACAAGCCAATGGCAGCGCCACAGGCGAGCATCTGCAGGGCACCGCCACCAAACACCATTTTGCGCAGGGCCCAGAGCCGTTTGGGGTCGAGCTCAAGGCCGATGATGAACAGCATCAGCACCACGCCGATTTCAGCAAACTCCAGGATGGCCTTCACATCGGTAATCAGTTTCAGCCCCCACGGGCCGATGACGCACCCGGCCAGCAGATAACCCAGCACTGGGCCCAGGCCAAACCGAACGGCAATCGGCACGATCAGCGTCGCCGAGGCCAGGTAGATGAGCATTTCAATCAGGCTGTGCGTCTCCATCTCAATCTTCCTTCCAGGCGGCCAGGCGAGCGCCGTAGTGTTCGATTTGCGCGTGTTGGGCGTCAGGGTCGGCGGCATAGGCGCCATGCACGACCACCGGCTCCAGCCAGCGCATGCCGCAGTAAATGGCCGTGGCGTGAAGCGGTTGGGCCAGCGCCGAAAAATCGGGATAGTCGCCGATCGCAAAATGCGCGTGATCGCCGCCGGTGCTGACGGCCCACAACAGGCCCTTGTCCTTGAGGGCGGTGGCGCCTTTGCCATAGGCCCAGCCGTGGGTGAACACCTTGTCGATCCACAGTTTCAGCAGGGGCGGTGCGCTGTACCAGTACATCGGGTGCTGGAGGACGACAAGCTCTGCTTGTTCCACCGCTCGCTGTTCCGCCTCGACGTCGATGTCGAAGTTGGGGTAAAGCTCATAGAGCGAACGTACGACCACCTCCGGGTTGGTCGACACTCGCTTGAGCATCTGCTGGTTGACCCGTGATTTGTCGGGGTAGGGGTGCGCGTAAATGATAAGAATCATCGGTGAGTTCCTTGGTTTGGCTCCGTCGATTCCTGTCTGTCGTGAGCGCGAACGATGGCATTGAGTCGGGCGATACAAACAAGAGCACCTTCCTGGAACAGGGGCCAGGCCGCAAAGGCCGGACATCCTACCGAGGAAGACACAGATTGTTTAGCGTGGATCGATACATCGGGCACTTCAGTCAAGCGGCAGCGAGACCCTGGCCTCCAACCCGCCGCCGCGTCGATTCCTCAGGGTCAGCGTGCCGCCATGCTCCAGCACCGTCGCCCGTGCCGCCGACAGGCCCAGCCCGACGCCACCGGTGTGCTTGTTGCGCGAGCCTTCGATGCGAAAGAACGGCGTGAAGACCTGCTCCAGGTGTTGCGCGGCGATGCCTGGGCCGCGATCCAGAATGCGAATGTCCACACGATTGGCGTTGGCTTCGAGGCGAACGGTTGGCGCGCCGGCATATTTGATTGCGTTGTCGATCAGGTTGACCAAGGCGCGTTTGATGCCGATGGGGCGGCCGACATAAACCAAGCGCTGGGCGTCATCAAATCCGATGTCGGTGCCGGCGTCCTTGAGGTCATCGACGATGGTGTGCAGCAGCTCGGCCAGGTCGAACGCGGTGGCATGTTCCAGGCGGGCATCGTCGCGGAAGAATTCCAGGGCTGAGTTGATCATCGCCTGCATTTCGTCCACGTCCCTGAACAAGCGCGATTGCTGCTCGGCATCCTCGATGAACTCCCCGCGCAGGCGCATGCGGGTCAACGGCGCGCGCAAGTCATGGGAGATGGCAGCGAGCATCTGCGTGCGGTCCTGTAGAAAGTGCTTGAGTTGGGCCTGCATGGCATTGAAAGCGAGGATCGCCTGGCGGATTTCGTGGGGGCCGATGACTGGAATCGGTGGTGCCTGGTGGTCGACGCCAAAGCGCCGGGCGCCTTCGGCAAAACGTTCCAGCGGTGCAGCCAGGTGCCGGGTGGCGATCAGTGCGACGATAATCGTCGACACCAGGATCAGCGCCAGCATGATCAGGCTACGTTCCCACTCCTCCAGTCCCCAACTGCGCGCAGGCAGGGAAAACTCGACCCACGAGTGGTCGGTCAATTCGATCATCGCGGCGTAGCGTGCGCCGGGCTGGCCGGCCCAATCGCTTGGCTCATAGCCCTCGATCCTCGCATCGGGCCGGCCCAACTGTTGGCGCAACCGCAGTGCGCCATCGCTGTATTCGGGGTCGTCGATCGCTGGCAGCTTGGCATCTTCATGGCGTTGGAGCCATTGCGTGTTGAAGGTCTGGTCACTGGCCGTCCTGGCAATGGTGGGCCGCTGTTCGGGCGCTGCCGAGTCGATGATGCGTGTGATGGCGGCGACCTTTTCAATCAGGCCGGTTTCCATCAGGGGCGGGCGGGCCCAGGCATCAGCCAGTTGGCTGAACAGCGCGTTCAGGGCCAACAACGTGAGCATGGCAACCAGGGTGGTCAGGGCGATCCATCGCGCCAGCGTATCCCATGGCCGTCGAGTGTATTTCATCGCTTCACCACGTGGGGGCTGAAGAGGTAGCCGCTGTTGCGCACGGTGCGGATCATCGACGTGCCGGTGATGTCGGTCTCCAACTTGCGCCGCAGGCGGCTGACCTGGACATCGATGCTGCGGTCGAACGCTTCGAAGGTTTCGCCGCGCGCCAGGTCCAGCAACTGCTGGCGGGTCAGCACCCGGCGCGGGTGTTCGGCAAACACCAGCAGCAGTTCGAACTCCCCGGTGGACAGCGGGATCATGACCTTGTCTGGTGAGCGCAGTTCGCGCCGGGTGACGTCCAGCTGCCAGTTTTCGAACTCCAGGATCGGTCGCGATGAGTCGCTCAATGTACCTCGGGCTTCGCCAGTGCGCCGCAGCACGGCACGCACCCGGGCCAACAGCTCGCGGGCGTCGAACGGCTTGGTCAGGTAATCGTCCGCCCCCAGCTCCAGGCCGACGACGCGGTCACTCAATTCGCCCATGGCGGTGAGCATGATGATGCCGACGGTGTGCTCGGCCCGCAGTCGTTGGCAGAGCACCAGGCCGTTGTCGCCCGGCAGCATGACGTCGAGGATGATGAGCTCCGGCACCCGCCGTTCCACCGCCTGCCACAAGGCGTTGCCGTCGGCGGCCACGTCCACGCTGTAGCCATGTTGTTCGAGGAACTTGCGCAAGAGGGCGAGGACTTCAAGGTCATCGTCCACCAGTAATAAATGGCTCACGGTGGGCACGCAGGGTAATGAATACAGGAGGCGATACTAGGGTCAATCCAGGGCCTGCGTCATATATTTCAATCCGGCAATAAAGTTGCCTGCGGGCAATATTCTGGAAATCTCCAGGCAAAAAAACAGCGGCAGGATCGCCTCGATGTCGGTCAGTTAAAAAATTGTCAGCCCTGCACAAAACCTGTGGCGAGGGAGCTTGCTCCCGCTTGAGTGCGAAGCGCTCACCGATTTTTTGGGGCCGCTTCGCGACCCAGCGGGAGCAAGCTCCCTCGCCACAGGGGGGGCGGTGTTTGGCTTTTTAACCGGCCTAGGCAGCACCCCATTCCTCGCCGAGATCACCCTGTATGCCGATCACCCAGCCCGCCCCGTTGTTTGTTCGATCCACCGTCGTGGTTGTACTGGCGGCACTCGCCAGCGGTTGCTCCAGCACGCCAGCTGCAAAACCAGGCTCCTGTGAACGCGCGAGCTATACCGTTCACGATCCCGCAGAACCGATCAACCGTGGCATCTTCGCGTTCAACCGGACCGTGGATGACTATGCGCTGGCCCCGGTTGCCCGTGGTTATCGCAAGCTGCCGGAGATGTTCCAGGCCGGCGTCCACAACTTCGTGGCGAACTTCGGTGAGCCCAAGGTGTTCATCAACGACTTGCTGCAAGGCAATGCCCAGCGCTCGGTCAACACACTGGGGCGGTTCGTCATCAACACCACGGCGGGCGTCGCCGGGCTGATCGACGTGTCGGGCAAGCTGGGCATCGAGCGCCACAAGGCCGATTTCGGCCAGACCTTCGGCGTCTGGAACCTCGCCCCCGGACCCACCGTGGAACTGCCGCTGCTGGGCACCGCCAACCTGCGGGACGCGACGGGCAAAGTGCTGAGTTTTGCCGTCGACCCGTTCGGCGACAACAGCAGCACCGTCGACACCCTCGGCACGATCAACACCGTCGGCGGCGTTGTCGATGGTCGCGCCGAGGCATTGCCGCTGACCGACCAGTTGCAGGCCCAAGCGGATTACTACGCGGCACTTCGCGATGCAACGGCGCAGCGGCGTGCCGATTTCGTCGCGCAGGGGAAGTTGGGGGCAGTGGTGCAGGAAGACCCGCAATGCCAGGACGGAGCCGCTGCTGATGAGTAGCGAGGTGTTGGTCCTGCATCGGCGAGTGCGCACGCTCGATCCGAATGTGCTGCATTGCCGAGAGGTTGAACTGCGGTTGGCCGAGGATGGTCGCCATGTGCTGCTCAGTCGTTACGTCGAGTTGTATCGCCATGAACACATCAGTTGGTGCGCCCTCCAGCAGCATCGGGTGCCGTTGGCGAGGATGGTGCGCTGGATGGTCGATAACGGCGAGCAGGTGAGGGATTAGTGGCAATTTGCTCCTGGAGTACAGCGGAATTTGGTCGCCGGCATCGTCAGAGGCACCATCGGCTTCAGCATCCCACCCGATGAAGGGGTGCACGGCGCGTTGCTGGTGGCCGTCTCGGTGATCGGTGCGGTGGCCGGTTCCATCGCCAACTTCGTTCATCCGTATGTCATGCGCCAGAAGGGTTGGGTGGGGCCAGAACACAAGCGTATCCAGCGTAACGACCTGCTGTTTGCGGTGTTTGTCGGGATCATCATCAACCTGGCCATCTGGATCGTCGGTGCGGAAATCCTGCGACCCAACGGCATCGAGGTCAACACCCTGGGCGATTTGGGCAAGGCCCTGGAAATGTTCTTCGGTTCGATCGGTTGGTACGTGTTTTTTATCGGTGTGTTCGCCACGCTGTTCGCCAGCATCTGCGGCAAGACCACGGCGTTCCCGATGCTCATCACCGACGCCTTCCAGCACGTACGGCCCGAGCGCCGGGAGCGTTACGGCAAAGAGTTCCACAGTGACCCGATGCACAAATGGTTCATGCTGTTCATCCTCGTGACGCCACTGATCTGGTCGCTCCCCGGCATGTCGGACTTCGTCACGCTGACCATCGGCGTCAACGCGCTGAACATCATCGGCTTGCCGGTGATTTCACTGGGCCTGCTGATCATGTCCAACCAGAAGTCCCTGCTGGGCAAGGAATACCGCAACAACCTGTTCGAGAATATTGCGCTGGTGTTTGCCACCGGCCTGGCGTTGTGGGTCGCGTTTCAGTTGGGCGTCGATCTGTTTACCTGAGGCTCGGCCAACTGCAACTTTCGGGGGGACTGCTAGACTTTATCGTCCAGTCCTTTTTGGAGAAGCGCAATGAACAATAAAAACAGGATCTGCCTCTGGTACGACGGCGATGCCGAGGACGCTGCGCAGTTCTACGCCAAGACGTTTCCCGACAGCGCGGTGAACGCCGTCTATCAGGCCCCGAGCGATTATCCGTCGGGCAAGGAGGGCGATGTGATCACGGTGGATTTCACGGTGATCGGCATCCCTTGCATTGGCCTCAACGGCGGGCCGGCGTTCAAGCACAGCGAGGCTTTTTCATTCCAGATCGCCACAGAAGACCAGGCCGAAACGGACCGCTTGTGGAACGCGATCATCGACAACGGCGGCCAGGCGAGCGCCTGTGGCTGGTGCAAGGACAAGTGGGGGCTGTCGTGGCAGATCAGCCCGCGGGTGTTGCTTGAAGCGGTCGGCAGTTCTGATAAAGCCGTCGCCAAGCGGGCCTTCGAGGCCATGATGACCATGACCAAGATCGACATTGCGGCGATTGAAGCGGCGGTGAAAGGCTAGCCGGCGAATCACCACCATCATCCCCCTGTGGGAGCGGGCTTGCTCGCGAAAGCGGTGGGTCAGCTTGCATCAATGTTGAATGTGCTACCGCCTTCGCGAGCAGGCTCGCTCCCACAGGGGCTGTGCAGGTCAGAGAATTTGAAGCCACCATAAATCAAATGTGGGAGCGAGCCTGCTCGCGAAGGCGGTAGCACAGCCAACATCCCCGCCAACTGACCCACCGCAGGTCAGCTCCCTACCTGGCGCTCTCAGGCAACCGGGCAATCACCTTGATCTCGAACTGAAACCCATACAGCCACGTCACGCCCACCGCCGTCAGCGTTGGATGCGGCGCGCTCCCCCAGAACTCGGGCACAACGCTCCAGACCCGCTCGAAGGTCGATTCGGGATCGACCATGAAGACCGTGACATCCACCACATCGTCAAAACTGCAATCGGCGGCGGCAAGAATCGCCTTCAAGTTGTTGAACGCCAGCCGAACCTGAGCCTCCAGGTCCGGCTCTGGCGAACCTTCATCAGTGCTACCAACTTGTCCCGAAACGAACAAAAAACCATTGGAGCGAATCGCCGGCGAATAGCGATTGCGCTCATAGAGTGCCTGGCGTCCGGGCGGGAAAACCACATCACGCTGTGTCATGAATACCTCCATTAAAGAGTGGGTTTTAAACGATGAACCCACTCTAGGGGCTTGTGTCCGGACGATAAACGAGCAACCTTGGCGATCACTGTTTGTAGAATCCAAACAATCGGATCGACACCCGAGGCAAAAATGGATCGTTTTGATGCGATGCAAGCGTTCGTTCGAGTCGTGGAGGCGGGCAGCTTCACCAAGGCGGCTGAAACCCTGCACATGAGCAAGACCACTGTGACCCAACTGGTGCAGCAGCTCGAAGCACGGTTGCGGGTCAAGTTGCTCAACCGCACCACGCGCAAGGTCAACGTCACCGCCGACGGTGCGGTTTATTACGAGCGGGTGATCCGGCTGCTGGCCGACATGGACGATGCCGAGACCAGCGTGTCCGGCGCCCAGGCATTACCTCGCGGGCGCCTGCGGGTGGACGTGCCGAGTCCACTGGCCGCGATGATCCTGATACCGGCCTTGCCGACGTTCTACGCGCGATACCCGGACATCCAGATCGACATGGGCGTCAGCGATCGCATCGTCGACATGCTCGATGAAAACGTCGATTGCGTGGTGCGCGGCGGGGAGTTGAGGGATCAGTCGCTGGTCGCCCGGCGCGTCGGCGACCTGGCCCTCGGCGTCTTCGCCGCGCCGAGTTACCTGGCTCGGTTTGGCCTGCCGGCGCATCCACGAGAACTGGAAGATTCGCACCACCGCACCGTGGGTTTCCTATGGGCACGCACCGGCAAATCCTTGCCTTACGCCATGCGCCGTGACGGTGAGCTGCTTCACGTCAAAGGGCGCTACGCGCTGGCCATCGACGACGGCAACGCCTACCTCGCGGCGGGTCTGGCGGGGTTGGGCGTGCTTTGGCTGCCCAAGTACATGTCCAGGCTGCATGAGGCGCAGGGCGGGTTGGTGCCGCTGTTCGAAGACTGGCACCTCGAGCCGATGCCGCTGTATCTGGCCTATCCCCCGAACCGGCACATCAGCGCCAAGCTGCGGGTGTTCATCGATTGGGTTGTGGAGCTGATGGCGCAACATGCGCCTATCATGAGTCGACAGGTATCGTGAAACCCGACTGCCCCGTTTGTAGAGGAGACCCACCATGGACCGATTCACTGGCGGTTGCCTGTGCGGCAACGTTCGTATCCAAGCCTCGGGCCGTCCGTATCGCGTTGGCCTCTGTCACTGCCTCGACTGTCGCAAGCATCACGGCGCGCTCTTCTACGCTGCCGCTGTGTTTCCACAGGATGCCGTGACGATCGAAGGTGAAACACGGGATTACGCCGGACGCTTTTTCTGTCCCCGCTGCGGCTCGTCGCTGTTCGCCCGCTCGGGTGACGAAATAGAAGTGCACCTGGGGACGCTGGACGCCCCCGATCAGCTGATGCCCACCTACGAAAGCTGGACCGTGCGCCGTGAGGCCTGGCTGCCGGCGTTTGCGTTCACCCGGCACTACGCACATGATCGCGAGGGGACGGGGCGGGCCGAAGAGTAGGGCGGTCACTCAAACCCCACAATCGCCTTGATCTCCAGATACTCCTCAAACCCGTGAACCCCATACTCACGGCCATTGCCTGAGCGCTTGTAGCCACCGAAGGGTGCCATCGGGTTCCACGCCGGGTAGTTCAACAGCACTTGCCCTGAGCGGATACGCGATGCAACGGCGCGGGCAAGATCAAGGTCCTGGCCCTGGACATGCGCGCCCAGCCCATAGACGGTGTCGTTGGCAATGGCGATGGCTTCATCCACCGTGTCATAGGCAATGATGCACAGCACCGGGCCGAAAATTTCTTCCTGGGCGATGCGCATGGCACTGTCGACCTGCGAGAAAACCGTGGGGCGGGTGTAGAAGCCTTGTTCAAAACCCTCCGGGCGCCCAGGGCCACCGCAGACAAGCTTGGCACCTTCATTCATGCCCACTTCGATCATGGCTTGCACGCGATTGAACTGGGCCTCGTTGGCGATGGGACCGAGTACGGTTTCTTCCAATTGCGGATTGCCCACGATGATCGCGTTGGCGGTGGCGGCGGCCAACGCCTCGACTTCCGCCAGGCGGTTCCTTGGCACGATCATTCGGGTCGGTGCGCTGCACGATTGGCCGACGTTGCGAAATGCCGACATCACGCCCGGCGGCACGGCCTTGGCGAAGTCGGCGTCGGGCAACAGCACGTTCGGGGACTTGCCGCCCAATTCTTGGGTCACGCGCTTGACCGTCGGGGCGGCGGCCTGGGCCACCAATGCGCCGGCGCGGTTCGAGCCGGTGATGGAGATCAGGTCGATGTCGGGATGCGCCGCCATGGCCGCGCCGACCTCGGCACCGCTGCCGTTCACCAGGTTGAAGACGCCGGCAGGCAGGCCTGCGTCATGCACCAATTGGGCGAAGAGAAGGGCGCTCAGGGGCGACAGTTCGCTGGGTTTCAACACCACCGTGCAACCGGCGGCAATCGCCGGGGCGACTTTGGCGGTGATTTGATACAGCGGCCAGTTCCACGGCGTGATGAGACCGCAGACACCGATGGGTTCGCGTTGGATGGCCGTGCCATGCTCGATCTTCTGAAAGTTATAGGTGGACAGCACATCGCGGGCCACCCGAACGTGCTCGGCAGCCAGCGGCACTTGCATGGCCCGTGCGAAGCCGATGGCCGCGCCCATTTCCAGCGAAAGCACCTGGGCCAGTTCTTCTTTGCGTTCAAGGATCAGCGCATGGATCTTTCCCAGGATCGCCACGCGCGCTTGTACCGACGTGGCGGACCAGTTGGGAAATGCTGCGCGAGCCGCCGCGACGGCGCGGTCAACGTCTTCGCCGGACCCTCGGGCGACCTCGGCAATGACTTGCTCGGTAGCGGGATTGATCACCGGCAGCGTGGCCGGGTAAGCCGGAGACTGCCAGTCACCATTGATATAGAACTGCTGGGACGTAGGTGGGGTGTTCGAAAAGGGGGTGGTCATCCAACGGGCTCCCATAGAGCGGTGATAGCACTGCCGGCGACAGATCCTGAGGCCGTTTTTCTTCTCGATAAACTAACAAAGCGGCCCGGATGGGATATGCCGTTCTCAAGCCTGGCAAAGAAGAATCTGCTGTATCTGCAGGGTTAACTTCGCGAAAAAAATGGCGGCGCCCCGTTTAGGGCACGAAGCCAGTGGATCGGCGGCGTTTCTTGAACCTATGCCCACCACCACCCCCCTGTGGGAGCGAGCTTGCTCGCGATGACGGCGGTCCATTCACCACACCTGCAAGCAGGCCCACCGCTATCGCGAGCAAGCTCGCTCCCACAATAGATCGGCGGCGTTCCTTTGATCCTGTGCCCACCATCAACCCCCTGTGGGAGCGAGCTTGCTCGCGAAGACGCCAGCCCATTCACCACACCTGCAAGCAGACCCACCGCCATCGCGAGCAAGCTCGCTCCCACAATGGATCGGCGGCGTTCCTTTGATCCTGTGTCCACCACCATCCCCCTGTGGGAGCGAGCTTGCTCGCGATGACGGCAGCCCATTCACCAGGGATGCTGAAGCTGCTGCACCTAGCGTAGATTCTGCCGCGGACCAGGCCCTGCAGAGCCGTTTGGCGCACCATAACGGCTCCCAAACCCACAGAAACACGGGCGCAACGCCCACGCCTGGAGCATCCCGCAAAGTCTGCTGAGCGAGCCCTGCAAAACGGTGGTTTGTACCAAGCGGCCGGTATTTTTAACGATTTATCCACGGTCTCATGGTGTTGTAATGAAAACGTGATGCAGCGTTGCACCGATGCCTCACGAAAGGCGCCATCGTTCGCCTCGTCGAGCCTTCAACAACAATCCAGGACCGCACTCATGAGCTTTCTTCGACCCAAGTACATCACCTTCGACTGCTACGGCACGTTGACCAATTTCCAGATGGGCACCATGACCCGCGAGCTGTTCGCCGACCGTGTCGATGCCGGGCAGATGGACCAGTTCGTCAAGGATTTCTCCGCTTATCGCCTGGATCAGGTGATGGGGGACTGGCGGCCCTATGATGAAATCATCAAGACCTCCCTGATGCGGGTCTGCAAGCGTTGGGGCGTCGAATATCGCGGCGAAGGCCAGCTCTATTACGACGCCGTGCCAACCTGGGGCCCCCACGCCGATGTACCGGCGGGCCTGTCGAAAATCGCCGACAAGATCCCCCTGGTGATTTTTTCCAACGCGATGGACGAGCAGATCATGTCCAACGTCGACAAACTCGGCGCACCGTTCCATAAAGTCTTCACGGCCCAGCAGGCCCAGGCCTACAAACCGCGCCTGGCCGCGTTCGAATTCATGCTCGATAACCTTGGCTGCGGCCCGGAAGACGTCCTGCATGTGTCGTCGAGCTTCCGCTACGACCTGATGTCGGCCCATGACATGAAGATCAAGCACAAAGCCTTCGTCGCCCGCGGTCATGAACATCCGGCCAATGCTGCCTTTGGCTACCACCAGATCCCGGACATCGGCGGGTTGCCCGCGCTGGTCGGGCTCTGAGTCTCGACGCACGTTTGAAGGCGAAAGGGGTTAGACATGGGCAGTGAGTCCTATTGGCTCGACACCGCACCGGCGTTCACCGGTGCTCAGCTCGGCGGATTGCCCGGGCAGGTCGACGTCGCCATCGTCGGTGGCGGCTTCACCGGCCTGGCGGCGGCGCGGGCCCTGGCCTTGAAGGGGGCCAGCGTGGCGGTCCTGGAAGCGGGCAGGGTGATTGGCGAGGCGTCAGGGCGCAACGGCGGGCATTGCAGTACCGGCGTGGCCCAGGATTACGCGGCACTCACCGCCAGCCTCGGCGCCGACAAGGCTCGGGCGTATTACCAAGCCTATGAAAGCGCCGTGCAGAGCGTCGTGACGCTGGTGGAGCAAGAGCAGATTGCTTGCGACCTCAAGCGCAACGGCAAGCTCAAGCTGGCGGCCAAGCCGATGCACTACGAAGGGTTGGCGCGCACCTGTGAATTGATCCGCAAGGAAGTCGATGCCGAGGTCGAGTTGCTCTCGGCCCAGGAGACGCGGGCGGAAGTCAATTCGGCGCAGTTTCACGGCGGCCTGTTGCAGCGCAATGGCGTGCAGATGCATGTCGGGCGTTTCGGCGTCGGCCTGGCCGAAGCGGCTGCCCGTCACGGTGCGTTGATCTTCCAGGGCGTGGCGGTGCAAGACTGGAAGGCCAGTGCTGGTGGCTATCGAGTCAATACCAGCAAAGGGGCGCTGCAAGCCTCGCAGATCCTGCTGGCGACCGGTACCTGTCAGCAGGGCGGCCTGGGCTGGTATCGGCGGCGGATCGTGCCGGTGGGCAGTTTCGTCGTCGCTACCGAAGTCCTGCCCCAGGCGCTGATCGACAGCTTGCTGCCGGCCCGGCGCTCCTATGTCACCAGCCGCATGATCGGTAACTACTTTCGCCTGACCCCGGACAACCGTTTGCTGTTTGGCGGTCGTGCGCGGTTTGCCATGTCCGACAGCGTGTCCGACGCCAAGAGCGGCAAGGTGCTGCAAGCGGCGATGGTGCAGATGTTCCCGCAATTGGCGAACACCCGGATCGACTATTGCTGGGGCGGCCTGGTGGACATGACCTCCGACCGACTGCCCCGGGCCGGCCAGCATGGCGGGGTTTATCACTCCATGGGCTACAGCGGCCACGGTGTACAGATGTCGGTGCACATGGGGCAGGTGATGGCCGAGGTCATGGCCGGCAAGGTCGAGGCCAACCCTTGGCGCGAACTGGACTGGCCGGCCATCCCCGGGCACTTCGGCAAGCCTTGGTTTTTGCCGCTGGTCGGCGCGTATTACCGCTTGCAGGACTACCTGCACTGAGCTTCACCGCGTTGTTTGGCGTTTCAACCACGTTGCGTTAATGCACGTAATCGAGCCCTATCATTTTCCGAAAGGTAGAACTGACATGAGTGACAATAAAAACGGCATCAAAGACCAGTTGATCACCGGTACAGAAAGTCTGCGTGTTTTCGAAGGGCTCAACCGCGGCATGTCGCGCCGCCATGCATTGCAAATGCTCGGGCTGGCGGGTGTGGCCGCGGCGGGTGCCGGCAGCCTGTTCGGCGCCGCCGGCAAGCTGCTGGCCGACGAGCAGGCAACCCCCGGCAAAGGCAAGCCCGGCGGGCGTATCCGGGTCGCCGGTATCTCCAGTTCGACCGCCGATACCCTGGACCCGGCCAAAGGCTCATCGTCCACGGACTACGTGCGTCATTACATGTTCTACAACGGCCTGACGCGTTTCGACAACCACATGGTGCCGCAACTGGAACTGGCCGAACGCATCGACACCACCGACGCCACGCTTTGGGTGATTACCCTGCGCAAGGAAGTGACCTTCCACAACGGCAAGGGCCTCACCGCCGCCGACGTGGTGTTTTCCCTGATGCGTCACAAGGACCCGATCACCGGTTCCAAGGTCTTGCCGCTGGCTGAGCAGTTTGCCGAGGTCAAGGCCACCGGCACCCATGAAGTGCAGATACGCCTGAGCGGCCCGAATGCCGAGCTGCCATCGATCCTTGCCATTTCCCACCTGTTGATCGTCCCGGAGGGCACCAGCGACTTCAACCAGGGCATCGGCACCGGTCCGTTCAAGGTCAAGGAATTCAAGCCAGGGGTGCGTTCCATCGGTGCGCGCAACACCAACTACTGGAAGCCTGGCCTGCCGTACCTGGACGAAATCGAATTCATCGGCATCGCCGACGAGCCATCGCGGGTCAACGCGTTGCTGTCGGGCGACGTGCAGATCATCAACGAGGTCAACCCGCGCTCGACCACGCGCATCAAGGACAGCACCACCCATCGCGTGGTGGATTCGCCGTCGGGTAACTACACCGACCTGATCATTCGCCAGGACCAGATGCCCGGCCAGAGCCCGGAGTTCACCGAGGCGATGAAGCTGTTGCTGGACCGCGAACAGGTCAAGTCGGCGATCTTCCGTGGTTTCGCCAGGGTCGGCAACGACCACCCGATCGCGCCCGGCGCCCGTTTCTACAACGCCGACCTGCCGCAACGGACCTACGATCCGGAGAAGGCCCGTTTCCTGCTGAAGAAGGCCGGCATGGAAAGCATCAGCATGCCGGTGATGTGCTCGCCAGCCGCCACCGGTTCGGTCGACGTTGCCGTGCTGCTGCAGCAATCGGCCAAGGAGGCCGGGCTCAAGCTCAACGTCAATCGGTTGCCGAGCGACGGCTACTGGTCCAACCACTGGGCCAAGCACCCGCTGAGCTTCGGCAACATCAACCCGCGGCCTAACGCCGACATGTTGTTCTCGCAGTTCTTCCAGTCCACGGCGCCGTGGAACGAATCCGGCTGGAAAAACCCGCAGTTCGACCAGTTGCTGGTGCAGGCTCGCGGTGAAACCGATGAAGCCAAGCGCGGCAAGATGTACGCCGACATGCAGACCCTGGTGCATGACCACAGCGGCATCGGCATCCCGGTGTTCATCAGCAACATCGACGGCGTCGACCAGCGCGTCAAAGGTTATGGCACCAACCCGCTGGGCGGTTTCATGGGCTATATGTTCGCCGAGCAAGTCTGGCTTGAGGCTTGATGCGTGTTGTCTGGCGGCGTGACATGGCACAAGGGGTAGGGCGATGAATAGCAACACACTTTGGTTGATCGGCCGGCGCCTGGGCGCTGCGGTCGTGACCCTGTTGATCGTATCGATGGTGGTGTTCGCCATTACGGCGGTGTTGCCGGGAGACGCGGCGCAACAGTCCCTTGGACAGTTCGCCACGCCTGAGCAAGTGGCGGCGCTACGGGTGAAGATGGGCCTGGACCAACCGGGTGTGTTGCGCTACCTGCACTGGTTGATGAGCCTGCTCAGCGGTGACATGGGCGTGTCGATCTCCAACGCCACGCCGGTCAGCGAGTTGATGGCCGGCCGGGTCCCCAACACGCTGATGCTGGCGGCGGCCACGGCGTTGGTGTCGGTGCCGGTGGCGTTGGTCCTGGGCATCGGTTCGGCGATGGGGCGAGGGGGGCGCATCGACGGCTTCCTGAGCTTCTTCACCCTGACGATGGTGGCGGTGCCGGAGTTCCTGGTCGCCACCCTGGCGGTGCTGATTTTTGCGGTGAACCTGGGCTGGCTTTCGGCGCTGTCCTATTCCAGCGAGATCACTTCGCCGCTGCAATTCATGCGCACCTATGCCTTGCCGGTGATGACCCTGTGCTGCGTCATCGTCGCGCAAATGGCGCGCATGACCCGGGCGGCGGTGATCGATCAACTCGACAGCGCCTACGTGGAAATGGCCCGTCTCAAAGGCGTGAGCCCGGTGCGGGTGGTGCTGCGCCATGCGTTGCCCAATGCCATCGGGCCGATCGCCAATGCCATCGCCCTGAGCCTGTCCTACCTGCTGGGTGGGGTGGTGATCGTCGAGACGATTTTCAACTATCCCGGCATCGCCAGCTTGATGGTCGATGCCGTGACCAACCGCGACATGGCGTTGGTCCAGGCCTGCACCATGCTGTTTTGTACGGCGTACCTGGCGTTGGTGCTGGTGGCTGACCTGTGCGCGATCCTGTCCAATCCGAGGCTGAGAAACCAATGAACAATCTCATTGTGAAATCCCCGCCTGCGGCACCCGAACTGGCCTTGGGCAAGGTGTCGCGCAAAACCCCCTGGCTCGGCCTGATCGGCGCCGCGATGTGTGTGATCTGGTTGCTGGTGGCTATCTTCGGGCCATGGCTGGCGCCGCACCCGGTGGGGGAAGTGGTTTCCGACAACGTCTTTGACAACCTCAGCGCCACGTATCCGCTGGGCACCGATTATCTGGGCCGTGACATGCTCAGCCGCATTCTCGTAGGCGCGCGCTTCACGGTGGGCCTGGCGTTGGTGGCGGCGGTGCTCGCCAGTGGGCTGGGCACCAGTTGTGCGCTGCTCTCGGTGGTTTCGCCGAAGTGGCTGGACGAGCTGATCAGCCGCCTGATGGACGCCTTCATTTCGATCCCGAGCAAGATGCTCGCGCTGATCATGGTCTCGGCGTTCGGCTCGTCGGTGACCCTGCTGATTTGCACGGCGGTGCTCAGCTTCATGCCGGGGGCGTTTCGTATCGCCCGCAGCATGGCGGTGAACATCGAGGCCCTGGAATACGTGCAAGTGGCCCGCACCCGTGGCGAACGCCGGCTGTACATCGCTTGTGTGGAAATCCTGCCGAACATGCTCAACCCGGTGCTGACCGACCTGGGCCTGCGTTTCGGCTTCATCGTCCTGCTGCTCAGCGGCATGAGCTTCCTCGGCCTGGGCGTGCAACCGCCGGATGCCGACCTGGGTTCGCTGGTGCGGGAAAACATCGGCGGCCTCAACCAGGGCGCGCCGGCCATTGTGATTCCGGCGCTGGCCATTGGCACCCTGACCATCGGCGTCAATCTGTTTATCGACCGCTTGTCTTCGCGGCGCAACCGACGTACGGGAGGCCATTGATATGAGCCAATTGATCCGAGTCGAGAACCTGCGCGTGGTCGCCTGTGGCGAGCGCAACGAGGTGGAGATCGTCAAGGGCGTGAGTTTCTCCCTGGAGAAAGGTGAAGTGCTGGCGCTGATCGGCGAGTCCGGTTCGGGCAAGACCACCATCGCCCTGGCGCTGCTCGGTTATGCCCGGCGCGGTTGTCGCCTGGCCGGTGGCGTGGTGCAGATTGGCGAGCACGACATGCTCGCCTTGAGTGAGCGCGAGCTGCAAGGCCTGCGCGGCAACCGGGTGTCGTACATCGCCCAAAGCGCGGCGGCGGCGTTCAACCCGGCCAAGCAACTCATCGACCAAGTGGTGGAAGGCGCGTTGATCCATGGCCTGGGCAGCCGGGCCGTGCTCGAAGCCAAGGCCATCGAACTGTTCCGCGACCTGGCGCTGCCCAACCCCGAATGCATCGGTCAGCGTTATCCCCATCAAGTGTCCGGCGGGCAACTGCAGCGGGTGATGGCGGCCATGGCGCTGATCAGCGATCCGCTGCTGGTGGTGCTCGATGAGCCGACCACGGCCCTCGATGTGACGACCCAGATCGACGTGCTGCGCGCCTTCAAGCGGGTGGTGCGCGAACGTGGCGCGACGGCGGTCTACGTGTCCCACGACCTGGCCGTCGTGGCGCAGATGGCTGACCAGATCGTGGTGCTCAACGGCGGGCAGATTTTTGAGCAGAGCGCCACCGCGCCGCTGCTCAAGGGCCCGGCTCATGCCTACACCCGCAGCCTGCTGGCGGCGGCACGGCCAGACACGACGATTCGTCCGCCATGCGGCGTGGCCGAAGACACGCCGCTGCTGACCATCAAGGGCCTGACCGCCGGCTACGGCAACAAGAACCAGCACGGCATGCCGGCGATCCGGGTGCTCGAAGACATCGACCTGACCGTGCGCAGGGGCCAGGCCATCGGTGTGATCGGTGAATCAGGTTCGGGGAAGTCGACCCTGGCGCGGGTGGTGGCCGGGTTGTTGACCCCGGCCCTGGGCGGGTTGACGTTTGACGGTCAGCCCTTGGGTGGCAGCCTGTCCGAGCGTACGGACGAACAGTTCCGCCGCATTCAAATGGTGTTCCAGAACGCCGACACCGCGCTCAACCCGATGCACAGCATCAGCACCATCCTGAGCCGGCCGTTGAAGATGTATTTCGGCCTCAAGGGCGCGGCGCTGCGCGAGCGTATCGGCGAATTGCTCGACCTGGTGCGTTTGCCACGGGACATGGCCGAGCGCCGCCCGAGCGAACTCTCCGGCGGACAGAAACAGCGGGTCAACCTGGCCCGGGCGCTGGCGGCCAAGCCGGACCTGATTTTGTGCGATGAAGTGACCTCGGCCCTCGACACCGTGGTCGGCGCGGCGATCCTCGAACTGCTGCGCGACCTGCGCCAGCAACTGGGGGTGTCCTACCTGTTCATCAGCCACGACATCTCCACGGTGCGAGCGCTGTGCGACGACATCGTGGTGATGTACAGCGGCCACAAGATTCAAGAGGGCAGCCGGCAATCGTTTGCCCAGGCGCCGTTCCATCCCTACACCGACCTGTTGATCCATTCGGTGCCGGAGTTGCGCCAGGGCTGGCTGGAAAGTTGTGGCGCCACCACCTGCGGCACACTACCGGCGTTGGGCGCGCGCGCCGAGGTGCCGGAGCTGTGCACCTTCCTCAATCGCTGCCCGGTGCGGGTCGACGGCCTGTGCAACCACACCGCGCCGCCCCGGCGGATCATCGACGGCGGCAGCGAGGTGCTCTGTCATCACGACAGTGCCGAGCTGCTCAAGCACCAACAGGATTCAAACAGCATGATCGTGGGAGCCTACGCATGAGCGCGCGTTTCGTGAGGTTGGCCGAACAGGGCCGGCCCGTCGTCAAATTGAAAGTGGATGGCGTCCCGGTCGAGGCGTTGCAGGGCGACACGCTGATGGTCGCGTTGCTGACCCATGGCCCGGCGTTGCGCCAGTCGGAATTCGATCCGGGCAGCCGGGCCGGTTTCTGCCTGATGGGCGCCTGCCAGGATTGCTGGGTCTGGACCCGCAGCGGCGAGCGCCTGCGGGCCTGCTCCAATGAAGTACGCGAAGGGCTGGACATCATCACGCAACAACCGGAGGCGATATGGCCACTGCGCGGCTGAACACGCATCGAGTCGTCATTGTCGGCGCCGGGCCGGCCGGCATCCGTTGTGCCCAGACCCTGGTCGCGGCGGGCTTCAAGCCGATCCTGCTCGACGAAAACCGTCGCGATGGCGGGCAGATCTACCGGCGCCAGCCCGAAGGGTTCACCCGCGACTACGCCACGCTGTACGGCACCGAGGCGGACAAGGCCCGTGACCTGCACGAAAGCTTCGACCGCTTGCGCCCGCAGATCGACTACCGCCCGGACACCCTGGTGTGGAACCTGACGCCGGGGCAACTGTGCTGCGTCAGCCAGGGCCAGCACACGACGGTGGATTACGACGCGCTGATCCTCTGCACCGGCGCCACCGACCGCCTGATGCCCATCGAGGGCTGGCAACTGGGCGGCACCTACAGCCTCGGCGGCGCGCAGATTGCGCTCAAGGCCCAGGCGGTTTCCATCGGCCACCGCGTGGTGTTCATGGGCAGCGGACCGTTGCTGTATCTGGTCGCCAGCCAATACCTCAAGGCCGGTGCCAACGTCGCAGCGGTGCTCGATACATCGCCGCTGGGCCAGCGGATCAAAGCCTTGCCCAAGCTCATGGCGCGCCCGGGTTTGCTGTTCACCGGCATGAAACTGTTGGCGCAGTTGTATCGGGCGAAGATTGCCGTGCACTTGGGCATTTCGCCGCTGCAAATTCTGGGCGAGGCGACCACCGGCGTCAGCGGCGTGCGGGTCCGCACCGCCAGCGGGGAAACCTTGACGGTAGCGTGCGACGCGGTGGCGCTGGGTTATCACTTGCGCCCGGAAACCCAACTGGCCGACCTGGCGGGTTGTCGGCTGCGCTTTGACGAGGCCTCCAGCCAATGGCTGCTGGACACGGACGAAGAGGGGCGGACCTCGGTCAGCGGTGTCTACGCCGCCGGTGATGGCTCGAAGATTCGTGGCGCCGATGCCGCCGAGCATGCCGGGCGCCTGGTTGCCTTGGCGTTGCTCGGCGATTTGCAGCAGCCGGTAGACGCCGCACAAGTCGCTGAGCAGCGCCAGGCGCTCAAGGTAATGGACGCGTTTCGCCTCGGCCTGGCCCAGGCGTTTCCCTGGCCTGCGGCACAAGCCAAGGCCTTGCCGGACGAAGCCATCGTCTGCCGCTGCGAGATGATCAGCGCCGGCGAACTGCGCCGCACGGTCAGCGAAAAGGGCGCCTGTGAAGTCAACCGGGCCAAGGCGTTCAGCCGGGTCGGCATGGGCCGCTGCCAGGGGCGTTATTGCTCCCAGGCCGGGGCCGAAGTGATTGCGGCAGCAGCGGGTGTCCAGGTGCAGGAGGTGGGGCGCCAGCGCGGTCAGGCCCCCGTGAAACCACTTTCGATGCTCACTCGGGAGGTGACGCCATGACGGTCAATAAAGCCGATGTGGTGATTGTCGGCGGCGGCCTGATGGGCTCGGCGGCGGCGTTTTTTCTGCGCCAACGGGGGCAGTCGGTGATCCTGCTGGAGCGTGACCAGATCGGCCAGTACGCCAGCGGCGTCAACTTCGGCAACGTGCGGCGCCAGGGGCGTTTTCTTGGGCAACTGGAACTGGCGAACCGCTCCTGGGCGCTGTGGAAGCGTCTGCCGGAGCTGATCGACGACGACCTGGAGTTCATCGCCAGCGGGCACATGCGCGTGTGTTATCGCGAGGATGAAATACCCGAGCTTGAGGCTTACGCAGCGGCGCCGGAAGCGGCGCAACTGGACTTGAAGATTTATCGCGGCAGCGAGCTGCATGCGCGTTTTCCGTTTCTCGGCAAGGACGTCAAGGGCGGCTCCTATGCGCCTCACGACGGTCATGCCAATCCGCGTCTGGCGGCCCCGGCGTTTGCCCGGGCGGCGCGGCGGCTCGGGGCACGCATCGAGGAACGCACCGAGGTGGCCGAGGTGCAGAAGGTCGGTGACGGGTTCAGCATCAGCACCACCGATGGCCGCCAGTTCAGCGCCGCGCAGCTGTTGATTACCGCGGGCGCCTGGGGCCAGAAGCTCTCGGCGCAGTTCGGCGAGCCAGTGCCGCTGGAGACTAACGGCCCGCAAATGGCCGTCACCGAACCGGTGCCATATGCCTTGCCGACGGTGATCGGCGTGTACACCAAGATTCCTGAAGAAGTGATCTATTTCCGCCAGATTCCCCGAGGCAATATCGTCATCGGCGGCGGCTATCGCAGCAAGCCGGACATGCTCAACCGCCGGGCCTATGTCGAGCCGCGCAGCATCCTCAATCAATTGGACCAGATGCGTCGCCTGCTGCCGGGTGTCGGCAATCTCAACATCATCCGCGTGTGGAGCGGCATCGAAGGCTACCTGCCCGATTCCCTGCCGGTGATGGGGCCCAGTGGCAACGTCGATGGCTTGTACTATGCGTTCGGCTTCAGCGGCCATGGCTTCCAGCTCGGCCCGGGCGTTGGCGATGTCATGGCTGAACTGATCAGCACCGGCAGTACTCGAACCTTCATCGAGCCGTTCTCCATCCGCCGGTTCGCCTCTTCCGCCGAGCAACGGAGCAAGGCCTCATGAAACCCCGCGTGTTAGCCATTTTCGAACGCCTGCTGGCGTTTGAAACGGTCTCTTGCGAATCGAACCTGGCCCTGATCGAGTACGTGCGCGAGCTGTTGCTGAGCAAGGGCATCGAGTCGCTGATCGTCAAGGATGACAGCGGCAAGAAGGCCAACCTGTTCGCCAGCACCGGCCCCTGTGACTTGCCCGGGGTCCTGCTGTCCGGCCACACCGACGTGGTGCCGGCGGCGGGGCAGGCCTGGACCGTTCCGGCATTCCAGGCGACCGTGCGCGATGGACGGGTGTACGGGCGTGGCAGTTGTGACATGAAAGGTTTCATTGCGCTGGCCATCGACGCCATGCTCGATGCCGCTGACCATTCGCTGAATCGGCCATTGCAACTGGCGCTTTCCCACGACGAAGAGATCGGTTGCGTCGGGGTGCGGCGCTTGCTCGACGTGCTGCACCTGGCGCCGGTGCGACCGTTTCTGTGCGTGATCGGCGAGCCGACCAACATGCAGTTCGTGCTCGGCCACAAGGGCAAGGGTTCCTATCGCACCTACTGTCGCGGCCTGGAAGCGCACTCATCGCTGGCACCGCGCTCGGTCAATGCGATTCACGTGGCCTGCGATTTCATCGCGGCGTTGCGCCAGAGCCAGCAGCAATTGCAGGAGCAAGGCGCCCAGGACGCGGATTACGACGTGCCCTACAGCACCGTGCATGTCGGGCAGATTGTCGGCGGCAAGGCCCTGAACATCGTGCCGAACCTGTGCACCTTGGATTTCGAAGTGCGCAACTTGCCGGATGACGATCTGGACCTGTTCCTGGAGCAACTGCGCGAGCGCGCCGAGGTGATCGTGCGCGAGGCGAAAAAGCTCTCCAGCGTCGCGGACATCGAGATCGAAACCCTCAACGTCTATCCGGGCCTCGACACCCATCCGAGCGTCGAAGCCGTGCGCTTCCTGAAAAACTTCGCCACCCCTGACACCGGCACCGCCAAGGTCTCCTTCGGCACCGAGGGCGGCCTGTTCAAGCAGCGCCTGGATGTACCCGTGGTGGTCTGCGGCCCAGGCTCGATCGAACAGGCGCACAAGCCCGATGAGTTCATCGAAATCAGCCAGATGGAGGCGGGGGAGCGGTTTCTGGAAGGGTTGCTCGGTTCCCTGAAAATCTAACCGGCCCCAAGCCACACACAGATCCCCTGTGGGAGCGAGCTTGCTCGCGATAGCGGTGGGTCAGTTGGTGCCAATGTTGACTGTGCCGCCGTCATCGCGAGCAAGCTCGCTCCCACAGGGGGCCAGGCGTGAGTTCAACCACTCGGTAGAGCCTGCTGCCTCACGGCAAATTTCAGCATCCAACACTGCCCAACCCCCGCTTTCAGCATCCTGCCCCGTGGCATCTCCTTAGACTGGAATCACCTCGGAACAGGACGCGACCATGCTCAAGAATCGATTGAAAGACCCCAGCCTGTTGGCAGAACTCGCTTACGTCGACGGTCAGTGGATCGGCGCCGACAACGCCGCCACCCTTGACGTCATTGACCCGGCCGCCGGCCAGGTACTCGCCCGGGTGCCGGCCATGCAAGGCGTGGAAACCCGGCGCGCCATCGAAGCCGCCGAGCGGGCCTGGCCGGCGTGGCGCGCGCGTCCGGCGGCCGAAAGGGCAGCGCTGTTGGAGCGCTGGTATCAAGCCATGATGGACAACCTCGACGACCTCGCGCTGATCATGACCTGTGAACAGGGCAAGCCGTTGAACGAAGCCAAGGGCGAAATCCGCTACGGGGCCGGTTTCGCCAAATGGTTTGCCGAAGAGGCCCGTCGGGTCTATGGCGAAACCATCCCGGCGCCCAGCGGCGACCGACGCCTGCTCACGCTCAAGCAGCCGGTGGGTGTCTGTGCCGCGATCACCCCATGGAATTTCCCCAATGCGATGATCACCCGCAAGTGCGCCCCGGCCTTGGCGGCGGGCTGCCCGGTCATCGTCAAACCCTCGGACCTGACCCCTTTGTCAGCCTTGGCCCTGGCGGTGCTGGCCGAGCGGGTCGGGATTCCGGCCGGGGTGTTCAATGTCGTGACGGGTATGCCGGCCGGTATCGGCGAAGAACTGACCGGCAACCCGACGGTGCGCAAGATTTCCTTTACCGGTTCTACGGCGGTCGGGCGCTTGCTGATGCGCCAGAGCGCCGAGCACATCAAGCGCTTGAGCCTGGAACTGGGCGGCAATGCGCCGTTCATCGTGTTTGACGATGCAGACCTGGAGCAAGCCGTCGCCGGCATCATGCTCAGCAAATTTCGCAACGCCGGCCAGACCTGCGTCTGCGCCAACCGCATCCTGGTGCAGGACGGCATCTACGAACGCTTCGCCGCGCGCCTGGTGGAGGAGGTGGGCAAGCTCAAGGTCGGCAATGGGCTGGAGGCTGACGTGATGATCGGCCCACTGATCAACCTCGCGGCGGTGAACAAAGTCGCCCGGCACATCGACGATGCATTGAGCCAGGGCGCGCGCCTGCTCTGTGGTGGTGTTCCCGAGGGCGACAGCCAGTTCGTCCAGCCAACGGTACTGGGCGAGGCCCACGCCGGGATGTTGCTGGCCAACGAAGAAACCTTCGGCCCGGTGGCGCCGCTGATGCGCTTTACTACTGAAGAGCAGGCCCTGGCCTTGGCCAATGCCACGCCGTATGGCCTGGGCGCTTATTACTTCACCCAGGACCTGCGCCGCTCATGGCGTTTCGGTGAGGCGCTGGAGTTCGGCATGGTCGGGCTCAACACCGGGATCATTTCCATGGAAGTCGCGCCCTTCGGCGGCATCAAGCAGTCAGGCCTGGGGCGCGAAGGCAGCAAGTACGGCCTGGACGAATACCTTGAAGTCAAAGCCTTCCACATCGGTGGGCTGTGATGCGACCGTCATTTGAACAGACACCAGGGAGCCACGATTGATGAGCAAACCATTTCGAATCGCTGCTATTGCCGGCGATGGCATCGGCAAGGAAGTCCTGCCCGAAGGGCTGCGGGTACTGGAGCAAGCCGCGAAAAAGTGGCAGTTGTCGCTGGACATCGAAGTGCTCGATTGGGCCCATTGCGATTACTACCTGGAGCACGGGCAGATGATGCCCGCCGACTGGTTCGAACAACTCAAGGGCTTCGACGCGATCTACTTCGGCGCCGTGGGTTGGCCGGACAAAGTGCCGGATCATGTGTCCCTGTGGGGCTCGTTGCTCAAGTTCCGCCGCGACTTCGACCAGTACGTGAACATCCGCCCGGTGCGGCTGTTTCCGGGCGTGCCGTGTCCCCTGGCCGGGCGCAAGGCGGGGGACATCGACTTCGTGGTGATCCGTGAAAACACCGAGGGCGAATATTCTTCCATCGGCGGCAAGATGTTCGAAGGCACCGAGCATGAGTTCGTGCTGCAGGAGTCGGTGTTCACCCGCCGAGGCGTCGACCGCATCCTGAAGTTCGCCTTCGACCTGGCCCAGACCCGACCGCGCAAACGCCTGACAGCGGCGACCAAGTCCAACGGCATCTCCATCAGCATGCCGTATTGGGACGAGCGCACGGCATTGATGGCCGAGCAGTACCCGGATGTGAAGTGGGACAAGCAACACATCGACATCCTGTGCGCTCGCTTTGTTTTGCAGCCGGATCGGTTTGATGTGGTGGTGGCGTCGAATCTGTTCGGCGACATCCTCTCCGACCTGGGTCCGGCTTGCGCCGGCACCATCGGCATCGCACCTTCGGCCAACCTCGATCCGGAGCGCCGCTACCCGTCGCTGTTCGAACCGGTGCATGGCTCGGCCCCCGATATCTATGGGCAGAACATTGCCAACCCGATCGCGATGATCTGGTCCGGCGCCTTGATGCTCGATTTCCTGGGTAACGGCGATGAACGCTACCGCGCGGCCCATGATGGGATTCTCAAGGCAATCGAACGGGTGATCGCCGAAGGCCCCATCACCCCCGACCTGGGTGGGCAAGGCTCGACCCAGGACGTTGGCCAGGCCATCGCCGCCATGCTCTGAGGCTTGATCTAACTTGCGACACCTTTTGCCCGCTCACACTGCGGGCTTTTTTTGGCTGATCTGCCACCACCCACCACAACCCCTTGTGGGAGCGAGCCTGCTCGCGAAAGCGGTGGGTCAGCTTGCGATGATGTTGGATGTGCCGCCGCCTTCGCGAGCAGGCTCGCTCCCACACTGGGTTCTCGGTTGGCCGCAGGATTCACAGCCACCACCAATCCCCTGTGGGAGCGAGCTTGCTCGCGATAGCGGTGGGTCAGCTTGTGATGATGTTGGATGTGCCGCCGCCTTCGCGAGCAGGCTCGCTCCCACACTGGGTTCTCGGTTGGCCGCAGACTTCACATCCACCACCAATCCCCTGTGGGAGCGAGCCTGCTCGCGATAGCGGTGGATCAGCTTGTGATGATGTTGGGTGTGCCGCCGCCTTCGCGAGCAAGCCCGCTCCCACACTGGGTTCTCGGTTGGCCGCAGGATTCACAGCCACCACCAATCCCCTGTGGGAGCGAGCCTGCTCGCGATAGCGGTGGGTCAGCTTGTGATGATGTTGGATGTGCCGTCTTCGCGAGCAAGCTCGCTCCCACACTGGGTTCTCGGTTGGCCGCAGGATTCACAGCCACCACCAATCCCCTGTGGGAGCAAAGCTTGCTCGCGAAAGCGGTGGGTCAGCTTGTGATGATGTTGGATGTGCCGCCGCCTTCGCGAGCAGGCTCGCTCCCACATGGGGCCGGGCTGGCCGCAAAATTCACATCCACCACCAATCCCCTGTGGGAGCGAGCCTGCTCGCGAAAGCGGTGGATCAGCTTGAGATGATGTTGGATGTGCCGCCGCCTTCGCGAGCAAGCTCGCTCCCACATTGGGTTCTCGGTTGGCCGCAGACTTCACATCCACCACCGATCCCCTGTGGGAGCGAGCTTGCTCGCGATAGCGGTGGGTCAGCTTGTGATGATGTTGGATGTGCCGTCTTCGCGAGCAAGCTCGCTCCCACACTGGGTTCTCGGTTGGCCGCACGATTCACAGCCACCACCAATCCCCTGTGGGAGCGAGCTTGCTCGCGATAGCGGTGGATCAGCTTGTGATGATGTTGGATGTGCCGCCGCCTTCGCGAGCAGGCTCGCTCCCACATGGGTCCGGGTTGGCCGCAAGATTCACATCCACCCGCAACCCGTTGTGGGAGCAAAGCTTGCTCGCGATAGCGGTAGAACTGCCGTACACCGGATTACTTGACGACGTACACCTTGCGCACATAAACGCTGCTTTTCCAGGCACACGGTGCATTCAGCGGGACGAATACGGTATCGCCGGTGTTGACCGTCAAGTCGCTGCCATCGGCTGCCTGCAAGGTGACGCTGCCTTCGAGCAGGTGCATCAGCTCATGCAGTTTGTGCGGTCGTGACTTGCGGGTGTAGGGCGTCGAGTCCCAGATACCGATGCGCAGGTTGCTCGCTTCTTCGACAAACAGATTGTGCGAGCGACATTGCGGCGGCGGGCTGAGCAGGATCGCCTCATCGGGCGCTGCGGAAGGCGAGAGCAGGGTATGAGCGGGGAGTGCCGTCAGCCCGGGGAGGTTTGCTTCGATACGCTGGGTATCGGCACAGAAGGCCCAGAGCGAGCCAGGTTGCGCCTCGACCTCCAGCGCCGTCCCCCGACCGATCACCGCGCTTTCACCTGGCTTGAGCTGCAGCGTCTGCCCCTGGCTGCGCAGCGTCACTGCGCCGGCATGCACCACGACCGTCTCACTGAAAGGGTATTCATCGACACTGAACAGCCCGTTCGCCCGGACCACGCCGGCAGCCATGCCATCGGCGCCGGCATAGGCGATGAGGCGGTCGAACGGATCCTTGGCGCCCAGTGAACCCGGGGTGAACGGGGTTGAGGCAAGGCTGCCATCGGCGTGTGCCAACAGCACTGCGGTGGGTTCGAGCATGAAGGTGATTCTCCAGGGATGCGTTGAGGAGCGTGTGGGTTTTCAGCCAATGGCCTGGGTCACCGGCGCAAATTGCCGAACCGCACCGGTCGCCTGCGGGGGCGTGCCCCGTGCCATTTGGGCGACGGTGTCGACCTGCTTGAGCCCGGCCTCTTCCAGCCAAGGGGCCAGGCCGCTGTCTAAAGGGATGTCGATGCGAACGAATGCGTCCGGCACTCGAGCCAATAGCACGGCGATCAAGTGCTGGGCCTGCTCCAGGTTCTGGGCGATGACCGGGCCAATGCAGCGGCCACGGCCGAACGGGCGCAGCAGGGCGAAGGCGCACAAGTGACCGTCGCGCTCGATACCCACTGAATGTTCAACGACCTCGAACAGGTCATTGAGCACGGCGGTTCGGTCCAGTCCGCTCCCGGCATTGGCCAGTTTGATCAGCTCGGCGTGATCGGCTTCGCTCAGCTCGCGGCAGCGCTCGCCGGCGGCCAGCTCCAGTGGGACCGGCACCAGCACTTGCCCTTGATGCTGCTGGATATGCCCAAAATCAACGAACCCCTGGCTGGCATACAGCGGGGCACCGGCCAAGGTTGCATTGAGGATGGCGGTTCGCGAGCCGCACGCTTCGATCGCTAGTTCCATCAGCTTGCGACCGATGCCCTGGCCCTGGTACTCATCGTCGACAATCACCAGGCCGATAGTGGCGTAATCCCCCTGGGCGCAGGTGAACGCCGTTCCGATCAAACGGCCCTGGTCTTCCACGACAAACCCCAGGGCGACACGTTGCAGCATCGCCCAGTCTTCCAGGCGATGGGGCCATTTCAACTGCACGGACAAGGCATGGGCCGCCGGTACGTCGGTGGCGGTCATGGCGCGATAGAAATAACTAGGGCGTTGCGAAGTGGACATGGCTGATCACCATAAAATAAGGGACGAAAGCGGATGGCGGTGTGCGCTGAAAGTCTTTGTATCTCACCTGCCACCGGGCCTGGCAAGGGCGGCACATCGATTCGGTATCTTGCGTAAGCAACGGCTCTGCCGGCCACATTTCTTGCTCAAATCAGAGGCTTGGCCAGCAGTAAATACCGGGTTGTTCTTTCGCTGTTCGGATCCGAAGCCAGAGACCATCGAGGGCTCAATAGCTGCGCTCACGATCAACCAGGCCCAGCATCGATTCACCCCGTTGATGCCGGCGGATGTTCTCCAACAACACGCCAAAGGCACTTTCAGGCTGAGTCATCGCCGCGATGTGTGGCGTCAACAGTATCTGTGGATGGTGCCAGAAGGGATGATCCATCGGCGCCGGTTCCTGCTCCAGCACGTCCAGTACCGCGGCGCTGAGTTGGCCGTCGGCAAGGGCTTCAAGCAGGTCCGCTTCCACCAGGTGCCCACCCCGGCCCATGTTGACCAACGCTGCGCCCTTGGGCAGGTGTTGGAACAGCTGGCGGTTGAGGATCCCTCGGGTCTGCTCGGTCAACGGCAGGACGCACAGCACAATGTCGCATTGACCGAGAAAGGCCGGTAGTTGCTCGTCGCCAGCAAAGCACGCCACCCCGTCGATGTGATGCTCGCTGCGGGCCCAACCGGACAAGGCAAAACCAAAGGTCTTCAAGGTGGCGAGTATCTGCCGAGCCTGCAAACCCAGGCCCATGATGCCCACTCGGCGCTGGCCGGCGGGCACCAGGCGGTGCGCTTGCCAGCACCGTTCGGCCTGTTGCTGGCGATAGCGCAACATGTCCCGGTGCAAGCTGAGCACGGCGAAACTGGCGTACTCGCACATGCCCTGGCTGATGCCCGGGTCGAGCAAGCGCACCACCGGCAGCGTCGTCGGCAAGCGACCGAGGTCGAGTTGATCGACGCCGGCTGACAAGGCGAACAGCACCTGCAGATTCGGCAACAGCGTTTCGAGCTCGTCCGGCGCCTGCCAGGCCGCCAGGTACTGGATATCCCGCGGGTCGCCGATGTCTGGCCAGGCACGCCATTCAATGTCCGGCGCGTGTTCGGCGAACAGGCGTCGCCAGTGTTCGCCGCGTACCGGGTCAGCTTTATAGAGCAAGGCCATGGGTCACTTCTCGCCTGGAATCAAGGAGCCCCTAGCATGCCTCAACGCCAGAGCAGGATCTGTCGAAAGGGCCGGCGTAGCAGCATCACGCTGCGTTGCAAGGTGCCTCTTGCGGCAGATTCCATGGGGCTGGAATGCCTCTGGAGGATTCTGCTGTTTGCCGGGGTGTAAACAGTCGATCCGAATTTCTCAACGACCAAGTTCGGCTTAGACAATCGCGTCGAACGCTTAACCTGTGAACACACCGCAGCCGCTTCCTGGGTGCGAGGCTCACGATGGGAAATGCCAATGAACAGTAAAGTCGAAGAAACCCCAAGTTTGCTCCGTCAGCGTGATCAATTCGTGCCACGTGGCCTGGTCACCGCGCACCCGCTGGTGATTGATCGGGCCCAGGGCTCGGAACTATGGGACGTGGACGGCAAGCGCTACCTGGACTTCGTCGGCGGCATCGGTGTGTTGAACATCGGCCACAATCACCCCAAGGTCGTCGCGGCCGTGCAGGCCCAGTTGCAGAAGATCTCCCATGCCTGCTTCCAGGTCGTGGCCTACAAGCCTTACCTGGACCTGGCCCAGCGTTTGTGCGAAATGATCGGCGGCCAGCACGCCTATAAAGCGGCATTTTTCACCTCGGGTGCCGAAGCAGTGGAAAACGCGGTGAAGATCGCCCGGGCCCACACCAACCGCTCGGCCGTGATTGCCTTTCGCGGCGGGTTCCATGGCCGGACCTTGCTCGGCACCACGCTGACCGGCATGAGCCAGCCGTACAAACAGAACTTCGGCCCGTTCGCCCCGGAGGTCTTTCACACGCCGTATCCGAATGCCTATCGCGGCGTCACCAGCGCGATGGCGCTCCAGGCACTGGACGAGCTGCTGGCCACCCAAGTCGCACCTGAGCGGGTCGCGGCCATCATCATCGAGCCGGTGCAGGGCGATGGCGGTTTCCTGTCGGCCCCCGTCGAGTTTTTGCAGGGCCTGCGCGCATTGACGCAAAAGCATGGCATTGTGTTGATTCTCGATGAAATCCAGACCGGTTTCGGTCGCACCGGTAAATGGTTCGGTTTCCAGCACGCCGGTATCCAGCCAGACCTGGTCACGGTCGCCAAGAGCCTCGCCGGTGGCTTGCCGTTGTCGGGTGTGGTCGGCAAGGCCGAGATCATGGATGCTCCACTGCCGGGTGGCCTGGGCGGTACGTACGGCGGTAATGCGCTGTCGTGCGCGGCGGCGCTGGCGGTGATCGAGGCGTACGAGCAAGAACAGCTGCTGGCCCGTGGTGAAGTCCTGGGTCAGCGCCTGCGCCAGGGCCTGCTGCATCTGCAAACCCGTTACCCGCAGATCGGCGACGTGCGCGGCAGCGGTTTCATGCTGGCGATCGAACTGATCAAGCATGACGAGGCGCGCACCCCGGACGCCGACCTGAACCAACGCCTGATCGACGAAGCCCGGGCCGGCGGTTTGCTGGTGATCAAGTGCGGGGTGTACCGCAACGTCTTGCGCTTCCTGGCGCCGCTGGTGACCAGCGAGGCGCAGATCGACGAAGCGTTGCAGATTCTCGATGGCGCCTTGGCGCGCGTGCTGGGCTGATGCCTGCGTTCATGACGTTTGCCCGGGCAAGCGTCAGTGGCGGTTAATGGAGCGTTGATCGATGGGACATCATCGGAGGCTTTACAGATGAGGCTGACTGAATATCGGGCGTTGTTGATCGACTGCGATGAGGTCCTGGTGGATCGGGACTCCGGCGTCTGGACGGCGTTGCAACCGTTGCTGGAAAACCATGGCGAGCCGTTGGACAAAGCGCAGGTGCTCGCCGATTTTGACGAGGTGCTGCAAGCCTTGTACCCGCGTTTCGGAGAATTGGGCTTCAGCGGCTTGCTGTGTTTCGCCCACCGTCAATTGGCCGAGCGCTGGAAGCTCAAAATCAGTTGGGAGGAGGGCATGAGCTTCGCCCGCTCGGCGGCCGGTTGGACACTGTTCGAGGATGCGCCGGGTGCGATGCTCTACCTGCGCAAGTTCTATCGGATGTTGGTGCAGGGGGATCGCGATGCCGAGGACCGGGGCGTGTTGTGCGAGCGCCTGGGTATCGAGCCTGATGATTTTATTTCGCTGGCGAGCGACCCGTTGCAGGATCACGATTGGCTGGCGGCCAATGGCCTGAGCGCCGAGACGATTCTCCAGGTGACCCGTCCCGGCGCCCGCCCACGGTCGGTCGGGGCTGTCTGCCTGATCTGCCGTAACGCCGATATGTCTCCCGTGCCGTGCGCGGCGGACTACTGCATCAACAGCATGGCTGATCTGGTCGCTCAGCATCAGCTGTCCTTACGACGCTGATTTTGTTAGAAGATTGTCTTACAAACGGCAGGCAAGAGGTATGCGATGGAAGGTTTAGCGAAACTGGACCGGATCGACATCAGCATTTTGGTAGAGCTTCAAAAAGATGGCCGCATGACCAACGTCAGCCTGGCCGATGCCGTGGGCTTGTCCGCCAGCCCGTGCCTGCAGCGGGTCAAGCGACTGGAGTCGTTGGGCTACATTTCCAGCTACAAGGCCCATCTGAACCTGGCCAAGATTACCGATTCGGTGACGGTCTTCACCGAAGTCACCCTCAGCGACCACAAGCGTGAGGACTTCGCCAAGTTCGAATCCAACATCCGCCTGGTGGATGAAGTGCTCGAATGCCACCTCATCAGCGGCGGCTACGACTACCTGGTGCGCTTCATGACCCGCAGCATCCAGGACTACCAGGACGTGATGGAAAGCCTGCTGGACAAGAACATCGGCATCTCCAAGTACTTCAGCTACATCGTCATCAAGTCACCGGTGCGCAAGGATGAGATTCCGTTGCGTAAGTTGTTGCGGCATTGAAGCCGAGCCCCATCCAGAAACAACTGTGGGAGCGAGCCTGCTCGCGATGACGGTGTGTCAGAGAGCTGGATGCTGTCTGACACTCCGCCATCGCGAGCAAGCTCGCTCCCACAATTTGAATCTTGGTGTCCGCAAGGCCTGAGTCCACCCCCAACCCCCTGTGGGAGCGAGCTTGCTCGCGAAGGCGTCGGCAGATTCAGCATTGAGTCAGGCTGATCTACCGCAATCGCGAGCAAGCTCGCTCCCACAAGGGATCAGGGCTTTTATTCCTTGAGGAAGGTCAGCAGATCCTGATTGAGCCGATCCTTGTGCGTCTCGGTCAAGCCGTGCGGCGCGCCAGGGTAGACGATCAGTCGAGCGCCCTTGATCAGCGCCGCCGAGGCCCGGCCTGAAGCGTCGATAGGCACGATCTGGTCGTCATCGCCATGGATCACCAGCGTCGGCACGTCGAACTTCTTCAGATCACCGCGGAAGTCGGTCGCCGAGAACGCCGCGATCGAGTCATAGGTATTCTTGCTGCCACCCTGCATGCCCTGCACCCAGAACGACTGGATCAGCCCTTGGGATGGCTTGGCGCCCTTGCGGTTGTAGCCGTAGAACGGGCCCGAGGCGATGTCCAGGTACAGCTGCGAACGGTTCTCCAAGGATGCCTTGCGCAGGCCATCGAACACCTCGATAGGCAAGCCACCAGGGTTGGTGTCTGTCTTGAGCATCAACGGCGGGACAGAGGACACCAGCACGGCTTTCTTCACTCGAGCGGTGCCGTGACGGCCGATGTAGCGAGCCACTTCACCGCCCCCCGTCGAGAAGCCCACCAGGGTGACGTCCTTCAGGTCCAGCGCTTCAATCACTGCCGCCAGGTCATCGGCGTAGTGATCCATGTCGTTGCCTTCCCAAGGCTGGCTGGAGCGACCATGGCCGCGACGGTCATGAGCCACCACGCGATAACCCTTCGAGGCGAGGAACATCATCTGGCCTTCCCAACTGTCGGAGTCCAGCGGCCAGCCATGGCTGAAGGTCACGACCTGACCATCGCGCGGGCCCCAGTCCTTGTAGTACAGCTGGACGCCGTCCTGGGTGGTGATGTAGCTGGCGGACTGGACCACGCTGCCGACAGCAGACGCACTGACAGGGGCCTGGACAGGCGACGCGGCCTCGGCGCTGAGGGTGGCCAATGCCAGGGTGGCGACAGCGAGGGTGCGGTTGAATGTGTTCATCGTTTCTCTCTCGATAAGGTCGGTTTGATCTGCGGCGATCGTCATCGATCGCGTTGGTGGGCAGATTAGAGAGAGCGGCCGAGGACGAGAACGGCACCGGTATCGATAGCAACTATTAGAAAATTCCAATAGCTGCGTTTCGCTTCGGTTGCGAGGTGAATCTTCGTGGCGAGGGAGCTTGCTCCCGCTGGGTGGCGAAGCCGCCCCAAACGGTTACACGTGTAAAAGCGGCAGTGCCTTCAGTCCATTTGGCGTTTGAATATGCGCAACCAGGTAGGGCGCCGAAGGCGCTTGCAGTGCATGAAGATGGACCGGGCCTGAAAAGTTCATGGCCGTCAGGATCGCTTGGATTTTTTCCGGATCCGTATGAAAGACATCCAGTGCCAATAGCGTGCAGCCCTTGTCCTGGAGCATGTCCGCAGGATGAGGTCCAGGCGCCCATTGAATGAGGGTTGGGATTGATCCATCCATGGGAAGGCTTCCATCAGCCGGTACGGTTATTTGCCAATTCAATGTTCCTCTCGTCATGGGTTCGACATCCCCGACAAGGCCAGGGCAGGCATCACGAGCCGCATGGATATCATCGGTGCGTGCCACCCAGGTCGCCAGGCGTGCCGGCGAATGGAGGGCCAATTGATCAAGGCCGAACCAGCGTGCCCGGTCCGGACGTATGGCGGACGGGTCCACGGCAATCACTTCGAGGTAGAGCCCGGGGCCAAGGTGCAGCAGCCTGTTATGGGTGCCCATGCGTGAATGGACGCCGCCCGGTTGAAGGTCGACGCCCAATGCGTCAGTTACGAACGCGCAGCCGGTATCGAGGTCCGTTGCCACGATGACGAGGTGATCAAGGGTGGTTTTCATGTGTTCATCCATCCGTGGGTCGGGAAGTATCTGTCGCCATCAACCAAAAGAAGGCATCGGCCCCAGTGAGTGCAAGATCCACGTGACCGCCGCCACCGCTGCCAGCACTGCGACCACAATGCCGATCAGCACCCATTTCAGGATTTTCTGCCCTTTCGACGGTTGGGACCTTGGCGCGTGTGCCTCTACCCTGTACTGAATTTCCCCGGCGCATCGCGGGCAAGCAGCGGTGTCGTAAGGGAGGAGGAACCCGCATTGATCACAGTTTGTCATGGCGTCACTTCGAGGCTCAAAGGAGGGGTAGCCCTTTATGGGCTTGTTAAAACGGACCGAAAGCGCGTGGCGTCAGTCGCTTAATATTTGTAGACGATGCCCAGCCTGCCCATGATCTCCAAGGCATTGATCAGGCCCAGGCCGTTCATGGGCAGGCAGGCAAAGGCCTGGTATTCATCGAAGTGCGTGCCGATGGCTAACAACTTCAAGTCATGGGCCTCCAGCTGGGCGTTGAAATACTGCAGCAGCGCGCGCTCCCAATCGTTGGCGCGGTTGACTGCATCGATGGCTTTACGTTCAGGCGCAGGGATTTCAATGCCCAGTTGCCGCAGCGGGGCGAGGCCATTGACGGCATCGACCCCGTAGGACGACCACTCCTTCCATTCGAACCCGGCCAATTGATTGGCTTCGGTGAGCGCTGACTCGACCTGCGTCCAAGCCCAATCCCACTGCCCGGTAGGCGCCGGGATGTTCTCAATAAGCGCCTGCGCGCGCCCCTCGTCGAACAAGCAATCGAACAGGTCGGCCAGGGTGTCGGCCAAATCGGGCTGCGGCCCTTGCCCCTGGGTGTCTAGGTCGCGGCTCAAACGCTGCCATAGACTGCCCAGCTCGGCCCAGTCCTCGTCATCCATGTCGTCGTCGATCACCTGTGCCTTATGGCCGCGCGAGTAATTATCCAGCCGGGTCTTGCGCACGCGTACGCCGCCTTCGGCGAGATCGACCTCATAGCTGCGGTAATCCAGGTAGTTGGTCTGGAAAACGATGCGGTCAGCAAACACCTCATGGGCGAGGCTTTCCTCAGCATCGAAATACGCCGCGCCTTCGACGTTGCCATGGGCGGTGATGATGCGTTGAAACGACAGTGGGTCGATTGGATTCATGGGGGCTGGGTCACAGGGGAGGAGGGCGAAAGGGAAGCGCCGCGCGCGCTGGTCGATATCCGGTTCGCGCTGATCGTACACCAAGGCCTGGGGGTTGCTAAGGGGCGGAATGTGGACTGCGTCAACTGTTGGGCGTGTGTTTGGGGCTATGCTTACCTTGCCCCTTTGAATAAGGCTCCATCCATGTACAAACACCGAACAATCCGGCGGGAGAACACGTGAGACATTCGACACCGGCTGCAGCGCTGCTCTGCCTCTTGCTCGGCACGGTTGATGCCAGGGCCGAGGAGTATCAAGTCGTCACCGAAGAGTGGGCACCGTACAACTATCAGGAAAACAATCAGCTCACCGGCATGACCACCGAGATCGTCCGGGCCATCATGGCGTTGACCGGCAGTGACTACGAAGTGCTGATGCAGCCCAGCATGCGAGCCACGCAGGTACTGAAGAACCGGCCCAAGACGATCATGTACTCGCTGTTTCGCACGCCGGAACGCGAGCCGTTGTACAAATGGGTCGGCCCGATCGTGGAAGAATCCATCCACCCCTATCAACTGGCCAGTACGCCGCCGGTGAACTCCCTGGAACAACTGCTGCGTGCCCCGCAGATCACCACCCGCCACGCCGGCCTGGTGCCCCAGATGCTGCAGTCGCTGGGCTTCAACAATCTGGATAAAAGCGCCACCGAGAGCAAGCTGCTTTACCGCATGCTGCTTGCCGGACGCACCAACATCATCATCGGCGACACCGATGCGGGCGTGGCTTATTACAGTCGTCAGTTGAACATCGCACCGGGCACCTTGCGACGGATCCCTATCGAACTGTATCGCTCATCGCTGTACATCGCCTTCAGCCCTGACAGTGAGGATGAAGTGGTGGCGGCGTGGGCTCGTGCGTTGGAGCAGTTGCGGCGTTCCGGGGAGTTGGAGCGGATCCAGCGGCGGTATGAGCAGGTTGATGGGCAATGACGTCATTCAGAGGTTACTGAGTGCGAGCCGCACGGAGTCTAGCTGGCTGCCAATGCTCGGGTTGTACTTGCTGCGGCAGGCTTTCTACTGCTCTTGATAGTACTGCGCTCTACGCCTGGCTTCTTCGCGCTCCATTTCTTCATAATGCTTGCGTTCTACTCGCTCCCTCTCTTGATGGCGCTCGCGGTGTTTCCTGTCTGCGATTCGATCCATTTCCCGCTGATGCTCCCAGTGGCGTCTGTTTGCCTCTCGATAGTCCTGGTTCCGGTCACCGGCAAATGCACCCGCTGAGGTGACGCCGATCCAGGTGAGTGCAAAAATGGCAGCCATTTTCATGTGATTGTCTCTCTAGCGCAGAGGTGTGCGGGAGGTGCCGTTTGCGGCTTCCGGTAGACCATAAGGAAGGGCGCAAGTGCATTGCTTTCGGCTGAAAGGGGGCGTCCCAAGTGATGCCCCCTTTTTTTCTGCTTTCTAGAAACTGTACTTGGCGGTCAGCATCATGTTGCGTGGGTTGCCATAAGCGTCACCGCCATAGCTCACGGAGTTGGCGATGGTCGAGTAGTAGCGGCGGTCGAAGATGTTGTTGGCGTTGACCTGCAAGTCCAGGTTTTGGCTGACCCGGTAGCCGGCCATCAGGTCGGTGATCGCGTAGCTGCCTTGTTCGAGGCGGTATTGGCTGCCATCAGCCAGCGGGATGTCGTTGTACATTCGGCTCTGCCAGGAGACGTTGCCGCCCACGCGCAGTTTTTCCAGCGGGCCCTGGAAGTGGTAGCTGGTGGTCAGCTTGAACAGATGCTCCGGCGTGTCGGTGTCGAACTGTTTGTTTACGTTCTGCGGGTTGGCGGCGTCCTTGATGGTGTGTGTTCGCGCGTAAGTGTAGCCACCGCCAACTTGCCAGTTTTCGGTCAAGGCGCCTTGCAGTTCGAAGTCGATACCCTGGCTGCGAATCTCGCCGGAGGCTTCGTAGCAGGTCGCCTGTGGGCAGTTTGCTGTAAACAGTTGCACGGCACGGTTTTCCTGGTCGACGCGAAACAGCGCCACGCTCGCATTCAACGCGCCATCAAAATATTCGCCCTTGATGCCGACCTCGTAGTTCTTGCCGACGATCGGCTTGACCGGGCTACCAGAAGTATCCTTTGAACTCTGCGGCGTGAAGATATCGCTGTAGCTGACGTAGACCGAGTGATGGTCGTCCAGGTCGTAGATCAATCCGGCGTAACGGGTGAGGTTACGGGTGACCTTGTAGTCGCCGTCGCCATCGCGGTTATCGTAGTCGTACCAGTCCAGGCGCCCGCCGAGGATCAGCTTCAACGGGTCGGCCAGGCTCAGGCGTGTGGTGAGGTAGACGCCGTCCTGGGTGGTCACGTCGCGCTGGTTGTTGGTGTGGACGAAGTCCGGTTTACCCGCATTGAGCGGCCAGTTGGTGTCGTACGGGCTGTAGTTGTGGGTGGTCTTGTCGTAGATGCGCTTGCTGGCGCCCACCACCAGTTCATGGCTACGCCCGAACGCCTCGAAGGGGCCACTGGCAAAGGCGTCTACGCCGGCCTGGTTTTCATCGACGTCGGCCTGGTAAACCGTGCGGGCCAGTGTGTTGTTGACCCAGCGCGATTGATAAGAGCCGGAGAACAACGCGTTCTGTTCGGAGTAGTTGGCGTTGACCTGCAGGTTCCAGTCATTGGCCAGGCGATGACGGACTTCGGCGAATACGGTGTTGATCTCCTGATCCTTGTTCTCCCAATCCGTCCCCGGATTGTAGGAGCGTGGCAGGTCCAGATGATGACCATCCAGGCCGATCATCGAAGAGCCCCAGAAGTAATTGGTCTTGTCCTTCTGATGGGAAAACCCCAGGGTCAGGGTGGTGTCATCGCTCAGGTCCGCTTCGGTGACGGCATAGAACAGGCCATGATCCTCCTCGACATTGTCGATGAAGCTGTTGGCGTCCTGGTAAGAGGTTACGACCCGGCCACGCAGCGTGCCACTGTCGTTGAGCGGGCTGGAGGCATCGACCTCGCCACGGTAGTCGTCCCAGCTGCCGGCCGCACCGGTCAGGGTGACTCGCTGCTCGGCCAATGGTCGCTTGCGGATCAGGTTGATGGCGGCCGAAGGGTTGCCTGCACCCGTCACCAGGCCGGTGGCACCGCGCACCACCTCGACCCGATCGAACATCGCCAAGTTAGGCTGGGAGCCGACGTTAACGCCGTCGTAGCCACTCGGGATGCCGTCATACATCAGGTTGTCGATTTCAAAACCGCGTGCCTTGTAGGTCTGCCGACCAGGACCAGAGGAAAAGTCCAGGAACAAACCGGGCGTCGCCTTGACCACGTCGTTGATGTCGGTCATCACTTGGTCATCCATGCGCTGGCGCGTGATGACGGTGACGGCTTGTGGGGTTTCACGCATCGTCAGCGGGAGTTTGGTCGCGGTCGACATCGCGCCGGTGGTGTAGGACTCGGTGCCTTCCGTGGTACTTCCCAGCTGGCCACTGCCGGTGACCTCGGTTGCGCCTAGTTCCAGGGTGGCGGGTGGGGTGCTCGTCGGGGTGGTGCTGTTGTCATCGGCAAAGGCTTGAGCCAGGGAGGTCATGCAAATAGCCATGGCCAGAAGATTGCGGGCAGGGGTGAAATGACGTGGCGGGGTGGCACAAGTCGACATGAATAGATCCTTGGATGCTAATGCTTGTGAGAGTAATTCGCATTAAGTATCACAGGATTTATCTGGACGATAAAGCTTGTTGCGTTTGGATGCTGTCGACGCGCAGTAGGGGCACCTAAAGCGTCAGCGACAAACTGTCTGCCAGGTTCCTGGCCTGCTGAGTCGCGGCCTCACGCGCGCGCCGATCGACGTCTTCCCCCAGGATGGTTTTCTCCACCATCACCGAGTGCACATCCGTGACGCCGATAAATTTCAGCCAGGCTTCTACGTAGGGTTTCTGGAAGTCGAAGCGCTCCGCCGGTGTGCTCGACTGCGCCGAAAAATCCAGGCCGCGGGCGTACGTCACCACGGCAAGTTTATTGTGCAGCATGCCTTCCAGACCGCGTTGCGGGTCAACGCTGAACAGGATGTCTTTCTGCGATACCAGGTCGATGAAGTGCTTGAATTTGTACGGGATGCTGAAATTCCACAGCGGTACGGACATCACGAGTACATCCGCACGGTGCAGGTGACTTGCCAACGCTTCTAACGTGTTCCAGGCCTCCTGTTGTGCGGTGGTCAACGGCGTGCCATTGAGCCCGGCGTATTTGGCTTCCATGGCCAGATCATCGAATTCCGGCAGGGCCATGTTCCAGAGGTCGAGGGTGATGATCTCGGTATCCGGGGTGTTCGCTTGATAACGCGCAATGAAGCTGCGCGCGACTTCAAGGGAAGCCGAGCGGTGCTTGCGTGGAGAACACTGAATATGCAGAAGAGTCGTCATGGCACACCTTGAATGAGGGCAGGTGGCAGTATTGCAACATAGTTGTAATTGAAATATAAATCGTAAATTACGGCTAGATTAATCACGATTGAAACTATGTTCGACACTCTGCTGCTCAAGACATTGGTCACGGTCGTCGATGAAGACGGCTTCAGCCGCGCCGCCCAGAAGCTGCACCTGACGCAGTCTGCGGTCAGTGGCCACGTGCGGCGATTGGAAGAACAGATTGGTAAACCCCTGTTGACGCGCACCACCCGTTCCCAGCAACTGACGGCCGATGGCGAGCGCCTGGTCTCTTATGCGCGCACGATCCTGGCGCTGAACCGTGATGCCTGGACAGACCTGACGCGCACGCCGTTTCATGGACGGCTGCGGATCGGGGTGTCCGAAGATTTTGTCGAGGCTCGATTACTGCGCACTGTCCAGGATTTCGCCGCGCAGTACCCCGGGATGGAGATCGAGGTGCAGGTGAACATTCCGGGTACGTTACTGGCGCTGATGAAGCAGGGGCATCTGGAGGTGGTCATCGGTTCGCTGTGCGAAACCAGCGAAGCGGGGCTGTTGCTATGGCAAGAGCCGCTGGTGTGGGCCTGGTCGGCGCAACCCGTCGCCCGGTTGCCCACGCCGTTGCCGCTGGCCCTGTTCCCCGAGCCGTGCCCTTATCGCGAGGCCGCGCTGACAAGGCTGGCGCAGGCGGGGATTGCCCAACGCACAGTGATGTTGTGCAGCAGCACGGCCGGATTACGGGCGTCGGCCTTGGCAGGCTTCGCGGTAGCGCCCATGCCACTGAGTCAGTTGGGGCAAGGATTGGCGGCCATTGGGGTGGAACATGGGTTGCCGGATTTGCCGGATGCCCAATGTCGGCTGTTCACCTCGCCTGATGCGGATCAGACGATTGTGGCAGCGGTCACTCAGCTCATGGTGGAGTATTGCGCCAAGCGCAGGGCTTGATTGTCATTTCAAGGGGCTGCTTGGGCGTCTTGGGTAGCGACCTCAATGACGACTAACAGCCCCGTACATCATCGTCACGCCAGCGCAGTTGCAACCGTTCTGGAACGCCAGGCAAAAGCCAACACCATCAGCAAGCCCAGACCCGCCATTGCCGCCCCGGCCAGGGAGATCGCCGGATAACCCAGCCCGGCATTGATCACCGCACCCCCGAGCGCCGCACCAATCGCGTTACCGAGGTTGAAGGCGCCGATGTTCACCGCCGAGGCCAGGTTGGGCGCGTCCTTGGCCGCTTCCATGACGCGCATCTGTAGCGGCGGCACCAGGGCGAAGCTGGCGATACCCCATATCAGGATCGCCACGGCGGCCGGCAGCGGCCAACGCATCAGTACGGTGAACGCCAGCAAGACCAGAATCAGCACGCTCAGCGAAACGATCAGGGTGCGGTCTATCGAGCGGTCAGCCGCCTTGCCGCCCCACATATTGCCCAGCGTCAATCCCACACCGAACAGCACCAGCATGGCCGTGATGTAGGCGGTGGACGCATGGGTCTCGCTGCTGAGGATCGGTGCGATGTAGGTGAAGACGGTAAACATGGCCCCCGAGCCGACGACGGTCAGGGCCAACGCTCCCAGCACCGGGCCACGGCCCAGTACCCGAATTTCAGCCAGTACACCGACGCTTTGCGGCGCCGGCAGGTTGGGCAGGGCGAACCACAACGCGACCATGGTCGCCACGCCGAGGCCGGTAATACCCCAGAAAGCGGTGCGCCAGCCGAACAGTTCGCCAAACCAGGCGGCCAGCGGCACACCGCCGATGGTCGCCAGGGTCAGGCCCATGAACATGGCCGCAACCGCCCCGGCACGCTTCTCTGGGGCGACCACGCTGGCGGCGACGATGGAGCCAACGCCAAAGAACGCACCGTGGTTCAGTGAGGTCACCACCCTGGCGACCATGAGGCTGTAGTAATCGGTAGCCAAGGCTGACATCAGATTACCCAGGGTGAAAATCGCCATGAGCCCGATCAGCAGATAGCGCCGGGGAATCCGGCCGGTGGTCAGGGTCATCAGCGGTGCGCCAAGCAGAACGCCCAGGGCGTAAGCACTGACCAACAGACCCGCAGCGGGAATGGAAACGCCGAGATCCGCAGCGATGCCCGGCAACATGCCCATGGGGGCGAACTCGGTAACGCCGATGCCGAAGGCACCAATGGCGAGTGCGACAAGTGGTGGATTGATACGCATGGAAGACTCCTCATTTATGCCGCCAATGCTACGATCCAACTTTTTCAGGCGGTAGATAGCATTTCTGGCAATCACCTTTGCGTAAGGAGCACAAATGGACTTCAACGGCAGGTCCGGTGAAATGAGCGTGTTCGCCACCGTGGCACAGGAAGGCAGCCTGTCGGCCGCCGCGCGTGCATTGGGGCTGACACCCTCGGCGGTCAGCCGGATCATCGCGCGTACCGAACAACGCCTTGGCACCCGCCTGCTGCTGCGCACCACCCGAGCGATCACCTTCACCGCCGAGGGCGAGGCGTTCCTGCGCGGCGCCCGGCGTATCCTGGCCGACATGGCCGAGGTCGAAGAAGCCATCGCCGACCAGGGCGTGCCCAAGGGCCGCTTGCGCGTCAGCGCCGCCCTTGGCCATGGGCGGCTGGCCATCGTTCCCTTGGTGGCAGCCTTCAGCGCCCGTTACCCGAACATCGTTGTCGACCTCACCCTCGGCGACGAAGTGGTCGACATCCTCGGCGGCCAGGCCGACGTGGCGGTACGCTTTGGTCATCTACCCGACAGCCCACTGACCGCGCGCAGGCTCGGCGACACCGGCCAGGTAGTGGTGGCCTCGCCCGACTATCTGCAACGCCACGGCACCCCCCAGGAACCGGAAGACCTGCTCCGGCACAACTGCCTACGCTTCAACTTCCGGCGTGCCGAACCCAACTGGCCGTTCATCCGCGACGGACGAGCGTTTTCCCTGAAGGTCAGCGGCAACATCGAATGCAGCAGTGGTGAAGCGCTGGCACAACTGGCGCGAGTAGGGGCCGGCATTGCGCGTATCGGCGAGTTCACCGTGAGCGAGGACCTAAAGCGCGGCGACCTGGTGCCGCTGCTGGAAGAATGGAACCCCGGTGATCGGGAACCGATTCATGCGGTGTTTGTAGGAGGGGCGGCAATGCCGGCGCGGGTGCGGTTGTTTGTGGATTTTTTGGTGGAGCATCATCGGATGTGAGGGGGAGTTAGTTGATTTTTGCGGAGGTGGTGATGTTGGTCGCGTTAAGCAGGTAGTGACCGATATATCGTTTTGGGTAGGTGGCATGATTGGAACATCGGGAGTTATAGGCCGGGATTGGTCGATGGCTATTTGTGAAAGACTGCTTCTTATCAATGACCGGTCAGCGCTATGGCCGCAGCCGTCACACCCTGCGCAGCGAGGACAAGATCTGCTGCTCGTTCGGCGATGACGACGCACGGCGCCATCGTGTTGCCAACGGTAATTCGCGGCATGATCGAGGCATCAGCGATGCGCAGTTTATCGATGCCATACACACGCAGTTGATGGTCGACCACCGACATCGTATCTCGGCCCATTTTCGCGGTGCAGGATTGGTGCCAGTAAGTCACGGCAGAGTTGCGGATGAACTGCTCCATAGCGCGATGTTCTTTCGGCCCGGGCACAACTTCGCGTTTGACCAGCCCGTTGAAGGCTTCGCTGTTACCGAGCGCCCTGCACAGGTCGATCGACGCATACGCCGCTGCCATATCCTCGGGCGCGCTCAGCGAGTTCGGCTCAATGAGTGGGGCATCCAGTGGCCCGGCACCCGACAGGCGCAAGCGTCCTCGACTGGCAGGCCTGGCCAGCCCAGCGAACATTGTCCAGCCATGTTGTGGCGGCTCAATCGCGACCTCAGGCGGAGAGGGTACCGCAAACGCCAGCTGACACTGCAATAGGTCCGGGACATCCAGGCGACTGTCGCTTTTCCAGTACAAGGTGGTTTCGCACCCGCTGCCACCGACTGCCTGGGGTTGCAGGTACTCCCATGTGCAGCCAAAGGCGAGGTGGTCCTGAAGATTCTCGCCTACGCCGGGAAGGTGATTGATCGGGGCGATGCCGTGACGTCGCAGTTCCTCTTCCGGGCCGATTCCCGATTGCATGAGCACCTTGGGTGTCTGCACCGCGCCCATGGACAGGATGACCTCGGCTGCGGCATAGAAGCATTGCCGTTCGCCTGCGATCACCACTTCGACACCGATAACCCGTGTACCGATAAGCAATACGCGGGTCACCAATGTCCCTGTCAGAATCGTCAAGTTCGGATAGTGCAACCGTGGCCGGATATAGGAGTCGTAAACGGATTCGCGCTTGCCCTGGTTAATGCGCAGGTCGGTAATAGCGATCCCGCCCGGGCCTTCCATCATCTCGCCATTGGGACTGTCGAATCTGGGGATACCCAGACGGCTGGCCGCCTCCAGCGTTGCCCACGCGAGGGGTTGAGGCATGGCCGGCTGTTCGACATGCACGGGGCCACCTGAACCACGCCGAGTGGTATCAGGGCTGCCTTGCCAGTTCTCGATCCTGCGGTAGTAATTGAGTACCGAATCGTAGCCCCAGCCCGGGTCGCCGGACTCGGCAGCGAAATGGTCCCAATCGGAGCGGTGCCCGCGCGACCAGACCATCACATTGATGCTGGAGCCACCGCCGAGTCCCTTCCCCATGCTCAGGGATAGCCGTCGACCATTGAGGTGTGGATTGGGTTGCCCCTCGAATGCCCAGTCGCGCTTTGAACCGAGGTTCATCGGCCATTGCGCCGGTTCGACAACCTCGGGGCCCGAGTACCCCTCGCCAGCTTCAATCAGCAAGACGCGTGCGCTTTTCTGATCGGCAAGACGGGCAGCGACCACGCAGCCCGACGTACCTGCACCGCACACAATGAAGTCATAGTGTTGATCACGCAGATGATTCATGCGCACGCTCCGTATCGATGCAGCGATTGAGTTTGCGGTTACCAGTGGCGTCATTTCCCTGCGATCATTGTTCGCCAACGCTGTGCACTGCCTTAAGAATCACTGCGGCGACCTCGGCCGGCTGTGACTGCTGGGGAACATGGCTGGTGTGCACCTCTGCAAGGGTGGCACCGATACGCTTGGCGGCAGAGCGCTGGACGTCGGGGTGGATCATCCGGTCTTCTGTGGCAAGCAGATACCAGGACGGTTTGGCCTTCCAGGACGACACGGTCGTTTTATCTTCGAAGGCAGATGCCTTGATGGGACCTTGCGTGGCGGTCATGACGGCGGTCTGCGCTGCCGGGAGATCCTGGGCGAAGTCCTTGGCCATGCCTTCCGGCGTCAAATAGAGGAAACCGTTGCCGTCTGCCTTGATCTGACTGATGCCAGGGGGCGTGGGCGCACCTTTACCTTGTTCGCCGCTGGTTTGCCCGGCCTCTGGCGCGAAGGCGGCGACATACACCAGCGCGCTGACCTTCGGGTCGCTACCGGCCTCGGTAATCACAGTGCCGCCCCAAGAGTGCCCAACTAGAATCACCTTGCCCTGCTGGTTGCTCAACGCGCGGCGCGTAGCGGCAACATCGTCGGCAAGCGAGGTGAGCGGGTTTTGCACGACCGTAACGGCCACCCCTTGGGCTTGGAGCAGTGGCACCACTTTGGCCCAATCGGAGCCGTCGGCGAACGCGCCGTGTACGATCACCACGGAGGGCGTTGTATCCTGCGCGTGACTGGCGCTTGCGATGAAGGTACCGGCTAGGGCAAAGGCGACGGTAGCGATTTTCGATTTGAATGTTTTCATTGGATGAGCTCCTGTTCGGGAGTTCAAATTCTGCTGACTAGCCTGCGTTGTGGGCATCGGTCACTTATCCGACCCCGGGATATTTTTCATGGATAGTGTGTTGCAACTGGATATCTCCCTGGGCGGGGCACTGGCGACGATCGCCCAGGTCGGTGACCTCAGCATGGGACAACCACTCGGTCATTCCCGGCGTGTTGCCGCACTGGCGCGGATGCTGGCGCAGGCCCAGCACGGCGACGGTGAGCACCTGAGGGTGGCGGAACAGGTTGCCTTGCTGCGCTGGTCCGGTTGCACCGCCAATGCCGAAGGCTTTGCGGATCTGCTGGGCGACGACGTCGATGGCCGCCGCGCGATGCTCGATTTGACGCTGGGCAATGAGCAAATGAACGCGGTGCATCAGGCAACCCCGCTTGCCGTCGTGCACTGTGAGGTGTCTGGAGCAGTCGCCAAAACCCTCCAGCTCGGTGCCGCCGTCGAGGCGGGCTTGTGTCGCGTGTTCGAAACCTACGACGGCACTGGCCGGCCGCTGGGCCTGACCCATGAGCACATTCCGGAGGTCGCCTATCAAGTAGTACTTGCAGGTGACCTGGATATTCTCAGTCGTGCACACGGCCTGGACGCGGCGCTACGCTGGATCAGAGAGCAGTCGGATCGGCGCTATCCCGCGTCGCTCGTATCGTTGCTTCTGGGGAACGCAAAGGGCTGGCTGGCGGATTTGGAAACGCTTTCGAAAACGGTTGACCACGTGCCTGAGCAGCGTTGCGTCTCACTGACGTTGGTGGGAGATATAATCGACTTGAAGCTCCCGTGGTTGGCAGGGCATTCGCGGCAGGTAGCGCATGTCGCCCTGGAAGCTGCGCGCCTGTGGGGGCTGCGTGAGCCCACTTTGACAGAAATTGGCAAGTCCGCGCTCATCTACGGTCTCGGCCGGGCAGCCGTTTCGAACCACCTTTGGAATACCGCAGGGACGCTGCCATACGGCGCTGCGGAGCGGGTGCGCCTTGTCCCTTACTGGACGCAACAGGCGCTTAGACCTATCACTGAACTGGCCGTGCCCGCAGAGATTGCAACCCATGCCTATGAACGGCTCAACGGCAGTGGCTATTTTCGAGGCGTGGCGGGTGATGCGCTGTGTGCCGAGCATCGCCTGTTCGCCACATCGGTGGCCTGGGTCGCGCTAAGGGAAGCCAGGCCATGGCGATCGGCCCACGGCGAAGCGGATGCAGCCAGGCTACTCAAACAGGATGCCGGCAGTGGCTTGTTCGACAACGATGTTTGCGAAGCAGTCATTGCCGCCGCAGGTGGCGAGCGTCGGATGCGTCAACCGAAGGCTTCGCTACTCACGACTCGCGAGTGCCGCATCCTGCTGGAGATCAGCCGTGGCGCCAGCAACAAGCAAGTGGCGCGGCTGCTGGACATCAGTCCGAGCACGGTTCGCACGCACATGGAAAGCATCTTTCGCAAACTGGAATGCTCGACCCGGGCAGCCGCTACCTTGAAGGGACTGACACTGGGATTGATTGCCTGAGCCAGGTCCGGGTCAAGCCTGGATCATGCGAGCCCGTCCTGATCGGCTTGACTGGCACGTGCCAGGTCGATGAATGCCTTGGCTGCCGCGCAGGGGTTGCGGCGGTTCGGGTAGTACAGGCACAGCTTGTCTCTGGGCGGTGTCCAGTCTTCGAGAGTCCGCACGAACTGTCCGGCGCGGATTTCGTCGTGAACGTCCTGCTCCATGAAAAAACCGAGCCCCATGCCTTCCTGCACCGCCACCTTGACCACGCTGGATTCATCCAGCGTCAGCGGCCCGCTCACATCGAGACGAGTCACTTCTGCGTCCCGCTCGAAATGCCACGGGAAAATCGCCCCATTCGGTAGTCGAACGCGGATGCATCGATGCTGGAGCAGCTCGGATGGCGTTCGCGGTTTGCCGTGTTTTTCGAAGTACGCCGGCGAACCGACCACAGCGTAGCGTTGCGGCTGGCCGAGAGGGACCACAATCATGTCGTTCGGAACGAGGCTTGCTGAACGCACGCCGAAATCGAAGCCGTCAGCAACGATATCCACCAGACGGCCTTCGGTTACGAGGTCGATGTGTACTTTCGGATGCTGCTGCAGGAACTCCATCACCAGTGGCAGGAGCGCCGATCGGGCAGCGCTGGCGAACGCATTGATACGCAGCGTGCCCGAGGGGCCGGCGTTATGCGATCGCACTGCATCGAGTGCAGCACGCAAATCCTGCAAGGCTGGCCCCACCTGCTCCAGAAATATCCTGCCCGCTTCGGTGATGGCCACGCTACGGGTAGTGCGATTGAACAGCCGCGATTCGAGGCGGGCTTCCAGTTGGGCAATGGTGTTGCTCAGTGCGGTGGTGGAGACGTCGAGATCGATAGCGGCTTGCCGAAACGAACCCCTGCGTGCGACCGCTATAACAGCGTCCAGCTCACCGAGGCCTAAACGATCTTGTGACATGGATTGTCCTGAATTTCGGGATTGGTCATGAGGGTTTATCCCAGTTGAACAAACTATCCGTCAGGCAGCAAGATCGCTCCAGGAAATCTATCCAGGAGATCAGCAAATGAGCCTTCAGCGTGTCAGCGTTGTTGAGACGTACTTTGACATCGGCATTGGAAGCGATTGGGTTGCTGCTGAATGCTCGCCACCTCAAGCATGTGATGCATCGCTGAGGCTGGCCGCACACGGCGAGCACCAGATCCAGCAGCTTGGTGGGCGATTACTCACTGGGCGAGAGTGTCGCATCCTCAGGGAGATCAGCGTTGGCGCCAACAACAAGCAAGTGGCGAGGTTGCTGGAAATAAGTCCGAGCACCGTTCGCACGCACGTGGAAAGTATCTTCCGAAAGTTGGAATGCTCGACTCGAGCGGCCGCCACCTTCAAGGCAGCGAAACTGGGGTTGATCTCCTGATGCCCGGCCCGGATGGATGCCTCATTGCATCAGGCTCGCGTACAAAAGTGCACAAGATCGCTTCATACAACCAGATTCTGGAGAGCGAAAACATGACCCTTCAGCTTCCCGACGTCGTGCAGGCGTACTTTGCGGTCAGCAATGGTGGCGATGCAGCGCAACTTGCGAGCTGCTTCCGCTCGGACGCCACGGTTTGCGATGAGAGAAAAACATACGAAGGAACAGCTGCCATCGAAGCCTGGCAACAGGAGGCACGTAGAGCCTTCATCTATCAGGTCCAACCACTGCATGCCCTGCAAGGGCAGGGCAGACTGACCGTCATTGCGCGCCTTGTTGGGAATTTCCCCGGTAGCCCGGTTCAACTGAGTCACGTCTTCACGCTGGAGGGCGGTCGAATCCGTTCCCTGGAGATCACGCCATGCTGAATCTAGGTTTGACTGGCAAGCGGGTCCTCGTCACCGGTGGCACCAAAGGCATCGGCAAGGCTGTCGTCGAGTTGTTACTGGCCGAGGGCGCGAAGGTCATTACCTCGGCCAGGCAGGTGGACGTTGAAATGCCGGGCGCTCTTCTGATTGCGGCTGATCTTTCGACCCGGGAAGGTTGTGACGTGCTGATCGCCGCGATCCAACAGCGGCTGGGTGGCGTGGACATAATGATCCATGTCCTGGGTGGTTCGTCGGCACCCAGCGGCGGTTTTGCTGCACTGGACGAGGAACAGTGGCAACGAGAGCTCAGCCTGAACCTGTTGCCGGCGGTGCGCCTCGACCGCGCCTTGCTCCCGGGTATGCTGGAGCGCAAGGAAGGGGTCGTCATCCACGTCACCTCCATTCAGAGTCGGCTGCCACTGCCGCAAGCGACAACAGCTTACGCGGCGGCCAAGGCCGCGCTTTCGACGTACAGCAAAAGTTTATCGAAAGAGGTTTCGCCCAGAGGCATTCGCGTGGTTCGGGTTTCGCCGGGTTGGGTTGAAACCGAAGCGTCGGTCGCATTAGCCGAGCGACTCGCGCAGGAGGCAGGTACTGACTATCAAGGTGGTAAAGAGATCATCATGAAAGCACTTGGGGGTATCCCGCTCGGCCGTCCATCCACACCTTGCGAAGTGGCTGACCTGATCGGTTTCCTGGCTTCGCCGCGAGCGGCATCTATCACGGGAAGTGAGTTTGTGATCGACGGCGGAACAGTACCAACGGTTTAGCCGTCTGTTTCAGGAAGGCGAAAATTAACGGAACACGGATTTATCGAGGCAGCGCGGACACATACTCAAATGGTTTCGAGAACGCTTGAAGAGGCTTGAAAAGCGCTTTTGCGCCGGGGGCTAGTCGTCATCGTTTCATTGTCCGGTCCATTCATTTCTGCGTGCGAGTTGTTTCCAACGTCGAAGCGATAAGCTCGCGTAGCCACATATGGGCAGGATCGCGATGCAGTCGTTCGGGCCATAACATCAGCATTTCAAACCCGGGAATGGCCAGCGGAGGTGCCTGGACGTGAAGCGCTGGCTCATGTTTCACCAGCCTTTCCGGCACCACCGCAACCAAATCGCTGTGCACCAATGCTGAGACCAGCGAGTTGAAATTGGACGCGGACAATACCACTCGCCGTTCCAGACCTTCAGCTGCCAGCGCGTGGTCGGTACTGCCAACGAAGCCGGCGCCATCGGGTGACATGACGGCATGTTCAAGCGCGCAGAACGCTTTGAGCGACAGCCTGGTTGCCAGAGCGGGATGACCGCGCCGCGCCGCCAGCACATAGCGTTCGTGGATCAAGGAGCGCTGACGCAACTTGGGCGGCGCTTCATCGCGGGTGTGCAGTGCCAGATCGATAAGGCCGTTTTCCAGATCCTTGGCATAGTCGCCAGTCGGTTTATTCACAAGCGCCAACCGCGTGTACGGGGCCAGGTGCCTGAGCCGCGAGAGCGACGGCCAGATCAAGGCAGTCGTCGCGTAATCACTGGCAGCGATCTTCCACGTTTGATGGGAGCGTCCGGGTTCAAACGCGGCCACAGGACTCAGTGCGCTTTCCAGCGCGGCCAACGCGTCACGCAGGGGGCCCTGTAATTCGCGAGCTCGCTCGGTGGGCGACATCCCTCGGGGGCCAGGCAGCAAAAGCGGATCATCAAGAAGATCTCTCAGCCTGCCCAGTTGCAGGCTGACGGTCGGTTGCGCCAGGTTGAGCAAGCGCGCCGCCCGCGTCACATTTTGCTCGGCCAGCAAGGCATCCAATGTGACCAGCAAATTAAGATCCAGACGGCGCAAGCTATTGTGCATGCAAATACCATATGTTTCGGGAATTCATTTCTATCATAGCGGATGCAAGCTTACGGTGAGGGACACATTCCACGCGGAGCCCCTCATGAAAATACTGCTGATCTACGCCCACCCCGAACCTCGTTCGCTCAATGGCGCGCTCAAGGATTTTGCGATCACTCACCTGGAAACAGCAGGCCACGAGGTCAAAGTCTCAGATCTCTACGGCATGCGCTGGAAAGCATCCCTCGATCCGGACGACGCCCCAGGTTATGACGCAGAAACGCCTTTCAACCCGGCGCTTGAGTCCCAGCGTGTATTTGCCGCTGGCAGCCAACCGGCGGACATCCAGGCAGAGCAGGCCAAATTGCTCTGGGCCGATGCCGTCATCTTTCAATTTCCGCTGTGGTGGTTCTCGATGCCCGCGATTCTCAAAGGCTGGATCGAACGCGTCTACGCTTACGGTTTTGCCTATGGTGTCGGCGAACATAGCGAAAACCACTGGGGCGATCGCTACGGCGAAGGCAGCATGACAGGCAAGCGCGCCATGTTGGTCGTTACCATGGGCGGTTGGGAATCCCACTACAGTGGCCGAGGGGTGAACGGCGCGTTGGAGGACCTACTATTTCCTATCCAGCATGGGGTGCTTTTCTATCCTGGCTTCACGGTACTGCCGGCCTTCCCAATCTATAAAACCAGCAAGATGGACGCCGCCCGGTTCCAATCCATTTGCACGGGTTATGCGGCTCGCTTGGATACGCTCTTCAGTGATCAACCCTTGCCATTTCGTCGCCAGAATCACGGCGATTACGAAATCCCGGCGTTGACGCTCAAAGCGCATCTTGCATCGGGTCGTTGTGATCTTGGTATTCATATCAGTGACGGTGAGAGGGTTTGAGGTAAAACGTGCAGTGGAGGCTTGAGCCCAAGGGCGCTGGTAGTCGGGTCGTGCGCCTCAGGATTAGTCATCCTTGGATGTCAGTAATGACGGTCCCGGCGATGCTCAGGGCGAACTCTTCTCCGAAGACCCTGGCCCCCGTCTATGAGCGAGAGATTATCTTCCGCGTACGCCAAGGCCCCCATGGCTGGATGTTGCGAGACATCGCCGCGCCGGATACCGCGATGGCCCGAGTCAACCTGGCAATCCAATGAATCCGCCGCGACTTCGCCGAGTCCATTGGTGTTGAGCGATTGGCGCTATGCGCTTCAATGAGCGTCTCGGGATTCCATCGTCACTTCAAAACTGTCACCTACCTAAGCCCCTTGCAGTACCAGACGCGGGTTCACCTGCTCCAGGCCAGAACCCTGATGGTGGCGAATGCCAAAAGCGTCATGGCGGCTGCCTTCTAAGTGGGCTACGAGAGCGCAACGCAATTCAGCCGGAATCATGCGCGGGTGTTTGGGCTTCCGCCCGGACAGGATGCCGGGAGGGTACTTGGCAATATGAAGGTGGTTAGAGGCCAGTTGGTTGGCGGGTTGATGGGAGGGATAGGGGATTTCTTGATTGGCGGCTTTCGGCCAAAAGCAGACGACCTGCGCGTCTCTGGTTCGTCAGATGGCGAACACTGCCACTTGTCTAGGCATGCAGCGTATGAGGGAGATCGAAACGACTTTTCTTGTTCCTGCATTAGTCGCGTTGGAGAAATTAGTAGGGCAGTCGACGTGAGCCTCTTTACTGGCTACCTTGAGGTCTCGCTAAGTAGCCTGCCAAGCCTACAAGCACCCAAACATGAAAAACAGGGTTCGTTATGGAAAGCAAGACGATTAAGGAAAGCGGCTACTTTTGGTGGCGAAATGAGCCGATTCCTGAGGACGACATTGTCCCGGAGTCAGCAGTAGCAGGTGATTTGATAATTACTGATGACGGACGAATAAGCATTGAGCTGCATGGGTATTTACCTTCAGCGGATCACCCGATGTCCAGAATTTTTGTGGGGTCGGGAAATTCATGCCCTGATATTGAAGGCCGGCTCAAAAACTCAAGCGAGCATGTGCTATTGACGGACGTCTATACCCAAGGAGGCAAAGCATCCTTCGGTGGTATTTCTTATGAAAACTATGGAGCAACAAATTGCTTAATTGGTTCTAAACCGCTTCCCGAATCGAAAGGGGAGATAATGTTTGATGGTCTTTCAATTTCGCTGACTGGATTTGAAGACTGGCTAGGCTTGGGCTCCATTGAAACGAGTAGAACAAAAAGAAAGCTCGTAGCAACCCACAAGACACAGAAAAATATTAAATACACACTAGAAGATAACAGTACTATATCAGTAGAGTTTGACTTGCTTGCTCCAATGTTCGGCAATCAAAAAAATCACGTAATAAACATCACTGAGAAAATCAGCTTTAAGTATCTATCCAAGCTTAAGAAAACATCCTCGGATCTTAAAAAGCACTTTTTCTCTATCGCTGATTTTTTCTTGATTTTAACTGGTTCAGACTATAGTATGGAGTGGCCATCTCTAACGATAGGTCGCACTGCAAGCAACACTAAATCATATAGGTTTTATTTTTTAAGATCTAGAAACTCAGCTGCTCCACCCACACGCCATAATTGCTTGTTAAAATTTCCAACTATTCGAGAAGAATTTGGTCATCTTTTTCAACAGTGGCAAATTAAAAGGGAGGAGTTAGGACCCGGAATGAGCCTGTATCTAGGAACGCGCCGTGGCGTCGAGCTATACGTTGAGCATCGATTTGTTAATTTAATATGGGGGCTCGAATCGTTGCATCGCACACTAAATAAAGACGCGCCTCCCACGAAGCTAGAGCTGAAAGCTCAACGTATCATTGGGCAAATAACATTGGCCAAGGATCGAAAATGGTTGGAAGCTAAACTTGAGCATTCTGCCGAGCCCTCTCTCGCCGAACGCTTGGTTGAATGTATGAAACTTTTGCCGTTAAATTTTCCAGCTAAATCACTTCGCGATTTTTGTAACGAATGCGCTGACAAACGTAATGACATTTCACATTTTGGAGGGCAGCGTGCGCCAGGAGGTTATGGAGATTTTCTAGGAAAAATCTACTCGCTAAACAATGCTCTTAGTAATATCTATCCCGCTATAATTCTGAAGCTATGCGGAGTAAATGACTTGCTTTTACTCAACATGCTCAGCGCTGGCCGCGCGTCCAGTAGAATCAAGTACACCCTCAACGAAGTTGGACTACATATCAAGTAGGGCGAACTAAATTGACCCTTCACCAAATTCTCAAAAGCAAGAGGGACCAGGCAGATACCGCATAACAATTGACTCCTGCTTCTAAAGTGCGGGCATCGTCACATGACAGTTACCGGCCTAGTCTCCGCCCGTTGCGAAGGGCAACTATGGGTCGCTTTCTGCCGGTCAAGGCGTACCCGTGCGCTGGTCAAATTCGATGCATGCGACTGGTCAAGTCGAGTGCAAAAGGATGGTCAAGTCCATGCAATTACGCAGCTACGCTATTCGACAACTGCTGATGACAAATCAGCTGGGGCATTTTTCAATCGGCAGGATGGGTCGGTTTTCAATCAGCCCCGACACGCTGCACCACTAAACGGGGCAGCGCTTGTCTCTGTCGGCTCTTCGTGCTCACGCGTCTATGGAGCGGTTTTCAGAAGCCAGAGTGTCATCCTGCCATGTCCTTTGGCTCGTGTACCTGAGTTGGGATGAAAATCCGGCTCCCTTTCTTGATCGCTGCGTCCACCTGAATACCAAACTCCCCACCTGAGGCTTGATCTACTGGCACCCCGTCTAGCTGAAGACCTACGACATTCCGGGTTTCGTATACGTCGTTTTTTAGGATGTACAGCTTCCTGCCAACAGACACCGTTGCTTTATCCAGTTGCAAAATAACTATGCGGCCATTTTGAAAAACTTCGTTGACGACGCCGATCTCGGTCAGCTCCGGCGGTGCGATTTTTACATGCCCGAACCCCAGCAGCTGAGTTCGAACATCTTCCTTTGTAATCAATCCGCGAAGGATGTCAAAATAGGCGTTGTAGAGTTGATACGTCGTGATCAGCCCCCGCTTATCCAGCAGCGCGTCTTTGATCTGGTTTGGAGTAAAAGGCGGGTTTACCCGCAGTTTTGGAGCAACGTATCGTTGGTGGTTCACGATATACAGGGCTGATACGTCCCACGCTTTTCTTTCCTCCTGGCGTCTATTCTTGATCTTGGAGATCTGAGCGCATTCCTTATCTTTGGACGTTCCGCCGATGCCTTTGACCTCTATCACCAAGAGGCCAGGCTCCAGTTCAATCTGAATATCCTCTTCCAGCGTATCTTCGCTGTGTTCATCCATGGCTTTTGCGGAGGTATATCCCAGCCAAATGAGGTATTCACGCACGGCATCTACTAACTCGTCCCCTGTTCCAGACAGCATCACACGAAGGAAGCTAAATTCATTTTTCAGATCTGCAATGGCGGTCTCATTCTCAGCGACATCGGCTACGTACCGTGTCTCAATCGCTGCACGTTGTTCACGAATCTCCACTTCGCCGGGGAGTGGGTGAGAGCCGTCGTCCAGCCATGCAAACATGCCGTTGTACGGAAAAACGTCCGGAAACACCCCTGCAAGGTTATCGAAAAATTCAACCAAAAATTCTGCTTTGCGCACCAACTGCGGAAGTACGAAGACGGCGCCTTTGTCAACAAACGTCGCGTACCCAACGATCTCACCGGCTGCATTGACCAGAATAGGGACAAATTGTTCGTCTGGCTTGCTGGTCCCGTTCTTCCAAACAAGGGGATGGGGAAAGGTCACTTCATAGTGTGCGTCTTTCAGGTATTTGCCGATAAATGAGTGGAATCGTGTCTCTTCTTTATACAGCTCAACTGTCTTTCCAAATTTGTTCTTGAACTCTTTTATGCCACTGCAAAGGCGTAAGGTCTCGCAGTCAAAGTTATCCACTACGCTTGCGCCGTGTATTCCGATCTCGGCAAGGTCGTAATGGATTTTTTCATTTTCAGCTGCGAAAATTACAACAACGGATTGCTTCTTGAGCACATCCTCGATTTCAGTGCAAAATCTGGATGTTCCAAATCCCTTCGAATTGAAAACTTGCTCTGGATAGGAACTGACCAGCGCATATGCTGTTTTGCCGCTGGTGTTTTTCAACTCGGCGCGTGCTTCAGACTCGTCAATGCCGTCTGTCTTCGCTAGGTCGACCACGACCACGTGAAACTCGTGTAGGTTGGAAGGCAGCATTACCAATGGGCGGAGGTAGGTCTGCATACCCGCTCTGTTTTTGGGCGTCTTTACATCTCCGCCCAGAGTGGCTGTCGTGCAATCGTAGAGTTTCTGGGTTAGCAGAGCAGAGACGTCGGGTGCGGTGTCAATAAGGCAGATTTTCGGAACAGCGTTCAGTGCAGGTTGCGTCAGTGGCAGCGATGTTACATCTGGCATAAGCTGGGTAGCTTGCGTAGCGTTTCTTTTGGCCATCCTTTTTAACCTTCCAGGAATTTGAGCATTTCGTTGTCCGTATGGCATCGAGACTGGAAATGCGACTCGCCATTTCCACAGCACTCAACCCAAAGGGTAATGTGAGTTTGACATCAATCGCAATGGTCTCTCACCAAGCCGATATGACGCCCAAAAAAAGAGGCTAGCCGACCGCTTCTGGCCGAGGCTGTGTAAAAACGTTTTTGAGCGAGGCAGGTACTCAAAAACGGACTGAAAATCGCGCTTCTACGCGAAATCCACATTTGCTGACGTGCCGATAAATTTCAGACTTCACGTAGATGCGCACACCTCAATTATGACGAAGCGTTTTTACACACTCTGGGCCGAGAGCGGTCGTTGCTGAGAGGCCGCTTACGGCCATAAAGCGGTCGGTCGTGACCGTCTGCTGTGGACCGATTACTGCCTGTCTCGAAGGGCTACAAACGACCCGAAGCGAACACTCCGGCAGCCAGTCAGATTTGTACATGAGACCTAGGGGTATTCACCTTGATCGGCCAAGAACATTTTAAATGTTGCGCTCATCGCGTAGCCCGAAAGTTTTTTTCTAATCCTTTCATTTAAAAGCGCCTAAAAAACTAGCATGGAGGTTATCTGTGGATTCCTACCGAGGGCATCACATACAATTTTCCGGCTAACACTGCGAAAAAGCGCAGCTTGGCAATGTTGCGAAACCGCATAGAAAGCCGCAGCATGCCTGCCTGCTACGGAACCAATGCAAGAGTTTGTCAAGACAAGCCTCGTCCGGCAGGAAGAAGGTCGTAACTCCTCAAGGGATTCTCATGAAGAAAATGTGGTCGTTAATCAAGGGGCAAGGCTTTATGGCGTTGCTGGCTCTTGTAGGATTCGGACTGGCTATCTATACCGGGTTCTTTTATGAGAAGAAGCCGCATCTCGTCTTCACCGTTTCGCAGCCAACAAAGGTGTTTGATATCCACCAGCCCATCGGTGGACTGGACATCTCATACGCGGGTGAAAGCCTGCGTGGCGGGCAAAAAAATCTCTGGGTCATGACCGTAGTTTTGAGGAACGAAGGCAATTCCGAAGTTCGAAAAGGCGACTATGACGACCGGGATCCGGTGGGTTTGACACTGAAAAATGGGCAGTTACTTGAGCAACCTACGGTTCAATCCGATAGCACCTACATCACGAAAAACATCGAACTCGCTCGGGATGGCAACAGTGTTCATTTCGGCCCCATCATCGTTGAGCCTGGCGAATCGTTAACACTTAATCTTCTGGTTCTAGGCAACGAGGCAACCAAACCTGAAATCGTACCCATTGGCAAAGTCGCCGGCACTTCAGGCATAGATGTACGGAGCTCTGAAGACAAAACTAAATCAGGCGTCATGAGGGACATGTTCTACGCTGAGCGTTGGTGGGTTCAGGGCCTACGAGGTCTTGCCTACACCTTTTTATTCGTCGCAGGTATGCTTATCCTCACCGGCGTTCCACAAGTATTTGCCATTCCGTTTCAAGCAAGTCGCGACAAAAGAAGGAAAGCCGAGCGACGAGGTCAGATGGATCGATACCGGCCTGGTCAACCTCTGTCCGCACAGGGGCGTATACTCACCACAATTTATATCGATAAAGGATTCAGTGCGCTTCGACGTACATACCAAGCGATAGCCGAGATCAGCGCGCGCCAGCACGCGATAGAAAAATTCAAGACGTCGCTGACTGAAGAGCAGTTCCAAGATGTGGACAAAAAGTATTTTTCGCTCTCAAGGGATACCATCTTCCAGATAGAGCGCCTTGAAAAGGTTGGTTTGGTAAATGTCCGCGACATGCCATTAGGTCAATTAACAAACTTTCTGGCTGAAATTGAAAGTCTGTGCGTTCATTTGGATATTCCTGTGACCGACTTGTCGAAGGAAGATCCTGAAGAGGTTGAATATCACGAATTCTCCACAGTGCGGGTCAACGGGACCCAACTCGTTAGAGAAACGATAGTAAAGGAGCGCTCATTGGATCATCTCTCTCGTTAGGCTATTCAGCACAGGCGGGGCAGCATCTTCACCTCGATCTGTCTATGGGATGGCACTGGCCCGCCAACCTACCTGAACACTGCCGGGGCGTATCGCTGCTATTTAGCAAAGCTTAAAGGCGACCTAAATGAAGCCTTGCTGGGCTGTGGCAAGATAGTAAACACTGGAAGTTTTATCTGCGAAAATCGGACTCATACCACCATCTTTTTAAATGTGGTCTGAGCCCGACTTTCTCTCGACTTGAGAGCGGAGCCTACTTATAGGAACAAACGTTAGGGCCAAAGATGAGTTTCTGCGTATTTCTTCAATAAGAAAAGTACGTCTGGCCCACCTATGTCTTGATACTCGAATCTTTTCTTGCCGACGTCCGTTAGGTCTATGCGTATTCCGCCAAATTCGTAGAGTCGAGCATAACGGACTCTGTTGATGTTCCAACGTGGCTCGGCAATGTCGTGAGCGAACGCGTTACGGATTTGATACGCGACTCCGATGAACTGATCGGTTTCAGTAATAATCTCAGCAGAAAGCTCATGTCCTGCTTCCTCTCGACAACGGTTAAGCGTGATTGCTGCTGCGCCAAATGTGATTACCAGATTGTTCTGTAGAGCCAAGATTAAGTCGTCAGGGGTATCTAAAACTTTATCCGGCAGTACTAGAATCATGCCACCACCTTGAAATGTCAGCGGGCGATCTAATTCATCGAGATTGATCTTTCCATTAAGTGCGTAGTCGTAAAGCTTCCACGCGAGAGCGAGTTGTCTGAACGCAGTATCAACGTAGTTCACAATTGTTCCATGATTGTTCCATGATTGGTAAGAGCGTCAGCTCCACTCGAAAAATTGAGAGCGTAAACTGGGGTCAGACATCCATTGTTGAAAATGTGGTCTGACCCGAATTTTGCAGCTGTACGATGTCCGCTTCCGACTAAATGCGGCTGTAGCACCATGGACAGAAGTGTTCAGGAGCTACCTATACACGAGGCTAACCTTCTGGAGATCCAGTTAACTACTAGCGCCTACTCTATTTTTATCACATATGCTAAACCGTCAGGAGAATAGCTTGGAAGCGTCGAAATCTAAACCCGCCTCTTTCATCTCCATAACAAGCCGTTTTTGCCATCCCTCGTGCGGATCAAGCTCCGTGTAAACGACGCCGAAAAGGTCAGATGGAATCTCCACGTCACCTTTTCTAAGGAGGCATACACGGCCTCGGCCAAGCTTACCGGCAAAATATCCTAGCTCGAAAATCACGTTCTGCCGCGCCCGTGCCGAGGGGGCATCTGTCTTTACAGACCCGCCGACATCGTCTGGCGTTAGCAGTACAACGGCGTAACCGACCTCTGCGGACTGCTCAAACTTCTCGATGATAGTTCTGCCGCGATCAGGTTGCTCTTGAAGAACGATCGACTCTAATCCTAATCGGTTAAGAAACCTAGCTAGCATATGTTTAGCCCCATCATCATGACCGTGCACGATGAAGACCTTATTAGATAGAGCAATAGATTTGGTTAATGATGCATTGCTAATTTTGACGTGAGACTTATAATCCCTTGCAAAGGGTATTATCACTTGAGCGACAAAAGCGTGAAAGCCGGAAATCATCTTCTTACTACCATTGCTGAAGAAGTGATATCCAAAGTTTAATGCGTAATTCGGATCAGCGGCAAGTTTCTGGATCAGCAATATAGTCAAGCCAAGCTTGAGCTTGTCGTCATCCGGCCACGCTAGTCGATGACTGCCAGCAAAACTTCCGCCAGTAGCTTCGCTTTTAGCTAAAAAAGCTTCGAGGTCTGCATTCTTCGTTAAGACAGCATTGACGGGGTCGAGTTCGGAGCTAGATAAAAGCCGCGCGAGTTTCTTCAACGGTGTTTCATATGTTTGGGGCTGGGAGGACTGCAGGTCTAATACGCAGTTATTAATCTGGGTAAAGATATCAGAGGAACTCATTTGCTTTCCCCTGTTAGACGCTTTTCAGCTGCCTGCTCAATTATACGAGCGCGATAATTTTCTTTCATGCCTTCAATTAGAGGTACTACAAAGGGATTGGTTGCGTAAGTTCCAACGCGCTGATCAATAGTGTCGCTGACTTCCTGTATTGCATGCTCAATGCTAGCAGGATCGAAAGGATCAAAATTGATCGTACAAAGAGTGCCGTCTAGTTCTTTAAGCGCTATCTGCGCCTGTTTCAAATCGCGTTGCAACTTATCCAACCCTTTGATCATCGTGCTCACCCTATCCGTGATAATGGCATTTTGGCACAGCTGATCGTGCCACAACGTACAGGGAGTACGTGAGTCCAAAAAATCTAAACCGATGAGTGGTGATAGCGCACACTGATTAAAAGAGTCGCCTCTTGGTTAGAGGCTTATGCCGCCTGTGGTGCTGGTCAGAAATGGCCATCTCGGGCGTCCGCAATATGGCCGTTAGCGAGCGTTGCTCTGGTTAACCATCCTTGTCCCTACACACGTGGAGGACATGTCATGAAAATCATCGCTACCCGCAGCCGTCAGCCCTGGAACAAAGGAAAATTGGTCGGGCAGAAACCCCCGCTACGACTGAGAGATATCTGGGCCATCCGAGTAAGACTTCAAATTGCAGAAAAAACTCGGGATCTGGCTCTCTTCGATCTGGCTATCGACAGCAAGCTTCGAGCTTGCGACTTAAACAAGCCCCGCGTGCGCGACGTCGCCCACGGCGAGCACCTATCCTTACGAGCCATGGTGATGCAGCAGAAAACGCAGCGGCCAGTGCAGTTCGAGATTACTGTACAAACACGGTCTGCTGTCGCAGCCTGGATACATCAGGCCAAGCTACGCAGCGAGGACCGCCTTTTCCCTAGCCGGCTGCATACCTCAAACCATCTATTCACTCGTCAATACGCTCGTATCGTCAAAGACTGCGTGAAAGCCGTTGGCCTTGATCCAGCCATGTATGGCACTCACACAATGAGACGTACCAAGGCATCATCATCTATCGCAGGACGAAGAACCTGCGGGCGGTTCAGCTGCTGCTCGGCCATACGAAGCTGGAGAGCACCGTTCGATATCTGGGGATTGAGGTCGATGACGCCCTGGAGATGGCGGAACAAACTGAGGTTTGACTATGCATAGCGACGGTCGAAGTCAAGCCGTCGCTAACCGACCCAAAGCGGTCATCTTCATGTTCCAGTATTATTATGCCGATGCCCGGACTGTTCATAGGTAGGTTGATGTATGGCCAGAAGCGTTAGGCTTCAAAAGAAACTTCATTCAAAGCATCTCATTGAGATAGCTGGAGAGGTGGTGCTTGATGATTGCCTTGTTGAAAAGCTATGGGCGCTCGACAGAGGTGACAGGTTTGAGTTGAACTCACGCTCCTTCAGTTTTGGACCTGTTCAAAAATACCGCTTGGAATACGTGATAACGAGAGGCCCAATTCCTGGGCACTGGCTCTACAAAGAATTTGACCCAGAGGAACTGACACTATTTTTTACGGCAAAGGACTTTGTCGGCATTTGCCATGGCTGGACCTTGTTTGACGAGTGACCGCTCCGCATTAGCTTTCTGGGAGGCAGATTCTGGCCGATCTCTGCCGGTTGGAACCTTTGAACTAGGTAGCAAGATTTGAGGTTCGGTGCAGATACCACCTCTAATTACGTAAAACGGGCGCTTTCAGGCGCCCGTCGTTCCGTCAGTTTTCGACCTGCGCCTGAAGCCGCCGACCAATCACCTCTAGCAAGTCACACCCATCGCGTAGCGGAATCACCAAAAGCTGTGCAAAGTCCGAAAGCACAACCGTATCGCTGGCAATTTCAGAGCGAAATGCAATGTTCTCCAGTACTTGGGTCACCACACGGATGCGGTAATCAGCTGTCGCATGCAGAACATCAAGTGGGGCCTGTGTATCAATGAGAAGAGAAGCAGGAGTGCAGTCGATGCCGGTGATGGGGACATATCTTTCCATGTTAAAAACTCCGATCTAATGAGGTTTTTAACCACTCAATCGTCGCCAAACAATTGGGTGGCAGTTGTACGCAGGTTGGCGAACCGGGATCGGAAACCGGCAGACCCGAAGGCCTCCCACGCACAACTGCCGTAACGGGCAGTCGTGCAAGTGTGCCAAAGCCTCTGCAAAAAACGCAGTACTTTCGCACTCGATCCTCAGGTCGCCAAACCTGATCGCCATTGAGCGATGGGCATCACTATAGATTTTGTCGGATTGGGTGGGGAAGGTGATGGGTTCCTAAAGCTTCGTAGGAGTTGCGATCGTTTTTTGCGGGAGGGGTCTGACATGGACGGCTCGGCTGATTCAAAACCATCAACAAACCGAGGTGTTAGCTTTAGGTCTGCTGCGCAGCCCAGCGGGAGCAAGCTCCCTCGCCACAGGGGAGAGGGGTGCAACTAGCCTTCGAACTCCGTTTGCAGCATCGTCAAAAACGCCTCCCTGGCAGGATGTTTCCCAGCGTTTTCATGCCAGTAAAAAAGGTTATCAATCCCCGTCAGCTCAGGAAACTCATACCCCGTCCAACCAGCCCCCTGGCGGTATTGCTCATAGATCCCCCGAGGTACCAGCGACACACCCGCCCCCGCGCTGACACAACCAACGATGGCACCATAACTGGCAATGCTGGTGATCGGTCGCACTTGCTCATGACGCAGCAGCCACTGTTCCAGCGCCAAGCGGTACGGACAGCCCGTGGGCCACATGAAGATTGCCTTGCCTTGCAAATCGGCGGCGCTGCGCAGCGGGCCGTGGGACTCGGAGGCGATGAGCACCAGGTCTTCGCGGTACATCACCGCTCGCTTGAGTCCAGGCCGTTCGATGTCCACCGCGACGATCACGCCGTCGAGCCGGTGATGTTGGATATCGTCCAGCAACTGCGCCCAGGTGCCGGTGCTCAGTTCCAGTGACACTTGCGGATACTGCGCGTGGTATTTGGCGAGCAACTGAGGTAGGCGGCCCGTGGCGCTGGACTCGATTGCGCCTATGCGCAGTGGGCCACTCGGTGCGCGGGTGGGGGCGATTGCGCGGCGGGCTTCTTCCGTCAGGCTCAGTATTTTTATCGCGTACTCCAGAAACACTTCGCCTGCCGGGCTGACCCGCAGCCCGCGACCTTCGCGGAAAAACAGAGGCGTGCCGAGTTCCCGTTCCAGGGACTTGAGGCGTGCGGTGATGTTGGACGGCACGCAGTGCAGCACTTCGGCGGCGCGGGCGATGCTGCCGGTGTCGCAGACCGTCTTGAGCATGCGCAGTTGGGACAGTTCCATAGCTCACCAAAAGTGAATGATGGGCTGAGTTTAAGTCACTTGTGCTGAGATGGGGTGGTTTCGATACTTCGAGGCAAATCGGCCGGTGAGCAGGAACTTTAGATGGAAACGCGTTTTGCGCTGGTTGAAGGGTCCTCCGGCAAAACCGGTGTGAAAGTTGTCCTGGCGACGCTGTTGGTGATCGTTTGCTGGGCCTATTCGCCGATTGGTATTCGTATTGGCTTGCAGGCTTATGAACCTGGGCAGCTAGCGTTGATGCGGTTTCTCATCGCTTCAGTGTTCATGGCGCTTGTGGCGATGGTGAAGGGTATTTCCTCGCTGCGTCTCAGGGATTTGCCGTTGCTGGCGGTGTTGGGTTTCTTTGCTGTCAGCCTGCACCACATCGCACTTAATTACGGCCAGCGGGGCGTCAGTGCCGGGGCGGCCAGTGTGCTGGCCCAGTCCACGCCGTTGTTCAGCACGCTGCTGGCGCATTTTGTCTTCAAGGACAGAGTCAGCGGTTGGCAGTGGGGGTGTGTACTGTGCGGCTTGCTTGGCGCTGGCGTGGTGGTCGCGGGGGATCGTGGCTTGGGTGACATGGACGCCCATGGGCTATTGATCCTGTTGGCGGCGCTGTCCTGGAGTTTGTATTTCGCTTTGCAGAAGCGCCATGCCCATCGTTATGACGGTTTGACCCTGGTTTGCTACACCGTTTGGTCGGGCACAGTTTTGTTGTTCATTTTTGCGCCGGGGATGTTGAGCGCGGCGCGACAGGCTTCGGCTTCGGTGAATCTGGCGGTGTTGGTTCTGGGTATTTTTCCCAGCGCGTTGGCGTACCTTGCTTGGGCTTACGTGCTGGCGCACAGCAAGGTGAGCCGCGCTTCCATGGCGCTTTACCTGATACCGCCCACGGCGATGTTGATGGCTTCTTTGGTGCTGGCCGAGCGCCCCTCAGCGATGGTTATTGTGGGGGCGGTGATTGTGTTGATGAGTGTGCTGGCGTTGAGGCTTGAGCCGGGGAGTGGGCAAAAGTCGGTTGATTTTGACGTGGGTGTAGGCAATGACGCTGGATGGGGAATCACGAAACGCCGTCCTACAGACAGGCGACCGCTTTAGGATAAACCACAGAACTCTCTGACAAGTTTTTAGGGTTGGCCTTCGGAAGTACCGGCCTTACGATCTGCTCTGTCTCAGTGCTCAGCGTGGCATCCGGCACGCTTATCTTGGTTCTATATCGTGAGGACAGATCGATGCCTGGAATCCCATACGCCAAGGTCTTGGAGCACGCCGCCAATGTTTTCGGCAGCCAACGGTTGGCTGAAGACTGGTTGAGAAAACCCTGCATGTACCTGGACGGTCAGGTGCCATTGGAACTGATCGATAACGCGCAGGGTTTCAAGGTAGTGGAGGATTACCTGACCCGGGTTGAGCTTGGGGTTTATCAATGAGTCCTTTGTTCTGCTGCGCGATTTTTGGGGCTGCTGCGCAGCCCAGCGGGAGCAAGCTCCCTCGCCACAGGTTGCGTTTACGCCTACAACTTTTTCCACTTGAAGACGAGCTCGGATGGGGCGTCGAGCAGGGCGTTTTTCAGCGGGTCCGGCTCCGCACCGTATTCGCAAGCCGTCAGCAAGCCCATGGCGAGAACCAGGCACGCTTGCCTATTTCTTGACCGAATAGTCCTGCCCCCACATCCGTACCGAACTGACCGCCTCGTTCATGCCTTCAAAAACAAACTTCTGGCGCACGGCGGTCTTTGGCGGGATGGTGACTTCATCCGGGTTGTCCAGGCCGGTGAGGCGGTTGGAGTAACCCGCCTGGTCGATGGCCAGCAGCACGCCGGTCTGGCCGAGGTTGACCACGCGCAGTTGGGTGTCGGTGCTGTTCTTGAAGCCGAGGGTGATGCTGACGTTGTCGTCGCTGGGTTCGAGCTTCAGCACTTCAACGGCGATGCGGTCTTTCATTTGCTCGCCGGAGGAAACGATCGCGGCGCCATCGGTGCCTTGGGCCGATTCGCGGCCATCGAGCACGCCCTCACTGACGCCGCCCAGCAGGTTCTTGCCGGCGGTAATGAAGGTTGAAACGGCGGCTTTGGTCGAGTCCTTGATGAGGCTGCCGTCCGCCGGCTCGCCTTCGGCAAAGCACAGGGAGCTGAGCAGGAGGCTGGAGACGAGGAGGGTGGAGCGTGACGGCAGAAAAGTCATACCTGGATCCTTGAGGGTGGCCTGCGACATCGCCTGTCAAAAGGGCGAGCGCCAATGATAGCTGTGATCGCAAACCGTTAGCGATCTACCTCACCGAGTTTTTCCGGTCTTGCGTCGTTTCTGGTCGCGGTTCTGTCCCAGGTTGATCGCATCGAGCGCGTCCGGTGCTGGTCTGGGGGCGTTCGTCTGATCCGTACTTTCCTGTCTCAGGTGCCTCTGTAACGAGCCCAGGCCCCACCCCAGAATAGCCACGCGGTTAGCCTGGCGGGCGGGCCGTGTACTGCAATTTTTGGGGTCCAGGAGTACTCATGACGAAGATGGCGATTTTTTTAGGTGGGTTTTTGGCGCTGACCCTGTTGATCGGCGTACTGGCGACGATTTCACCGGTATAGGCAAAGGTCGTTGGTGCTTTCTGCTGGCGACGACGTGACGATTTCATTGAACACTGCGGTGCCCATAACGACTAATCCCCAACAGGCCACTTGATTTGCGCAATGGATCAAGCGGTGTTTTACCTTGCGCGGCGCCCATGACTCATGCGCAGCCGCAGGACTTCAAGGGGTAAGCAATGATTGAGGGTTTTGAGGGATTTTTCACCGGGTACACGGTGCTAGGTATTTCGTTGGCCAGCTGGATCCTTGCATTTTGCGCGGCTGTGCTCAGCTACGTGTTGGCAAGAACCGCGATCCGCTTCGTTTTCAGGAGAATCCAGGCAAGGGCGAGGGCGGGCAATGGCCATCTTAGCTACATTGCCAGCCAAGTGCTGTCGGCGACCAGTAACACGCTGTTGTTATTGGCGGCGATTCTGGTCGGGGTAGGCCTACTGGATTTGCCTGAGCGCTGGCTCAGTCGTGTCAGCAGCCTTTGGTTTGTGGTCGCCGCGTTGCAGGTCGGCTTATGGACGAACCGAGCGTTGGCGCTTTTGCTGCATCGCTATTTTTCTGTCCATGGTGCGAACGGGACATTCCAGGCAAGCGCCTTGGCGACCCTGAGCCTCTGGGGCGCACGGGTGCTCCTGTGGGCGGTGATTTTACTCGCGATGCTGTCCAACGTTGGCGTTAACATCACGGCCTTCGTGGCGAGCCTTGGCGTGGGTGGTATCGCTGTGGCGCTGGCGGTGCAGAATATTCTTGGCGATGTGTTCGCCTCGCTGTCGATTGCCGTTGACAAGCCATTCGAGGTGGGCGATTTCATCGTGGTGGGTTCGCTTGCCGGTACGGTGGAGCACGTTGGCCTGAAGACGACACGCATACGAAGTCTGGGGGGTGAACAAATTGTCATGGCGAACGCCGATATGATCGGCAGCACGATCCAGAATTACAAACGGCTGCAGGAGCGTCGGATTGTCTTCGAATTTCGCCTGACTTATGACTGTTCAACCGAACAGATCAGGCAGATCACGCAACGGGTTGAAGCGATCATCAGGCATGAAGACCAAGCCCGGTTCGATCGGTGTCATTTCAGAAGTTTTGGCGAGAGCGCCCTGGAATTCGAGACGGTGTATATCGTTCTGGACGCCAGTTACAACGTCTACATGGACGTCCAGCAGAGGATCAATCTGAAGATCATGGAAGCGGTTGCAGAGCTGGACACGCAGTTTGCTTTCCCGTCACGTATGGTCCATGTCGCTTCATTGCCCGACTCTGCGGCACTGCGCCCGGTCACACAGCGTTCGGCGCGTGCCGGGCATGCTTGATGTCACTCCCTTGCTATCGATGCAGAATCACCTGCGCAATCTCCTGCAGCCCCATCACCCGTTGCGCAGCATTGAGCTTGATCGCTTCCTTGGGCATGCCGAAGACCACGCAGCTGGCTTCGTCCTGGGCCACGGTGGTGCTGCCTGCGTCGAGCATTTCCTTCAGGCCGCGGGCGCCGTCGTCGCCCATGCCGGTCATGATGATGCCGGTGGCGTTGCGGCCGGCGAATTTGGCGACTGAGCGAAACAACACATCCACCGAAGGGCGATGGCGGTTGACCAGCGGGCCGTCCACTACCTGCACGTGATAGAACGCGCCGCTGCGGGTCACCATCATGTGTTTGCCGCCTGGTGCGATGAGCGCCAGGCCCGGGTGGATGCGGTCGTTGTTGCGGGCCTCGCGCACTTCGATCTGGCACAGGCTGTTGAGCCGGGCCGCAAACGAGGCGGTGAATTTTTCCGGCATGTGCTGGACGATGACGATGCCCGGGCACACTCGCGGCAGGGCGGTGAGCACCGCTTCCAGGGCCTGGGTGCCACCAGTGGAGGTGCCCAGGGCGACGATGCGTTCGGTGGTCTGCGCCATGGCGTGGCCGTTGGCGGCGGGCAGCATGGCGTCGGCGGTGAGTTTGGTCGCCGGCGTCAGCGCGATCGGGGCGGGGCGCTTGCCCAGGTTGCGCACGTTGACCTGGGCGGCGGCGCGGATCGCCGACACCAGTTCCGGTGCCGATTCCAACAAAAAGTTCTTCAGACCGGTGGTGGGTTTGGTGATGATTTCCACCGCGCCGGCGGCCATTGCCTGCAAGGTGGTTTCCGCGCCTCGGGGCGTCAGGGACGAGCAAATGACCACCGGTGTGGGGCGCTCGCTCATGATTTTTTTCAGGAAGGTGATGCCGTCCATGCGCGGCATTTCCACGTCCAGCACGATCACGTCGGGCCATTCCTTGGCCAGTTTGTCCATGGCGAAAATCGGGTCGGCCGCCGCGCCCATGACGTGGATGTCCGGCGTGTCGCTGAGGATCGCCAGCAATACCTGGCGAACCACGGCAGAGTCATCCACCAGCAGTACATTGATCTTTTTTGACATGGTCAGTGCCGGGTCCTTATAGGTTGGTGCCTGACCCACACATCGCCGCTGCAAAGGTCGAAGATGATGCTGCGATGGCCAGTGCTGCCCATGTCCTGGGCAATCAGGTCGAGGCGATAGAGGGCGGCCATTTCCAGTGCGGCGTTGACGTTCAGCCGCGCCACATCGCCGTAGGGCACGTGGCGTTGCAGCTCGGGGAACATCTCGCCGCCGCCGAACAGCTTGAGTTGGTAGTCCTCGGGTTCGGTGTGGTGGGCCCGGGCCTGGCGGATGAACAGTTCGATGGCTTCGTCGGCATAGAGGCCGTTCAGTGCGGTGGAGCAGCGCACCCGGCTGGGCAGCATGAAGTGACACATGGCGCCGATCCTGCGTGCCGGGTGCCACAGCGTGATCGCCACGCAAGAGCCGAGGATCGTGCGCAGGCGGGTCGGGCAGGTGGCGAAGCGAAACTCACCTGGCGCCAGGTACACCTCGGCCACTTCCTTGATGGCGGCGTTCATGGTTTGCGGTAGATCGATGGCGCCACCAGTTTCAACGCATCGGACACACCGTTGAGACTTTCCGAGTGGCTGACGATGAAATAGCCGCCGGGCTTGAGCCGAGGCAGCAAGCGGGCGACCACTTTGCTTTTGGTGGGCTGGTCGAAATAGATCATGACGTTGCGCAGGAAGATCACATCGAACTCTCCCAGCTCCGGCAAGGTGTCGTTGAGGTTGACCTGGATGAAGTTGACCCGGTTGCGCAATGCCCGGTCGATGAGGAACGTGCCTTGCTGGCTGCCGGTGCCCTTGAGGCAATATTTCACCAGCAGCGGCTGGGGCAGGGTGCGGGCGCGCTCCATCGGGTAATGCCCGGAACGCGCCTTGGCCAGCACCTGGCAGCTGATGTCCGAACCGATGACTTCCCAAGGCGTGGTGCCCAGCCCTTCGGCCAGGGTCATGGCCAAGCTGTAGGGCTCTTCCCCCGATGAACTGGCCGCGCTCCACAGGCGGAAGGTCTTGCCTGGCGTTGCGTGGGGCAGTACGTGTTGGCGCAGGAAGTCGAAATGCTTGGGCTCGCGGAAAAAGTAAGTCTCGTTGGTGGTGAGCAAGTCCAGCGCTACCTGCAACTCATCGGTGCGCTGGCCGTTCATGATCAGCTTGAAATACTCGCCGTAGCTGTCCAGCCCATAGTGCTTGAGACGCTTGAACAAACGCCCGGCTACCAGGGCTTTCTTGGCCTCGGACAGGCTGATGCCGGCGGCCTGGTACAGCCAGGACTGGAACTGGCCGAACTCTCGATCAGTGAGCGCCTGGGCGTTCAGCGTGCGTTCCTTGCAGGTATCGGCGTTCACGGGGCATCCACTTCCAGCGCGTTCGGGCTGGCTTCGGCGAGTTGGGACATTTCGTCGATGGACAGCACGCGGTCCACCTCCAGCACGATGACGAACTTGCCATCGACCTTGGCCATGCCACTGATGAAATCGGCGCGGATCTTCGCGCCGAAGCTCGGTGGCGGCTCGATCTGCGAGGCCGGGATTTCCAGCACTGCCGACACCGTGTCCACCAACAGGCCGATGTCCTGGGCCTGGCCGTCGGCGCTGGATGCCTCGATGATCACCACGCAACTGCGGCGGCTGATCGCCGAGTTCGGCCGACCGAAACGAGCCGACAGGTCCACCACCGGCACGACCGCGCCACGCAGGTTGATCACCCCGCGCACGAAGGTCGGCATCATCGGCACCACGGTGAGGTTGCCGTACTCGATGATTTCCTTGATGCACAGGATGCCGATGGCAAACATCTCCGTGCCGAGCATAAACGTCAGGTATTGCGCTTCTTCCTCGACCGCGAGGGCGGTTTGACGGGTGGTCGCGATGGCGCCCATTGCTTTTTCTCCTTTAAGCAAGCCAGTGGAACCGGGCCATCAGAACCGGGTGAATTCCGATTCGTCCGGGGCGCTAGCCATGTTGTAGGCAAACGCTTTGGGCATGATCGGTGCCGGTGCCCGGGCCGGTTTGCGGCCGGAGGAGCCTGGGGTGTTATCGACCCTGGCAACTTGCACGGCAGACTTGGGCGGCGTGTCCAAGGTGAAAAAGCTCATGGCCTGTTGCAGCTGTTCGGCCTGGCTGCTCATTTCCTCGGCGGTGGCGGCCAGTTCTTCGCTGCTGGAGGCGTTTTGTTGGGTCACTTGGTTGAGCTGGGTCATGGCGGTGTTGATCTGCGCGACACCGGCAGCCTGTTCTTCGGAGGCGGCGCTGATTTCCTGCACCAGGTCGGAGGTCTTGTTGATCGACGGGACCATCTCGTTGAGCAGGTTCCCGGCCTTTTCCGCCATGTCGACGCTGCTGGACGACAGCTCGCCGATTTCCTGGGCGGCCACCTGGCTGCGTTCGGCCAGCTTGCGCACTTCGGCGGCGACCACGGCAAAACCTTTGCCGTGTTCACCGGCGCGGGCAGCTTCGATGGCAGCGTTGAGCGCCAGCAGGTTGGTCTGGTAGGCGATGTCGTCAATGATGCTGATGCGCTGGGCGATTTTCTTCATCGCCACCACGGTCTGCTGCACCGATTCGCCGCCATCGGTGGCTTCCTTGGCGGCCTTGCTGGCCATGCCGTCGGTGACCTTGGCGTTCTCGGTGTTCTGGTTGATGCTGGCGCTCATCTGCTCGATGGAGGCACTGGTTTCCTCGACGCTGGCCGCTTGTTCGCTGGTGGCCTGGCTCATCGATTGCGCGGTGGCGCTGACTTCTTCGGAGGCGCTGGCCAGGTTGTCTGCGGCATTACGCACTTCGCCGATGATGTGCGAGAGCTTGCCGACCATGTTCTGCATGGCGGTGAGCACCATGCCGGTTTCGTCCTTGGAGCCACTCTCGATTTTGGCGTTCAGGTTGCCTTCGGCCAATTGCTCGGCGACGGTGGCGGCCTGTCTCAAGGGGCGAGAGATAATCCGCGAAATGAACAGCGCCAGGCCCAGGCCCACCAGTAGGGCGGCAGCCAGTACGGCAATGATCGACAGGCGCGATTTTTCAAACAGCGCGTTACCGCGTTCGCTGGCTGCACCGGCCCCGACATCATTGAGTTCCACCAGCTTTTGCAGGTCGGTGGTTATCAGGTCGAATCGACGCTTGGACTCGCCTTTGAGCAGGGCATGGGCTTGTTCGGTCAGGTTTTGCCGAGACAGTGCAAACAGGTCCTTGCTCACCTCAAGGTAAGCGTTCCAGTCATTGCGGGTGGTTTCGAACAGTTGACGGTCTTCGGCGTTGGACAGCAGCTTTTCGTAGGTCGCCAGGCGCGTTTCAAAGGCTTTCTTGGCCTCGTCCGCTTCTTGCTCGGTGGTGGTGCGCTCCTGTTCGGAGTCGGCGGTAATGTGGCGGTTTTCCTTGAGGCGATAGTTTGCCCCGTAGAAACGCATGCCCGAGGCGGCGCGCATGGACGGCATCCAGTTTTCCCGGATCTCGACCGTGGTGCCGTTCACTTCGCCCAGTTGGATGATCGCGAACACACCCATGAGGGCTGTCAGCGCCAGCACCACAAGAAATGAAGTGATCAGTTTGGTGGCGATTCTAAGATCGTAGAACCATTTCATTGGGAAGTACCTCTCCATGGAATTGCTAAAGCGTCAGCGAGCGTTGGCTTGTTGGAATTGAGTCGGTGTGTAGCGGTTTTCCACTTGGGCGATCTGGGTGAGCAGCGCCGGTACGTCGAGAATCAACGCCACGGCGCCACTGCCCAGGATGGTCGAGCCACTGATGCCGCGAAGGGCACCAAACAGCTTGCCCAGCGGCTTGATTACGGTCTGGAATTCACCCAGCAAGTCATCCACCACCAGCCCGGCCTTGAGTTCGGCGTAGCGCACCACCACCACGTTCTGGCGGCGTGCGGCCGGGCCTTCGTGGCTGAAGTGATCGCGCAGGTAGACCAGCGGCAGCACCTCGCCACGCAGGTCGAGGTAGCCTTGTTCGCGGCTGGCGAGCCCATCGTCTTCGCTCAGCTCGATGCATTCCTGGACCATGTCCAGCGGAATGACATAAGTCGACTGACCGATGCCCACCAAAAAACCATTGATGATCGCCAAGGTCAGCGGCAGGCGGATGCGCACCACGGTGCCCTTGCCGGGCTGGCTGTCCAGGTCGACGGTGCCGCGCAGCAGGGTGATGTTGCGCTTGACCACGTCCATGCCCACGCCACGCCCCGACAGGTTGGTCACGGCCTGGGCGGTGGAGAAGCCAGGTTCGAAAATCAGGTTGTAGATTTCCTGGTCGGTCGGGCTCGCGCCGGGCGTCACCAGGCCACGTTCCTGGGCTTTTTCCAGGATCCGGTCGCGGTTCAGGCCGGCGCCGTCGTCGGCGATTTCCAGCACGATGCTGCCCGAGTCGTGATAGGCGTTGAGGTGCAGGTGCCCCTTGGCCGGTTTGCCGGCGGCCAGGCGTGCTTCGGCAGTTTCAATGCCGTGGTCCATGGCGTTGCGCAGCAGGTGCATGAGTGGATCGCCGATTTTTTCCACCACGGTCTTGTCCAGCTCGGTCTCTGCACCGCTGATGATCAGGTCGATGTCCTTGCCCAGTTCCTGGCTGACATCGCGCACCACCCGACGGAAGCGGTTGAAGGTTTCGCCGATGGGGATCATGCGCAGGCGCAGGGCGCCGTCGAGGATTTCCTCCACCAGTGACGACACCGTCGAGGTGGATTCCTGCAACGGATCGTTGTTGCAGGTGCGAGCCAGCAGGCTGGCACCGGCGCTGGCGATGACCAGTTCGCCCACCAGGTTGATCAGCTCGTCGAGCTTGTCGGCATTGACCCGCACGTAGGTGCCGTCCTTGGCCTTGCTGTCGCTGGTCACCGCTTGTTTGTCGCTGGCGATCTGGGCGGGCATGCGCGGGGTCTTGCGTTGGTCGGACAGCAACTCGCCGGTGGCGACCAGCGCGGTGGTTTCCTCGGCCGGTTCCGGCGATGTGGTCACCAGGCCGGTGTTGGCCGGCGGCGCAATGTCGTCATCCTGGGCAACGATCTCGATCACGCAGTCTTCCCGGACGAAATCGAACACTTCGTTGATCGCCCCGTGGCTGGCGGCCGAGCGAAACGCGATGTCGAAGCCCAGGTAGCAGGATTCGGCGTCCCAGGCATCGACGGCGGGCAGGGCGTCGGTCAAGGTGGTGAGGTCGACGATGTCACCCAGGGTTTGCAGATAGCGCAGGAACGACAGCGGGTCCATGCCGTTGCGGAACACGTCTTGGCCGAAGCGCAGGGAAATGTGCCAGAGGCGCGTTTCGCCGGGTTCGCTGGTTATGGTTTCAGGGGCTGGCGTCGGGGCCGCGGTCGGCGAGGGCGCCTGGTACTCCTGCAGGATCTGGCACAGCTCCACTTCCCGTTGCAGGGCCGGTGGCGGCAGCGATCCGCCCTGGTTGGCGGCCACGTTGATCAGTTCCAGCATGTGATCACTGGACTTGAGCAGCACCGCGATCAGGCCGGCGTCCACCTCGACGCTGCCGTTGCGCAGGCGGTCGAGCACGTCTTCGACGATGTGGGTGAAGCTGACGATCGGTTCCAGGCCGAACAACCCGGCCGAGCCCTTGATCGTGTGCGCCGCCCGGAAGATCGCGCCAATGGCGTCATCGTCGCCGGGGTCGGTTTCCAGTTGCAGCAGCGACTCTTCCATCGCCTGCAACTGTTCCCGTGCCTCGACGATGAAGGTCTGTTGTGCCTGATCGAGATTGATGCTCACGCTCATATCCTTTGTCGTGTCCGACGTATTGCAACAGCCCTAGGCAACCAGGTTGCACAGGGCAAGTGTTTCCGTGACGGCCTTGCTTTGGCCGGTCAATGTCAGTTGGGTGCCGGCCTTGGCGGCCTCGCGCTGTACCATCAGCAGCAGTTGCAGGCCGGCGCCGTCCATCTCGGTGATCTGCGACAGATCGAGGGCCATACGCGGCGTGGCGCCCAGGTGCGGCAACCATTGCGCGGCCAGGTCGGCGGCGGTGTAGATCGTCAGCTCGCCGTCGATGTGCACCTGGGCGGTGTCATCGTGTGTTTCGTATTGCAACGGCATGGGAGCCTCCGGCCATCAAGGAAGAATCAGCTTGGATACCGCCGCCAGCATTTGCGCCGGCTGGAACGGCTTGACCACCCAGGCCTTGGCTCCGGCGGCCTGGCCTTCCTGTTTCTTCGATTCCTGGGATTCGGTGGTGAGCATGATGATCGGTGTGAACTTGTAGCTGGCCAGCTTCTTGACCTCCTTGACGAAGGTGATGCCATCCATGTTGGGCATGTTCACGTCACTGATGATCAGGTGCACTTTCTGGCCATTGAGCTTGCCCAGTGCGTCCTTGCCATCGCTGGCTTCGATCACGTCATAGCCGGCACTTTTCAACGCGATGCCGACCACCTGCCGAACGCTCGCGGAGTCGTCGACAACCAATACACTTTTAGCCATGAACGGCGCTCCTAAAAGAAGGTAATTTCCTGTGAAGTCTGTTGCGCGCCCGAGTCGCCGTGGTGATTGCGGCGTTGCTCGTCGGTGGCGTAAGTGGTTTCCATGCGCGCCAGCCATTGGCGGGCGTCGATGGAAACAGCCTGTTCGGGCGACTGGCTGGCCTGCTGCATGTGCACATGCAGGTCTTCAATGTTGTCGCGCACGTGGCTGAGGATCTGGCTGACCCGATCCTGGAATTGCAGGCTGATCAGCACCTCGGTGAGTTCATCGCGGATACCGAAGCTCTCGCGCTGCAGCATGTCCGCCGAGTCGGCCAAGCGGCCGGTGACACTCTTGAAGCGCTCCAGCACCTGCTGGATGCTTTGCTCGGAGGTGCTGACCGAATGGCTGTCCTGGTCCGCACCGCTGGACGCGGCATGCACCAGTTGGGTGATGGCGGTGTTGATGATGTCGACCTTGGCCGACATCTGCTGGCCGGTCTCGCTGGATTTGCTCGAGAGACTGCGCACGGCGTCGGCCACCACGGCAAACCCACGCCCGGCCTCGCCGGCACGGGCGGCTTCGATGGCGGCGTTGAGGGCCAGCAGGTTGGTCTGCGCGGCAATCGCCGCGACATCGGCGGCCATGGTCCGCAGCTCGCCGGTATAGGCCGTCAGGTTGCGCACCTGGGCCAGGGTTTCATCGCGGCTGGCCTGGGTGGCCTTCAGGGAATCGATGACCTTGACCAGCTCACTTTCGCTCTGGGCCAGCACCTGCACGGCACCGCCACTGCTGCTGCCGGCCAGCTCACCGGCGGCCAGTTGCGAGGCTTGCACGGTCTCTTCCAGGCGCGAGGAAATGCCGGTGAAGCGGCTGGTCAGCGAGACGATTGCGGTTTCGGTCTGCTGCCGGGAACTTTCGACCTGCTTGGCCCAGATCGGCATGGCACCGAGGATGACTTCGTTGAGTTGCCCGCTGGTTTTATGGGCCAGGTGTTCGCTGGCCTGTAGGTCGTGGCGGGCCATGGTGGCGGCGACGGCGTTGTCGAGCTGCTGACGTTGCGAGCGCGCACTCCATACGCCAGCACCGACGCCCAAGGCCAGGATCGCCACGCTCAGACCGACGTTTTGCCCACTCGCGCCATTGAGCGCCAGCACGCCAATGCTCGCGGCAATGGCCACCAGCACGGTGCTCCAGAGAATGCGTGGTTGTGTTTGGGAAAGGGAATGACCGTGAGAATACGACGTCATGGTTCGGTCCTTGAACAGTGTTGCTAACAGGTTATTTGCGAATAACTGGTTATCTGCAAAGCCGGCACCGTCTTGAGGACCAGTCGTCCGGTTTTGGTAAAAATAGTGGCACAGTGCTATCTAAGGATAGACGAGATTGGGAAATTGTCGAGATGGCCTGACCTGTGGAAGTCCTATGGCGAGGGCATCTGCTCCCGCTGAACCCTGTAGGCGCTGCCGAAGGCTGCGATCTTCTGATCTTCATTTGATACTCAACTGGCCTTGGAAAGATCGCAGCCTCGCTTCGCTCGGCAGCTCCTACAGGACAGCCTGGCTGGAGCAAGCGCCTCGCTACAAACGGACATCTTCTGAAACAGAATCCACGGATTGCGCTAAATTACCCCGCATTGGATTCGAACCTGCCATCAGAGCTCCCATGCCC
>NZ_CAKKMI010000022.1:0-85491 GCF_918698105.1 Pseudomonas brassicacearum | reverse complement strand
CGATTGGGGAGTGTCAGGCAACATTCATGCGGCTGACACACCGCAATCGCGAGCAAGCTCGCTCCCACAGGTTTTTGCTTCAGGCCTCTACCTCACTTGAACCGCCGCTCCACCCCTTTCTCCACCAGGATCTTCGCCGAAATCTCTTCCACGGAAAAATGCGTGGAATTGATGTGCGGAATATTCTCCCGCCGGAACAGGTTTTCCACCTCGCGCACTTCGAACTCGCACTGGGCATAGCTCGAATAGCGGCTGTTGGGCTTGCGCTCGTTGCGGATCGCGGTCAGGCGGTCCGGGTCGATGGTCAGGCCGAACAGCTTGTGCTGGTGGGCGCGCAGGGCGCTGGGTAGTTGCAGGCGCTCCATGTCGTCTTCGGTCAGCGGATAGTTGGCCGCGCGGATGCCGAACTGCATCGCCATGTACAGGCACGTCGGTGTCTTACCACAACGCGACACGCCCACTAGGATCAGGTCGGCCTTGTCGTAATAATGCGTGCGCGCGCCGTCGTCGTTGTCCAGTGCGAAGTTGACCGCCTCGATCCGCTCCATGTAGTTGGAGTTGTGGCCGATGGAGTGGGATTTGCCGACCGAGTAGGAGGAATGCTCGCTCAGTTCCTGCTCCAGGGGCGCCAGGAAGGTGGAAAAAATGTCGATCATGAAACCATTGGACGTTGCGAGAATCTCACGGATGTCCTGATTGACGATGGTATCGAAGATAATCGGGCGGAAACCGTCGGTTTCGGCGGCTTTATTGATTTGCTGTACCATGGCCCGCGCCTTGTCGACGTTGTCGATGTACGGGCGTGTCAGTTTGGCGAAGGTAATGTTTTCGAATTGTGCCAACAGGCTTTGGCCTAGCGTTTCGGCCGTAATGCCGGTGCCGTCGGAGATAAAGAAAGCAGATCGTTTCATTTGCGCCTTGGGCCTTAAGCTAGTGAGCTAGTGACGATTCTTGGATATGATAGGCGCGATTTGCGGGCCGCCAGTGGTCCGCATTCTCACTTATTTTCCAGGTCCAGGCCATATCGCCGGTCATTGCTCCCCTGGAGCCACCGGTGCCTTGAGCTTTTCCAACACAGTTAGTGGAGAGATCACCTTGGTAGAGTACGTAGTTTCCCTCGATAAGCTCGGCGTCCATGATGTGGAGCATGTGGGGGGCAAGAACGCATCCCTGGGCGAGATGATCAGCAACCTCGCCGGTGCCGGCGTATCGGTGCCAGGTGGCTTCGCCACGACCGCCCAGGCTTATCGTGATTTCCTGGAACTGAGCGGCCTGAACAAGCAGATCCACGATGCGCTCGATGCCCTGGACGTCGATGACGTCAATGCCCTGGCCAAGACCGGTGCCCAGATCCGCCAATGGATCATGGAAGCCGAGTTCCCCGAGAAACTGAACGCCGAGATCCGCACCGCTTTCGCCAAGCTGTCCGAAGGCAATCCCGACATCGCTGTCGCCGTGCGTTCCTCGGCCACCGCCGAAGACCTGCCGGATGCCTCCTTCGCCGGCCAGCAGGAAACCTTCCTGAACATCCGTGGCGTGGAAAACGTCATCCGTGCCGCCAAGGAAGTCTTCGCCTCCCTTTTCAACGACCGTGCCATTTCCTACCGCGTGCACCAGGGCTTCGACCACAAGCTGGTTGCCCTGTCCGCCGGTGTGCAGCGCATGGTCCGCTCCGAAACCGGCACCGCCGGCGTGATGTTCACCCTCGACACCGAGTCGGGCTTCCGTGACGTGGTGTTCATCACCGGCGCCTACGGCCTGGGTGAAACCGTCGTGCAGGGCGCGGTGAACCCGGATGAGTTCTACGTCCACAAAGGCACGCTGCAAGCTGGTCGCCCGGCGATCCTGCGCCGCAACCTGGGCAGCAAGGCCATCAAGATGATCTACGGCGACGAAGCCAAGGCCGGTCGTTCGGTGAAGACCGTCGATGTGGACAAGGCCGAGCGCGCACGTTTCTGCCTGAGTGACGCCGAAGTCAGCGAACTGGCCAAGCAGGCGATGATCATCGAACAGCACTACAAGTGCCCGATGGACATCGAATGGGCCAAGGACGGTGACGACGGCAAGCTGTACATCGTGCAGGCCCGCCCGGAAACCGTGAAGAGCCGCACCCAGGCCAACGTCATGGAGCGCTACCTGCTCAAGGAAACCGGCACCGTGCTGGTGGAAGGCCGTGCCATCGGCCAGCGCATCGGCGCCGGCAAGGTGCGGATCATCAAGGACGTCTCGGAGATGGACAAGGTCCAGGCCGGCGACGTACTGGTCTCCGACATGACCGACCCGGACTGGGAACCGGTGATGAAGCGCGCCAGCGCCATCGTCACCAACCGCGGCGGGCGCACCTGCCACGCGGCGATCATCGCCCGTGAGCTGGGGATCCCGGCAGTGGTCGGTTGCGGCAACGCCACCGAACTGCTCAAGGACGGCCAGGGCGTGACCGTGTCCTGCGCCGAAGGCGATACCGGCTACATCTTCGAAGGCGAACTGGGCTTCGACATCAAGAAGAACTCCGTGGACGCCATGCCGGACCTGCCGTTCAAGATCATGATGAACGTTGGCAACCCGGACCGCGCCTTCGACTTCGCGCAACTGCCGAACGCTGGCGTGGGCCTGGCCCGCCTGGAGTTCATCATCAACCGCATGATCGGCGTGCACCCCAAGGCGCTGCTGAACTACGACGGCCTGCCGCAGGAAATCAAGGACAGCGTCGACAAGCGCATTGCCGGTTACAACGACCCGGTCGGTTTCTACGTCGAGAAGCTGGTGGAAGGCATCAGCACCCTGGCGGCGGCGTTCTGGCCGAAAAAGGTCATCGTGCGCCTGTCGGACTTCAAGTCCAACGAATACGCCAACCTGATCGGCGGCAAGCTCTATGAGCCGGAAGAAGAAAACCCGATGCTGGGCTTCCGTGGTGCGTCGCGCTACATCAGCGAAGCGTTCCGCGACTGTTTCGAGCTCGAGTGCCGCGCCCTCAAGCGCGTGCGCAACGAGATGGGCCTGACCAACGTCGAGATCATGGTGCCGTTCGTCCGCACCCTGGGCGAAGCGAGCCAGGTCGTCGACCTGCTGGCGGAAAACGGCCTGGCCCGTGGCGACAATGGCCTGCGCGTGATCATGATGTGCGAGCTGCCGTCCAACGCGATCCTGGCTGAAGAATTCCTCGAGTTCTTCGACGGTTTCTCCATCGGTTCCAACGACCTGACCCAGCTGACCCTGGGCCTGGACCGCGACTCCGGGATCATCGCGCACCTGTTCGATGAGCGGAATCCGGCGGTCAAGAAGCTGCTGGCCAACGCGATTGCCGCCTGCAACAAGGCGGGCAAGTACATCGGCATCTGCGGCCAGGGTCCTTCGGACCACCCGGACCTGGCCAAGTGGCTGATGGAGCAGGGCATCGAAAGCGTTTCGTTGAACCCGGACTCCGTGTTGGAAACCTGGTTCTTCCTGGCTGAGGGTCAGGCGGCGGTCTGATCGAGTGAAGGGGCCTCACCGGTAATGTAAACCGGGTAACCTTTGTGGGAGCGAGCTTGCTCGCGATAGCGGAGTGTCAGCCAAGATTGTTTTGCTGATCCACCGCCATCGCGAGCAAGCTCGCTCCCACAGTCGTCTTTTTTTTGTGCAAGAAGATCATGCAAAGCAGCAGCAACCTCTTTCCTGTCGCCCTGATCAGCGCCGAGCGGCGCGGTGATCTGAGCGAAGATGTCTATCGCTTGAAACCCGGCAACAGCCCGGACGCCAGCGTCGAACTGGCCGTTACCCGGCTGGGCATGGCCGACGCCTGCGAAACCCGTGGGGTCCCGGTGATCCTGTTGCACGGCAGTTTTTCCAATCGGCGCTTCTGGTATTCACCCAAGGGCCTGGGCCTGGGCGCGTACCTGACACGCCTGGGTTTCGATGTCTGGATTCCCGAGATGCGCGGCCATGGCTTGTCCCAGCGCAACCTGGGCTATCGAAACAATCGCGTGGCCGACTACGCCCGCTACGACTTGCCGGCCATCGGCGCCTTCGTGCGTGAGCAGAGCGGGCAAGTGCCCCACTGGATCGGTCATTCCCTGGGTGGCATCACGCTGGCGGCCGCCTTGGGCGGCCATTACCTGGGTGAGCCGGCGGTGGCTTCGGCGGCGTTTTTTGGTACCCAGGTCAGCCGCACCTACTGGCCGCTGAAGATTCCGCCAGTGGAGTGGAGCGGCCGCTTCATTCTCAAGCGTTTTGCCCAATTGTCCGGTTCACGGCTCAAGCGCGGCCCCGAGGACGAGCCCATCGGCCTGGCCTTGGAAAGCATGCGCTGGTACGGCCTGTTCGGACGTTTCGGCGATGCCGAGAAAAACTGGTGGGCCGGGTTGGCCGATGTCCAGTTGCCGGTGTTGGCGGTAAGTGCCGCGGGCGATCACCAGGACCCGACCTGGGCGTGCCGCAAACTCTTCGATCAGTTCGGTTCCGAGCACAAGCAGTTTGTCTGCCTGGGCCGGGAGCAGGGGTTCACCAACGACTTCGGTCACGTCGAGATGCTGGTCAGCAAGGCTGCGCATCTTGAGGTCTGGCCGCTGGTGGCACGTTGGCTCAAGGACCAGCAGGCCCCTTTGCTGGCCGCACAGCCCCAGTTGGCCGAGGCGGTTTGAGGCGAAGGCTCTGACAAGGGCATTTCGCTCTTGTCGGCTTGCGGCTAAGATATGACGCTTCAAGCGGTTCCAGTCACAAACGGTTGCTCATTCAGTCTGACGTTCCAGCCTTTCAGGAGTTGTTCGATGAACCATTACCTCACGCCCGACCTGTGCGACGCCTACCCGGAACTGGTGCAGGTGTTGGAGCCGATGTTCAGCAATTTCGGCGGCCGCGATTCCTTCGGCGGCGAAATCGTGACCATCAAGTGCTTCGAGGACAACTCGCGGGTCAAGGAGCAGGTTGAACTCAAGGGTAACGGCAAGGTGCTGGTGGTCGATGGCGGCGGTTCCCTGCGTCGGGCGCTGCTGGGCGATATGCTGGCGGAAAAAGCCGCCAAGAACGGCTGGGAAGGGCTGGTGGTCTACGGTTGCATCCGCGACGTCGACATCATTGCCCAGACGGACCTCGGGGTCCAGGCCCTGGCCAGTCACCCGATGAAGACCGACCGGCGTGGCGTCGGCGAACTCAATGTGCCGGTGACCTTCGCCGGCGTGACGTTTCGCCCGGGCGAGTATGTCTATGCCGACAATAACGGCGTGATCGTCTCGCCTAGCCCGCTGAAAATGCCTGAATGAAGCCGTACAGCCATAAGGGATGAGGATGTTCGAGGAAGAAAACGCGCAATGGGGGCTGGTGCATGCCCTGGTGCTGGACGGTAAAGGCGGCGCGCGTTCCATAGCCCGGACCGAACTCGACGATTTGCAGCTGCAGGCCCATGAAAGCCTGTGGCTGCACTGGGATCGCAGTCATCCGCAAACCCACACCTGGCTGCGCAAATCCAGCGGCCTGAGCGAATTCAACTGCGACCTGCTGCTCGAAGAGAACACCCGTCCGCGCTTGTTGCCGTTGCCCAATGCCGAACTGCTGCTGTTCCTGCGGGGGATCAACCTCAACCCGGGGGCCGAGCCTGAAGACATGGTGTCGGTACGGATCTTTGCGTCCGCCCAGCGGGTGATCTCCCTGCGCCTGCGTCCGTTGCGCGCCACCGATGAGCTGTTGGCGCAGCTGTCCGAGGGCAAGGGGCCGAAAACGGCGTCTGAACTCATCCTTTATATGGCCCAATACCTCACCGACAAGGTGCAGGACCTGGTCACTTGCCTCTCGGAAATCGTCGATGGCGAGGAAGAAAAACTCGACGCCGACGAACGGTATGCTCCCGAGCACGACGCCATTTTGCACATCCGTCGAAGGGCTGCCGGGCTCAAGCGATTCCTGGCGCCACAGCGGGACATCTTCGGCCAGATGACACGGCTCAAACTGCCATGGTTTTGCGACGATGACGGCGACTACTGGAACGAATTGAACAACAGCCTGACCCGTTACCTCGAGGAACTGGAATTGACCCGAGAGCGCGTGGGGCTTGTGCTGGAGGCCGAGGACCGGCGCCTTTCGGTGCGCATGAACCGCACCATGTACCGCTTCGGCATCGTCACCGGGATTTTCCTGCCGATGAGCTTTCTCACCGGCCTCTTGGGCATCAACGTTGGTGGCATTCCGTTTTCCGCAAGCCCCTACGGTTTCATGGTCGCCTGCCTGCTGATGATCTGCGTGGCGCTGGGGCAGTGGTGGTTATTTCGCCGTTTGCGCTGGGTGTGATGGGGTTTCATGTGACCCGACGAAATTTGATCGCGTCTTCCACAGACATCACGAGAGGTGCGTATGCACGATCCGTTTGAACAGTCTTTGCGCGACATGCTCAATGCTTCGCCGTCCAGCCGGGACGACGATGCGTGCCTGGGACGTGTACTGAAAACCGCCAACCGCCAGGTCGGCGCAGGCGACCTGTTCAGCCTGCTGGGCCGCTGGTTGCCCGCGCTGATGATCGCCCTGAATAACGGATCGGCCCATGTCTCGCCGGTTTCCCGCCGTAAACCTGTTACTCGCACCGCTGATAAGGCTGATTGAATATGGAACTTGATCTCTGGACCCAGAGCCTCGTCACGGCAATGACTGCGTTGTGGACCAAAGTCGCTAACTTCATCCCGAACCTCTTCGGCGCGCTGGTGGTGCTGTTGCTGGGTTTTGTCGTGGCCAAGCTGCTGGACACGCTGCTGTCCAAGCTGCTCGCCAAGCTGGGCCTCGATCGCCTGATGGGCGGCACCGGCCTGACCAAGTTGCTGTCCCGTGGTGGCATCCAGGTACCGATCTCGACCCTGGTCGGCAAGATCGTCTATTGGTTCGTATTGCTGATTTTCCTGGTTTCCGCAGCAGAATCCCTTGGCCTTGAGCGAGTTTCGGCTACGCTCGATATGCTTGCATTGTATTTGCCGAAGGTTTTTGGTGCTGCGCTGGTGTTGCTGGTCGGCGTTCTGTTGGCGCAACTGGCCAATGGGCTGGTGCGCGGCGCGGCCGAAGGCGTCGGGCTGGACTATGCCGCAGGCGTGGGGCGTATCGCCCAGGGCCTGGTCATTATCATCAGTATTTCGGTGGCGATCAGCCAGTTGGAGGTCAAGACTGACCTGCTCAACCACGTGATCGTGATCGTTTTGATTACCGTTGGTCTGGCGGTTGCGCTGGCAATGGGGTTGGGGAGTCGTGAAATCGCCGGTCAGATCCTGGCGGGAATCTATGTGCGTGAATTGTATGAGGTTGGGCAACAAGTGCGTGTTGGCGAGGTCGAAGGCCAGATCGAAGAGATTGGCACGGTGAAGACCACATTGCTGACCGAGGAGGGCGAGCTGGTGTCGCTTTCCAATCGGATCCTGCTGGAACAGCATGTGAGTAGCCGCTAACCCGGCAAACCCTGCTAATGTATGCCGCCGCAAAATGCCTGCTATCGCAGGCTGCGGCGCACATTGACCTAGACTGTCGGCCCGACTTGTTTTGAACAAACCCCAATCGCTATCTACGCGCTACGACCCCCGTGATCTCTCCGATGAGGAGTTGGTCGCGCGCGCGCATACCGAGCTGTTTCACGTAACGCGCGCCTATGAAGAGTTGATGCGCCGCTACCAGAGAACATTATTTAACGTTTGTGCACGATATCTTGGGAACGATCGCGATGCTGACGATGTCTGTCAGGAGGTGATGTTGAAGGTGCTGTATGGCCTGAAGAACTTCGAGGGGAAATCGAAGTTCAAGACCTGGCTCTACAGCATCACCTACAACGAATGCATCACGCAGTATCGCAAGGAACGGCGAAAGCGTCGCTTGATGGACGCTCTGAGCCTGGATCCTCTGGAGGAAGCGTCGGAAGAGAAGGCGCCCAAGCCCGAGGAAAAGGGGGGACTCGATCGCTGGCTGGTCTATGTGAACCCGATCGATCGGGAAATTCTGGTGCTACGATTTGTCGCAGAGCTGGAATTCCAGGAGATCGCAGACATAATGCATATGGGTTTGAGCGCGACAAAAATGCGTTACAAGCGCGCGCTCGACAAATTGCGTGAGAAATTTGCGGGCATTGCTGAAACTTAAGTTCGGCGCAAATATCTCTTACGTGTAGGCAAGTTCTGATAGACTTGCCGCCGAGTTGTCCCCCGGTTTGCGGGACTGCTTCACAATCACCAGATGGGGATTTAACGGATGAAACTGAAAAACACCTTGGGCTTTGCCATTGGTTCTTTGATTGCTGCCACTTCGTTCGGCGCTCTGGCACAAGGCCAAGGCGCAGTTGAAATCGAAGGCTTCGCCAAGAAAGAACAATTCGACAGCGCTCGTAACTTCAAGAACAATGGCAACCTGTTCGGCGGTTCGGTTGGTTACTTTCTGACCGACGACGTTGAACTGCGTCTGGCCTACGACGAAGTGCACAACGCCCGTACTGACGACGGCACCAACGTCAAAGGCGCCAACACCGCTCTGGACGCTCTGTACCACTTCAACAACCCAGGCGACATGCTGCGTCCTTACGTCTCTGCCGGTTTCTCCGACCAGAGCATCGACCAGAATGGCAGCAACGGTCGTAACCGTTCTACCTTCGCCAACGTTGGTGGCGGCGCCAAGCTGTACTTCACCGAGAACTTCTACGCCCGTGCCGGCGTTGAAGCGCAGTACAACATCGACCAGGGCGACACCGAGTGGGCTCCAAGCGTCGGTATCGGTGTGAACTTCGGTGGCGGCTCCAAGCCTGCTGCTGCTCCAGTTCCAGCTCCGGCTGAAGTCTGCTCCGACAGCGACAACGATGGCGTGTGCGACAACGTCGACAAGTGCCCTGACACCCCAGCCAACGTAACCGTTGACGCTGATGGCTGCCCAGCTGTTGCTGAAGTCGTACGTGTTGAGCTGGACGTGAAGTTCGACTTCGACAAGTCGGTTGTCAAGCCTAACAGCTACGGCGACATCAAGAACCTGGCTGACTTCATGAAGCAGTACCCATCCACCAGCACCACTGTTGAAGGTCACACTGACTCCGTCGGTCCTGACGCTTACAACCAGAAGCTGTCTGAGCGTCGTGCAAACGCCGTTAAGCAAGTTCTGACCAACCAGTACGGTGTTGAATCGTCCCGCGTTCAGTCTGTTGGCTACGGCGAATCCCGCCCAGTTGCTGACAACGCCACTGAAGCTGGTCGTGCAGTTAACCGTCGCGTAGAAGCGCAGGTTGAAGCCCAAGCTAAGTAATTAGCCCACAGCTTTGGAAGAGCCCGGCCTAGGCCGGGCTTTTCTTTGCCTGGGATTTATGAAAATCAGCGGGGAAATAGTTTTCGGAGGCGGTTTGATTGGGTGCATATCCATTGCTGCGGTAACGGCTGCCTATGGTTCCGCTCTTACAGCGGCTCACTTTTGAGAAGCGCAAAAGTAAGCAAAACGCTCTTGCCCCACCACTCGGTGCCTCGCTTAGGCTCGGCATGCCCTCACTCCGGCATTGCTCCGTGGGCCCGCCGCGAAGGGCCATCCATGGCCCAGCGCGGCTAACCCGGCATCCATGCCGGGTTGCCCACTGCGCAATGCCTGCGTTCGGCCAGCGTGGTTAACGGGGCGTCCCAGATCAAAATCAAAAGCGAGGCGGCCTAACAGCCGGCCTGGCTCTCCCGGTCGTACACCCATCCGATCTGTGGGAGCAAAGCTTGCTCGCGAGGCGGCCTAACAGCCGGCCTGGTTCTCCCGGTCGTACACCCATCCGATCTGTGGGAGCAAAGCTTGCTCGCGAGGTGGTCTAACAGCCGGCCTGGCTCTCCCGGTCGGACACCCATCCGATCTGTGGGAGCAAAGCTTGCTCGCGAGGCGGCCTGACAGCCGGCCTGGCTCTCCCGGTCGTACGCCCATCCGATCTGTGGGAGCAAAGCTTGCTCGCGAGGCGGCCTAACAGCCGGCCTGGTTCTCCCGGTCGAACTCAGATCCCATTGTGGGAGCGAGCTTGCTCGCGATTGCTGTGTGTCAGTCACCATCCAGGCTGCTGATACACCGCAATCGCAAGCAGGCTCGCTCCCACATTGGTAGGGGATCTATGTCAGAGGGCTGAAACCTGGGCCCAGGCCGGCGGGGAGGCGGCCAGTTCGGCCGCACCCGCCACCGCGCCAATCACCAGGATTGCCGGGCTCTTGAGTTGGAAGGCGCTGGCATCGGCTTCCATCGAGGCCAGGTCGCTGCGGCAGTCACGTTGATGGGGCAGGGACGCATTTTCGATCATGGCGACAGGCGTGTTCGCCGCCAGGCCACCGGCCAGCAAGTGCTCACGAATTTCGCTCAGTTTCGCCACACCCATGTACACCACCAGCGTCGTGCCGCTTTGCGCCAAGGCTTGCCAGTTCAGGCTGCTGCCGTCCTGGGTGTGGGCCGTCACCAGCGTCACGCCCCGGGCGACCCCGCGCAGGGTCAGTGGAATATCGCACTGGGTCGCCCCCGCGAGGCCGGCGGTGATGCCATTGACCATCTCCACTTCGATACCCTGCTCACGCAGCCACTGCGCCTCTTCACCGCCGCGGCCGAAGATGCATGGGTCGCCGCCCTTGAGACGCACCACGCATTTGCCCTGGCGGGCATAACGCAGCATCAATCGATGAATGAACGCTTGGGGTGTGGAACGGCAGCCGCCGCGTTTGCCCACGGCAATGATGCGCGCGTCGGGGCAATGTTCCAGTACCGCGGTATTGACCAAGTCGTCGATCAACACCACGTCGGCTTCGCCCAAGGCGCGCACGGCTTTGATGGTCAGCAATTCAGGGTCACCAGGACCTGCACCCACCAGCCAGACTTTTGCGCTCATAGTGTTTTCCTCACGAGATAGCCGCCAGCGGTTGCGCAGTGGCAACCAGCAGGCGCTTGATTTCCGGTACGCAGGAGCCGCATTGCGTGCCACAGCCCAGCTCCTGTTTGAGCCCTTGCAAGTCCAGGCCCCGCTCAATACCTGCGCAGATCGCACGCTGGCTGACGTTCATGCAGTTGCACAGCGTTTTACTGCCACCCGTTGCGGCGCCGACATTGCCCGGTGGCGCGCTCAGAGGCGCCAGCAGCCAGCGCCGCAGTTGTTCATCGGCGCGACCTTCCAGCCACAGGTTCTGCAGCCAGTGCCGGGCCAGGGTTTCGCCGGCCAGGCGAATGGCGGTGATGCGGCCGTTTTCGATGCGCACCCGCTTACCGATGGAGCGACGCGGATCGTCGTAGGCCAGCACCGGCCCATCGATCAGGCCCAATTGTTCGTCGATGGCCTGAAGCAGTTGCGGTTCAGGGGCAACGGTGCTGGCAGCGCGAATCAGCAACGCGGGACGCTCACGGCCAGTCAGGCTCAGGCTGACGTAGGAAAACGCCTCGCACAGGGGGCGCAGGGCCTCCAAATGCTGTTGAACATCGCCCTCAATCAAGGCGAAAAGTTGCCAGGGCAGGTTCACCGGTTCCAGGCGCACGCCGCTGTGCTTGAGTTCCGGTTGCTTCGACAAGGGGTCGAAGGCCGGTTGCGTCAGGGTATTCACGCCACCCTTGAGGAACCGGTCGCCCCAGTGCATGGGTAGGAACGCCTGGCCAGGACGCACGCTGTCGTCGCTGTCCACGGCCACGATCACGCTGCCGCGACGGCTCTTGAGGTTGACCAGGTCACCCGCTTGCAGGCGATGGCGTTGCAGTTCGTCGGGGTGCAGGCTGAGGACCGCCTCGTTCACATGACCAAACAACTGCGCGGCGGTACCGGTACGGCTCATGCCGTGCCACTGGTCACGCAAGCGGCCGGTGTTCAGCGTCAACGGGTAGCGGGCGTCACGCAGTTCCTTGGCGGCGCGATAGGGGTCGGCGACAAAGCGCGCCCGGCCGCTGTCAGTAGGAAAAATCCCATCCACGTACAGGCGCGCCGTCCCGACCGTGGCGCCGTCCGGGAAGGGCCATTGCTGAGGGCCAAGTTGATCGATCAGGGCGTGGCTGATGCCGGACAAGTCCAGGTCGCGGCCACGGGTCAGCTGTTTGTATTCATCGAACAGTTGGGCCGGGCTTTCAAAGGCGAACAGGCTGGGTTGGCCCGGGCGCAGATGTTTCTCAAGGCGTTGTGCGAAATCCACGGTGATTGCCCAGTCCGGCCGTGCTTCGCCCGGTGCGCCGATGGCCCGGCGGACGTGGGAAATGCGCCGTTCGGAGTTGGTCACCGAACCTTCTTTCTCGCCCCAACTGGCCGCTGGCAGCAGCAGGTCGGCAAACGCGGCGGTTTCGGTGGTCCGGAACGCTTCCTGCAACACCACGAACGGGCAGGCTTGCAGGGCTTCACGTACCGTTGTCTGGTCTGGCATCGATTGGGCTGGGTTGGTGCAGGCGATCCACAAGGCCTTGATCTTGCCGCTGCGAACCTGCTCGAACAACTCGATGGCGCTCAGGCCAGTGGTGGCGGGCAGTTGCTCGACGCCCCAGTAGTAGGCGACTTCGGCACGATGCTCCGGGTTGGCGGCTTCGCGATGGCCCGGCAGCAGGTTCGACAGGCTACCGGTTTCCCGTCCGCCCATGGCGTTGGGTTGACCGGTCAGCGAGAACGGCCCTGCACCTGGACGGCCGATCTGCCCGGTGGCCAGGTGCAGGTTGATCAGGGCGCTGTTTTTCGCGCTACCGGCGGTGGACTGGTTCAAACCCATGCACCACAACGACAGGAAGCTCGGCAAGGTGCCGACCCATTCGGCGCACTGGTGCAGTTGTTCGACACTGATGCCGCACAGTTGGGCGACCATCGTCGGGGTGTAGTCGCGCACCAGGTTTTTCAGCTCCGCCAGGCCTTCGGTGTGGGCCTTGATGAAGTCGCGGTCGATCCAGTCTTCCCACAGCAGCAGGTGCAAAATCCCATGGAACAAGGCGACATCGGTGCCCGGCAGGATCGCCAGGTGCAGGTCTGCCAGGTCGCAGGTGTCGGTGCGCCGGGGGTCGATGACGATGATTTTCATCTGTGGCCGGCGGGATTTGGCTTCTTCGAGGCGGCGAAAGAGGATGGGATGGGCGTAGGCCATGTTACTGCCGACGATCATCACGCAGTCACTCAACTCCAGGTCTTCGTAGCTGCAGGGCGGGGCGTCGGCGCCGAGGCTGCGCTTGTAGCCCACCACGGCGGAGGACATGCACAGCCGCGAATTGCTGTCGATGTTATTGGTGCCCACCAATGCCCGGGCGAGCTTGTTGAAGGCGTAGTAGTCCTCGGTCAGCAATTGGCCGGAGATGTAGAACGCCACGCTGTCCGGGCCGTGCTCGGCGATGGTCTCGGCGAAGACGCTGGCGGCGTGATCCAGGGCGCTGTCCCAGTCGGTGCGGGCCCGGGCCAGGCCTTTGCCCAGGCGCAGTTCGGGGTAGAGCGCGCGTGCGGCGAGGTCGCCGGTCAGGTGCAGGGTCGAGCCCTTGCTGCACAGTTTGCCAAAGTTGGCCGGATGGGCGGGATCGCCGCTGACGCCGAGGATGCGCTCGCCGTCATGCTCGATCAGGACGCCGCAACCGACCCCGCAATAACAGCAGGTCGAGGCAGTGATCTGGCGGTTCATCAGCTTGCGTCCCGCAGGGCCAACTGCACCCGGCCGTTTTCGACCCGAGCCGAATGATGATGGGCGCAGCCCACGTCCGGGGCCTGGGCCTGACCACTTTCCAGGTCGATCTGCCAGTTGTGCAGCGGGCAGGCTACGCGCTTGCCGTAGACCAACCCTTGGGACAACGGGCCACCCTTGTGCGGGCAACGGTCATCGAGGGCGAACACTTCATCGTCGCTGGTACGAAAAATCGCGATATCGCCTTTCGGGCCGTTGATGATGCGCGAACCGAGGATATTGATCTCTTCCAGGGCGCAGATATCCAGCCAGTTCATGCCGGCACCTCCAGGTTTTTCACGGGGATGACTTCGAACTCTTTCTTCAGCTGGGGTTGTTCCAGGCGTTGTTTCCACGGGTCTTGTTCCAGCGACAGGGAGAACTTCAAGCGTTCATGAAGCGCTTTGCGCCGTTCCGAGTCTTCCAGCACGGCTTTCTTGATGTGCTCCATGCCGACCCGCTGCATGTAGTGCACGGTGCGTTCGAGGTAGAAGGCTTCCTCGCGGTACAGCTGCAGGAAGGCACCGTTGTATTCACGCACTTCTTCGGCGGTCTTGAGCTTGACGAAAAACTCGGCGACCTCGGTCTTGATCCCGCCGTTGCCGCCGATGTACATCTCCCAGCCGGAGTCGACACCGATAATGCCGACGTCCTTGATGCCGGCTTCCGAGCAGTTGCGTGGGCAGCCGGAGACGGCCAGTTTCACTTTGTGTGGCGACCACATGTTGAACAGGTCGTGCTCCAGCTCGATACCCAGTTGGGTGGAATTTTGCGTGCCGAAGCGGCAGAACTCGCTGCCCACGCAGGTCTTCACGGTGCGGATGGACTTGCCGTAGGCGTGGCCGGACGGCATGTCGAGGTCTTTCCACACGCCGGGCAGGTCCTGTTTCTTGATGCCCAGCAAATCGATGCGCTGGCCGCCGGTGACCTTGACCATGGGCACGTTGTATTTGTCGGCCACGTCGGCGATGCGCCGCAGCTCCGAAGGGTTGGTCACGCCACCCCACATCCGTGGGACCACCGAATAGGTGCCGTCTTTCTGGATGTTGGCGTGGGCGCGTTCGTTGATCAGGCGCGACTGTGGGTCGTCGTGGGCTTCGCCAGGCCAGGTGGAAATCAGGTAGTAGTTCAACGCCGGGCGGCAGGTGGCGCAGCCGTTGGGGGTGCGCCAGTTCAGGTAGCTCATGGCCCCGGCGATGGTCAGCAGGTGCTGGTCGCGGATCGCCTGGCGGATCTGGCCATGGTTGAGGTCGCTGCAACCGCAGATGGCTTTTTCGCTTTTCGGCTTGACGTCCGCCGCGCCGCCGACGGTGTTGATCAGGATCTGCTCCACCAGGCCGGCGCAGGAGCCGCAGGAACTGGCGGCCTTGGTGTGTTTTTTCACGTCATCGACGCTGAACAGCCCGTGTTCCTGGATCGCCTTGACGATGGTGCCCTTGCACACGCCGTTGCAGCCGCAGACTTCGGCGCTGTCGGCCATGCTCATGGCTTTGTCCTGGCCCTGATGACCTACGTCTCCAAGAGCGTTTTCCCCGAACATCAAGTGATCGCGGATCTCGCTGATGCCATGGTTCTCACGGATCTGGCGGAAATACCAGCCGCCATCCGCCGTATCGCCGTACAGACAGGCACCGACCAGCACGTCGTCCTTGATCACCAGTTTTTTGTAGACGCCGCCGATGGGGTCGGACAGGGTGATGGTCTCGGTGCCTTCGCCGCCCATGAAGTCGCCGGCAGAGAACAAATCGATGCCGGTGACTTTCAACTTGGTCGAGGTGACCGAGCCCTTGTAGGTGGCGAAACCCAGTTGCGCGAGGTGGTTGGCGCAGACCTTGGCCTGCTCGAACAACGGTGCCACCAGGCCGTAGGCGGTGCCACGGTGGCTGGCGCATTCACCGATGGCGTAGATGCGCGGGTCGTAGGTTTGCATCGTGTCGTTGACCAGGATCCCGCGGTTGCACGGGATGCCGGATTTTTCCGCCAGTTCGGTGTTGGGACGAATGCCGGCGGCCATCACCACCAGGTCGGCGGGGATGATGTCGCCATTCTTGAACTGCACCGAGCCGACCCGGCCATTGCCGGCGTCGTGCAAGGCCTGGGTCTGCTCGCTGAGGCGGAATGTCAGGCCACGGTTTTCCAGGGCGGTCTGCAACAGTTGGCCACTGGTCTTGTCCAGTTGCCGTTCCAGCAGCCATTCGCCCAGGTGCACCACGGTCACGTCCATGCCCCGCAGCTTCAAGCCGTTGGCGGCTTCCAGGCCGAGCAGGCCGCCACCGATGACCACGGCGTGCTTGTGGGTCTTGGCGGTGTTGATCATTGCCTGGGTGTCGGCGATGTCGCGGTAACCGATCACGCCTTCCAGGGTGTTGCCAGGAATCGGCAGGATGAAGGGCGTGGAGCCGGTGGCGATCAGCAGGCGGTCGTATTCGGCTTCGCTGCCGTCTTCGGCGATGACCCGGCGCTTGACCCGGTCGATCTCCACCACTTTACGGTTGAGCAGCAGCTTGATGTTGTTGTCCAGGTACCAGCTCAGGTCGTTGAGCACGATCTCTTCGAACGTCTGCTCGCCGGCCAGCACCGGCGAGAGCAGGATGCGGTTGTAGTTGGTGTGGGGCTCGGCGCCGAACACCGTGATGTCGTACAGCTCGTTGCTCAGCTTGAGCAGTTCCTCGAGGGTTCGAACCCCGGCCATGCCGTTGCCGATCATCACCAGTTTGAGTTTTTTCATCAGGGTTCTCCGCAAGCGCATGTCCGTTTCATCACGGCGATCGGACTGGCTCGGTCATTTTTACGAAAACAAAAAAAGGCGTCCCGCTAGCAAGCTAGCGAGGACGCCTTTGTCCTGGTCCCGTTCTCTCGGGAAGCACCGCCTTCATCGTTGGAGGCGTTGCTTTATGTATGGTGAAAGAGGTTATGCAGTGGTTGTGCCAACTGGCTCGAAGGTGCGGATTTATTGAGTGGCGGGCTGGTTGAGCGGATTGGAGGGGGATTTATTGCACCGAATCAAAGCGTGTTGCCCGGTAATGGAGCGTGGAGAGATTGGCGAAAAAGCTTTTGTGGCGAGGGAGCTTGCTCCCGCTCAAGCGCGCAGCGGTTGCCGGTTTTTTGGGGCGGCTTCGCAGCCCAGCGGGAGCAAGCTCCCTCGCCACGGGTTATGAGTGGAATACTAGAAACAGCAGCACCAGATTCACCACCAGCGACACCAGCGCCAAGGTCCGCCAGACCTTCAGCGGCTCCCTTTCCAGCAACGGCCTGGGCCTGACGCTCAAGCTGCGGCGTTCGCCCTGTTCCAGCAGCAGCAACCATTCCTCGGCCGTCTCAAAACGCTGGCCCGGGTCCGCCGCGACGGCGCGTTCCAGGCTTTGCCCGAGCCATTCGGGCAGGTCCGGCCGATAGCGGCTGGCACTGACCGGTACGCCAAAGCGCGGGCGTTGGAAGGCTTCGATTTCGCCGTAGGGATAATGCCCGGTCAGCAGGAAATACAAGGTCACGCCGACGGCATACAAATCCTGTTGCCCCGTTGGCGCGGTGCCGCCGAAGGCTTCCGGGGCGATGTAGCTGGGGGTGCCGGGCAAGACGTTGGCCTGGTCCTCGGACAGGCCCGGGCAGTAAGCCAGGCCGAAATCCAGCAGACGCAATTCCCCGTCGTCACCCAGGTGCAGGTTTTCCGGCTTGATGTCGCGATGGTAGATCTGCCTTCGATGCAACAGGCCCACCGCCCGCACCAGCCGCTGCGCCAAGTCCAACCACTGGGCCAGGGGTAGCGGCCCGCCCTGGTTGAACAGCTCGGCCAGGGTTGCCCCCGGATATTCCCGCATCACGTAATACAAATGCTGACGCTGGGGAGCGCCATGGACCTCGGGAAACTGCCGCCCGGCGACGCGCTTGAGAAACCATTCTTCCGAAAGCAAGGCCTGCCCCGCGCGGCTATCGTCCCGTAGCTGCACGGGCAGGGTTTTCAGCAACCAGGGTTGGCCCTGGCCGTCGTGTACTCGGTAGAGCAACGATTGCTGGCTGTGGCCGAGCAGGCTTTCGACCTGCCAGCCCTCGAACACCTGGCCCGGTTTCAATGCAGGCGGCAGGGGCCATTGCTGCAACTGGATCAGCGCATCGCCGATGCTCGCTTCGCCCACCGCATCGACCCGCACCAGCAAGGCGCTGGCGTTGTCCTGGCTGCCGGCCAGGTGCGCGGCGTTGACGAGCGTCTGCGCGGCCAGGTCCAGGTCCGGCTGGTCGCGCAGGATGCCGGCGATGGCCGTGTCCCCGAGGACCGCCCAGACGCCGTCGCTGAGCAGCACGAAGGTTTCGTCGGTGCGCAGCTCGCCATCGAGAAAATCGAGGATCAGGTGTTGATCCAGGCCCAGGGCGCGCTTGAGCACATGTTGCATGCCCGGCTGTTCCCAGACGTGATCCTCACTGACCCGCTGCAGGTGATCGGCGTGCCAGCGGTAGACCCGGCAATCGCCGACATGCGCGAGGGTGAAACGCCGGCCCCGCAGGACCAGGGCGCTGACAGTGGTGAGCAGCGGTTGTCCGCCACCGTTGGCTTGCAGCCAACGATTCTGCGCCAGCAACAGCCGGTCCAGCGCCTGGGCCACGCCCCAGGTTTGCGGCGTGGAATAGTAATCCAGGGCCAACGCTTGCAAGGTCGAACGGGCGGCCAGCCCGCCGTCGGCGCATTGGCTCACGCCGTCGGCGATGGCGAACAGGTAACCCTTGCTGGCGGCCAGGGCCGGGGCGGGGGTGACCAGGCGCAGGGCGTCCTGGTTTTCCTCCCGCGGGCCGATGGCACTGGCTTCGGCGAAACTCAGTTGCAGGCTCATGGTTGCAGCTTATACCCGAGCAGCGGTGACAGCGGCCGAACCCCACGTGGTTCTCCAGCGACGCTTGACGCCGTGCAGGCCGAACCAGGCCAGGACACCGAGGCTGGCGAACAACCACAGCGCCAGTTGATAGCTGCCGGTGCTCTGCTTGATCGCGCCCATGCCCGCTGCCAAGGCGAAGCCGCCGATGCCGCCGGCCATGCCGATCAGCCCGGTCATCACGCCGATCTCGCGACGGAAGCGTTGTGGCACCAGTTGGAACACCGCGCCGTTGCCCGCACCCAAACCGAGCATGGTGCAAACGAACAGGGCCAGGGCCGCGTAGGAGCTCGGCAGGTTGAAGCCCACGGCGGCGATGCAGACGGCCGCCACGGTGTACATGCCCAGCAAGGTGCGGATGCCGCCGAAACGGTCCGCCAGGGCGCCGCCCAATGGCCGCATCAGGCTGCCACCGAAGACGCAGGCGGCGGTGTAGTAGCCGGCGGTGACCGGGCTCAGGCCATATTGGTCGTTGAAGTAGCCGGGCAGGGCGCTGGCCAGGCCGATGAAGCCGCCGAAGGTCACGCTGTAGAAGAACATGAACCACCAGCTGTCGCGGTCGCCCAGGGCCTTGAGGTAGTCGGCCATGGATTTGGCTTTTGGCCGCTCGGGGGCGTTCTTGGCCAGCCAGGCGAAGAGCACCAGGGTCAGCACCAGGGGGATCAGCGCGAAGCCGAACACGTTGGTCCAGCCGAAGGCCACGGCCATGACCGGTGCGATCAGCGCAGCCAGCACGGTGCCCGAGTTACCGGCACCGGCAATGCCCATGGCCTTGCCCTGGTGCTGTGGCGGATACCACTGGGACGCCAGCGGCAGGGCCACGGCGAACGAAGCGCCGGCCACGCCCAGGAACAGGCCCAGCAGCAACGCTTGTTCATAGCTGTGGATGCCCAGCTTCCAGGCGCAGAACAGCGCACCGATCACGATCACCTGGCCCACCATGCCGGCGGTTTTGGGCGAGATCCGGTCGGCCAGCAGCCCCATGAACAAGCGCAGCACGGCGCCAGCCAGGATCGGCGTCGCCACCATCAGCCCGCGTTGCTGGGTGGTCAGGTGCAGGTCGGCAGAGATCTGTACCGCCAGGGGACCGAGCAGGTACCAGACCATGAAGCTCAGGTCGAAGTAGAGGAAGGCCGCGAACAGGGTCGGGGTATGGCCGGATTTCCAGAAGCTTGAATTCATCGCGCACCTCAGCTGTAAAAGTCTCGAGAAATGAGTCAGTGCTTTGAGCAGTGCGCCGCCTGTGGTCGCACCACCGGTCCCGAAGGGCCAAAACAAAAAAACGCCGCAACCCGGATCGCCAGAGAGGCAAGGAGGGTGTGCGACGTCTTTGTCGTAGGTGGGGCAACCGCCGTTGGTTACCTGTGGGGTTGCTTAAGCGAGATCTGTGCCAACAAGGGTGGCTATCGCGAGCAGGTTCGCTCCCACAGGTGACTTGGGGTGTTCACAAATATGAAGTCCATCCCCGAGCCCCATGTGGGAGCGAGCTTGCTCGCGATGGGGGCGGGTCAGTCGATATCGATGTTGGACGTTAGATCGCAATCGCGAGCAAGCTCGCTCCCACAGTTGATTTGTGGTCTCCACAAATATGAAGTCCACCCCGGGACCCCATGTGGGAGCGAGCCTGCTCGCGATGGGGGCAAGGCAGGCGCTACAGGGCTTTCAGCCCAGCAGCTCATTCATGGCAATGATCTGCTCCGCCACCTGGATCAGCTTCTGCTGGCGGCTCATGGCCTGGCGGCGCATCAGGGTGTAGGCCTGTTCCTCGTTGCATTCCTTCATCTTCATCAGCATGCCCTTGGCCAGTTCGATGCGCTTGCGTTCGGCCAGTTGCTGGTCCCGGGCCAGGAGCTGGGCGCGCAGGGCCTGGTCGCTTTCGAAGCGGGCCATGGCCACGTCGAGGATCGGTTGCAGGCGCGCCGCGTGGATACCTTCGACGATGTAGGCGCTGACGCCCGACTTGATCGCCTGGCGCATCACATTGGGGTCGTGCTCGTCGGTAAACATGACGATCGGTCGTGGCTGGTCGCGACTGACCAGCACCACTTGCTCCATCACATCGCGCCCGGGTGACTCGGTATCGATCAGGATCACGTCCGGACGCACCGTTTCGACGCGCGCCGGCAGGTCGATGGTCAGGCCGGATTCGTCGATGACTTCGAACCCGGCTTCAATCAGGGCCGCCTTGAGGCGGCCGACTTTTTTCGCGGTGTCGTTGATCAGCAGGATACGCAGCATGGTCGTGGCTCCTGTCAGCGGCTGGCGTGAAGGGGAGCCGCATCGCTCAAGGCGTGCAGTTTGAAGCTGCGGGCGTACCCGGCCGGATCCGAGCCGTCCCAGGTGATGCCGTCGATCAGTTGGCTGCTGCGCATGTCCTGGCGCGGGGACGCGATGTCCAGTGCCGCGCAGGCTTCGCGGTACAGCTTGAGTTGCTGGACGTCCCGGGCCACGGCCAGGTAATCCGGGTCTTCGCGCAACAGGCCCCAGCGGCGGAACTGGGTCATGAACCACATGCCGTCGGACAGGTACGGCAGGTTCACCTCGCCGTTGCCATGAAAGCGCATGGCGTGGGGATCCTGCCAACTGTTGCCCAAGCCGTCGGCATAAATCCCCAGCAGGCGCGGCTCGATGCAGTCCAGCGGGGCGTCGAGGTATTCAGGCGCAGCCAACAGTTGAGCGGTGCTGCGACGGTTTTCGTTGCTTTGTTCGATGAAGCGGCTGGCTTCGAGGATCGCCATCACCAGGGCCCGGGCGGTATTGGGGTATTGCTCGACGAACGCGCGGGTGCAACCCAGGACTTTTTCCGGATGGTCGGGCCAGATGGTCTGGGTAGTCGCCAGGGTAAACCCGAGGTTCTGCTTCACCGCGCTGGCGCACCAGGGCTCGCCGACGCAAAACCCGTCGATACGCCCGGCTTGCAGGTGCGCGATCATTTGCGGCGGAGGCACGACCACGCTGTCGACATCCGACAACGGGTGGATGCCCTGGGCGGCGAGCCAGTAATAAAGCCACATGGCGTGGGTGCCGGTGGGGAAAGTCTGGGCGAAGGTCAGTTTCGGGCGAGTTTGGTGCACGTGCCGTTCCAGTGCCTCAGGACTGGTCACGCCCTGGGCCTGCAAGCCGTGGGACAGGTTGATGCTCTGGCCGTTCTGGTTCAGCCCCATCAGCACGGCCATGTCGCTCGCCGCGACCCCGCCGATGCCCAGGTGCACCGCGTAGATCAGCCCATACAGGCTGTGGGCGGCATCGATTTCACCGCTGACCAGCTTGTCGCGCAGGTTGGCCCAGGAGGCCTGGCGCTTGAGGTTCAGGGTCAGGCCGTAGGGTTGGGCGAAGCCCTGGGTAGCAGCCACGACCACCGGGGCGCAGTCGCTCAAGGCCATGAACCCGAGGTTGACCGCGCTCTTTTCCGGGGCATCGCTGCCGTTGACCCAGGCCAGGGGGGTGGCTGGAACTTCATTCATCGTGCTTCACCTTTGCGCATAAAAAAGCGCCGTGCCCGAGCCACTGCCAGAGCAGGCTGGAGGACGACGCCGTTGGCTCTTGAAACCGTGTCCTTTGAAACAGTGTGGCACTCATTCCGCCATTGGCCTGAGCACCGATGAACAGACAGGGTGCAAGGCATATGCCAGCCTGCCCTCATCAGCTTTCCATCAAGATTCCAGGCCTCGTGTCTTTCATCCTGTCGATCCTTTCAATGGCACGCAGTAAAGGAGGCGGGTGTGCAAGACCATTCAATTCGCTCCACGGCATTACCTGATCTAAGCGAACGCGTGCTGCACCTGCGGGTCGGCCAAAGCCCGGTTCAACTGAGCACTGCACGCGCTGGACTCAGTCACTGCCTGCCGATCGGTTGGGAAGGGCTGATGGTGCTGAGCGATTCGCTGCAGTCCAGTGGCGGCGAGTTGCACGCACGACCGGTTTGCGCGGCGCCGCTGGTGAAGCTGCAGGCTTTTTTCGATATGAGCCATGCCTTCGCTGAAGCCGGGCAAAGGGCGGACGTTGCGCCGTGGGCCTTGTTGCCGGTGGCAGGAGAAATCGTCGGTTCCCCGGAGCGGCTCGAACGCTGGTACATCGGCCAAGCGATGAGCGATACCCCGGCCTATCATGCGGTCGCCCACCTGCTGCGTCATCACGAGAGCTACGGGCTCGTGCGTTTCTTGCTGGAGCAAGGCACCCACAGCGAAAAACTGAACACGCTGGCGCAGCGCTACGGCGTATCGGTTTCGCATTTTCGCAGGCTTTGTCGGCAGGCCCTGGGCTGTGCGGCCAAGCCGGCCTTGCGTGGCTGGCGCACGGCCCAGGCGCTGTTGAACATGAGTCTTCAGGACGGCTCGCTGACCGATGTCGCGCTGGAGTTCGGCTTTGCCTCCTCGTCACATTTTTCCAAGGAAATCCGCGAGCTGGTGGGTTTCGCACCCAGCAGCCTGGCGGACATCACCTACCTTCCAGGCAAGTGAGTCGATGAGCCGTCGATCGTTGCACCCAGCCCTTTCAACCGTCTGCCTTAGCGCTGTGATGCTGCTCGCATCCTTTGCCGTTGGAGCCGATGTCTATACTTTCGAGGCCCGCGAACAGAGCGCGCGGACCTTTTTCAGCGAACTGTCCGGGTCATTGGGCAAGCCGGTCATCGTCAGCAAGGTCGCGGCGGCCAAGCGCATTGGCGGTACGTTCGATCTGCGCATACCGCAACGCACGTTCGAGCGAGTCAGCACGCAGATGGGGTTGATCTGGTACAGCGATGGCCAGGCGATCTATCTGTACGACGCCTCGGAAATCAAAAGCGCGATGATGTCGCTGCAGACGCTGACGGTCGCCAAGCTGCAGGACTTCCTTGGGCGTTCGGGCTTGCACGACGCACGTTATCCCCTGCATCACGACGGGTTGCGGACATTCCATGTGTCGGGCCCGCCGATGTATGTCGACCTGGTGGTGCAAGCGGCCGGGCTGATGGACAACCAGCGTTCGGAGCTGTTGCTGGGCAAGCAGCAGATTGGCGTCATCCATGTGCGCAACACCTTCGTCAGCGACCGCCGCTATGAACTGCGCGACGACAAGGTGACCATCCCCGGGCTCGCCACTGTGATCGAGGACTTGCTGCGTGGCGAGACGCAACAGGTCGAGCCGTCGGTGGCGCAAGTCCCCGGGCAGCGGCCGCGAGGGTCGATGCCGGTGTTTCCCCTGGAAGGCCTGGCGGGAGCCTCCTCGGATCAGGATCCGACGGCACCACGCATCATTGCGCGCGAGGTGGCCGCCGGCAACATTCGGGTGGTGGCCTACCCGGACACCAACAGCTTGCTGGTCAAGGGGCTGCCCGAGCAGGTGCGCTTTATCGAGAACCTGGTCAATGCCCTGGACACGCCGAAACGCCATGTCGAGTTGTCGTTGTGGATCATCGATCTGCACAAGGACGAACTCAATCAGTTGGGCATCAACTGGCAGGGCAACGTGAAGTCCGGCGGGCAATTCAGCGCTTCGCTCAACGCCGGTTCGGCCACCACCCTCGACGGCGCCTCGTTTGTGACCCAGGTCATGGCGCTGGAGCGGACCCATCGTGCAAACGTGGTCTCGCGCCCGGTAATCCTGACGCAGGAAAACGTGCCGGCAATCTTCGACAACAACCGCACGTTCTACGCCCCGCTGGTGGGGGAGCGCAGCGTCGATCTGCAACACATCACCTACGGCACGCTGGTGAGCGTGCTGCCGCGTTTCGCCCAGGCGGACGAGATCGAGATGTCGCTCAATATCGAGGACGGCAACGAAGTCGAGAACCCCGGCCGCGGTGAGCAACAGAGTGCGTTGCCGACGGTCGGACGCACGCGCATCAGCACGGTGGCGCGAGTGCCCCAGGGCAAGAGCCTGCTGGTGGGTGGCTTCACCCGTGATGATCACGGCGAGCAGATCGGCCGTGTGCCGGTGTTGGGATCGATTCCGTGGATCGGCCGTTTGTTCAGCTATCGCCAGGGCCGCTCGGCCAACACGGTGCGGGTGTTCCTGATCCAGCCCAAGGAGATCCGCGACGCGCTTGAGCCCGTGGAGTCGGGCATGCCATTGCTGACCCCCGAGCAGCACGAACGCGTGCGTCGAATGTACTTCCGGATGTCAGAGCAATGATCCTGCCCCCGGTTTCCCTGGGTGGTCGGGCCGCCCAGGCGCGGCTGAACGCCGAGAAGGCCGCCGAGCATCCACAGCCGCAAGTCGACGCCGAGGCGGCGCCGGACGACGGCGCAACGGCAGCGGTGGCGCAGCGCATCGTGCAGATCAGCGACGAACTGTCGGCGGCGCTGACGCAGTTCCGTGGCCGACGCTTGTTCGAACTCAAGTCCGAGACACTGACCGACACCTTCGAACGCGTGCTCGAGGATGACACCGTGCCCAAGGCGCGGCAGGTGTTGAGCCTGGCGCGGCTGGCCGACAAGCCCGTGGCCTGGTTGCTGCAGATGGCGCGCAGCCTGTTCCCCGATGACAGTGACCTGGCGCTGGTGCTGCGGGCGTTGTTGCGCCGCCGCAACCTGGAAACCCGCACCCGCCAACGGCTCGAAACGCTGTTGCAGACGGTGGTTGCCCAAGGCTCGCCCAGGCGCATGAACGCCGGGATCAACGCGGCGCTCAAGGCCAGGATGTTCGGCAGGAGCATGGCCGTGCGGGCCGGCCTGCTGCGCGAGACCTACCGCGATTTCCTCGAGTCCGACGAAGGCCCGCTCAATTGCTACCAGGATTGGATTGCCCTGTACGGCCCGGCACAGCGCACGAATGTGCTGGCCTTCATCGAAGCCGCGTTGCTCACCGACATCAGCGCCCAGGACCCCAGTTGCTCGCGCATCGAGTTCGGCCAACTGTTGACCCGGGTCACCGACCTCAAGCGTCTGCGCTCGGCCGATGCGCTGTTTATCGGCGCCGTGCTCGGCGATGCCCTGCTTTGTCGGCACAACCCCCACGAGGCCGATTGGCTGGTGTTTATGTTCGGTGTGTTGGCCTACCCCGATGACCTCGACCAGTTGTTGCTCGGGGCGTTGGGGGAGGGTGTGCTGCTCAGTGCCCACCGGGAGCGTTCGACGGTGTTGCAGGCCGTGCGTCGGCTCAGCCTGCAATTGCCGACGCCGCTGTTTGCCGACGAAGAGGCGCCACAACGCCTGGCCCTCCAGTTCGCTCGCCTGGCCGACGTCGCCTATGCCCACGAATGCATCGAACAGCGTTTGCTCGGTGGCTGCCCATGATCTTGTCCCGGAGCCAGGCCTGAATGCTCAATGTGTTCTTGCGCAATGTCGGCGCGCGCCCGGAGCTGCTGATCCTCACCTTGATGGTGATGATCATCGCCATGCTGATCATCCCCTTGCCGACGGTGCTGGTGGATTTTCTCATCGGCCTGAACATCGTCATCTCGTTGCTGGTGTTCATGGGCTCGTTCTACATCGAACGCATCCTCAGCTATTCGACGTTCCCGGCGCTGCTGCTGTTGACGACCTTGTTCCGCCTGGCGCTGTCGATCAGCACCAGCCGGCTGATTCTCAGCCAGGCCGATGCCGGCGAGATCATCGCATCGTTCGGTGACTTTGTGATCGGCGAAAGCCTGGTGGTGGGCTTCGTGATTTTTTCCATCGTCACCATTGTCCAGTTCATCGTGATCACCAAAGGTTCGGAACGGGTCGCCGAAGTGGCGGCGCGCTTCTCCCTGGACGGCATGCCCGGCAAGCAGATGAGCATCGACGGCGACCTCAAGGCCGGCGCCATCGATGCCGCCCAGGCCCGTGAAAAACGCAGCGTGCTGGAGCGTGAAAGCCAGTTGTACGGCTCTTTCGACGGCGCGATGAAATTCATCAAGGGCGATGCCATCGCCGGCATCATCATTATCTTCGTCAACTTCATCGGCGGCATGGCCATCGGCGTCGGGCAACTGGGCATGGACATGTCCACGGCCTTGTCCACCTACACCTTGTTGACCATTGGCGATGGCCTGGTCGCGCAGATCCCCGCGCTGCTGATCGCCATCGGTGCCGGCTTCATCGTCACCCGGGTCAACGGCGATGACAGCAACCTGGGCCGCAACATGCTCACCCAGATGCTGGGCAATCCGTTCGTGCTCGGTGTCACCGCATTGCTGGCGGTGGGCGTGGGCATGTTGCCCGGTTTTCCGCTGTTGACCTTCCTCTCGATTGCCAGTGTGCTGGGGCTGGTGGTGTATGTGCGCCATCGCAAGTCCCTGCGCCAGGCCAGCCCGGGCGAAAGCCGCGGCGAACCCCTCGAGCCTGGTGCGGGGCCGGGCGAGTCTGGATTGCTCGATGACGTCGACAACCTGGCGACCGAAACCATCGCCCTGATGCTGCTGGTGCCCACGGTGCGCTTGCAAGTGCTGGAGAAGGCGCGGTGGGCGGCGCGCTTTCGCAGCCAGTTCTTCGTCGATTACGGGCTGCGGATTCCCGAACCGCGGCTGCGGGGCAGCGATGCGCTGCCGGTTCATCAAGTGGCGGTGCTGATCAATGAAGTGCGCGCCGAGCAGTTCGATATTCATTTCGATCACTGGCGCCTACTGGATTATTCGCCGGAGCTGGAGCCGTTGGGTTTTGCCCTGGTGCGCGGTAACGACAGCAATCGCCTCGGTGGCGTCTGGGTCACTGCCGCTGACCGGGAACGGGTGCAGCAGCTGGGTTATCACCTGCGGCCTGCCGACGAAGAATGCTATCGCTGCCTGGTCACGCTGCTGGCGCGCAACATCCAGGAGTTTTTCGGCGTGCAGGAAACCAAGCAGTTGCTCGACGAAATGGAGGTGCGCTACCCGGACCTGCTCAAGGAAGTGTATCGCCACGTCACGGTGCAGAAGATCGCCGAGGTGCTGCAGCGCTTGATCGGCGAGCGCATCTCCGTGCGCAACATGAAGCTCATCCTCGAGTCGCTGGCCCATTGGGCCTCCCGGGAAAAGGATGTGCTGGCGCTGGTCGAGCACGTCCGCGGTGCGATGGCCCGCTACATCAGCAACAAGTTTGCCCAAGGCAACGACCTGCGTGTGCTGCTGTTGTCGGCGGAGTTCGAAGACGTGGTGCGCCGGGGCATCCGGCAAACCTCGGGCGGCAGTTTTCTCAACTTGGAACCGGCCGAGTCGGAAGAGCTGATGGACCGCCTCAGTGTCGGCCTGGACAGCGTGCACGTTGCCCACAAGGACATGGTGCTGCTGTGTTCGGTCGACGTGCGGCGCTACATCAAGAAACTGATCGAGGGACGTTTCCGCGAGCTGGACGTGATGTCGTTCGGCGAAGTCTCCGAGACCGTCTCGGTCAATGTCATCAAGACGCTTTGAGGAGAGCTGCCCATGCTGGACACCTTGGTACTGGTCACCGAAACGCTGCTGGATATCCTGCCTCGATGAGCCTGCGTCTGGAACGGCTGGCGGCCCACCCCCTGCGTTTGAGCGGCCCCTTGATCGAAGCCGCACTGAGCGAGGTGGTGGTGGGCGAAATCTGTGAGGTGCGTCGACATTGGCGTTCACCCGAGGTCGCCGCCAGGGCGCAGGTCATCGGCTTCACGCCCGGCGCGGTGCTGCTCAGTTTGCTGGGCGAGGCGAAAGGCTTGTCCCGGGAATCGATGATCGTGCCCACCGGCTCGACCTTGCAACTGACCTGCAGTGACGCCTTGCTCGGCAGCGTGGTCGATCCCCAGGGCGTTATCGTCGAGCGCCTGGCGCCGTCGACATCGAGCGCCCAGCGGGACTGTCCGGTGGATGCGGCCCCGCCGTCGTACCAGCAGCGACGGCCGGTGACGGAGCCGTTGCAAACCGGCATTCGTGTCATCGACGGCTTGCTGACCTGTGGCGTCGGCCAGCGCATCGGCATTTTTGCCGCCGCCGGCTCGGGTAAAACCACCTTGATCAACATGCTGATCGAACATACGGACGCGGAGGTTTTTGTCATTGGCCTGATTGGCGAACGCGGGCGTGAAGTGACCGAGTTCATCGAGCATTTGCGCCAATCGCCCATGTGCAACCGTTGCGTGGTGGTGTACGCCACTTCGGATTTTTCCTCGGTGGATCGCTGCAACTCGGCGCTGCAGGCCACCACCATCGCCGAGTACTTTCGCGACCAGGGTCGGCGCGTGGTGTTGTTGCTGGACTCGTTGACCCGCTACGCCCGTGCTCGCCGCGACCTGGCCTTGGCCGCCGGTGAAGCACCGGCGCGGCGTGGTTATCCGGCCTCGGTATTCGACGCTTTGCCGCGCTTGCTGGAACGTCCCGGCGTGACGGCGTCGGGGAGCATCACGGCCTGGTACACAGTGCTGCTGGAAAGTGACGACGAGCCGGATCCGATCGCCGAGGAGATTCGTTCCATTCTCGACGGCCACGTCTACCTCAGTCGGGCCCTGGCCGCCAAGGGGCACTACCCGGCCATTGATGTCTTGCGCAGCGTCAGCCGGGTGGCGACGCAGGTCACTTCGCCACAGGTCCGGCAACTGGCGGCCGCGACCCGGGACGCCCTGGCGCGCCTGGAGCAACTGCAGGTGTTTCTTGACATGGGCGAGTACAGCCCAGGCGTGGACGCGGCCAATGACCACGCGCTGCATCGTCGCGATGCCCTCAGCCAATGGTTGCGCCAGCCGACGGATCAACGTAGCGAACCGGATGAAACCTTGCGGAGCCTGCATGAAATCATTGCTTGATCGACGGCGCCTGCTGGCCTTCAGTCAGTTTCGTCGGCAGCGCGGCGAGCAGGCGCTGTTGCGTGTCCAGCGCCAATTGCAGCCGCTGTTGCAGGAACAGTCCGGTTTCGAGGAACAGGAAGCTGCGCTGCAACGCTTGTTGAGCAGCCATCGGGCCAATGACTGCGTGCTGAATCACGGGCAATTGCTGGCCTTGTTGCGAACCCAGGCGGTGATCCGTCGGCGCATCGATCTGCTGCGCGTCGAGCGTGATCGTGTGGATGAGCAGCGCCGGCAGGTCGAGCAGCAGTTGCAGGTGCAGCGCGAACAGCTGCGTGGGTTGCAACGCAAACATGACAAGTATGAGTGCTCCGTCCAACAGCTGTTGCGTGAACAACGGCTTGAGGCGGTGCGCCGCGAAGAGCGAGAGCTGGAAGAGCTGATTGGAGTTCGGCGATGAAAGAGGTCGGTGTGCCGCCAACCCGTCCGGTCCACGCCCTGGAGCCGGTCGATGAAGAGGTGCTGGATGAGCTGCAAGAGCACCTCGTCCCGGTACAAGAGGATGAACTGCCACAAGGCGTGCTGGACCTTGTGGTTGCGCTGGTTCGGCAGCAGCGGCGGCCGGTGGAAACCGCCCGTGTACTGGCGGGGCAGGCGATGAGCGTGGGGGAGGAAACGCGGGTGCTCGATCGCGATGAAGCGCGGCCGATTGTCCGGGAAACGGCGGTGGTTGAACCCGATGGCAGGCGTTTGACGGGCCGGGAGGCGAGGGACGTTCCACAGACAGGGCGGTTGTTCAGCGAGCCTACGCAACGTCCGTTGCCGCAACACCTGGAGTCAGTTGCTGCTGCCATCGATAAAACCACTGCGCCGAGGGGTGGGGTGTCGATCGAGCCGCTGCCTCTCGACCCTGTCATTGTTCACCGGGCACGGTCGGCCCCCCGTATCGACGAACAGCTGCCCCAAGCGCCGTTAAGTGTTCAAGGCCCGCGCCATGGGCCATCGGTTGCACCTGCGGCCATGCCTTCACCCGCTTTGCCACCAGCGCTTGAGGTCATGATCGAGGCGTTGCCGGAGGCGGGCCGGGGCCTTCTGCAAGTCCCGTTCAGTCGAGGGGCTGCCAGCGGACAGATCACGATCAGTCGGCTACCTGAGGAACCGACTCTCACGCTCAGCCCAAGCAATGCCCAGGTGTTCGAGCAACTCAAGGCGCCTTTCGAGCTGGCTCGGGAGCCGGCCTGGCGATTGAATGACAGTGGCGGTGAGCAGTCGCGCCAGGGTTCGCGTCAGGCGCCGGATGAGGAGCAGGACGAACAGGGCGAGCGTCCGGCATGAGCGCTTTGCAGTTACGTCGGGTCGCCCCCCTGGCGCAGGCCCAGACCCAGGCGATTCAACGCTGGCGGCGTGCCGGGCGCGATGCGGGTTTGGGCCGGGTGCCAGAGTGTTCCGGCTATTTGCGGTTTTGCGCCCGGGGTGACGGCGGCGACTGGCAAGGGCTGATCGCGGCCCATGACTGGCTGCATCGCGCGTTTGCACAGTTGCAATCCTGGCTGACGGTGCAAGCGTCGTCGACGAATGTCATCGAATTGTTCCGCGCCGCGCCGCGCCCCTTGCTGCTGGAGGTGGACGAGCTGCATTACCGGACGCTGTCCGAGATCGAATACGTCGCCCCGGCGCGATTGCCTGTCCAGGACCTGCCATGGCTGCAAACCCCGCGGGGGCGCGTGTGGTTGCTGCAATTGCCGCCGGTATCCGTTGCCAGCGAGCGCTTGGGCGTCGACTCGTGGCTGGGTGGACTGCCGTTGCGCCTGGAACTGCTGCTCGGCGTCAGCCACCTGAGTCTTGCCAGCCGCAGGCGCCTGGTCGAGGGCGATGTCCTGCGCATCGTCCAGCCCATTCAGCGGTGTTGTCTGGCCGACCGTTGCCTCGGCACTTTTACCTTTACCCAAGAGGGTCTACACATGCAACCGACCGTGACCGATACCCATCCAGATAACTCGCCAGAAGCCGGCACGGCTATCGACCTGGGCGCGCTGGCGGTGCGCCTGGAGTTCCTGCTCGCTGCCCACGAAACCGATTTGGCAACGCTGTCGCGCATCATCGAGGGACAACTGATCCCGTTGGCCGAAGATGCCGCACGGCGCATCGAGGTGCGCGCCAACGGCCAGCCAGTGGCCCAGGGGGAACTGGTGCAGTTGGATGGGCAGTTGGGCGTCGAACTGCTCAAGGTCTATCGGGCCTGCGACGATGAATGATGTTTCGCTGATCGCCCTGCTGGCGTTCGCTTCGCTGCTGCCGTTCCTGGTGGCGGCGGGCACCTGCTACCTCAAGTTCTCCATCGTCTTCGTCATCGTGCGCAACGCGTTGGGTTTGCAGCAGGTGCCGTCAAACATGGCGCTCAACGCGATTGCGCTGATGCTGGCGATTTTCGTCATGACGCCGGTCATGAAGCAGGGCCATGACTACTACAAGCGCGAGGCGGTGGCCTTTACCGACATCGCGTCGGTGGTGGATTTCGCCGAGAACGGCTTGGGCGGCTACAAGGATTATCTGCGCAAGTACACCGATCCGGAGCTGGCGCAGTTTTTCGAGCGGGCCCAAGCGCTCCAGGCTGAAACCGACACGGGCCTGCCTGCCGATGAAGAGGTCGAGGCCTCACTGTTTTCGCTGCTGCCGGCCTATGCGCTGAGTGAAAACAAAAGTGCCTTCAAGATCGGCTTCTATCTGTACCTGCCCTTTGTGATCGTCGACCTGGTGATCTCCAGCATCCTGCTGGCGCTGGGCATGATGATGATGAGCCCGGTGATCATTTCCGTGCCGATCAAGCTGGTGCTGTTTGTCGCACTGGACGGCTGGGCGTTGCTGTCGACCGGGCTGGTCAGGCAATACCTGACCTTGTTGGCCTAGGCGCACCGATGAACGATCTGGTCTATGCCGGCAACAAAACCCTGTACCTGATCCTGCTGATGGTGGCCTGGCCGATCATCGTCGCCACGGTGGTCGGCCTGGTGGTCGGGTTGATCCAGACCGTGACGCAGTTGCAGGAACAGACGCTGCCGTTTGGCTTCAAGCTGTTGGCGGTGGCGGCGTGCCTGTTCCTGCTTTCGGGTTGGTACGGCGAAACCTTGCTGGATTTCAGTCGTGAAGTCATTCGCCTGGCGTTGAGTTAGGCCGATGTCGGTGACGTTGTTCTTCGAGCTGCATGCCTGGTTCGCCGCCGCAGTCCTGGGCGTGGCGCGCCTGGCGCCGATTTTTTTCATGTTGCCGTTTCTCAATGGCGGTGTGCTGACCGGTGCCGCGCGTCAGGCCGTGATTGTGCTGGTGGCGCTGGGCTTCTGGCGCTACGTCGGCATGCCCATGCCAGCGCTCGACAGCCTGGCGTTTCTCGGCCTGATGCTGCGTGAGGCGGCTATCGGCGTGCTGCTGGGCGTGCTGCTGGGCTGGCCGTTCTGGGTGTTGCATGCCATGGGCAACCTGATCGACAACCAGCGCGGGGCCATGCTCAGCAGCACGGTGGACCCGGCCAACGGTGTCGACACCTCGGAGCTGGCGAATTTTCTCCAGTTGTTTGCCGCGGCGGTTTATCTCGAAGGTGGCGGCATGTTGTTGATGCTCGAAACCGTCGGCCACAGTTATCGCCTTTGCCCGCCGGCAGGCAGTTGTGAGTTGCACCTGCCCGCTCTCTATTCATTGCTCGATGCGCTGGTGAGCAAGACGCTGGTCATCAGTGCGCCGGTGGTGGCGACCTTGTTGGTCAGCGAGGTATTGCTTGGGTTGCTCTCGCGGTATGCGCCGCAGATGAACGCTTTCTCGGTGTCGCTGACGGTCAAGAGCCTGGTGGCGTTGGTGGTCTTGATGCTGTACTTCGGCGTGCACCTGCCGGACGAAGTCCTGCGCATGGGCAGGACGTCCGACGGGGCGGCGCAGTATCTGCGCGGCGGGGAGGACGGTGATGTCATCCAGCGCCTCGAAGACTGAAAAACCCACCGCCAAGCGCCTCAGGGATGCCGCGCGCAAAGGGCAGACGTTCAAGGCCAAGGACCTGATCATCACCTGCCTGACCCTGTGCGGCATCACCTACATGGTCTTCAACAGCTCGCTGAGCGAGATCATGGAGGTCTACCGGCGCATCATCGCCAGCGATTTCGACGCCCAACTGCAAGCCTACTCGGCGATGCTGGTGCTGGTTGGCCTCAAGGCGTTGCTGCCATTGCTGCTGGTGTGTGCGCTGACCAGTGCGTTGCCGGCCTTGCTGCAAAGCGGTTTTGTCTTGGCCAGTGAAGCGTTGAAACTGAATCTGGGGGCACTGAACCCGGTCAATGGCTTCAAGAAACTGTTCAGCCTGCGCACCGTCAAGGACACGTTCAAGGCGCTGTTGTACCTGGGCAGTTTCGCCATGGCGCTGTGGATTGTCTGGATCACCCAGCGGCAATTGCTGTTTGCCCAACTGTTCGTCCAGGCACCGGCGTTGTTCGCGATCTGGGGGCATTTGTTGCTGGTGCTGGTGCTGGCGTTCCTCGCCTGCGTCCTGCTGATCGTCGTGCTCGATGCCCTCAGCGAATACTGGTTGTTCATGAAAGACCAGATGATGGACAAGGATTCGGTCAAGCGTGAACACAAGGAGCAGGACGGTAACCCGCAGATCAAGGGGCGCCGCCGCGACTTGCACATGGAGCTGTTGTCGGAGCAGGTCAAATCCGATGTGCGCAGCTCGCGCATGATCATCGCCAATCCCACCCACATTGCCATCGGCGTGTATTTCCGCCCGGAGATCACGCTGCTGCCGTTTATCTCCTTGATGGAAACCAACCAGCGTGCGCTGGCGGTTCGAGCGTACGCCAAGGAAGTGGGTGTGCCGGTGATCAACGACATCGCCCTGGCCCGCCGCATTTTCAGGACCCACCAACGCTACAGCTTTCTCCAGGTGCAGGAAATCGAGGAAGTGTTGCGGTTGCTGATCTGGCTCGAGCAGGTCGAGCAGGCGTGAGGCCCAACCCCAACCCTTGTGGCGAGAAGGGTCTCTGTGGGAGCAAGGCTTGCCCGCGATAAAGACGATGCGGTCTGCGGGGAAGCGGGGCGCCTGCATCGCGGGCAAGCCTTGCTCCCACAGATCAATCCCCTCGCATGAGCGCAATTTGGCAGCGTGCCTGCCGGCGTTTTGGCTCAATGCATCGGTCAGCGACGCTGACGTTTTTTCAGGAGTGTGGCTGATGAGTCGCGATAACAAACAAGACGAGCAGGTGGCTCTGGACGTCGTCGATGCAGTGCTCGGTGGTGCGGCGTTGAAAGACGTGCAAGGCCTCAGTGACGAGCACATGGACAGTCTCTATGCCTTCGCTTTCCAGTTCTATGAACAGGGGCGATTGGACGATGCCGAGAAGTTCTTTCACTTCCTGTGCATCTACGACTTCTACAACAGCCATTACTGGATGGGACTGGCTGCGGTGCACCAACTCAAGCAAAACCACCAAAAAGCAATCGATCTGTACGCGATCGCCTTTGCCCAGGGCAAGAACGACTATCGGCCGATGCTGTACACCGGCCAGTGTCATTTGGCCCTGGGCAAGGTCGGCAAGGCCCGGTTGTGTTTCGAATACGTGCTTGAGCAAGCCACGGAAGACGATCTGCGCGTGCAGGCCAAGGTGTATCTCGACACCCTGGCCCACATGGAACAGCAATGTTCGGAGGACTGAACATGAGTGAAATCAGAAATACCCCAAGCCCCGGATTGGAGGGGGGCATGAGTCGCAGCGAGGCTTTTGAGAAATACGGTGCGGCTGCCAGCAAGGCCGCCAGGACCGTGGATTTCCAGGAAGCCGGGCAGAAAGCGCTGGCCGACCTGATGTCAGTGAAATACGAAAGCCAAGAGGGTTCATCCGTCGCCAGCGCCGGCCGACCGTTGCTGCTTGCGCCACCGCCGCGCGCCGATGGCAACAAGCAGGAAACCGACGGTGATCTGTTCACGTTGTTGATGGCGATGATCAGTGAGCTGATCGGCGAGGTCGACGTCAAGAAGCTGACAAACCGCCTGGCGATGCTGCAGAGCATGGCCGGCGCCAAGCGGCAGGCCCTTGAGAACCTGTCGGCTGAATACACCGCGGCCGTCGAAGCCATGGCCGTAGCCGAAGGCGATGTCGGCAGCAGCCAGGAACACCTCGAACAATTGCGTGAGCGGGTCTTGCATTTCCAGGGATTGCTGGATGAAAGCGAGGCACGGCTGGCGCAGCTGGACCCCGAATCGCCCGAATACGCTCAGGAGCTGGCCCGTCGTGACCAACTCAAAAGCGAAGTGGCGAGCCATACCCAAGCCCTCAAGGTGGCGACCGATGCTCATCTGAAGTTGATCGAGGTTGCCAATACCTGCGCCAAAACCGTGAACACGGTATTGGCGCAGGTAACGGGGTCCAGCGTCCAGCGCCTTGCTACGGACAAGCAAATCGATGAAAAGGCCCTCAACAGCAGCGCGTTGGCGTTATTGAACCGTTTGAAAATCATCGAACTGCTGGGTGATTCAGCGCAGAACAAAGAGGAGCTCAACCAGGAGCTTTTCAAGGAACTGCAAGCCAGGCTGCAGGAACACATGGAGCGCGAGTCGGAAAAATACCTGGAAGAAGTCCGCAAGGCCGAGGCACTGCAAAAGACCATGGGCTGCATCGGCAAGATCATCGGGGCAATCTTGACCATTGCCACCATCGCCGCCGGTGTCTTGACTGCCAACCCGGTACTCATCGCCGTGGGGGTGGTCGGCGCGGCGGTGGCGGTTGCCGACTCGGTGATCCAGGACAAGACCGGCGTGTCGTTCATGGGCGAAGTCATGAAGCCGCTGACCACCGTCATGCAGGAAGCCATCAAGCTGTTCACCGAGCTCTACACCAAACTATTGATCGACCTGGGCGTGGATGAAGACAAGGCCAAGAAAGTCGCGCAAATCGCCGGCATGATCCAAGGCATCGTTTCGACACTGGCAGCCGTCGCGCTGGTGGCCGTGGTCGGGGTGCAGGTGATCGGGCCGATGGTCAGTGCCGTCGCCTCGAAACTGGCGTCAGTGGTCGCCCAGGCCGCGCCCGCCGCGATGCAAGCGATGAAGCAAGTGGCAAGCTCGGTCGGCAACACGCTGACCCAGATGCTCACGCAGTTACGCGGGTTCATCACCAACGGCGCCGATCCGGTACTGCTGGCGCGTTACGCCGCCAACCTGGAGATCGCCCAGGCCGTTGCCGAATTCGGCAATGTCGCGGTGCAGGGCGGGCTGCAAATCAAAAGCGGCCAGCACCAGGCCCAGGCAGCCGAGCACCTGGCCGATGTGCGGGTACGCATGGCGATCGGCGAGGAGATCAGCGCCTACCTGACTCAGGTGGTCGACAACTACGGCCAGGCGATGCAGGAGCGAACCCGCCAGGTCGAGCAATTATTTGCCGATATGCAACGCAGCCATGCTGTCAGCCTGCAAATGGTTCGGCATGTTTGAAATCACGGACAACAGGTATCTGCGATGACTTCTATTCACGTTCCAACCCTAGTCACACCCCCTGTCATGAACCACGACCTGATCGATGACGCAGGCCTGGGAGAGTCAATCAACCAGGATTCATTTTCAAAGCGCAAGCTGCTCGAGGACACGTCGAGCCTGGAGCAGATCGCTGCAAAACAAATACTTCAGAACGGCAACTTCGGCGCCCCTTCGGCTTCGGAGCTGGAAAGCCGGATCAACGCCTATCAGCCCACTGAGTCGGACCGGGAAGACTTCGATGAAGCCTTGTCCATGGTCAACGACGAAGTGCGCAACGACCTGGTTTTCGACCCAGGGGCGTGGGAGAAGCACGCCAACGTGCTGGTGGCTGCGATCATTGCCCTGAACGTCGCGCGGGTCGCCAATGCACAACTGCGCGGACACTTTAGCGTCATGGCTTCCGAGGCGAGTAAATCCCAAGGCGCAGCCATCGTCGAGTCCGGCCGCGCGGCGCTGAACAGCGCCATTACCGGGGCCGTGGTGTCCGGCGCCATCGCCGGGTTCGCCATGGTCAAGACGTTCCAGGGCCAGAAGTTGAAACATGCGGACATCGACCTGCACAAACGCAACGCCTTGGACGCCGGCAATCTGGAACGCGACCTCAAGCGGGATCGCTACCGCGATGAATGGGACCCGCAAACCACTTACAAGATCAACACCCTCGATGATTTCGGGCGCTCGACGACAGTTGACTTCAAACCCCAGGGCACGGCGCTGACGCCTCAGGAGCAGGCTTGGTTCGACGCAGAAATCCTCAAGGCCCAGAAGTTCGGCCAGACCTCCGACTGGCTAAGCCAGATGGGCAACAAGGGAATCGAAAAGAAACTGGAAATCGGCCGTGCGCTCAATGCCATGTCCATGAGCATGAGCCAAGTGGTGGCGAACGCTGTGCGCATGACCGAACACGCCGCACGCGAAAAGGAAGTACTGATGCTGAGTGCGCAAAACAGCCAGAAGAGCCTGGCCGATGAGATCGGCCAGAAAGACGCGTCCGATGCAGCGCTGCTGCAAAAAATGATGGACACCGTGATGCAGCTTCTTCAATCGCGCAGCGATGTTATTCGTGCCGTGACAGCGTAAAGGAGAGAGGTATATGGAAATCAGGCAATTTATTCATTCGCCTTTTGTATTGCTGTCGAACGGCGAGGCTATCAAGGAAGTAGAGTCGCCTGCGGACGTGGCCGCCGAGATTCAAACGGTCAATCCCCTGACGCATCTGCTCGAAAAGTCCATGAACGCAATGAATCGCAGCCTGGGCCATCTGCTCAAGGCCCCGTCAATCATTGACAAGTCACTGTCAGGCACGGACGTCGAGCATACAGCGCAGCACGTTATCGCGGAGCTTGTCGAACAGATTCACTCCAAACAAGACCGAGCGAATAAGTGGGCCCTGCAGGTGCGCCAGTGCTGTGCCGTGATGGCCAGCGGCCAGGACACAGGGCTTCAGGATGAAGGTCAGCTCCAGCAGCTCAATGATGAACAAAACAGGATCCTCCGCCTCCTCAAAGAACATCCAGAACAGGACCCGCCCCTTGAGATCGTCGAGGCTTTGGATGAGACGATAAACTCATCGGATGATTTCTTCGAAAAACTCCTCGAACTGATCAGCTTGATCAAACACGGCTACCTCGCCGGTTATGAACGCGTCATCGCGGCGTACACGGCCTTCTTTACCGACTTCAACGCGCAAATCACTGCGATGATGAAGGATTGGATCGAGGGGGCGAATGACGGCAAGGAGGTCAAGTTGGATGTGAAGGCGCTGCGCGCCGCGTTGTCTGAACTGATCGCCAAATACACCCATCCTAACGATGCCTCTGTTCTTTTTCCGGATCCGGATAAAGGTGGAACCAGTAAGGAAGAGGCCGATAAGTGGCGTGAAGCGCTGGGCCTGCCCCCGCAGTGCCTCAAGCAAAACGCCGATGGCACCTGGTGCGTCGTCATTGATACAAGCCCGCTCGAGACGATGAAAAAAGGCTTGCCACCCGAGGACACGGTGACCTGGGATACGGCTAAATTCAACGCCTGGCAAAGCGGTTTCAATGCCCAGGAGGAAAGCATGAAAAACATGTTGCAGTCTTACACGCAGAAATATTCGAACGCCAATTCGTATCATGACAATTTCAATAAGACCTTGTCGGCGCACTTGAATCAGTACGCGGATATGTTAAAGGCGATGTTGAATTTTTAAGGTCAAGGAATAGCGCTGATTCTTTAATCTGGCTTGGCGTGCAGTTTTTCACGCCTGCCAGATTTTTTATAGGAAAATAAAATGTCAGACAATCCAGTTGATCACCTGGAAAGTATTCAGGTGATCATCACGTCATTGGTGGCGGGTAATTCTCGTGGTGGTCGAGTCATTGGAGGTGGTTCGCGATTGGTCGAGGACCTGTATATCGATTCCATGAGTTTGGTCGAGCTGGTCCTGGAAGTGAATAGCGCTTTCGGTATTGAGCTGTCCGAAGATGAGGTGGCGGCCTGGAGGAGGGTGCAGGATATTTTCGATTCGGTGCTGAGGTGTACAGAGGGTGGTCCTTGATGGCCTCCGATTCAGTTGGGCAGGCGGTTTTTTAAGTTCGCTACAGTGTTTTTTCACTCTTCTTTGCGTGGTGACTTTTTATATCTTGATGTTATTGGATGAGTCCTACGGTTTTGGTTGAGGTTTCCTACGCCAATAATATTCAACACCCTACGGAATCGTCTCACGCATCTTCCTATAGTCACGCAGCTCGCCATCCCTCGCCTGTGTGCTCCACAGGCTCAATCGCGCTTCGGTAACTTTCTGTAGAGAAGTCTCAAAGTATGGACAGTGCAACTGATCAAACCCCAGTCAAGTCATTCGTTTTTGACCAGTGGCTATTGCAAAGCGATGGAACGCTGATTCGAGACGGACAAGGCGTTCATGTTCCCCCCAAAGAGCTTCACGTGCTGCGCCTGTTGTTGAAGTCGGCGGGTACGGTCGTGAGCAAGGATTATCTGCTGGATCAAGTCTGGCCTCGGATGGATGCGGCGGAGGAGTCGTTGACCCGTTGTATCTACGCGTTGCGCAAGTTGTTCAAGGAAAACAAGGGCTACATTGCGACGGTCTACGGCCAGGGATATCGATTCACCGGTTCCGCGGTCGAGCTCGATGTGCCGAGCCAGGCCAGAATGGTTGCGCCTTCGTTGGCGGTCCTGCCGTTGCGCAATCTGGACGAGATCGCGGCGCTGGATCTGCAGGACCTGATGATTCGCCAACTGACCACGGCGTTCGGCGAGGCGTTGCATGTCATTCCCTCTGGGGTGATTGCGGCCTGCGGCGAAGTGGATGATGGGCAGTCGTTGGTCGGGCGGATGTCGGCGGATTATTACTTGAGTGGGCGTTTCATCGGCGCGGGAGGGCTGCAACACTGGTCGGTCGAGTTGATCCGAGGTCGCGATCAGTCTTTGCTGCATGGGCAGACGCTGGATGCTTTTGATCCAGGGGAGGCGCTTGGCGTGTTGACATGCCTGGTTGCGCAGCACATACCCCAGTTGCGTCCGGTCGGTGAGCGCTGTGGGTCGTATGCGGTGGCGGTAGCCTATCTCAATGGCTTGTGCAGTGTGCAGCAGCACACGGTGCAAAGCCTGCGCGATGCCCTCGTGTTGTTCAGGCAGTGTGTGAAACTCGATGCCGGGTACGCGCCGCCCTGGTGTGGCTTGACCGATGTTTGGCTGGGACAGGTGCTGATGGGCCAGGGGGACCCGGAACACGCCATCGAAGAGGCGCATTCAGCGGTCTCCCATGCGCTGACGCTGGACCCCGGCAGTATCCCGGCGTTGACGCGCCTGGCGTTGCTCACCAGTTTGCGCGGCTGCGAGCAGGCGGCCCAGGTGTTGTTCCGGCGCTGCCTGTTGTCGGCCGATCAGGCTGACGTGCTGTACTTTCACGCGTGGCATCACTGGTTCTGGCGGCGTAACGAGCAGGCGGCGCATGTGATCGACCAGTGCCTGGAGCATGACCCGGGTTGTGTCCGGGCGCAGATCTTGCGGGAGCGCATTCACGAACAGCTGACTTGGATCAGCGAGAGGCGCCTGGCATGAAGCGGCGCAGGAAAACCTGGTTATGCGTGCCAGTGTGTCTTGGCCTGGGGTTTGGCATGGCCCAGGCGCACGCTTGGTGCTGGAGCAAGGCAGGGCAATTGCACGCTATCGAGCCCGAGCTGCTGCAAGCGATTGCCGATGTCGAATCCGGCATGACGCCAGGTGCAATCAACCACAACCGTAACGGCACTCGCGATATCGGACTGATGCAGATCAACAGCATTCATCTGTCGCACCTCGGTGTCGAGGGCATCACCGAACAGCGCCTACTGGATGAGCCGTGCCTGTCGGTGGAGGTCGGCGCGTCGGTGCTGGCCGGTTTTATCGCCCGCTATGGCTACAACTGGACGGCGGTCGGCGCCTACAACGTCGGTAATTCACCCTATCGGCAAGCGGCGCGACTGCGCTATGCGCGCAAAGTCTGGCAGCGCTACCAGGTGTTGATCGAGGCCCGGGAATGACGGCGCCGTGAACAAGGGCCGGCCGAGGATTCTGATCGTGTGCAGGACGCAATCGGCAGAATTGGATCAGGAATCCTGCGATTGGCTTTTCTAATCTACCCGCTCATTTGATCTTCCTGGAGTTTGGACGGTGACAGTCCCGACAGCCCAACCGCTACAGCCCTGCGTCCTGCGGATCCTCAACGGTCCGTTGCGGGGCTGTGAGTTCCCGCTCGGCGAAGGCACGACCCTGTTCGTCGTCGGGGCAGTGGAGGTGTTGGGGGACGGCGCGCGTTCTGCCAGCGTACCGACGGATGCCATTTTCGTTCCCTTGGAGGAAGGTGGTTGCAATTTCGAGGTGCTGGTCGACCAGGCCACGCCGGACGGTGTGCCGTTGCGCTTGCTCGGCGATTCGGTCGAGGTGCGTCATTGCGACTTCCAGGCCAGGGTGCAGCTCGGCGGGCTGCATGTGGCCTTGCGTACCGCGGATCAATCCTGGACGCCGGAGTGCCTCGGTCCCGCGCACGACAGGTCGTGCGACGTTGCTGAGTACAGCGGATGGCGTGTTCATTGGACCCGCTGGATTGCCGGTGCCGTGGGGCTGGCGGCGTTGATCGTCGTAATCAGCATAGGCTCGATGCCGGGGCCGGCTCCCGAAGCCGATATTCGGGCCCTGGTCACTGGCGCCAGTGCGCCGGTCCGGGTGCTGCGCGGTCGTGATGATGCGGTTTATGTCTTCGTGTCTTCCGAGCGCGATGCCGGTTGGAGCCGGCAGGTACTGACGCGTCACGCCAGCCTGAACAGCGAGGTGCTGATGCAGGACCAGGAGCGGCGCCGGCTGGAGCAGTTGCTGGTCAACCATGATCCGCAACTGGCCTGGCATTTCCTGGACCTCAAGGACCCGTCGATGCCGCGCCTGCTGCTCAGCACGCAACGCAACCTGCTCACGCCCGCCAAGCAGGCCAAGCTGCTCGATGTGCTGCTGGCCGCCGCGCCTTATGCCCGTGACGTGTTGGTGCAGATGCAGGATGACAACCTGCTGGCCGATCTGGCGCAGAACGGGTTGCAACGCCTGTCATTGGCCTACGACCGTGTCGATCATGAGAACGGTGTCACTTTTGCTATCGAAGGCAACTTGCAGGATTCCGAACTGGCCGCCGCTCGCCAGTATGTCGACCGTTTTTACCGGCAGTGGGGTGATCGCTACGTGCATTTCGCTGTCGAGCTCAAGGACGACGCGCTCAAGGGCAAGTCGTTTCAAACCGGCCCACAGGGCTATGTCAAGACGGGCTCCTCGTCTTGGTTTTTTTCCAAACAGACACAATAGGTGAGCAATGGCTGAAATCGGTTTACCCATCACATTTCCCGACGATTTTCTTGGCAGGCAAGCCGCAGCGTTCGAGGTTGGCGCACAGGACCTCAAGGTCAAACTGGATGAAGCGCTTAAAGCGCTGAAAGTGAATGCTTCTGACCCTGGGCTGCTAGCGTCCTACCAGGCCGCGTTTTCCTCCTACACGGTGTTTCGCAACGCGCAGACCAACACGATCAAGGGCTTCAAGGACATCGACATGGCGATTATCCAGGCGGCTCGCTGACACTTTCTCCTTCGGCTGGCCATCGCGTGACGATGGCCATTTTCATGAGTGCATCGTATGTCCATCCCAAGTATTTTTTCGTCGCTTATCACGCGGTCAGGCTTCGTTGAATTGCGTGGCCCGCAGGAAGGCCCGATCGTGTCCCTGGAATCGCGCTTGATCGAAGCGTTCGCCGGTTCCGCCGTCGACAGCACGCAAGACGTCTCGGCGATCAATCAGTTGCTGCAACGCCCGGATATCACCGACCCGGAAGTGCTGGCCCAGTTGCAGGAGCTGACCGGGCAGTACAACGTGGATATCAACTTGCTCAACGTGCTGGTGCGCAAAGCCGTGGGCACGGCAGAAACCCTGTTGCGTGCGTCATGAAGACGGGCGCGCTGCTGCTGTTGTTGTGCCTGGCGCTGGCGGGGTGTCGCCAGCCGAACCTGCTGGAAGGCCTGGATCAGCAGCAGGCCAATGAAGTGCTGTCGGTGCTGCAACGCAACAATATCGCGGCGGTGAAAGTCGACACCGGCAAAACCGGTTATGCGGTGAAAATCGATGCCCTCGATTTTTCCGCTGCCGTCGATCTGCTCAATCTCTATTCATTGCCTTCGCGGCCACGCCTGCAAGTGGCCGAGATGTTTCCGTCCGATTCCCTGGTGGCCTCGCCCCGTGCTGAAAAAGCCCGCTTGTATTCGGCGTTGGAGCAGCGCATCGAACAGTCCCTGAGTGTGCTCGAAGGCGTGGTGTCGGCACGGGTCCATGTCAGTTACGACCTGGATGCGGGCGAGGGCGGGCGCAAGCCGCCGCCGGTCCATCTCGCGGCGGTGGTGCTGCATGAGCGCGATGTCGAACCGCAGTTGCTGATCACCGACATCAAGCGTTTCCTCAAGAACAGTTTTGCGGCGGTGGAGTACGAGAACGTCTCGGTGGTGTTGTCCAAGCGTTCCCCGACCCAGCATGTGGCGCCGTCAGCAGTCGTCACGCCGGGGTATTCGTCGGGGCCGTGGTGGTGGGCGGCGATCGGCGCGGTGCTGTTGGCCGGTGGCGGCGCTTGGGCCTACCGCCAGTCAAGCGCGGGGCGGCGTGATGTCGGACCTTGAGTGCCTGGAGCACATCCTCGCCGAGCCTTTGGGGTACCTGCACCCCCAGCGTCTGCTCGTACCGGCAGGATTCGAAGGGCCCGAGGCTCGCACTGTGCTCAACCGGATTGTGCTCGAGGGGCTGGGCCTGCAAGACCCGTGGCCTGCGACGCCGCTTAGCGGCGTGGCGAAACAATGGGTTCGCCATTGGCGGCAGTTGCCCTATATCGCCGTGTTGATGGGCGCCTATCGCTTGATGCCCGACCTGGCGCGAGGCGCGGCGCTGCTGTGCTTGCCCGTATCGGTCCGGCGGTTTGCCAGCTTCAACCTGGGGCCGCGAGGTGGGCTGCCGATCGAAGGCGCGCCGGTTTCAATGGCGCAGGTCCAAGCAGCAGGCCTCAATGCGTTGTGGAGCTGGAGCGAGCACGTTCCTGCTCTTTTGCTCGAGCGCCTGTGCTTGCAGTTCTGCGAGCCGGTCGTTCACCTGCACCGGCAATGGCCCGTGGCGAAACCTGATTCAACCCTGTTTTTTTTGGCGGTGCAGCATGCTCGACTCCATTCGAACCCTGACTGACTTGCCCGCTGGGGACGATGTGCGCGTGGCTCGCGAAGACATCGCTGCCGCGCGCCGTCGTCACCGCTTACAGCGGGAGGCCCAACGCCGTGCGCGCGAGTGTGTCGAGCAGGCCCAGCGCGATGTCGAGGCGGTGCATGCGCAGGCGTTTCAACAGGGCTACGCCGAAGGCGTCCTGCGAGCGAGCGAGCATCTGGCCGACGGCTTGCTGAAGTCACAAGCCCTGGGGCTGCAATTGCGCAACGATCTGGCCCGGGCCGCACGCGATCTGCTCGCACAAGCCTTGAGTCACCCGCAATGGCTGGATGAAATGCTGGAGCGCTGGCTGGCGAGGCAATCGGGCGACTCGGGCGACTCGGGCGCGATCCTGCACCTGTTGTTGCCAGTGCATTGTCGCCCGCGCGGCCATGCCTTGCGCGAACGCCTGCGCACGCGCTGGTCCGGCGAGCTGATGCTGGAATATCACCCGCAAGAGCGCTATGTGCTGCGGCTGGCGGATCAACTGTTGGAATTGGACGTTGAAAACACTCGGGAACGACTGGAATCCCGGTTATTGGCGAGTATCGCCCACCTACCGGCGGCGGTTCGTTCCCTCGACCAGGCATCGATGCAGGCGCTGAAGGACTTGTGTTCGAGCTTCGCCGGTCCCACGCCAATCGATTCTACGAAGGCCCACGATGAAGATTGAACCCATGAGCGGTTCCAGCCCGCTGGATCGCGGCACGAACGCGTCGATCGAAACGCTCGAATCGCGGCTATTGGCTGCCCATGAGCAAGCCCCCGGCAACCAGCGCGCGGATCCTGAGTTCGAGCACTTGTATCAATTGCTGCTGGCCATGGAGGGCCAAGGGGAGAAGGTGATTTATGAGTTTCTGCGCGCACTGCGGGGGCCCGATGGAACAACGGTGGCGTACCCCACCGCCCAGGCCTTGATGGCAATCACGCTGCAGGTTTTGGTTCGTTTGAAAGACGAAGGCCTGGAAAAGTCGCTGCTTTATAAAGAAGTCAGCGGTGCCAATGGCCTGGCGTTCTCGATGGATCTGTTTACCAAGAGCCTTATACGGGATGTGTTCATGCCCACGGAAGATGAGGCGTGGGAGAAGAGTGAGTGGTGACAATCGCTCCGAGCAGTTAACGGCAAACAACAAAGGGAAATAACCATGAGAATTGAGGGAGGAAATAACAATTTCGCTGCTTCTCAGCGGCATGAAAGCGTTGCGGCTCTACACACCTCGGCCAGGTACTCACTTACGCTTGATCCCACGAAGTTGAGCGTTGAGGGCTCTACTGTGGAGACGTTAGGAACGCCCCGGCGAATAGCGGCGGGTTTTGAGCGATTAAGTGGTGCGATAGAGCCTTCTTTGCAGGGATTGTCGAACGATTTGGGTGAGCAAGATCAAGAGACCAAGAGCCAAGTTGATCGCTACATCCAAACGGGTGAGAGGCCCCCCAGCTCTAAAGAACACGAGATATTCATCTTGATAAATGAAGGGGCCGCGGACACCGGAAGTAGGGAAGGTCGATTGAAGGCTGTGATCGAGGCTGGCATGGAACTGCTCGATGCCGCCAAGGGGCCGGGACTCAATCTGCTGAACGTCGTCGGGCGTACGGGGCTGATCATTGTGCTGGCGACCCTTTTGCGTGAATACGTGGCCTCTCTCGTCGAACACGCGATTCGCGAAGGCGATACACCCGAGGCTACTCAGGCGTGGGCGACCGTCGCGCTGGCAATGACGGGCCCTGCGCTGACCCTGATAGGGGCCATCCGCAGGGAGTGCGTAGGGGAGGCGACCTGGCGTTCGAGGGTGTCGTGTATCTTCATGGCGAGCGCGGTGATGGGAAGTACGATCATGGCATGTCTCTCGGGCGCGGCCTCGAAGCTATTTCCTGCAATGACCGGCGGAGTTGTCTATATCGCGGCCAGAGCCGCGGCTGAAGCCTTCTTCCCTTTGACAGACAATTCAGGGGACGCGAATTACGCGACAACCGGGGTTACCGCTGTGGTTCATGGCGCCGTCTTCGGTATGCTGAGGGAGCTCAATAGCGTTCTGCCGTTGAGTGGTCCCGCCAGGGCGGCCGCAGAGTTGGGTTACGATTTCGGGGCGGACGCTATTCAAGCCGGGCTCAATGGCCTGGGGATGGTAGTCGACACGACTGTCTCGATTCTCTGCAAAAGTTGGCAGGTGCTATCACCCACGCGAGGACTGGATTCGGTATTTTCTGATCCGGATTCTTTGCAGCAAATGGTCTTGGAGGTGCGAGCTGGCGTTCAACGACCCACTGGTGCCCAATTGGCGGACGCTCTGACTCTTGGGGGGCTGCGTCTCTCGTTTGGTCACGCTGTCAACCTGGTCGGGGGCGCGGTAGCGTTATGGTTAAGTGAGTCCGAAATGGGCGACGATACTCAAAGTCATATTATCAATGGCTGCCTCGCCATGATGATGGCGCTTCTTTACTTCCCACTCATCTTTGGCAACTTGAAACGCACTGACCACACTTATACTGTGAATGAAACGGCCGTTCCTTGATCCAAGCCGAGGAGCCGGCAACCACCGGTTGCTCGCTCCCATCCCGCTACCCCGCTATAATCCGCGCCTCATTTCTTCGAACGAGTCAAACCCACCCATGTACACCCTGGCCCGTGAGCTGTTGTTCAAACTTTCCCCGGAAACCTCCCACGATCTGTCCCTGGACCTGATCGGCGCGGGTGGACGTTTGGGCCTCAACGGTTTGTTGTGCAAGGCCCCGGCGAAATTGCCGGTGACGGTCATGGGCCTGGAGTTTCCCAACCCGGTCGGGTTGGCGGCGGGCCTGGACAAGAATGGCGCGGCCATCGACGGGTTCGCCCAGTTGGGTTTCGGTTTCGTGGAAATCGGCACCGTCACCCCTCGACCGCAGCCGGGCAACCCCAAGCCACGGCTTTTCCGCCTGCCGCAAGCCGAGGCGATCATCAACCGCATGGGGTTCAACAACCTGGGCGTCGATCATCTGCTGGCCCGTGTGGCCGCGGCCAAGTACAAGGGCGTGCTGGGCATCAACATCGGCAAGAATTTCGACACGCCGGTGGAGCGCGCCGTCGACGACTACCTGATCTGCCTGGACAAGGTCTACGCCCACGCCAGCTACGTGACCGTCAACGTCAGCTCCCCCAACACCCCGGGGCTGCGCAGCCTGCAATTCGGTGATTCGCTCAAGCAACTGCTGGCCGACCTGGCCCGGCGTCGCGCAGAACTGGCGTTGATTCACGGCCGACACGTGCCGCTGGCAATCAAGATCGCCCCGGACATGACCGACGAAGAAACCACCCAGGTGGCCCAGGCGCTGATCGACACGGGCATGGACGCGGTGATCGCCACCAACACGACGCTGGGGCGCGAAGGGGTCGAAGGGCTGGAATACGGTGACGAGGCGGGCGGCTTGTCTGGCGCGCCCGTGCGTGACAAGAGCACCCACACCGTGAAGGTGCTGGCCGCTGAACTGGCGGGGCGCTTGCCGATCATCGCCGCGGGCGGGATTACCGAAGGCCGCCACGCCGCCGAGAAGATCACCGCAGGGGCGAGCCTGGTGCAGATTTATTCGGGCTTTATCTACAAGGGGCCGGCGTTGATTCGTGAATCGGTGGATGCCATTGCGGCGTTGGGGTGATTCAGGCGCGGTCAGCTCTATGGTGGCAAGCAGGTTTTTTGTGGGAGTAAACCTTGGTGGGAGCAAAGCTTGCTCGCGATGCAGGCGCCTCGGTTCCAGGTAGACCGCGTTGTCTTCATCGCGGGCAAGCCTTGCTCCCACAGGGGCTTGCCACAACAGTGTTTGCAGCCCAAGTTCATGAAACCCAGGCATTAAAAAGGGCTCCTCGAAGGAGCCCCCTGGGCCGTAGCCCGCCGTCCGGATGGGACGTGCGTGGTTAAATCGATATGGGTATCAAATTGTCGAGTTCTTGAGTATTAAGCCCTGTGTCAGCCGACGGCGTGAAGTTCGTTGAGTCTATGGATACCCGCAGTGCCGGTCATACCGTCCCAGTTGTCGCCGCGTCCTTCTCGCCAGCCATTGATCCAGGCTTGGCGTACTGACGGTAGAGTAAAGGGGCAAAGCTCACGGGATTTACCACCAACGCCATATTGGTAACCACGTAAAAATGCTCTTTCCAACGGATCACGCTTAAGTCTTCTCATAGGGTGTTGCCCTCACTTGTTGACTGTTACTTAGCGTCGACCTCTATCGAGGCCGGGGCAGAATCATTCTGCCGTTGGTGGCTCGTTGCCGGCGTGACGAGCCGAGGTGTTGACGCCGTTGCGACGTCAACCTGTGTTGAGTTCTAACCAAAGCGTCACATGGATGGAATGATCGTTTTGTCATAAGCACGTAACAATAAAGATGTTGGGGCGATAAGTAACTTGATGTTCGGTGACCGCTTTTGAGCAAGACCCCTGTATGATCGGCCCTGCGCCAAACAGGGCGGCCTTCCTTCGAATGAGAATGTCCTCCCGTTGCACTCGGGTACTATTCGACGAAAGGGTCGAGTTTTCACAATTTGTTGCACAGAATTTTTTATCTGCCTTCGCATCTAAGCTCTTTTAACCTGAGCGGCGAGGGTGGCACGGCACACTTTCGTGCCACGCGGGTGCTCTTGAGAAAAGCACCTGATTGAACCCGGCCCGGCAATGCGTTGCCCGGTCCACTTAGCCAAAGGCTCTGGAAATCCCATGTCCGATCGTTTCGAACTCTTCCTCACGTGTCCCAAGGGCCTCGAAGGCCTGCTCATCGAGGAAGCCGTCGGGCTTGGCCTTGAAGAGGCGCGCGAGCACACCTCGGCCGTACGCGGCATGGCCGACATGGAAACGGCATATCGCCTGTGCCTGTGGTCGCGCCTGGCCAACCGCGTGCTGCTGGTGCTCAAGCGCTTCCCGATGAAGGACGCCGAAGACCTCTATCACGGCGTGCTGGATGTCGACTGGCAAGACCACATGCTGGCCGATGGCACCCTGGCCGTAGAGTTCAGCGGCCACGGCTCGGGCATCGACAACACTCATTTCGGCGCCTTGAAAGTCAAGGACGCCATCGTCGACAAGCTGCGCACGCCATCGGGCGAGCGGCCGTCCATCGACAAGCTCAACCCGGACCTGCGCATCCACCTGCGCCTGGACCGCGGCGAAGCGATCCTCTCCCTCGACCTCTCCGGCCACAGCCTGCACCAGCGCGGTTATCGCCTGCAGCAAGGTGCCGCGCCGCTGAAGGAAAACCTCGCCGCCGCGATCCTGATCCGCGCCGGTTGGCCGCGTATTGCCGCTGAAGGCGGGGCGCTGGCCGACCCAATGTGCGGTGTCGGCACGTTCCTGGTGGAAGCCGGCATGATCGCCGCCGACATGGCGCCGAACCTGCGTCGTCAGCAGTGGGGCTTCACCGCCTGGCTCGGCCACGTGCCGGCGTTGTGGAAGAAACTCCACGAAGAGGCCAGTGAACGCGCCGCCGCCGGCCTGGCCAAGCCACCGTTGTGGATTCGCGGCTACGAAGCCGACCCACGGCTGATCCAGCCGGGGCGCAACAACGTCGAACGTGCAGGCTTGAGCGAGTGGATCAAGATCTATCAAGGCGAAGTCGCCACCTTCGAGCCGCGTCCAGACCAGAACCAGAAGGGCCTGGTGATCTGCAACCCACCGTACGGCGAGCGCCTGGGTGATGAAGCCAGCCTGCTTTACCTCTACCAGAACCTTGGCGAGCGCCTGCGCCAGGCCTGCCTGAACTGGGAGGCGGCGGTGTTCACCGGCGCGCCGGACCTGGGCAAGCGCATGGGCATTCGCAGCCACAAGCAGTATTCGTTCTGGAACGGCGCCTTGCCGTGCAAGTTGCTGCTGATCAAGGTATTGCCGGATCAGTTCGTCACGGGTGAGCGTCGCACCCCGGAACAGCGTCAGGCCGAGCGTGAACAGGCCGCCTACGATCAAGCCCCGGAAGTACCGCAAGAGCGCCAGTACAACAAGAATGGCAACCCGATCAAGCCGGCACCGGCACCGGCCCCTGTGGTCGAGCAGGCACGGTTGAGCGAAGGCGGACAGATGTTCGCCAATCGCCTGCAAAAAAACCTCAAGCTGCTGAGTAAGTGGGCCAAGCGTGAAGGCGTTGACTGTTATCGGGTCTACGATGCCGACATGCCGGAATATTCCATGGCCATCGACCTGTACCACGACTGGGTGCACGTCCAGGAATACGTCGCGCCCAAGTCCATCGACCCGGAAAAAGCCTCGGCCCGGCTGTTCGATGCCCTGGCGGCGATTCCCCAGGCGCTGAACGTGGACAAGAGCCGCGTGGTGATCAAGCGTCGCGAGCGCCAGAGCGGCACCAAGCAGTACGAGCGCCAGAGCGCCCAAGGCAAGTTCACCGAGGTCAACGAAGGTGGCGTGAAGCTGCTGGTCAACCTCACCGACTACCTGGACACCGGGCTGTTTCTCGACCATCGGCCGATGCGCCTGCGGATCCAGAAAGAGGCGGCCGGCAAGCGTTTCCTCAACCTGTTCTGCTACACCGCGACCGCCAGCGTCCATGCCGCCAAGGGTGGTGCCCGGAGCACCACCAGTGTCGACTTGTCGAAGACTTACCTGGACTGGGCGCGGCGCAACCTGTCGCTCAATGGTTTTTCCGACAAGAACCGCCTGGAGCAGGGCGATGTGATGGCTTGGCTTGAAGCCAGCCGTGACGAGTACGACCTGATCTTCATCGACCCGCCGACCTTCTCCAACTCCAAGCGCATGGAAGGCGTGTTCGATGTGCAGCGCGACCATGTGCAGTTGCTGGACCTGGCCATGGCGCGCCTGGCGCCGGGCGGCGTGCTGTATTTCTCCAACAACTTCCGCAAGTTCCAGCTCGAGGACAACCTCGGCGAGCGCTACGCGGTAGAAGAAATCACCGCCAAGACCATTGATCCGGATTTCGCCCGCAACGGCAAGATCCACCGCGCCTGGAAGATCATGGCGCGTTGACTCGCAGCTGATTGGATCCACGAAGCCTTGTAATACAAGGCTTCTGGCCTATTTTAAGGGCTGGTCAAAGTGATGGCGAATAGCTATAAATTAGGCTGTGTCCAGGGCTGTGCCTATGCCTGGCTCCTTTCTGAGTTGTATTTATGGCATTGCATCAGGTGCGCCCCAGGATCCTGGGCTTTATCAGCGAAGACGTTTCGGCCTGGCTGGTGGCTTCGCTGGTCCTGCTGGCCGGAACGGTCCTGACCGGCGTGCTGACCTGGGCGATGATGAACCTGTTCAATCAGCAATTGCGCCAGCGCTTCGAGCTGCAAGCCGAGGAGCGTTTCAGCCGCATCGAAGAGCACTTCCAGGACCAGGAGCAACGCCTCGACAGCCTCAGGCGCTTCTTTGCCAACTCCGAAGGGGTCTCCAACCCTGAATTTCGTGGTTACGCCGACGCGCTATTGCGCCGTACCCGAGCTTTCGCCTGGGCGCCCAGGGTGCTGCGCGACGAACGGCAATCGTTCGAACAACAAGCGCAGGGCGAAGGGGCCACTCATTTCACGATCCGCGAGGCAGACGGCAACGGGGGCCTGCGCCAGGCCGCCGAACGGGACGAATATGCGCCGATGCTCTACATCCAGAGCCAGGCTTCCTTTGGGGCGCCGTTGGGCCTGGATCTGCTTTCCGAACCGTTGCCTCGTGCCGCGCTTGAGCGGGCCCGCCAGCGTGGCGCGGTGGTGGCTTCGCAGCCATTGGAGCTGATGGGCACCGACCCGGTGTTTGCCCGCGGGGTCCTGCTGGTTGCGCCGGTCATCCGGGAATCGGCCAGCGAACCGTTCGGGTACGTGGTGGCGGCCATCAGCATGCGGCAACTGGCGGGTGATGGGCTGCCGGCGGCCGCTCACGACAATCTCTCGATGCGTGTCATGGACCTGTCTACCGAAAACGCGGAGGAGGCCCTGTTCGAATCCCACAACCGACAGGGCCACGGCGATTTGTCGGCGACCCGCCTGCTGCGCCTGGCCGATCGCGATTACCGGATAGAGCTGCGGCCCAGCCGGGTTTTCCTGTCCACCAATCATTCTTCGGTCACCAGCATGGTGATACTCGGCGGTTTGCTCAGCCTGCTGCTCAGCGCCTTGCTCTATGTGCTGGTCAGCCAGCGGCAGCGGGCCCTGAAACTGGTGGAACTACGCACCCGTGAATTGCACGCCCGGGAGCAGGAGCTGCGCGGTACCCACGGACAGCTGCGCGGTGTGCTGGATGCCGCGACCCAGGTTGCGATCATCGCCACGGATTTGCGTGGCGTCATCACCACCTTCAACGCCGGTGCCGAACAAATGCTCGGCTACCCGAGCTGCGAAGTGCTGCAAAGCATGACCCTGGAGAGCTTGCATGTGCCGCGCGAGCTCCAGGCCCGGGCCGCCCAGCTTGGCGCGCGTTTTGGCAAACCGATTCCCAGCTGCCACGCGATGCTGCTCGAGGGCGGCGAGCAGGGCGGGCAACAGGCGCGGGAGTGGACTTTGGTGCGCCGCGATGGGAGCCACCTGACCGTGAACATGCTCGCCACACCGATGCTCGATGACCAGGGATTGTGGGTCGGACACCTGGCGATCTGCATCGACATCACCGAGCGCAAGCGTGTCCACGAAGCATTGGCCGCCCGTGACCTGTTGCTGAAAAAGCTCAGCGCCCACGTGCCTGGGGGGATCTATCAGTTCAGAATGGATTTCAATGGTCGCTTCAGCGTGATCTATGCCAGCGACGGCATTCGCGACATCTATGAATTGGAACCTGATGTGCTGGTGCAGAACGCCGAGGCAATTTTCTCGCGCATTCATCCGTTGGACAGCACGCGGGTGCGCGCTTCGATTCGCGCTTCGGCCCACACCTTGAGCCCGTGGCGGGAAGAGTACCGGGTGCAATTGCCCTTGCGCGGCCTGCGCTGGGTACGCGGCGAGGCCACGCCCGAGGAACTGCCCGGCGGCGGGGTGTTGTGGCACGGCTATATCTCGGATATTTCCGACCTCAAGCGGGTGGAAGAAGAACTGCGGGCCCTGTCGGTGACCGACGTCCTGACCGGTATTCGCAACCGTCGCTATTTCCAGGACCGCCTGACTTCGGAGATGGCTCGGGTCGAGCGCGGTTCCGGGGGGCTGGCGGTCATCATGCTCGACATCGACCACTTCAAGCGCATCAACGACCAGCATGGCCACGCCGTGGGCGACCGGGTGTTGCAGGCTGTCTGCCAGCGCGTCGCCCAACGCTTGCGGCGCACCGATGTGTTCTGCCGGCTGGGTGGAGAAGAGTTCGTGGTGCTGTGTCCGGACACCGACAGCGACAGCGCCTACACCTTGGCATTGGAGCTGTGGGAAGGCTTGCGGGCGGCGCCCATCGAGGGTGTGGGGTTTGTCACCGCCAGCTTTGGTATCGCCACCTGGCGCGCCGGAGAGGGTGCCGATGCGTTGCTGCTAAGGGCTGACTCGGGCGTGTATGCGGCCAAGCAGGCCGGGCGGGATCGGGTTGAGGTGCAGCTGGGTTAGCCATTTTTGACTGGGGCTGGGGCGAAGGGTGTGGGAGCGGGCTTGCTCGCGAAGGCGGGGTGTCAGCCGACGCAATGCTTGAATGTTACACCGCATTCGCGAGCAAGCTCGCTCCCACAGTTGATCTTCAGTGGGCACACCATTCGTGTTCGACACAAATCCCCTGTGGGAGCGCAATGCTGTTCACTTAAGGCTGTGGATCTTCAGGGTAGGTGTATATATCCGTTGCTGCGGTCACGGCCACTTAGGGTTCCGCCCTGACGGCGGCTCACTTTTGAAGAGCCCGGAAGCCGGCCCAGTCAAAAGTAAGCAAAACGCTTTTACCCCACCACTTGGTGCCTCGCTTAGGCTCGGCATGCCCTCACTCCGGCATTGCTCCGTGGGCCCGCCGGAGTGAGGGTATGCCGAGCCTAAGCGAGGCACCGAGTGTTGGGGCAGGAGCGTTTTGCTTACTTTTGTGCTTTTCAAAAGTGAGCCGCCGTCAGGGCGGAACCCTAAGCCGCCGTTACCGCAGCAACGGATATGTACTCAATCCAACCCAACCCAACCCCAAAGAAAACAGCGCTCCCCCCCCTCGGAAAAGCACCGCTTCCTTAAGTGAACAGCATTGCCTGTGGGAGCGAGCTTGCTCGCGATAGCGATATGTCATTCAGCATCGATATCTGCTGACCTACCGAATCGCGAGCAGGCTCGCTCCCACATTGGGTTTGTGCTGGATTAGAGCGCCGAAGCCGTCTGCGGCAGTTTCGGCTGGCGATACAGGTCCAGCAGCACCTGGTCCAGCACCGACGAAGCGCCCCAAGGCTTCGGATCGTTGAGAATCGCCACCACCGCCCAGGTATTGCCATTGATGTCCCGGCTGTAGCCAGCGATGGCGCGAACGGTGTTCAGGGTGCCGGTCTTGACGTGGGCTTCGCCGGCCATGGCGGTGGTCTTCAGGCGTTTGCGCATGGTGCCGTCAGTGCCGGCAATCGGCATCGAACTGATGAACTCGGCCGAGTACGGGCTGCGCCAGGCGGCTTGCAGCATGGCCGCCATTTCCCGGGCGCTGACCCGTTCGGCCCGGGACAGGCCGGAACCATTCTCCATCACCAGGTGCGGCGCGGTGATGCCTTTCTTGGCCAACCACTGGCGCACCACCCGTTGCGCGGCCTTGGCGTCATCACCGTCGGCTTCGTTACGGAACTGCGCGCCGAGGCTCAGGAACAACTGCTGGGCCATGGTGTTGTTACTGTATTTGTTGATGTCGCGGATGATCTCCGCCAGGTCCGGGGAGAAGGCCCGGGCCAGCACCTTGGCGTTGCTCGGGGTCGCGGCCAGGCGGTCCTTGCCCTGGATGCTGCCGCCCAGTTCCTTCCAGATCGCCCGCACGGCGCCGGCGGTGTAGGTGGCATGGTCCAGCAACGACAGGTAGGTCTGGGAGCTGCAACCGTCCCCGAGCTGGCCGCCGACGGTCACCGTCACGCTGCCGTCCGGCTGGGCCACCGGGTTGTAGCGCACGCCGCCGGCGCATTGCTTGGAGTTGACCGCCTTGACCTGGTTTTCGATGCGAATGCTGGCAATCGGCGGTTCCACCGACACCAGCACCCGGCCACCGTCATTGCGGGCGACGAAGCGCAGGGCCTTGAGGTTGACCAGCAGCGAGTCGGGCTTGACCAGGAACGGTTTGTTTTCGTCGTTGCCGTCGTCGTTGAACTCGGGCAGTTGCGGCTGGATGAAGAAGCCGCGGTCCAGTATCAGGTCGCCGGTCACCTGCTGCACGCCGTTGGCCCGCAGGTCGCGCATCAGCAGCCAGAGTTTTTCCATGTTCAGCTTGGGATCGCCGCCGCCCTTGAGGTAAAGGTTGCCGTTGAGGATCCCGCCGTTGAGGGTGCCGTCGGTGTAGAACTCGGTTTTCCACTGGTGATTGGGGCCGAGCATTTCCAGGGCCGCGTAGGTGGTCACCAGTTTCATGGTGGAAGCGGGGTTAACCGAAACGTCGGCGTTGTGCAGGGTCGGGGTGCCGGGGCCGTTGAGCGGCACCATCACCAGGGACAGCGCGTCGTCCTGCAATTTGCTGGCCTTGAGGGCCTTTTGCACATTGGGCGACAGGGCAGTGTTGATCGTGGCGGCATGGCTGGTGACAGGGAGGGCCAGGGGAAGAAGAAAGCCGGCCAGAAGCAGTGGACGCAAAGATTTGATCATTTGAAATAAAACCCTACAGGCGAGGGGGAAAAGACGAGGACATGAAAATGAACGTCCTCAACGGTCATGAAAGTGTCGGCATTATGCCCCAAGCCGCAACGGCTTGGGCCCTGCCTGAGCCCTTCGGCTGCGATTTTTTACCGACGGTAGGCCGATCCGCCCGATCAGTCGGGCAATCGACGCACCAAACTGGTAAAGTGCCGGCCGTTATTACTTATGAGGATTGTTCCAATGGCGACTAACCGTTCCCAGCGTCTGCGCAAAAAACTGTGCGTGGATGAATTTCAAGAGCTGGGTTTCGAACTGAACCTGGATTTCAAAGAAGATCTGGCCGATGAGGCTATTGACGCTTTCCTCGACGCTTTCCTGAAAGAAGCCATGGAAGCCAACGGCCTGGGCTACGTCGGCGGCGACGACTACGGTCTGGTTTGCCTGCAGAAGCGTGGCTCGGTCACCGAAGAGCAGCGCGCTGCCGTTGAAGCCTGGCTCAAGGCACGTCCTGAGCTGACCAGCGTTGAAGTCAGCCCGCTGATGGACGTCTGGTACCCGGAAAAGCCGATCAATCCGGTCGCTTGATGGTCAGAAACCGGCAGCCCTTTCGGGCGCCGGTTTTTTTGTGCCTGTCTGTCGGGTAGCTGTTGCCCTTCAGGCCGCTATCGCGAGCAAGCTCGCTCCCACAGTGGTGATGTGAACGACACGCATCCCCTGTGGGAGCGAGCTTGCTCGCGATGCTTTCAATCGTTGCTCCAGTTCAGGATCAGCAAGGTCAACACCCCCGCCACAATCCCCCAGAACGCCGAACCGATGGAGAACAGCGTCAGCCCCGACGCCGTGACCATGAAGGTGATCAACGCCGCTTCCCGCTCCTTCACTTCGCTCATGGCGATGCTCAAGCCATTGATGATCGACCCGAACAGCGCCAAGGCCGCGATGGACAGCACCAGTTCCTTGGGCAGCGCCGCGAACAACGCCGCCAGCGTCGCGCCGAACACCCCGGCAATCCCGTAGAAAATCCCGCACCAGACCGCCGCCGTGTAGCGCTTGTTGCGATCTTCGTGGGCGTGGGGGCCGGTGCAGATGGCCGCGCTGATGGCCGCCAGGTTGATGCCATGGGAGCCGAACGGTGCCAGCAACAGCGAAGCGATGCCGGTGCTGGTGATCAGCGGCGAGGCCGGCACGTTGTAGCCGTCGGCCCGCAGCACGGCGATGCCGGGCATGTTCTGCGAGGTCATCGCCACCACGAACAGCGGAATGCCGATGCTGATGGTGGCCGCCAGGGAAAAGTGCGGCGTGGTCCAGACCGGCGTCGCGACTTCCAGGGCAAAGCCGCTGAAGTCCAACAGCCCCAGCAGGCCCGACAGCGCCGTACCGATCAACAGTGCCGCCAGTACCGCGTAGCGGGGCGACAGGCGCTTGACGATCAGGTAGGTGAAAAACATCCCCAGCACCAGCCCGGTGCGATGCTGGGTGGCGACGAAGATCTCGCTGCCGATCTTGAACAGGATCCCCGCCAGCAACGCCGCCGCCAGCGAGGCAGGAATACGTTTGACCAGGCGCTCGAAACTGCCGGTCAGGCCGCAGATCGTCACCAAAACGGCACAGGTGATATAGGCGCCGATGGCCTCGCCGTAACTCACGCCGCCCAGGCTGGTGATCAGCAGCGCCGCGCCGGGTGTCGACCAGGCGATGGTGATCGGCGTGCGATAGCGCAGCGACAACCCGATGGAACACACCGCCATGCCGATGGAAATCGCCCAGATCCACGAGGAAATCTGCCCGCTGGTCAGCCCGGCTGCCTGCCCGGCCTGGAACATCAGCACCAGGGAACTGGTGTAGCCGGTCATCATCGCGATGAACCCGGCGACAATGGCCGAAGGCGAGGTGTCGGCCAATGGACGAAGTGGCGTGGTCGTGACTTCGGTCATGGTGGGCGGTGGTCCTTGTTGTAGATTGGCTGGGCTCGATCGCGCCGCAGGCTTTGGGTTTAAAGCCTAAACTCAACGCAGTAGCCGATTGCAATACAGCCATGCCCGCAAACAGCCGTACAGTCGTGTTGCCATCAGAGGTTGTGTACAATCGAGCTGTATTTTACGCGATACTTGCCAGCGACCCGCTGTGCCGTATTACAGTCACGGTCAATTCGCCGCAGTTCTCCCGACTCGAGTGCCCATGAACGAACAGTTGCAACCCCTCAAGAAACAACCGCGAACCGGTAAGGCCGGTCGCAGCGGAACCCAGGACGATATTGTCTATGCGCATATCTTCGAGGCCATCCTCGAACAACGCCTGGCGCCCGGTACAAAGTTGAGCGAAGAGGCACTGGGGGAGATTTTCGGGGTCAGCCGCACGATCATTCGCCGGGCGCTGTCACGCCTGGCCCACGAAGGCGTGGTGTTGCTGCGGCCCAATCGCGGTGCGGTGGTGGCGAGCCCGAGTGTCGAAGAGGCACGCCAGGTGTTCATGGCCCGGCGCCTGGTGGAAAGGGCGATCACCGAACTGGCGGTGCAGCATGCCACGGCGGAGCAATTGGCTGAGCTGCGGCAGATGGTCAGCGACGAGCGCGACAGTTTCTCCCGTGGCGACCGCGGCGCCGGCATCCGCTTGTCGGGAGAGTTCCACCTCAAGCTGGCCGAAGCGGCGAAGAATGCCCCGCTGATCAGCTTCCAGCGCAGCCTGGTATCCCAGACGTCGCTGATCATCGCCCAATACGAAAGCGGCAACCGTTCCCACTGTTCCTATGACGAGCACACCCAGTTGATCGACGCCATCGAGGCGCGCGATGCCACGCTGGCGGTGGACCTGATGATGCATCACATGGACCACATCGACAGCAAGCTCAACCTCGATGAAGAAAGCGCGTCGGATGATTTGCATGCGGTGTTTTCGCATTTGTTGCAGAGCAAGAAGCCGGGGCGGTCGACCGCTAAGCTTTGATGGGTTGAATCAGTCATACCGTCAATCGCGAGCAAGCTCGCTCCCACAGTGGATTTGTGTTGTTCACATAACCCTTGTGGGAGCGAGCTTGCTCGCGATGGCGATTTAACAGGCAATAAAAATCTACCGCTGATGCACCAATTTACCGGCCGCATAAGTCTGCGCCACCGTCCGGTCATCCCCCAGCGTCACCAACACGAACAACCGCTCGGCAATGTCCTTGGCTTGCTTGAGGCGATAGCCCAGCAGCGGCGTGGCGTTGTAGTCCAGCACCAGGAAGTCCGCATCGGTCCCCGGTTGCAACGTCCCGATTTTGTCCTCCAGGCGCAGGGCCCGGGCGCCGCCGAGGGTGGCCAGGTACAGCGACTTGAACGGGCTCAGCCGCGCGCCCTGCAACTGCATCACCTTGTAGGCTTCGTTCAGGGTTTGCAGCAGCGAAAAACTGGTGCCGCCACCCACATCCGTGCCCAACCCTACGTTCACCTTGTGCTTCTCGGCCATCGGCAGGTTGAACAGGCCACTGCCGAGGAAAAAGTTCGAGGTCGGGCAGAACGCGATGGCCGAACCGGTCTCGGCCAGGCGCGCGCATTCGTCGTCACATAAGTGCACGCCGTGGGCGAACACCGAACGTTCGCCGAGCAGTTGGTAGTGGTCGTAGACGTCCAGATAACCTTTGCGCTCTGGAAACAGCTCCTTGACCCATTGCACTTCCTGCAGGTTTTCACTGATGTGAGTCTGCATGTACAGGTCGGGATATTCCCCCAGCAACTGACCCGCCAGGGCCAGTTGTTCCGGCGTGCTGGTCGGCGCAAAACGCGGGGTCACGGCGTAGTGCAGGCGGCCCTTGCCGTGCCAGCGCTCGATCAGCGCCTTGCTCTCGGTGTAGCTGGATTCGGCAGTGTCGACCAGGTAGTCCGGGGCGTTGCGGTCCATCATCACCTTGCCGGCGATCATCCGCAGATCGAGCTTCTGGGCCACTTCAAAAAACGCATTCACCGATTGCGGGTGCACACTGCCGAACACCAGCGCGGTGGTGGTGCCGTTGCGCAGCAGTTCCTTGACGAAAATATCGGCCACGGCATCGGCGTGGGCCTTGTCGGCGAACTGGCTTTCGCAGGGGAACGTGTAGGTGTTGAGCCAGTCCAGCAATTGCTCGCCATAGGCGCCAACCATGCCGGTCTGGGGCAGGTGGATGTGGGTGTCGATCAAACCGGGGGTGATCAGCGCGTCCGGGTAATGAGTGATTTCGATGTCCGCTGCCAGGGTCGGCAGCAAGTCATGGGCGTGGCCGATGGCACTGATCTGGCCGTTTTCCGCCACCAGCAAACCGTCTTCGAAATATTCATAGGACGCCTCGATACCGACTTCGGCCGGGTCGGCGAGGCTGTGGAGCAGGGCGGCGCGGTAGGCTTTGCGTGTCAGGGGCATGGGAATTCTCAACGAGTGTTCAACGGTTCGCCTGGCTGCGGCGCGAGGCCGGCAGCAGCTTGGCGATCGGTTCGGCGCGGGCGGTGTGCTGGCCGAAATCGGCGTTATAGGTGGCGATGATTTCGCCGGCGATGGAGACGGCGATTTCCACAGGCAGCTTGCCTTTGACTTCGCCGATGCCCATCGGGCAACGCATGCGCTGCAAGGTGCTGCTGTCAAAACCACGATCACGCAGGCGATGCTCGAACTTGACCCGTTTGGTCTTCGAGCCGATCAGGCCAAAGTAGGCAAAGTCGTTGCGCTTGAGGATCGCGGCGCTCAGTTCCAGGTCGAGCTGATGGTTGTGGGTCATGACGATGCAGTAGCTGCCGACGGGCAATTCGTCGACTTCATCCAGTGGCTCTTCGGTGACGATCTTGCGCACGCCATGGGGCAGGTGTGCGGGGAACTCCGCCTCCCGCGAGTCGATCCAGCGCACCTTGCAGGGCAGGCTCGCCAGCAGCGGCACCAGGGCGCGGCCGACGTGGCCGGCGCCGAACACGGCGATCTGCGCCTGGACCTGGCCCATGGGTTCGAACAGCAGCACGGTGACGCCGCCGCAGCACTGGCCAAGGCTGGCGCCGAGGCTGAAGCGCTCCAGATGGGTGTCCTGCTGGCCGCTGGCGAGCATCTGCCGGGCGATTTCCATGGCCTTGTATTCCAAGTGTCCGCCACCGATGGTGTCGAACGTCTGGCTGGCGCTGATGACCATCTTCGAACCGGCGTTGCGCGGGGTGGAGCCGAGCTCTTCGATGATCGTCACCAGCACGCAGGGTTCACCGCGATCTTGCAGGTCGGCGAGGGCGCTGATCCAGTTGTACATATTCACCTCGACATCTCTGTTGTCTGTTCGGGCCTCATCGCGAGCAAGCTCAGCTCCCACAGGGGATTTCAGGGCTAACATAATCCCTGATCTTTCCCAGGGGATTTCAGGGCTAACATAATCCCTGGTCTTTCCCAGGGGATTTCAGGGCTAACATAATCCCTGAGCTCCCACAGGGGGATTTCAGGGCTAACATAATCCCTGAGCTCTCCCAGGGAATTTCAGGGCTACAAAATCCCTGTGGGAGCCGAGCTTGCTCGCGATAGCCGCGCCGCGGTCTAGAGCGAAGCCACTTCGGCTTCAGCTTCCTCAGTCTTGACCACCTTCAACCCCCGCATTTGCTCACACCCCCACAACACCCGCTCCGGCGTCGCCGGCGCATCAATGTTCGGTTGGTGCTGGTAATCCCCCAGGCTCGCCACGGCGTCCTTGATGGCGCACCACGCGGCGATGCCGAGCATGAACGGCGGCTCGCCCACGGCCTTGGAGTGGAACACCGTGTCTTCGGGGTTCTTGCGGTTTTCCACCAGCTTGACCCGCAGGTCCAGCGGCATGTCGGCCACGGCGGGGATCTTGTAGCTGGCCGGACCGTTGGTCATCAGCTTGCCCTTGTCGTTCCACACCAGCTCTTCCATGGTCAGCCAGCCCATGCCCTGGATGAAACCGCCCTCGACCTGGCCGATGTCGATGGCCGGGTTCAGCGAGGCGCCGACGTCGTGAAGGATGTCGGTGCGCAGCATCTTGTACTCGCCGGTGAGGGTGTCGACGATCACCTCGGCACAGGCCGCGCCATAGGCGTAGTAATAGAACGGCCGGCCGCGGGCCTGGCTGCGGTCGTAGTAGATTTTCGGGGTCTTGTAGAAGCCGGTGCTCGACAGCGAGACCTGGGCGAAATACGCCTGCTGCACCAGCGCCTCGAAGCTCAGGATGTGATCGCGCACTCGCACATGGCCGTTGTGGAATTCCACGTCCTCTTCGCTGACCTTGTACTGGCGCGCGGCGAATTCCACCAGGCGCCGCTTGATGGTTTCGGCGGCATTTTGCGCCGCCTTGCCGTTCAGGTCGGCGCCACTGGAGGCCGCGGTCGGCGAGGTGTTCGGGACCTTGTCGGTGTTGGTCGCGGTGATCTGCACGCGGTCCATTTCCACTTGGAACACCTCGGCCACCACTTGCGCGACCTTGGTGTTCAAGCCCTGGCCCATTTCCGTGCCGCCGTGGTTCAGATGGATGCTGCCGTCGGTGTAGACGTGGATCAAGGCCCCGGCCTGGTTGAGGAAACTGGCGGTAAAGGAAATGCCGAATTTCACCGGGGTCAGCGCCAGGCCCTTTTTCAGGATCGGGCTATTGGCGTTGTAGCGACGGATCGCTTCTCGACGCTCGGCGTACTGGCTGCTTTCTTCAAGCTCGGCGGTCATTTCCTCGAGCATGTTGTGCTCGACGGTCTGGTAGTAGTGGGTGACGTTACGCTCGGTCTTGCCGTAATAGTTGGCCTTGCGCACCGCCAGCGGATCGAGTCCCAGGTGCCGGGCGATGGCGTCCATCACCTCTTCGATGGCGACCATGCCTTGGGGCCCGCCGAAACCACGATAAGCGGTGTTCGACGCGGTGTTGGTCTTGCAGCGGTGGCCGTTGATGGTCGCATCGCCCAGGTAGTAGGCGTTGTCGGCATGGAACATCGCCCGGTCGACGATCGAGGCCGACAGGTCCGGCGAGCAACCGCAGTTGCCGGCCAGTTCCAGGGCGATGCCGTGCAGGCGCCCGGTGCTGTCGAAGCCGACGTCGTATTCGATGTAGAAGGGGTGGCGCTTGCCGGTCATCAGCATGTCTTCGACACGAGGCAGGCGCATCTTGATCGGCTGGCCGGTGAGGTGCGCGATGACCGCGCACAGGCACGCCGGGCTGGCGGCCTGGGTTTCCTTGCCGCCAAAGCCGCCGCCCATGCGGCGCATGTCCACCACGACTTTGTTCATCGACACGCCCAGCACCTCGGCCACCAGTTTCTGCACTTCGGTGGGGTTCTGGGTCGAGCAGTAGACGAGCATGCCGCCGTCCTCGGTGGGCATCACCGAGGAGATCTGGGTTTCCAGGTAGAAGTGTTCCTGGCCGCCGATGTGCAACGAGCCCTGGATGCGATGTTCGGCGCTCGCCAGTGCCGTGGCCGAATCGCCGCGCTTGTGAGTATGGCTGTCGAGCACGAAGTGCCGCTTGCGCAGGGCCTCGACCACGTCCAGTACCGGTTCCAGGTCTTCGTATTCGACGATGGCCGCCATCGCTGCCTTGCGCGCGGTGTCCAGGTCCTTGGCGGCGACAGCCAGCACCGGTTGGCCGACGAACTGCACATCATCGATGGCCAGCAACGGATCGCCCGGCAACAGCGGGCCAATGTCCTTCAGGCCAGGGATGTCTTGGTGGGTAATGGCGATGCGCACGCCTTCGAAGGCGTAGCAGGGCGTGGTATCGATGCGAATGATCCGGGCGTGGGCGCGGTCCGACAGCCGGGCATAGACGTGCAACTGGTTCGGGAATTCCAGGCGGTCATCGATGTACTGCGCCTCGCCGGACACGTGCTTGGCGGCGCTGTCGTGCTTGACGCTGCGGCCCACGCCGGTGGTGAGGTCGCGGGCGAACAGCTCGGCGAGTTCGGCTTGGGTCTTCTCTACGGTGTGATGGTTAGACATAAGCGGTCACCCGAGTCTCGATGTGCGGCGTTTGCAGTTCGATGAAGTATTTGCGCAACAGGTTGCGGGCGCTGAGCAGGCGATATTCCTTGCTGGCGCGGAAGTCCGATAGCGGCGTGAAGTCTTCGGCCAGGGCGAGGCAGGCGCGTTCGACACTGCTGTCGGTCCACGGCGCGCCGATCAATACCGCTTCGCAATGCGTGGCGCGTTTCGGGGTGGCGGCCATGCCGCCGAAGGCCACGCGCGCGTCGCGGACCACGCCGTTGTCGATGCGCAGGTTGAACGCCGCGCACACCGCGGAAATATCATCGTCCAGGCGCTTGGACACCTTGTATGCGCGGAACGCCTGTTCGGCGCTGGCCCGCGGCACGATGATCTTTTCGATGAATTCGCTTTCCTGGCGGGCGGTGACCCGGTAGTCGATGAAATAGTCTTCCAACGCCAGGGTGCGGCGGGTCTGGCCCTTGCACAGCACGATCTGTGCGCCGAGGGCGATCAGCAGGGGCGGCGAGTCGCCAATCGGCGAGGCGTTGCCGATGTTGCCGCCCAGGGTGCCCTGGTTGCGGATCTGCAGCGAGGCGAAGCGCTGCAGCAATTCGCCAAAGTCCGGGTATTCGGCTTTCAAGGCCTCGTAGCAATCGGAGAGGGCGGCCGCAGCGCCGATCTCCAGGCGATCGTCGAAGCGTTCGATGCGCTTGAGTTCGGCGACGTTGCCCACGTAGATCATCACCGGCAAGGTGCGGTGAAATTGCGTGACTTCCAGGGCCAGGTCCGTGCCGCCGGCCAGCAAGCGTGCTTGAGGATAAGCATCGTAGAGATCGGCCAGGTCGGCGACGGTCAGCGGCACCAGGCAGCGTTTGTCACCACTGTTGAGTTCACCGGTCTCGGTCGGGGCGATGGCTTTGAGGCGGGCGATGGTTTCGGTTTCGCGGGCGTCGAACTGATCCGGCTGCTTAGCGCAGCAGGCCTGCTCGGCGGCGGCCAGGATCGGCCGGTAGCCGGTGCAACGGCAGAGATTGCCGGCCAGGGCTTCATGGGCTTTATGGGCGTCGGGTTGCTCGCTGTTCTTTTGCAGGGCGAACAGCGACATGACGAAGCCCGGTGTGCAGAAGCCGCATTGCGAACCGTGGCAATCGACCATCGCCTGCTGGACGCTGTGCAGTTGGCCCTGGTGCTTGAGGTCTTCGACGCTGATCAGTTGCTTGCCGTGCAGGGACGAGACGAAGGTCAGGCACGAATTGAGGCTGCGGTAGCGAATGCGTTCGCGGCCATTGGCGTCCGTTTCCAATTCGCCTACCACCACGGTGCACGCGCCACAGTCGCCGCTGGCGCAGCCTTCTTTGGTGCCGGGTTTGCCAACGTGTTCGCGCAAATAGTTGAGCACGGTCAGGTTCGGGTCCAGGGCGTGCTCGCTACGGAGTTCCTGGTTGAGTAAAAACTGGATCACGGAAGGCCTCGCAGACTCATTATTGTTGTATCGACGTGGGCTGAATTTATCAGTTCTGACTTTTCGGTCAACGATTTTCTGACTTAAAGGTCAAGAAAAGCCGCTTGGTCGATGAACAACGATCTATGGACACTGTAGAACCCTGTGGGAGCCGAGCTTGCTCGCGATGACGGCGCTACATTCAGTATGGATGCAAGATGACAGAGCGCTATCGCGAGCAAGCTCGGCTCCCACAGGTTCTTCCACAGGTTCTGTTTCAGCAGGAAAGCCATTATTTTTTTGCTTGAATCGTGCCAAAAACCCGGTACAGGCCCTGCGCCATGACGTATCGAGTGCGCTACACTGCGCCGCTTGTGCAAATCGAAGAGTTTGAAGGACAACCATGACGTTCAAGGCCCCGGACAGCCTCGCCGAGCAAATCGCCCATCACCTCGCCGAACGCATCATTCGCGGCGAAATGAAACCGGGAGAGCGCATCCAGGAGCAGAAGGTCACGCTGGCGCTCAACGTCAGCCGCGGCTCGGTCCGCGAGGCCTTGCTGATCCTGGAGCGACGCCACTTGATCGCGATCCTGCCGCGCCGCGGTGCCCACGTCACCGAACTCACCGAACACAAGGTGCGCAGCCTCTGCACGCTGATGAGCGAGCTGTACATCCTGCTGGGCAACGCCGTGGCCCATGGCTGGAAAGAACAGGCCGACATGGCGCCGTTCGTGGCGATCCAACAGCGTCTCAACGACGCCTACGCGCGCCAGGACATCCGCACCTTCGTCGATGAAAGCTTCAGCGTGATGCGCGCCGCCTATCCCTTTGCCAATAACCCGTATTTGCAGGAAACCGTCGAGAACCTGCAACCGGCCATGAGCCGTGCCTATTTCCTGGCCCTGGACCAGCGCAAGGCGGAAATGAGCGAGTTCCTCGACCTGTTCCAGCGCCTGCTCGCCGCCGTGCTGGCCCGTGATTTACCGCAGATCCGCATCGTGCTCACGGCCTACGCCCAGCGCAGTTGCGACCTGGTGGTCTCTGCCCTGACGAAGGCCTGAACGTGCGGCTCAAGTGCATCAAGCTGGCGGGGTTCAAATCCTTCGTCGACCCGACCACGGTGAACTTCCCCAGTAACATGGCGGCGGTGGTCGGGCCCAATGGTTGTGGCAAGTCGAACATCATCGACGCCGTGCGCTGGGTGATGGGCGAGAGCTCGGCCAAGAACCTGCGCGGCGAGTCGATGACCGACGTCATCTTCAACGGCTCCACCAGCCGCAAGCCGGTGAGCCAGGCCAGCATCGAGCTGGTGTTCGATAACTCCGACGGTACCCTGGTCGGCGAGTACGCAGCGTATGCGGAAATCTCCATTCGTCGCAAAGTGACCCGCGACAGCCAGAACAGCTATTTCCTCAACGGCGCCAAGTGCCGGCGCCGCGACATCACCGATATTTTCCTTGGCACCGGCCTGGGCCCGCGCAGCTACTCGATTATCGAGCAGGGCATGATCTCCAAGCTGATCGAGGCCAAGCCCGAAGACCTGCGCAACTTCATCGAAGAAGCCGCCGGTATTTCCAAATACAAGGAGCGGCGGCGCGAGACCGAAAACCGCATTCGTCGCACCCACGAGAACCTGGCGCGCCTGACCGACCTGCGTGAAGAGCTCGAACGCCAACTCGAGCGTTTGCACCGTCAGGCCGAGGCCGCGAAGAAGTACCAGGAATACAAGGGCGAGGAGCGCCAGCTCAAGGCCCAGCTGTCGGCCCTGCGCTGGCAAGCGTTGAACGAGCAGGTCGGCCAGCGTGAGGCGATCATCGGCAACCAGGAAGTCAGCTTCGAAGCCCTGGTGGCCGAGCAACGCAACGCCGACGCCGCCATCGAGCGCCTGCGCGACGGGCACCACGACCTGTCCGAGCGCTTCAATCTGGTGCAGGGGCGCTTCTATTCCGTGGGGGGCGACATCGCCCGGGTCGAGCAGAGCATCCAGCATGGTCAGCAACGGCTGCGGCAGTTGCAGGATGACTTGAAGGAAGCCGAGCGGGCACGCCTGGAAACCGAATCGCACCTGGGCCACGACCGCACTCTGCTGCTGACCCTTGGCGAAGAACTGGACCGGCTCACGCCAGAGCAGGAAATCACCAGCGCCGCCGCCGAAGAGGCCGCCGCGGCCCTGGAAGAAGCCGAGCTGACCATGCACGGCTGGCAAGAGCAGTGGGACAGTTTCAACCTGACCTCGGCCGAGCCGCGGCGCCAGGCTGAAGTCCAGCAGTCGCGCATCCAGCAGTTGGAAACCAGCATGGAGCGCCTGGCCGAGCGTCAGCGTCGCCTGTCCGAAGAGCGCGCCTTGCTCGCGGCGGACCCGGAAGACGCGGCGATTCTGGACCTGAGCGAGCAACTGGCGACCAGCGAAGCCACCCTCGAAGACTTGCAGGCCAGCGAAGATGCCCAGGTCGAACGGCTCGAGCAACTGCGCCAGGCCTTGCAATTGGCCTTGCAGAACCAGCAGCAGGGCCAGGGCGAATTGCAGCGGCTCAATGGGCGCCTGGCCTCGCTGGAAGCCTTGCAGCAAGCCGCGCTGGACCCAGGCACCGGCGCCGCCGAATGGCTGCGCGACCAGCATCTGGCCGAGCGTCCGCGACTGGCCGAGGGCCTGAAGGTCGATGCCGGTTGGGAGCTGGCGGTGGAAACCGTGCTGGGGGCCGACCTGCAAGCGGTGCTGGTGGATGACTTCGGTGGCTTCGACTTGTTGGGTTTCACCCAGGGCGATTTGCGCCTGCTCAGCCCGGCTGGAGATGGCGTACGAATCCCCGGCAGCTTGCTGGACAAGGTCGAGGCCCAGGTCGACTTGTCGCCCTGGCTAGGGCAGGTCAAGCCGGTAGACAGCCTTGAACAGGCCTTGGCCCTGCGTGGGCAATTGGCGGCCGGCGAAAGCCTGATCAGCCGTGACGGGTATTGGGTCGGCCGGCATTTCCTGCGGGTGCGTCGGGCCAGCGAAGCCGAGAGCGGCATGCTCGCCCGTGGCCAGGAAATCCAGCGCCTGGGCGCCGAGCGCGAAGAGCGCGAGGCCAGCGTCGAAGCCCTGGAAACCGAATTGCAGAACCTGCGGGCGCAACAGCGTCAGCAGGAGAATGGTCGCGAACACCTGCGGCGGCTGTTGCAGGATGAAGCGCGCCAGCAAGGCGAGCTCAAGGCGCAGTTGTCGGCCGGCAAGGCCAAGGTCGAACAGCTGGCGCTGCGCCGCACCCGCCTCGAAGAAGAAATCGCCGAACTGGGTGAGCAGCGGGCGCTGGAGCACGAACAGATCGGCGAGGCGCGCTTGCAACTGCAAGAGGCCCTCGATGCCATGGCGCTGGACACCGAGCAGCGTGAACTGTTGCTGGCCCAGCGTGACAGCCTGCGCGAGCGCCTGGATCGGGTGCGCCAGGAAGCACGCCAGCACAAGGACCATGCCCATCAGTTGGCGGTGCGCCTGGGCTCGCTCAAGGCCCAGCACGATTCCACGCGCCAGGCATTGGAACGGCTGGAAATGCAGTCCGAACGCCTGACCGAAAAACGCGAGCAGTTGAGCCTCAATCTGGAGGAGGGTGAAGCGCCGCTGGAAGAGCTGCGCCTCAAGCTCGAAGAGTTGCTCGACAAGCGCATGAGCGTCGACGAAGAGCTCAAGACGGCGCAGATCGCCCTGGAGGATGCCGACCGCGAACTGCGCGACGCCGAAAAGCGCCGCAGCCAGGCCGAGCAGCAATCGCAACTGATCCGCGGCCAGATGGAACAGCAGCGCATGGAGTGGCAAGCCCTGACCGTGCGACGCAAAGCCCTGCAGGATCAATTGCTGGAAGACGGCTACGACCTCGACGGCGTGCTCGCCACCCTGGTGGCCGGGGCGAACGAGAAGGACGCCGAAGAGGAACTGGAGCGCATCGCCCAGCGCATCCAGCGCCTGGGGGCAATCAACCTGGCGGCCATCGACGAGTACCAGCAGCAGTCCGAGCGCAAGCGCTACCTGGACGCCCAGAATGACGATCTGGTGGAAGCGCTGGAGACCCTGGAAAACGTCATTCGCAAGATCGACAAGGAAACCCGCAACCGCTTCAAGGATACCTTTGATCAGATCAACGGCGGTTTGCAGGCACTTTTCCCAAAAGTTTTCGGTGGCGGCAGCGCCTACTTGGAACTGACGGGCGAAGATTTACTCGATACAGGGGTGACAATCATGGCGCGTCCTCCTGGCAAGAAGAACAGCACCATCCATTTGCTCTCCGGTGGCGAAAAGGCACTGACCGCATTGGCCCTGGTCTTTGCCATCTTCAAATTGAACCCGGCGCCGTTCTGCATGCTCGACGAAGTCGACGCGCCACTGGACGACGCCAACGTAGGACGTTACGCACGGCTGGTGAAGGAGATGTCTGAAACAGTGCAGTTCATCTACATCACCCACAACAAGATCGCCATGGAAATGGCCGATCAGTTGATGGGGGTAACCATGCATGAGCCGGGCTGTTCGCGACTAGTGGCGGTAGATGTGGAGGAGGCCATGGCCCTGGTGGATGCCTGATCAACGAGTTGTAGGGCATTTACTTAGAGCGCTGTAGGTGTTTTTACCCTGGGGGTTGATGTTCAATTCACAGATTGGGCACAAGCCTGTGCGACAGACGGTGTAAAGTTATCTTTGGTCGTGCTAGTTTAATGTCAATTTTTCGTATGCGTGGGCAAAACGCCATTCAGAACATAGGGTTGGCGCCACGTTTTAAAGCGGTTTGCAAATAGCTAAGCCCCTTATTTTTCAGCATTTTTATAGAGGCACGGGATTACATGGAAATCGGTCTGCGCGAGTGGCTGATCGTCATCGGCATCATTGTCATTGCCGGTATTCTTTTCGACGGCTGGCGCCGCATGCGCGGCGGTAAGGGGAAACTGAAGTTTCGCCTGGACCGCAGCCTGTCGAACCTGCCCGATGAGGATGACAGCGCCGAACTGCTAGGCCCGCCCCGGGTGCTGGATACCCACAAGGAGCCGCAGCTGGACGAACACGACTTGCCGTCGATGAGCGCGCCTGCCCGTGAACCACGGGAATCGGGTTCCAAGCGCGGCAAGCGCAACAGCGAGCCGTCCCAGGGTGATTTGAACCTGAACCTCGACCTGGATGGTGGTCCGAGCTTCAGCAGTCGCGACAGCGACTTCCCGGACGAGAACAAAACCTCGAGCGCCGACAAGGACCAGGCCCAGGCTGAAGAAGTGCTGGTGATCAGCGTGATCTGCCGCGACCCGGCCGGCTTCAAGGGCCCGGCGTTGCTGCAGAACATCCTGGAAAGCGGCCTGCGTTTCGGCGAGATGGACATTTTCCACCGGCACGAGAGCATGGCCGGCAACGGCGAGGTGCTGTTCTCCATGGCCAACGCCGTCAAGCCTGGCGTGTTCGACCTGGACGACATCGATCATTTCAGCACGCCGGCGGTGAGTTTCTTTCTCGGCCTGCCGGGCCCGCGGCATCCCAAGCAGGCCTTCGACGTGATGGTGGCCGCGGCTCGCAAGCTGTCCCAGGAGCTCAATGGCGAACTCAAGGATGACCAGCGCAGCGTGCTGACTGCCCAGACTATCGAACACTACCGCCAGCGCATCGTCGAATTCGAGCGCCGGGCACTGACCCAGAAGCGCTGAGGCCAAAGATCGCTGGCCTGTAGGAGCTGACGAGTGCAACGAGGCTGCGATCTTTCCACTGACGATTGGGTCGTGAGCGAAAGATCAAAAGATCGCAGCCTCGTTGCACTCGTCAGCTCCTACAGCTCCTATAGTGCCTGCATGCGATCGAAGTATTGAGAATGAGCAGCCTAGGCTGCTCTTTTGCTTTATGAGAGAACACCCATGAACGCCGTTGAAACCCGCATCCAACAGCTGCGCACCGAGCTGGACCAGCACAACTACCGCTATCACGTCCTCGACGAACCGAGCATCCCGGACGCCGAGTACGACCGCTTGTTCCATGAGCTCAAGGCCCTGGAAGAGCAGCACCCGGAGCTGGTGACCAGCGATTCCCCGACCCAGCGGGTCGGCAGCGTGGCGCTGTCGGCGTTCAGCCAGGTGCGTCATGAGATCCCGATGCTCAGCCTGGGCAACGCCTTCGACGAAACCACTATGCGTGAATTCGACCGGCGGGTGACGGAAGGTCTCGACCTGCCCGTGGGCGATTTGCTGGGCGGCGGCGCGGCGGTGGAATACAGCTGTGAGCCGAAGCTCGATGGCCTGGCGGTCAGCCTGTTGTATCAGGACGGCATGCTGGTGCGCGGAGCCACGCGCGGTGATGGCACCACGGGCGAGGACATCAGCGTCAACGTGCGTACCGTGCGCAATATCCCCCTCAAGTTGCAGGGCAGCGGCTGGCCGCCACTGCTGGAAGTGCGCGGCGAGGTGTACATGTCCAAGGCCGGCTTCGAGCGTCTCAACGCCACGCAGTTGGAGGCGGGCGGCAAGACATTTGCCAACCCGCGCAATGCGGCGGCGGGGAGCCTGCGCCAGCTGGATTCGAAGATCACCGCCAACCGCCCGCTGGAATTCTGCTGCTACGGCATCGGCCAAGTGACCGCGGACATTGCCGATACCCACATCGGCAACCTCAGGCAGCTCAAGGCCTGGGGCTTGCCTATCAGTCGTGAATTGAAGCTGGCCCACGGTATTGACGAGTGCCTGGATTACTACCGCGACATCGGCGATCGGCGCAACGCGTTGCCGTATGAGATCGACGGAGTGGTGTTCAAGGTCAACAGCATCGCCTCCCAGCGCGAACTGGGTTTCCGCGCCCGGGAACCACGCTGGGCCATCGCTCATAAATTCCCGGCCTCTGAAGAACTCACCGAGTTGCTGGACGTCGAGTTCCAGGTCGGCCGCACCGGCGCTGTCACGCCCGTGGCACGCCTCAAACCGGTCAAGGTCGCTGGTGTGACCGTGGCCAACGCCACCTTGCACAACATGGACGAAGTGGCGCGCCTGGGCCTGATGATCGGCGACACCGTGATCATCCGCCGTGCCGGCGACGTGATCCCGCAAGTGGTGCAAGTGATCACCGAGCGCCGCCCGGACGACGCCCGCCCCGTGGAGATCCCCCGGCAGTGCCCGGTGTGTGGTTCCCATGTCGAGCGCACGCAGCTGATCAAGCGCAGCAAGGGCCGTGAAACCATCAGCGAAGGTGCGGTGTACCGCTGCGTCGGTCGCCTGGCCTGTGGTGCGCAGCTCAAGCAGGCGATCATTCATTTCGTGTCGCGCCGGGCCATGGACATCGAAGGCCTGGGCGAGAAGAGCGTCGAGCAACTGGTGGATGAGGGGTTGGTGGGTTCGCCCGCCGACCTGTATGCCCTGACCTTCGAGCAGGTGGTCGACCTGGAAGGCTTCGCCGAACTGTCGAGCAAGAACCTGCTGGCGGCCATCGTCGACAGCAAGAAGCCGAGCCTGGCGCGTTTCATCTACGCCCTCGGCATCCCGGACGTGGGCGAGGAAACCGCCAAGGTCCTGGCTCGCTCCCTTGGTTCGCTGGAGCGCGTGCAGGCGGCTTTGCCCCAGGTGCTCACGTACTTGCCGGACGTCGGCCTGGAAGTGGCCCATGAGATCCACAGCTTCTTCGAAGACCCGCACAACCGCCAGGTGATCAAGGACCTGTTGCGCCACGGCCTCGAGATCCAGGACCAGGGCGAGTTGGGCGCCGAGTTTTCCGCGAGCACGACCCTGGGTGGTTTTCTCGACAAGCTGAACATCCCTTCGGTCGGTCCGGGCGGGGCGCAGAAACTGGCAGACAAGTTCGGTTCACTCGAGGCGGTGATGAACGCTGACTGGCTGGACATGCGCCAGGCGTTGCCGGAAAAGCAGGCCAACGCCGTGCGCGAGTTTTTTGCCGTTGCTGCCAACCGTCAGCAGGCCGAAGCCGCGGAGCAACAGTTGCAGGACTTCGGCATGCATTGGCAGAGCGAGAAGAAGGTCGTCGAAGGCTTGCCCGAGGCGGGTCACACCTGGGTGCTGACCGGTTCGCTGGAGTTGATGAGTCGCGACGTCGCCAAGGACAAGCTGGAGAGCCTGGGGGCCAAGGTTGCCGGTTCCGTGTCGGCGAAAACCCACTGCGTGGTGGCGGGGCCGGGCGCCGGTTCGAAATTGACCAAGGCCAACGAGCTGGGGCTCAAGGTGCTGGATGAAGAGGCGTTTGTCGTCTTTCTGAGTCAGCATGGCATCACGGTTTAGCCGGGTTGGCTCTTGTGGCGAGGGAGCTTGCTCCCTCGCCACGGTTTATCGGGCACTATGACGCAACGCGTGGGAACGATCATGGAAGTGGGGTGATCTAGTCTTGCAGGCTCCAGGGAGAGATCGCCATGTACCGCTTCTTCGAACAACTGAGCTCACGCATCGCCGCGCCGTTCCTGGGCGATCGGTCACGTAACAGCAAGGTCTGGCCGTGCCGCTGCGGCCAGTCGTTGTTTTTTCGCAATAGCCAATGCCTGGCCTGCCTGGCGGCGCTGGGTTATCAACCTGAGCAAAGTCGCCTGACGTCCTTGCAACCCGGCGAGCAAGCCGGGACCTGGACCCTGGATGTCGATCCCCAAGCCGGGCTGTTCCGCCGTTGCGCCAACCTCGATACCCCGGCGGCCTGCAATTGGCTGCTGCCGGACAATGGGCGCGATACCCTGTGCATCGCCTGTAGCTTGAACCGCACCATTCCCGACCTGTCGATCCCGGAAAACCCCGAACGCTGGCGCAAGGTCGAGACCGCCAAGCGTCGCCTGGTCGCTCAGCTGATTACTTTCGGCTTGCCGGTCTTCCCGAAAACCGTCGACGAAAACGTCGGCTTGGCGTTTGATTTCATCGGTGTCGATCCCGACGGCACACCACCCACCACCGGTCACGCCAGTGGATTGATCACCCTCGACATCAAGGAAGCTGACGATGCCCATCGCGAATACGTGCGCCAGCAGATGCGCGAGCCATATCGCACCTTGCTCGGGCATTTCCGGCATGAGGTAGGGCATTACTACTGGGACCGGCTGGTCGCCAACAGCCATTGGCTCGAGGCTTTTCGCGAGCTGTTCGGCGATGAGCGCGCCAGCTACGCCGAAGCCCTGGAGCGGCACTACCAGCAAGGCGCGCCGCTGGACTGGCAAACCCATTACGTCAGCGCCTATGCCACCATGCACCCGTGGGAGGACTGGGCGGAAACCTGGGCCCACTACCTGCACATGATGGACGCGGTGGACACCGCCCTGGGTTTTGGCATGAGCGCCCGGGAAATGGATTTCGACTACCAGCCGTTCCCGCCCGAGACCTTGTACGACGCCGAACATGCAGGCGGTGCGGCTTTTCTTTCGTTCGTCAACGCCTGGATCGAACTGGCTGGCATGCTCAACGAACTGTCCCGCAGCATGGGCCAGCCGGATTTCTACCCGTTCGTCGTACCGGCGGCAGTGATCACCAAGCTGCACTTCATCCATCTGGTGATCCAGGAGGAGGGTGGTCGGGCGGATGAGGTGTTGTTGTAGTTCTGTGAGAGCAGCCTGCATCCATGCCTGATGTGCCGACATCATCGCGAGCAAGCTTTGCTCCCACAGCAAGTGCTTGAACATCTTCAGTTTTTTAATCCGGCACGAACGGTTGTAACTTCTTGCCAGATAGGTACAATGGCGCGGCTCGCCATCAGGCGGGCGTCGTTATGGTGACCCCATCGGTCCCCCCGCAACGATTACCCGTGAACCTGGTCAGATCCGGAAGGAAGCAGCCACAGCGGGAACATTGTGTGCCGGGGTGTGGCTGGTGGGGTTGCCTCCATAACGCTCCAAGCCTTCGTTCGTAAGGTTTATGAGATGCCTTTCGGTCAGTCTGAAGCGGAATGATCCTTTTTCAATAGCGCAGCTTATTGCTTGCGAAACGCTCCGTGCTTTGGCGAAGCGTTTCATTTGCGAAGTTATAGTGCAAAGATAATCATTGAATCTATTAGTTCGCAAACTCTAACTGTGCTCGATAGAACCGATATTTTAACGGTTCTATCTATGGTGTTATGGTTGAATTCGATTGTAGCAACACTCTCCGAAAATCCATCATCTATATTCAAGATTGATATGCCGTCAGGGTAAAGCTTGTCCTTGTTTCCGGTCAGGGCATATCTTCCTCCCGAAGAAGCATAGCCTTGGAGGATACGACTCTCTACTTTTACTAGTTTTTCACTTATCATTTGATGGATGGAGCTGGGTTGGTTTTCTCCTGCTGAGAAGTACAAGCTGGTATTTGTTGTAAAAGAAAAATATGTCGTGTCTGGAAGTACAACGGATTCTTTTCCATTGCCGAGAGGGCGGGCTTGTTCTTCGCCAATTGCTATAAGGTGCTGGATGCCATTTTCTTCATGAAACTTTTTTTTCTTGCCGTGAGATGAATGGCTTTGCCCATCGATGGTAAGGACTGCGGATGTGGTGATGCCCCAGTCATAGGAAGCAGCGACCGATCCCTGTGAATTCATTGACGTGTAAGTAACTTCGTTACCAGTTTTTTCTATTTTGAATATGGCCTCTGTTTCGGGGTCGCTCATTTTTAAAGTGATTGAGCTTGGGATATAAGCGACTACTAATCCGTAATGGTTGGGACGTATGTCCGTTGTTGTCGGGAAGCGGATTGGCTCAACTTGCCATGTTTCAACTAGTCTCCATTCTGGATCTGTAAGGCTGGTCCGGGTATACAGGCTCTTCGATAATAAAAGCGCCTTTGAGGCTATGATTGTCATTGGAATCTTATTTGATATTGTTACTGATTTGGTTTTCATCTTGGATATCCTGAAAATTTGGCTTGAGTTGGTGCGGTGCTGCAAGCAATTAGCGGTTTCTTGCTATGTGATTTTTTTGTTTGCATGTTTTTTTGTCTACTGTCAGTTCTGACAGTTCGGATGAGTGGTGGTTAGGTATTTCATAGCTTGCCGGGAGTGTCGTTCTTTATTTGAAAAGGAATTCGCTGTCTCTATAGCCATACGCCATACGCTTTTTCAGCCACTATTGAATCTGCTACGCGACCAGCTGTTGGGAAGCCGCGCCGTTCACTGCGATGAAACCTGTGTGCAGGGGGAAAGGATCTGGTTGGGGCGAACAGCCGCTCTCGGGTATCGGGCAGACCGGCAGTCTGTCCGACAAGCCGGTGGTCCTTTTCGGCTGCTTCATCAGTCGTACGCAGCAGATGCCGACGCGCCTGCTCGAAGGCTATTGCGGCTATGTGATGACCGACGATTAAGTGGGTTACAGCGCATTGGGTGCGCAGGATGAGGTTGAGCGTTTAGGGTGCTGGGTGCATGCACGCCGCAAGTTTGTCGAAGCGCAAAAGGTTCAGCCTAAAGGTAGGGCGGGACGTGCCGAAATGGCTTTGTGTATGACCCCATCGGTTCCGTCGCCCCCCAACGATTGCCCGTGAACCTAGGTCAGATCCGGAAGGAAGCAGCCACAGCGGGAACATTGTGTGCCGGGGTGTGGCTGGTGGGGTTGCCTCCATAACGCCCGAGCCTTCGTTCGTAAGGTTTGCCAAACTCAAATTTCTTGTTGTTTCGCTGATCGATACCGATCGGTGCGTTCTGCTGTCCAGGTTTTGGCCGGACGGGGCAATCGAGTGTCAGCGTCAACAAGGAGGCCGGCCCTGTGCATTGACAGGACCGGACCTTCGGTCAGTACTGAGCCTTCACGTACTCAGCAATGGGCTCTTGCAAAAGATCCTGTGGATGGTCCCCGCCAAAAGTCGCCCATTTACTTTTACCGGACAAGATCGCAGACCCCAGCGGCTGTGCGCCCGTCGGGCCATAAATGGCGAGCTTCACTTCTATCTTGTCGGGGAGGCCCGACCATTCCGTGGCGCGTTCTTCCCAATGCAGGATTTCCGGGATGACGTAGTAGCCCGAAGGGTTGTCCTGTCTCAGGCAATTCAATTCACGGCATCCGCCCATTACCGTCACACGATTGGTGTAATAAGAGAAGGCCGTCTTGACGGCGGCGGCTGTCATATCACCGGAGGCAGGGTAGGGCGTGGTTTCGTAGCGGCCGTCGATCGGAATGGCAATGGTGACGGGCATCTGCCGATCAAGTTTTCCCTGATTGGGCAATACCTCTTGTTGCGCGTATTTGGCGGTGCAGCCGCTGGCGAGTATCGAGACAAGAATGATCGAAAGTTTATGCACAGTGTCCCCGGGGATTTTATTGTGTCGACGAGTCGGTAGGCGTCATAGGGACGCAGGAATCAGCGCGTCGATAGTCCGGGTTCATGACAGGCGATGTCAACGTGACATTATGTCTTGCCTCACCCTCGAATTGAGCAGGCGAGCAAAGACATGCCCGGCCCGTCTCGCACCGACAGGCCAGGCTTCTTTCGTTGCATCAAGGCTTGGACAAGGCCTGGTCGACCGCTGCGATCAGCTTTCCCAGGTCCTTCGGGGTGGCTTTGTGTATCACACCGAACAGATACGCCCGCTGTTCGTCCTCATCGCCCATGTCGGCAAAAAAGGCTTTGAGTTGCACATCCAGCACATTGGCAAGCAGGAACAAGGCTTCGACGCTGGGGGTGTAAGTGCCGGTTTCGAAGCGGCTGATGGTTTTGGGGTCAAAACCGGTTTTTTCGCCAAGTTCAGCCTGAGTAAGCCCCGCTACTTTGCGGTAGCGTCTGATGGCTGGACCCAAACTTGAAATTTGCATCGCTTAATTCCCATTTAGAATCAAGAACTTAACGATAGATTTTCGCATTAGGCAACCGCGGGATCCATCACCTTGCTTTGCAAACTGTGATGTGTTTCGTAGAATCGGCCTTTGGCACGGGTATTTGGTGACCTGCTTCAGAAGCCAGGGTGTGTGCAGGGACGGGGCCTTGCGTTTCTTGCCGGGATACACGGCAAGGGCTGAAGCTCTCCCTTGGCATCGCCAGGGCCCGCGCTCCAGCTTTCCTCAATGTGTTTGAGCCTAGTTGATTTTCGCCTGTCTTGAAGGCGGTGCAACCGCGCGCGACAAATGAGCCTGACTCATGGATGACTGCTTCGATGGATAAGAAGTACCGCAGAGCCGTTGACGCCGCCGCAATCTTTTCCGAAACCGATCTGAGCGGGCGCATCACCTACGTCAACGATCAATTTTGCAGCCTTTTTGGTTACCGGCGCGATGAGTTGCTGGGCGCGAACCATCGCCTGCTCAATTCCGGAGAGCACCCTGGCGAGTTCTTCGGCGTCATGTGGCGCACGATTGCCCAGGGCCAGGTCTGGAAAGGGGAGATCTGCAACCGGGCCAAGGACGGTACGCTGCACTGGGTCGACACCACCCTGGTGCCGGTGATCGATGACGAGACAGGGCAAATCGAGCGCTACCTGGCGATTCGCTTCGACGTCAGCGAAAAGCGTCGTCTGCTGCATTCCCTGCAATGGCGGGTCGGTCACGATGTGCTGACCGGATTGCCCAACCGCACCTATCTGTCCGATCTGCTGGACCAGGCCCTGGCGTTTTCCCGTGCGCAGAACTTGCCCCTGGCGGTCTGCATGCTCGACCTCGATGGCTTCAAGGCGGTCAATGACGGTTATGGTCACGCCAGTGGTGATCGGCTGCTGGTGGAGGTCGCCAGGCGCCTGCGCAGTATCGTGCGTGGCGAGGACGTGGTGGCGCGGCTGGGTGGGGACGAGTTCGTGCTGGTGCTGCGCCATGTGTGTGGGATGGATGAGTTGCATGCCGCGTTGAACCGGGTTTTGATCGCCGTTTCCATGCCGTATGGCATTGACGGCAAGGACATCAAGGTCTTCGCCAGCATTGGCGTCACATTGTTTCCGTGGGATAACGAGGACGCCGAGACCCTGTTGCGTCACGCCGACCAGGCGATGTACGTGGCCAAGCAAAGCGGTCGCAATCGTTTCCACTTGTTCGATGTGTCCCGGGACAAGGAAGTGCGGGCCACTTACCAGACCGTCGAGCGGGTCCGCCAGGCACTGGCCGGTAACGAGTTGCGGCTGCACTTCCAGCCCAAGGTCAACATGCGTGATGGCACCGTGGTCGGCCTGGAGGCGCTGCTGCGCTGGAAGCATCCGCAACGTGGCCTGGTGCCGCCTCGGGAGTTCCTGCCGCTGGTGGAAGAGACCGACCTGATCGTCGAGATCGGCGAGTGGGTCATGGAGCAGGTCTTGACCCAGTTGCAGCAATGGCAGCAAGCGGGGCAGGGCTGGCCGGTGAGTATCAATATCTCGGCGCGGCATTTCCAGCGGGCGGATTTTGTCGAGCGGCTGCGGCAGGTGTTGGAACGGCATCCAGCGGTACCGCCACGCCTGTTGGATCTGCAGATTGTCGAATCCGTTGCAGTGGAAAACCTTGCCCACGTCAGCGCCTGCCTGCAGGCCTGCCATGCCTTGGGCGTGGGATTTTCGCTGGGTGGTTTCGGCACGGGCTACTGTTCGCTCAACGACCTCAAGCACCTGCGCACGCAAACCATCAAGATCGACAAGACCTTTGTCCGCGATATTCTCCATGACCGCGACGACCTGGCACTGACCGAAGCGGTGATCGGCCTGGCCCGGGCGTTTGGTCGTGAGGTGGTCGCCGAAGGGTTGGACAGCCTTGAGCATGGCCAATTGCTGTTGAACCTGGGCTGCGAGGTGGCGCAAGGTTATTTCATCGCCCGGCCCATGCCGCCCGAACAGGTACCCGGCTGGGTGCAGGGGTTCATCCCGCCGTCGCAATGGCAGCGGCCAGGCGATCAGGGCGAGGGTGCCTCGCTCCTGGCCTGCGATGCGTCAGTGCGGCCAGTGTAGAGCTGGATGATCGCGTCGATCTCCCCGGACGTCTTCATGTTCAACAAGGTTCTCAGAATGCGTTGCGCTGGAATGTTCGGATCGTTGCGCACGTAACAACTCAACTGCTGTTCTTGAAGCACGGCCACCTCATGGAGTTGCCGATCAGCGGTATGACGTTGATTGAACCAGTCCAGCGCCCATTGGTTGCTGATCCCGTAGCGATAACGCCCGGCCAGCAGCTTCGCCAGCACCTGTTCCTGGCTGCGGGCATCGTCGCGGTGCAGTTGGCCGCGGTCGAACAAGGGTTGCAGGGTCGGGTAGCTATAGCCGAGTACCGTGCCGATCGGCTGTTCCGGCAACGAGGCTAGTGTGACCGCCGCAGGGGCGCTTGCCGTGGCGACGAGCAGGTCGCGCTGGAAAAACAACGGGACGCTCCAGAGGTAATCGCCACTGTCCTTTACCCAGTCGGGGCTGACGTAGCAACGCATGTCGATCTCGCCGTGTTTCATGGCGCCCTCCAGCCGGGCGCGGGACAGGACATGGAATTGCGCCGGCAGTCCCATCCGGGTCGCCAGGCTGGTCATTATATCGGGAAGGATGCCCTGGGTCGGGCGACCCCGTTCGATCTGCACCATGGGCATCGCCCAACCGTCGGTAACGGCGAAACGCAAGGGTGCTTCCTCGGCAAAGCAACTGCTACCCAACAACAGCAACGCCCCCATGGCTGCGCGCATAAACTCTCCTGACTGTGCAAAACCGCGTCGACAACCGAGTCCCTGATCCAATCTTAGTCAGATTAGACGAGCACACCGGATGCAATTTCGCCCCTGCTCCGCTAGCATTAGCCGCTTATGTTCCTTCGATGCGACGGTTTTCGATGAGTTATCAGGTTCTTGCACGTAAATGGCGTCCGCGCTCGTTCCGCGAAATGGTCGGCCAGACCCATGTGCTCAAGGCCCTGATCAATGCCTTGGACAGCCAGCGGCTGCACCATGCCTACCTGTTCACCGGCACCCGCGGCGTGGGCAAGACCACCATCGCGCGAATCATCGCCAAGTGCCTGAACTGTGAAACCGGCATCACCTCCACGCCCTGCGGCGAGTGCTCGGTCTGCCGGGAAATCGACGAGGGCCGTTTCGTCGACCTGATCGAGATCGACGCCGCCAGCCGCACCAAGGTCGAAGACACCCGCGAGCTGCTCGACAACGTGCAGTACGCGCCGAGCCGTGGGCGCTTCAAGGTCTACCTGATCGACGAAGTGCACATGCTCTCCAGCCATTCCTTCAATGCGCTGCTCAAGACCCTCGAAGAACCGCCGCCCTACGTCAAGTTCATCCTGGCGACCACCGACCCGCAGAAACTTCCTGCAACGATTTTGTCGCGGTGCCTGCAGTTCTCCCTCAAGAACATGACGCCGGAACGAGTCGTCGAGCACCTTACCCACGTGCTGGGTGTCGAGAAGGTGCCCTTCGAGGACGATGCCCTGTGGCTGCTGGGCCGCGCCGCCGATGGTTCGATGCGCGACGCCATGAGCCTGACCGACCAGGCCATCGCTTTCGGTGAAGGCAAGGTCATGGCCGCGGATGTCCGGGCCATGCTCGGCACCCTCGATCACGGCCAGGTCTATGACGTCTTGCATGCGCTGATCGAAGGCGATGCCAAGGCGCTGCTCGAGGCGGTGCGTCACCTGGCCGAGCAGGGCCCGGACTGGAATGGCGTGCTCTCGGAAATTCTCAACGTGTTGCACCGGGTGGCCATCGCCCAGGCCTTGCCGGATGGCGTCGACAACGGCCATGGCGACCGTGATCGAGTACTGGCCCTGGCCCAGGCCCTGCCGGCCGAAGATGTGCAGTTCTATTACCAGATGGGCCTGATCGGCCGACGCGACCTGCCCCTGGCACCGGATCCGCGTGGTGGCTTCGAAATGGTCCTGCTGCGAATGCTGGCGTTCCGGCCAGCCGACACGGCGGACGCCCCGAGGCAAACGCTAAAGCCAGTGGGGATCAGCCAGGCCACAGCTGATTCCGCCAAGCCAGTGGCTGCCGCGCCCGTCGTTGCGCCGGCAGTGGCTTCGGCTCCGGCAGCGCCGGCACCTGTGGCATCACCGACCCCGACACCCGTTGTCGCGGCCCCTGAGCCAGAACCTGAACCGGTCGTCGAGGCCCTGCCCGAACCGGTCGCTGAAGCGGTCGTCGATCTGCCCTGGAACGATCCGATCGAGCCCGAGGTTGTCCAGCAACCTGCCGTGGAGCCGGTCCTGGAGACCGTCGCCGAGCAGCCCGAGTTGCCGCCGATGCCTTTGCCGACGCCCGACAGCGTGGTGCCCGATGCGCCGGAGTGGGTCGCCGCGCCGGTGCCCGAGCCGACCGTGGCCGACGTCGATGTCGCCACGCCCGGCCTCGATCAGGACGACGAACCGCCGCTGGACGAGGATTACATCGAGCCGGACATGGATTCGGCCTACAGCTACCTGGACGACCTGGCCAGCGAGCACGCCGCTGAGCCGGCCCCGGAGCCCGAGCCGGAACCTGCGGCGATGCCGGCCACCGGGCTGGCCCTGCAATGGCTGGAGCTGTTCCCGAAACTGCCGATCAGCGGCATGACCGGCAGCATCGCCGCCAACTGCACGCTGATGGCCGTGGAAGGCGACCACTGGCTGCTGCACCTGGACCCGGCCCACAGCGCACTGTTCAACGCGACCCAGCAACGTCGCCTCAACGATGCGCTGAACCAGTATCACCAGCGCACCCTGACGCTGACCATCGAGCTGATCAAGCCCGAGCAGGAGACCCCGGCCCAGGCCGCGTCCCGGCGCCGAGCGGACCGTCAGCGCGAAGCCGAGGAGTCGATCCACGGTGATCCATTCATCCAGCAGATGATGCAACAGTTCGGCGCCGTGGTCCGTCACGATACTATCGAACCTGTCGAGGCCCCGGTTACCCAGGGCTCATAACTGAAGGCGCCGGGTCGATCGGGCCGGGCGCGTTGTTTATCCAAGTACTTTCGAGGTGATTCCCATGATGAAAGGTGGCATGGCCGGCCTGATGAAGCAGGCGCAGCAGATGCAGGAAAAAATGGCCAAGATGCAGGAAGAACTGGCCAACGCCGAAGTCACCGGCAAGTCCGGCGGCGACATGGTGACCGTGGTCATGACCGGTCGTCACGACATCAAGCGCGTCAGCATCGACCCAAGCGTGGTCGAAGGCCTGAGCGAAGACGACAAGGAAATGCTCGAAGCCCTGTTCGCCGCCGCCGTCAATGACGCGGTGCGCAAGATCGAAGCCAACAGCCAGGACAAGATGTCTGGCATGACGGCCGGCATGCAACTGCCGCCGGGCATGAAACTGCCGTTCTGATTCGCCATCCCGTTCGGGATGGGCTACATACAATGCCAGGCATCGCGCCTGGCATTTTTGTTTCTGGTCCAAATACTTCGGTGGATGTCAGGTCGCTATCGCGAGCAAGCTCGCTCCCACAGGGTTCATGAGTGAGCACAAATCTTGTATTCACCACAGTCCACTGTGGGAGCGAGCTTGCTCGCGATGCGGTCACTGCGGTCCAACCGAACAAACATCGAACGCCACCCCCTCGGCAATGGTCTGCTCCCTATACGTGCCACTCAACGATCAAGGAGACGCTCCCATGTCACAAGCTTCGACTTCCAGCCAGCGCATTGTCCTTGCCTCCCGCCCCCATGGCGCCCCGACCGCGGACAATTTCCGTCTGGAGCAGGTGACGCTGCCGGAGCTGGCGCAAGGGCAGATCTTGCTCAAGACGCTGTTCCTGTCCTTGGACCCCTACATGCGCGGGCGAATGAGTGACGGACCTTCCTACGCCGCTCCGGTGCAAATCGATGAGGTGATGACCGGTGGCGCCGTCAGCCGCGTGGAGCGCTCGATGCACCCGAAATTCCAGGAGGGCGATCTGGTGGTAGGGGCCACCGGTTGGCAGAGCCACAGCATCAGCGACGGGCGCAACGTGATGCCCATCCCCTCGGGGCTGCCCAGTCCTTCGATGGCCCTGGGTGTGCTGGGCATGCCGGGCATGACCGCTTACATGGGGCTGATGGACATTGGCCAACCCAAGGCCGGGGAAACCCTGGTGGTCGCGGCGGCCTCGGGTGCCGTGGGCTCGGTGGTCGGCCAGGTGGCGAAGATCAAGGGCCTGCGCGTCGTCGGCGTCGCGGGTGGCAGCGAAAAATGCAAGTACGTGGTCGACGAGCTGGGGTTTGACGCCTGTGTCGATCACAAGAGCGCGAATTTTACCGAGGAGCTGGCCCGGGCCTGTGACAAGGGCATCGACATCTATTACGAAAACGTCGGTGGCAAGGTTTTCGACGCCGTCGTGCCGCTGCTCAACGCCAAGGCACGGATCCCGCTCTGTGGCCTGATCGCTTCCTACAACGATCATCAAGCGCCGAGCGGCCCGGATCGCTTGCCGCAGTTGCAGCGCACGTTGCTGACCAAGCGCGTGCGGATCCAGGGGTTTATCGTGTTTGACGACTACGGCGACCGCCAGCCGGAATTCATCAGCGCCATGGCCCCTTGGGTGCGCGATGGCAAGGTCAAGTTCCGCGAGGACGTGGTTGATGGCCTTGAGAATGCACCGCAGGCGTTTATCGGCCTGTTGGAAGGGCGCAACTTCGGCAAGTTGGTGGTACGGGTCGCCCAGGATTGAGTATTTGACGCTAATCGGAGGCGCGGGTATAAACCGCGTCTCGTTGTTATGTCGGACATTTCCTCCATGAGCTTCAGCCCTTTGATTCGCCAACTGATCGATGCCCTGCGAACGTTGCCGGGTGTAGGTCAGAAAACTGCCCAGCGCATGGCGTTGCAATTGCTCGAGCGTGATCGCAGCGGCGGTTCGCGCCTGGCCCAGGCCCTGAGCCAGGCCATGGAAGGCGTAGGGCATTGCCGTTTATGCCGCACCCTCACCGAAGACGACCTCTGCCCACAATGTGCCGACCCGCGTCGGGACGACAGCCTGCTCTGCGTGGTGGAGGGGCCAATGGATGTGTATGCGGTGGAGCAGACCGGTTTTCGTGGCCGTTATTTCGTGCTCAAGGGCCATCTGTCACCACTCGACGGCTTGGGGCCTGAAGCCATCGGCATTCCACAGTTGGTCGCGCGGATCGAAGAAGCGGGTACGTTCACGGAAGTCATCCTTGCTACGAACCCGACGGTCGAAGGCGAAGCCACCGCCCATTACATCGCCCAACTGCTCAACAACAAAGGCCTGGTCGCCTCGCGCATCGCCCACGGCGTGCCGCTGGGTGGGGAGCTTGAGTTGGTGGATGGCGGGACGCTGGCGCATTCGTTTGCGGGGCGCAAGCCGATCGCGTTGTAACAGCAGCACAAATCCCTGTGGGAGCGAGCTTGCTCGCGATAGCGGTAGACCAGCCAATATCTATGTTGGCTGACACACCGCTATCGCG
>NZ_CAKKMI010000021.1:0-85561 GCF_918698105.1 Pseudomonas brassicacearum | reverse complement strand
GGTGAGGGAAAATGCTCGCCTTTTTTCAGTTCCGTTTTATTCATTCTCGATTCAATACCCGCAGGAGAACAGCGATGCCCAGCCGTCGTGAGCGTGCCAATGCCATTCGTGCCCTCAGCATGGATGCCGTGCAGAAAGCCAACAGCGGCCATCCCGGTGCCCCCATGGGTATGGCGGATATCGCCGAGGTGCTTTGGCGCGACTACCTCAAGCACAGCCCGAGCAACCCAGCCTTCGCCGACCGTGACCGTTTCGTACTGTCCAACGGCCACGGCTCGATGTTGATCTACTCGCTGCTGCACCTGACCGGCTACGACCTGTCGATCGATGACCTGAAGAACTTCCGCCAACTGCACAGCCGCACCCCGGGCCACCCGGAATACGGCTACACCCCAGGCGTGGAAACCACCACCGGTCCATTGGGCCAAGGTCTTGCCAACGCCGTGGGTTTTGCCCTGGCGGAAAAAGTCCTGGCGGCGCAATTCAACCGCCCCGGCCATAACGTTGTTGATCACCACACCTACGTGTTCCTGGGTGATGGCTGCATGATGGAAGGCATTTCCCATGAAGTCGCCTCCCTGGCCGGCACCCTGGGCCTGGACAAGCTGATCGCCTTCTATGACGACAACGGCATCTCCATCGATGGCGAAGTCGAAGGCTGGTTCACCGACGACACCCCCAAGCGCTTCGAAGCCTACAACTGGCTGGTGATCCGCAACGTCGACGGCCACGATCCGGAAGAGATCAAGACCGCCATCGAGACCGCCCGCAAAAGCGCCCAGCCGACCCTGATCTGCTGCAAGACCACCATCGGTTTCGGCTCGCCGAACAAACAAGGCAAGGAAGACTGCCACGGCGCGCCACTGGGTGCCGAGGAAATCGCCCTGACCCGCGCCGCGTTGAAGTGGAACCATGGCCCGTTCGAAATCCCGGCCGACATTTACGCCGAGTGGGATGCCAAGGAAAAAGGCCGCGCGCTCGAAGCCGAATGGGACCAGCGTTTCGCGGCCTATTCCGCCGAATTCCCTGAGCTGGCAAACGAGCTGGTGCGTCGCCTCAGCGGCGAGCTGCCGGCCGATTTCGCCGAAAAAGCCTCGGCGTACATCGCTGAAGTCGCCGCCAAGGGCGAAACCATCGCCAGCCGCAAGGCCAGCCAGAACACCCTGAACGCCTTCGGCCCGCTGTTGCCTGAACTGCTGGGCGGTTCGGCCGACCTGGCCGGTTCCAACCTGACCCTGTGGAAAGGCTGCAAAGGCGTCAGCGCCGAAGACGCCAGCGGCAACTACATGTACTACGGCGTTCGCGAGTTCGGCATGAGCGCGATCATGAACGGCGTGGCCCTGCATGGCGGCCTGGTGCCTTACGGCGCGACCTTCCTGATGTTCATGGAATACGCCCGCAACGCCGTGCGCATGTCGGCGCTGATGAAAAAACGCATCCTGTATGTGTTCACCCACGACTCCATCGGCCTGGGCGAAGACGGCCCGACTCACCAGCCGATCGAGCAACTGGCGAGCCTGCGTTGCACGCCGAACCTGGACACCTGGCGCCCATGCGATGCCGTGGAATCGGCAGTGGCCTGGAAATACGCGATCGAGCGTAACGACGGCCCGTCGGCGCTGATCTTCTCGCGCCAGAACCTGCAGCACCAGAACCGCGATGCCGACCAGATCGGTGACATCACCCGCGGCGGCTACGTGCTCAAGGACTGCATCGGCGAGCCTGAGCTGATCCTGATCGCCACCGGTTCCGAAGTCGGCCTGGCCGTCCAGGCCTACGACAAGCTGACCGAGCAGGGCCGCAACGTGCGCGTAGTGTCCATGCCATGCACCAGCGTGTTCGACGCCCAGGATGCCGGCTACAAGCAAGCGGTGTTGCCGCTTCAGGTCAGCGCGCGGATCGCCATCGAGGCTGCTCACGCCGATTACTGGTACAAGTACGTGGGCCTGGAAGGTCGCGTGATCGGCATGACCACCTACGGCGAATCGGCACCTGCGCCGGCGCTGTTCGAGGAATTCGGTTTCACCCTGGAAAACATCCTGGGTCAGGCTGAAGAGCTGCTGGAAGACTAAGTCCAGGCATGTATTGCCTGTTCTGACTCTATCGCGGGCAAGCCTTGCTCCCACAGGATGTGCACACCCCTACTGGGAAAATGCCAGCCTGTGGGAGCAAGGCTTGCCCGCGATGACTGCGGAACATTCAGCGCTGTACTCCATGGCTTCACTCTGGTCAGAGAACCCCCCATGCCCCAACCGCGTCCCTACAAAGTTGCACTCAACGGCTACGGCCGGATAGGTCGTTGCGTCTTGCGTGCGTTGTTCGAGCGAGGGGCCAAGGCCGGTTTCGAAATCGTGGCGATCAATGACCTGGCCGACATGGCCAGCATCGAATACCTGACACGCTTTGACTCCACCCACGGCCGGTTTCCCGGCGAGGTGCGGGTGGAGGGCGATTGTCTGCATATTAATGGCGACTGCGTGAAAGTCCTGCGCAGTGCCACCCCCGAAGGCATCGATTGGGCGTCCCTGGATGTCGATCTGGTGCTCGAGTGCTCCGGTGCCTATAACAACCGCGAAGACGGCCAGCGTTTTCTCGCGGCCGGCGCGCCACGGGTGCTGTTCTCCCAGCCGATGGCCAGTGAAGCGGACGTGGACGCCACCATCGTCTACGGCGTGAACCAGGATTGCCTGACCGGCGAAGAGTTGCTGGTGTCCAACGCGTCCTGCACCACCAACTGCGGCGTGCCGCTGTTGCGCCTGCTGGACCAGGCCATTGGCCTGGAATACGTGTCGATCACCACCATCCACTCGGCAATGAACGACCAGCCGGTGATCGACGCCTACCACCATGAGGATTTGCGCCGCACCCGTTCGGCGTTCCAATCGGTGATTCCGGTGTCCACTGGTCTGGCGCGCGGCATCGAACGGCTGCTGCCGGAACTTGCCGGGCGAATTCAGGCCAAAGCCGTGCGGGTGCCGACGGTCAACGTGTCCTGCCTCGACATTACGATGCAGACCGTGAGCGATACCGACGCCACCGAGGTCAACCGGATCCTGCGCGAAGCCGCCACCAGTGGTCCGCTCAAAGGCCTTCTGGCCTACACCGAGTTGCCTCATGCCAGTTGTGATTTTAACCATGACCCGCATTCGGCCATCGTCGATGCCAGCCAGACCCGTGTTTCCGGGCCTCGGCTTGTGAACATCCTGGCCTGGTTCGACAACGAATGGGGGTTTGCCAACCGAATGCTGGACGTTGCCGAGCATTACCTGCAAACCGCTTCTAAAAAACCTGCTCTCTAAACAGTTACCCAGGAATTGCGACCCATGACCGTGTTGAAGATGTCCGACCTCGATCTGCAAGGTAAGCGCGTACTGATCCGCGAAGACCTCAACGTCCCCGTCAAGGACGGTGTTGTCACCAGCGACGCGCGTATCCTGGCTTCGCTGCCGACCATCAAGCTGGCCCTGGAAAAAGGTGCGGCGGTGATGGTCTGCTCGCACTTGGGCCGTCCGACCGAAGGCGAGTTCTCGGCAGAAAACAGCCTCAAGCCGGTGGCCGATTACCTGAGCCGTGCCCTGGGCCGTGACGTGCCCTTGGTCGCTGACTACCTGGGCGGCGTCGACGTGAAGGCCGGCGATGTCGTGCTGTTCGAAAACGTGCGCTTCAACAAGGGCGAGAAAAAGAACGCCGACGAACTGGCCCAGCAATACGCCGCCCTGTGCGACGTGTTCGTGATGGACGCGTTCGGCACTGCCCACCGCGCCGAGGGTTCGACCCATGGCGTGGCGAAGTTCGCCAAAGTCGCCGCCGCAGGCCCGTTGCTGGCGGCCGAGCTGGACGCCCTGGGCAAGGCCCTGGGCTCGCCGGCCCAACCGATGGCGGCCATCGTTGCCGGCTCCAAGGTCTCCACCAAGCTGGACGTGCTCAACAGCCTGAGCCAGGTCTGCAACCAGTTGATCGTCGGTGGCGGCATCGCCAACACCTTCCTCGCCGCGGCCGGTCACCCGGTCGGCAAATCCCTGTACGAACCGGACCTGCTGGACACCGCCCGGGAAATCGCCGCCAAGGTCAGCGTACCGTTGCCGGTGGACGTGGTGGTGGCCAAGGAATTCGCTGAAAGCGCCACCGCCACCGTCAAGTTGATCGATGACGTAGCCGAGGACGATATGATCCTCGACATCGGCCCGCAAACCGCGGCCAACTTCGCCGAACTGCTGAAATCTTCCAAGACCATCCTGTGGAACGGCCCGGTCGGCGTGTTCGAGTTCGACCAGTTCGGCAACGGCACCAAGGTGCTGGCCCAGGCCATCGCCGAAAGCGACGCATTCTCCATCGCCGGTGGTGGCGACACCCTGGCGGCCATCGACAAATATGGCGTGGCTGAGCAGATCTCCTACATTTCTACCGGCGGCGGCGCATTCCTCGAGTTCGTCGAAGGCAAAGTGTTGCCAGCCGTGGAAGTCCTGGAAAGCCGGGCCAAGGCCTGAAGCTGCATTGACCAGGCAAAGGAGTGTTCTGATGGTCAAGACGATCCCGTTGCTGTTGGCGGCGACGATGCTGGTGGCCTGCTCAAGCAGCCCGCAGGCTCCGGCGCCGCAACCCGGCACGCCAGCGCCTGAAGACGGCTGTTACCAGGCCGACTGGCAGGCCGAGACCAACCCGGTGCTGAACAAGCGTTCCGGACCGGACGGCCTGGACAAATACGAGACGCAAACCCCGACCAAGGAACATGGTTGTCCTTGACGGGTCTGACTCTTAACTCATGGCTGGCGGCGTGTGCCGTCAGTCGAGGAACACGGATGAAAGGCTTGATCGCCGTCGTGGCGTTGGCATTGCTGGGCGGTTGTGCGCAACTGGGTTTTTTGCAGTCGTCCGAGCCCGTTGCAGAGGGCTGGACGAGCTGGACCTGTGACAGCGAGGCCAAAGTGCTCTGGCGCTACACCGACGCCGCCCGCAAGGAGGTCGATGTACGCCTGGGCGGTGCCGATAAGGTTTATCGCCTCAAGCTTGAGCCGGGTGCCGAAGGTTCCCTGTACAGCGATGACATGCTGGCGTTTCACGTCAAGGGTGAGGAAGGCCTGGTGTATTGGGTCGCCACCAATGACTTGATTGGGCGTGGCTGCAAAGCGCAGTAATACGATTGAACTGATCCACAGGGATCCAAATGTGGGAGCAGATCCAGTGTGGGAGCGAGCTTGCTCGCGATAGCGGTGTATCAGGCAACAGTGATGTTGAATGTACCGCCCTCATCGCGAGCAAGCTCGCTCCCACAGGGATCGCGTCAGTAGCTGGGTTTAGCGATACCGAACACGCAGACCGGGGCCGACCCCCGATCCGCAATGACTTGAATAGCCGCCGCCGCTCCGGCAGGCTGGCACGATTAACGACCCTCGACCGGGAGAGACACACTAATGGCACTTATCAGCATGCGTCAGATGCTGGACCACGCAGCCGAGTTCGGCTACGGCGTTCCAGCCTTTAACGTCAACAACCTTGAGCAGATGCGCGCCATCATGGAAGCCGCTGACAAGACTGACTCTCCGGTGATCGTCCAGGCTTCGGCCGGTGCCCGCAAATACGCCGGCGCGCCGTTCCTGCGTCACCTGATCCTGGCAGCGATCGAAGAATTCCCGCACATCCCGGTGTGCATGCACCAGGACCACGGCACCAGCCCGGACGTCTGCCAGCGCTCCATCCAGCTGGGCTTCAGCTCGGTGATGATGGACGGTTCCCTCGGCGAAGACGGCAAGACTCCGACCGACTACGAGTACAACGTACGCGTCACCCAGCAGACCGTCGCCATGGCCCACGCCTGCGGCGTGTCGGTAGAAGGCGAACTGGGTTGCCTGGGCTCGCTGGAAACCGGTATGGCCGGTGAAGAAGACGGCATCGGCGCCGAAGGCGTGCTGGACCACAGCCAGATGCTGACCGACCCGGAAGAAGCCGCGGACTTCGTCAAGAAGACCCAGGTCGACGCCCTGGCCATCGCCATCGGCACCAGCCACGGCGCCTACAAGTTCACCAAGCCGCCAACCGGCGACGTGCTGGCGATCGACCGCATCAAGGAAATCCACAAGCGCATCCCCAACACTCACCTGGTGATGCACGGTTCTTCCTCGGTACCGCAGGAGTGGCTGGCGATCATCAACCAGTACGGTGGCGACATCAAAGAGACCTACGGCGTGCCGGTTGAAGAGATCGTCGAAGGCATCAAGTACGGCGTGCGCAAGGTCAACATCGATACCGATTTGCGTCTGGCCTCTACTGGTGCGATGCGTCGGTTGATGGCGACCAACCCTAGCGAGTTTGATCCGCGTAAGTTCTTTGGCGCGACTGTGACGGCGATGCGTGATGTGTGTATTGCGCGTTATGAGGCGTTTGGTACTGCGGGTAATGCTTCCAAGATCAAGCCGATCTCTCTGGAGGCTATGTATCAGCGGTATCTGAAAGGTGAGTTGAACGCTAAGGTCAACTAAGCTTTTCGCGTTATTCGTTATTAAAGAACCCGCAGTGATGCGGGTTTTTTTATGTTTTGGATTTGTGTGTATATCCGTTTTTTGGGTGACGGCGGCTTATGGTTCCGCCCTTACGGCGGGTCACTTTCGAAAAGCCCGGAAGCCGGCCCAGTCGAAAGTAACCAAAGCGCTCATGCCCCACCACTTGGCACCTCGCTTTGGCTCGGTGTGCCCTCACTCCGGCATTGCTCCGTGGGCCCGCCGCGAAGGGCCATCCATGGCCCAGCGCGGCTACCTCGGCATCCATGCCGAGGTGCCCACTGCGCAATGCCTGCGTTCGGCCATCGTGGTTAACGGGGCGTCCGAGATCAACGTCCATCGCGAGGCGGCCTAGTAGCCGACCTGGCTCTCCCGGTCGTACACCCGGCAGATCTGTGGAAGCAAAGCTTGCTCGCGAGGCGGCCTGACAGCCGGCCTGGCTCTGCTGGTCGTACACCGGTTCAATTGTGGGAGCGAGCCTGCTCGCGAAGGCGGTGGTTCAGTCGATGAAGATGTTGAATGTACCGGCCTCTTCGCGAGCAGGCTCGCTCCCACAGGTCCTGCTCAAACAGTTCTGATGGGTGTACGACCGGGGGAACCAGGTCGGCTGTCAGGCCGCCTCGCGAGCAAGCTTTGCTCCCACAGGTCCTGCTCAAACAGATCTGAGGGGTGTACGACCGGGAGAACCAGGTCGGCTGTGAGGCCGCCTCGCGAGCAAGCTTTGCTCCCACAGGAGCTGCTCAAACAGATCTGATGGGTGTACGACCAGAAGAGCCAGGTCGGCTACTAGGCCGCCTCGCGATGGACGTTGATCTCGGCGCCCCGTTAACCACGATGGCCGAACGCAGGCATTGTGGAGTGGGCATTCCGGCATGGATGCCGGGATAGCCGCGCTGGGCCATGGATGGCCCTTCGCGGCGGCCCACGGAGCAATGCCGGAGTGAGGGCATGCCGAGCCTAGGCGAGGCGCCAAGTGGTGGGGCAGAAGCGCTTTGGTTACTTTCGCGCTTTTCGAAAGTGACTCGCCGTAAGGGCGAAACCATAAGCGGCCGTTGCAAAGAAAACGGATATACACACAGATCCTGATAGCGCTGTGTCAGCCAACATCCCTATCACTGACCCAGCGCTATCGCGAGCAAGCTCGCTCCCACAGGGGATCTTTATTGGTCTTCGAGCCCGCGCTGTTCAATGACGCCAAACACATCGGTGACATCCTGGACCAAGATCCGAGCAACATTGGTGAGGGTATTGAAGTCGCTGGCGGCCGAATCGCGCAGGGTGGCGCAGGCCATGAGCGTCAGGTAATCGAGGGTGGCATGTAGGCGTTCACTGGCGCAGGCGTGAAGCTCTGTTAGCGGGGCGGTTCTGTCGATGAACAGCACAGGTTGGGTGGTGGCGATTGGAGTGAGAGGGGTGAAGCGGCTAACTGATTGAGTCGTCGTCATAAGGTTTGGGCTCTATTAATAAAAATTGATCGCCACCTTCTTGCTGCGAAACAAATGGGTGGCAGTTGCACGCGGGTTCGCAGACCGAGATAGAGACCAAACCCGGCAGACCCGAAGGTCTCCCACGCGCAACCGCCATAAAATGAACGCAGGCGAGTTTGCCTGAATTTTCATTTGACGGTGCAAAGTCTCTGTTCTGTCGGTGGGCTGCGAAACCCTTGCCCACCGACCAAAGCCAGCAGACACACCGAACTATAGAGGAGATTTTCGAAGCCAAAACCGACCTGTAGGACGCCACAACACCCTGTGGCGAGGGAGCTTGCTCCCGCTCGGGGGCGCAGCCGCCGTAAAGTCGGCACATGCGGTGGGGCTGACGGAAAGAGGGGCTGCTTCGCAGCCCAGCGGGGATAAATCCCCTCGCCACAAGAGGGTGTTTCCTACGGGATTTTCGGAAGCGAAATTTCAGGTGTTGTGATCGATATCCAACACGCTAAACGTCACTTTCCCGCCTTCACTGGTGTAACCGGAGTTATCCTGCACATACACCCCAGCCTTGAAGTACAACGGCTTGTCGCGCCAGGCGCGGCCCACGGTGGTGTACCAGCTGTTACCCGCAGCGGTAATGCCAAGATCGCCCGTACGATCAAGATGAATGCGGTAAGAGAAGGACCGGTTCAGCTTCACCCCCGTGGCAACGGTGATGACCCGGCCTTCATCGTCATCGGGACGCATGCGGACCTTGGCGACGATGTTGCCGGTGGCGCTGTCTTCCTTGTATTGGTATTCCAATTTGACCATGGGCTTGCTGCTGTCCTTGGTATGGATCTGACCAATCACGATCTTGCCGCTGCTGGGCACCTGATTGACAACGAGGCTTGCCCGTAGCTGGTTGTCGGCGTCGGGATAGACCCAGTTGCGCAAGGTGCCATCCTTGTAGGTCTCGCGCAATTCGCTGCGCGGATAGATTGCGTTTTCAGTCTTGGTACCGGTCACCGGTGACCAGAAATACACCGTGCTGCCTTGGGAATTGAAATATTTGTCCTGGAACCCATCCACCAGCCGAGGGGTTTCGATGGTTTTCGGCGGGCTGCCTTCGGGGATGCTCAGGTTCCAGGTTGCAAGATCGACCATGTTCGGATCCTTTCTGAGAAGAAGAAATGATTTACGCCACAGCCGGAGGCTCTAAGACGCGCGTTTACTGAGGCCAGAAGGGGTGCGGACGAGTTTTTGGCACGGTCGTCCGGCGGAGGGTTGGCGTCAGCAGACCGTCAGAGTGGTGTTTTCCGGATTTGTGCCCGAGATAAATAACCATTGGTCGGCTGCCTGGCTTTTTCTCGGAACCATTACGCGATGGCAATTTGGCAGCTTTGCCGGGTGCAGGGCAAAAAAAAGCACCCTGAACCGGATGCCTTCTCAAGAGGGGCGCCGATAGCAGCGTTCCGTGCTGCTGTTGCGGCTGAGCGGATTTTCGATCAAAGCGTCGTATGTTTGATTTCCAGCAGGCTGAACGTCACTTTGCCGCCCTCGGTGGTGTAGCCGGTGTTGTCCTGTACGTAGACGCCCGCTTTGAAATACAGCGGTTTGACCTTCCAGGAAGGGTCGACAGTGGTTCTCCAGTTGTAGCCCGCCGCACTGATGCCCAGCGCGCCCTTCGGGCTGAGGTGGATCATGTAGGTAAAACTTTGATTGAGCTTCACGCCGGTGGCGATGGTGATGACTTGACCGGATTCGTCGTCGGGGCGCAAGCGCACCTTGGCGACGATGTTGCCGGTGGAGCTATAGGTTTTGTACTGGTACTCCAGTTTCACCATGGGGCTGGTGCTGTCCTTGGTGTGGATCTGACCGATCACGATCTTGCCGGAGCTGGGCACCTGGCTGACGCTGATGGCGGCACGCAGGGTGTTGTCCGCCGCCGGGTACAACCAGTTGCGCAGGGTGCCGTCGCTGTAGGTTTCGCGCAGTTCGCTGCGTGGGTAGATCGCGTTTGCAGTCTTGGTGCCGGTCACCGGCGCCCAGAAGAACAGCATGCCGGTGTCGGAGTGGAAATATTCATCCTTGAACCCTTGGGCCAGCCGAGGCGTTTCGATGGTGGTGGCGGGGCTGCCTTCGGGAATGCTCAAGTTCCAAGTATTGAGATCGATCATGGTCGGATCCTGCGTAACGGGGCGTAAAAGTGCTGAGTACCAAAGCGGGAGGCTCTACTCCGAGCATTTGGAGCGTGTTGATCACGCAGGAAGGGGTCTTTTTAAGTAGCCATCCGGCGGATGTTTGACGTCAATTGTTCGTCGAATGTGTCAATTGCAGCATCTATGCCTGGATGGGTAACCGTTAGTCGGTAGTTTTGAGCTCGCTCTGAACTATGGCGCATCGATAGGGTCACCCCAGGCCGGCAGCATTCCGTTGCTGCCCTGGCGTCACGCAAGCGCCTAGATGTGATCGATATCCAGCAGGCTGAACGTCACGGTCCCGCCTTCGGTGGGATAACCGGTGTTGTCCTGCACGTACACGCCCGCCTTGAAGTACAGCGGCTTGTCGCTCCAAGTGGAGCTGATGGGGGAGCTCCACTGGTAACCCGCGCCATTGATGGTCAGCACGCCGGCGGGGCTGAGATGGATCAGGTAAGAGAAGGATTGATTCAGCTTGATGCCCGTGGCGATGGTGATGACTTGGCCGGTTTCGTCGTCCGGGCGCATGCGCACCTTGGCGACAATGTTGCCGGTGGTGCTGTAGGTTTTATATTGGTATTCCAGCTTCACCATGGGGCTGGTGCTGTCCTTGGCATGGATCTGGCCAATCACGACCTTGCCGGTGCTGGGCACTTGGCTGACGGCCAGGGTGGCAGCCAGCTTGTTGTCCGCCGCCGGGTACAGCCAATTGCGCAAGGTGCCGTTGCTGTAGGTTTCACGAAGTTCACTGCGTGGATAAATAGCATTAGTGGTCGTGGCGCCAGTCACCGGCGCCCAGAAAAACACCGTGCCGGAATCGGAGCGAAAATACGGGTCCTGGAACCCTTGCACGAGTTGAGAGGTTTCAATGGTGGCCGGAGGGCTGCCTTCGGGGATGCTCAGGTTCCAGGTTGAGAGATCGATCATGGTGGGGATCCTATGTCACTCGATGAAAAAGCCGCACACCGCAAGGCAAGGCTCTAGGCCGGTCTTTTCGGGCGTATGGGTAAGCGACGGAAGAAACTGGCTGGCAACCTTTCGGCGGATGGCTGACGTCAATTGTCCGTCGAAGTTGTCTGTGCAGCTTTTGTGCCCGAGGAGGGTGACCGTTAGTCGGCTATTTCGGGCTTTGCCTGGATGATGGCGCGTTGACACCTACTGCTTTTGACAATCCCGGTCTAGAGTGAGGGGACAGTATTTGTCCGCTTTGCTACGTAAAAACGGACGTGGCGCCCGATAAGAGAAGCAGCATGGAATGCGCGCAACCACCGCTCGGCGAAGACAGCTCTGTCCTTTTGATTGTTGATGATTACCCTGAAAACCTGCTCAGCATGCGAGCCTTGTTGCAGCGTCAGGATTGGCAAGTCATGACCGCGTCCTCGGGGATCGAGGCGCTTAACCTGCTGCTTGAACACGACATCGACCTGGTTCTGCTGGATGTGCAGATGCCCGACATGGACGGTTTCGAAGTGGCGCGCCTGATGCGCGGCAGCCAGCGCACGCGGCTCACGCCGATCATTTTCCTGACGGCCAACGAGCAATCCCAGGATGCGGTCATCAAGGGCTACGCCAGTGGCGCCGTGGATTACCTGTTCAAACCCTTCGATCCGCAAATCCTCAAGCCCAAGGTCCAGGCGCTGCTCGAGCACCAGCGCAATCGCCGGGCCTTGCAGCGCCTGAGCCAGGACCTCGAAGCGGCCAGGGCTTTCAATGCCTCGGTGCTGGACAACGCCGCCGAAGGCATCCTGGTGGTGGACGAGCATGGCTGTATCCGCTTCGCCAACCCCTCTACCTGCCGCTTGCTCAATGCCACCGCCGAGCAATTGCAGGGCATGCCGTTCCTGGATTTCCTGCAGAAACCGCACATTCCCGAGTGGGTCGATTCCGATATCCACAACGCCTATCGTCGGGGTGAAACCTGGCGCTTGCATGACGCGGTCCTGCGTACGGCGCCCGGCCAGCAGGTGTCGGTGGCCTTGTCCTGTGCGCCGTTGCCGTCGGAACAAAAGGCGATGGTGGTGACGCTCCAGGACATGTCCGTGGTTCGCCACTTGCACCAGCAACTCGAATACCAGGCGGTCACGGACCCGCTGACCGGTTTGCTCAACCGCCGGGGGTTTTACCAGACCGCCGAAAACCTGTTGATGCGCAGCGAGCGCCTGGAAAGCAACTGGGTGCTGCTGTACCTGGACCTCGATGGTTTCAAGCGGGTCAATGACTCGCTGGGGCACGATGCCGGGGATCGGGTATTGCGCTGGGTGTCGGAACAGTTGAAGGCGTGCCTGCGCCCATTCGATATCCTGGCGCGCCTGGGCGGGGACGAGTTCACGGCGCTGCTGGACCTGGAGTTCCCTGAGCAAGCGGCCAAGATCGCCGAGAAGCTCATCGAGCGGGTCGCGATCTGCCAGCAGATCGAAGGCATGGACGTCGCACTGGGGGCCAGCATCGGCATCGCCACGTACCCCGATTGCGGCGCCAATCTCGATGGGTTGCTGCGGGCGTCCGACATTGCCATGTATGAAGCCAAGCGTGCCGGTCGCCAGCAATACCGTTTTTACGATCATGAAATGAACGGTCGAGCCCGTTCACGACTGATGCTGGAAGAGAGCGTGCGCTCGGCCATCGAGAACCGCGACTTCAATATGGTCTACCAACCGCAGGTAAGCATCGTCGATGGGCGGATCCGCGGGTTCGAGGCGCTGTTGCGCTGGCAGCACCCCAGCGTTGGTGATGTTCCGCCGGGCCTGTTCCTGCCCTTGCTGGAAGAAGCGCGGTTGATCAGTCGCCTGGGCAGTTGGATTTATCATCGCAGCGCGGCCCAGCGCAAAGTCTGGGAGCGCTTGTTCGCTGACGACCTGGTGTTGGGGGTGAGCCTGAGTAGCACCCAGTTCGGCATGCCCAACCTGGTGACCGAGTTGCGCCAGGTGCTGGAGCGCCATGCCTTGAAGCCCAGGCAGCTGGAGGTCGAGGTGACCGAGGATGCGCTGATGCGCAACCCCGATGAAACCCAAAAGCAATTGCGCCTGCTGCGTCACCTCGGGGTGCGGGTGGCATTGGATGATTTTGGTTCAGGGCCCTGTTCTCTGACGCATCTGCGCGACCTTGAGCTCGATACCCTCAAGCTCGACCGGCACTTGATCGCCCGCGTACCGGGATCACCCCGGGATGCCGCGTTGGCCGCCTCGGTGATCGACCTGTGTGGACAACTGGGCTTGCGGGTGATTGCCGAAGGGGTGGAAACCCGCGAGCAATATGAGTGGCTGCAGGCCCATGGCTGTGAGTACGTGCAGGGGTTCCTCGTGGCGCGGCCCTTGATGGCCGAAGACACCGATGCCTTTGCCACGCCGTTCGACTGGAGCACGGTGCAGGCTTGAATTCGTTACACTGGCGGCCTCTTGTGACTGTGTTGCCCCTTGATGACCACGCTCAAATACCTCCAGGCCTACCCCGCCGCCCTGCAAGCCCAAGTGCAGCAATTGATCGCCCAGGACCGACTGGGCGATTACCTGCAGCAGCGCTATCCGGGCCGGCATCCGATCCAGAGCGACAAGGCCCTGTACGGATACGCGCTGGACCTCAAGCAGCAGTACCTGCGTAACGCGCCAGCCATCGACAAGGTGCTGTTCGACAGTCGCCTGGACCTGACCCACCGCGCCCTCGGCCTGCATACCGCGGTGTCGCGGGTGCAGGGCGGCAAGCTCAAGGCCAAGAAGGAAATCCGCATCGCGGCCCTGTTCAAGGACGCGGCGCCCGAGTTCCTGAAGATGATCGTGGTGCACGAGCTGGCGCACTTCAAGGAGTCGGACCACAACAAGGCGTTCTACCAACTCTGCGAGCACATGCTGCCGGGGTACCACCAGTTGGAATTCGATCTGCGGGTGTACCTGACCTGGCGGGACCTGCAACCCCACAAGGAATGACCGAATGGATGTCAGCAAGACCAAGACCAGCTTCTACCGTCGCTTGTACGTGGCTTACCTGATCGACAGCGGTGTCGCCAGCAACGTCCCGGCCCTCACCGAGGCCACCGGCATGCCTCGGCGCACTGCCCAGGACACCATCGCCGCGCTGGCTGACCTGGATATCGTTTGTGAGTTCGAGCAAGAGGATGGCGCGCGCAACCATGCCGGGCGGTATCGGATTCGCGATTGGGGGGCGATCGATCGAGGGTGGATCGAGGGGAATTTGCCGCGGATCAAGGCGGTGCTTGAGTATCCCTGAGTATTGGCTTTGCCTGGGCTGACGCTATCGCGAGCAAGCTCGCTCCCACATTTGATTGTTGTTCACTGAAGATCCCTGTGGGAGCGAGCTTGCTCGCGATGGCGCCCTCAGGGCCGATGCATGCCGATGTGCGGAATCCCATCCTCCATGTACTCCACACCCACCACTTCAAACCCGTACCGCCCGTAATACCCCTGCAAATGCGCCTGGGCCGACAATGAGATCGACGTACCGGGCCAATGCTTCTCGGCCTGCTTGAGCGCTTGCTCCATCAACGTGTGGCCCAGCCCTTGGCCGCGTGCTTGCGGTGCGATGATGACGCGTCCGATCACCACGTCACTGTTTTGCGAGTGCGGGTCGAGCAAGCGCAGGTAGGCCACCAGATGGTTGTCCTGCCAGGCCATCAGATGGCAGGTGTCGCCTTCAAGGTCCAGGCCGTCGACGTCCTGGTAGGCGCAGTTTTGCTCGACAACGAATACTTCGGCACGCAATTTGAGGATGGCATACAGCTGTTCCTTGCTCAGGTTACTGTGATGTTTACAGACCCACTCGATATCCATTTTTTTGAATTTCCTGAAGAACCTGATGCCGATATTAAGCGTGCTTGGCCTGGAAGTCTTGTTCTCGGTCGACTGGAAAATCTGCAATAAAGATCAAAATGCCATCATTCCTCTGTCGCGGCGTTGTCTTCTTTGTGTAATCTTCGTGACAGCGCTGCGCAGCGGTTTCAATGAGCTAATGTTAGGACCGGATGTCTGAGGATATCCGTTGAGTTTCGGCTAAAAACAAACCGGGCTTTGAACCCGTCAAGGATGTTTGGCATGCCGCGTTTGCATCGAGCTCTTGCGTTGATCGGATTGCTGTTGCTGAGCTACGAGGCCTGCGCGCAAAAGTTGCGTCTGGTCGCCGATGGTTGGCCGCCCTTTACCGATTCCACGTTGATCAATGGTGGCCTGGCGACGGATATCGTCAGCACCGCCCTGGCTCGGGCCGGCTATGCCACGGACTTCGAACAGGTGCCCTGGGCCCGGGCGATGCTGGGCATCGGCGAGGGCCGGTATGATGTGCTGGTCAACGCCTGGTACAGCGAGGAGCGCACTCACATCGGCCAGTTCTCGGCCGAGTATCTGCTCAACCGTGTGCGTTTCATCAAGCGCAAGGACGAAGCGATCCAGTTTGACAACCTGCAACAGCTGCGTGCCTATCCCATCGCCGTGGTTCGCGGCTACGCCTATTCCAAGGATTTCGACGAAGACCTGCAAATGCAGAAGGTCCCTGTGCATAACTTCGCGATGGCGGTGCGCATGCTGGCGGCCGACCGCGTGAAATTGACCCTGGAAGACGAGTACGTCGCCCGCTATTACCTGGCCCGCGAATCGGCCAAGGTGCGTAACGCCGTGGAGTTTTTGCCCAAGGCATTGAGTGAAAACAGCCTGCACATCCTGGTCAGCTTGAAGAACCCGGAGCACGAGCAGATCGTGGCGGGGTTTGACCGGGAGATCGCGGCGATGAAGGCGGATGGGAGTTATGAGCGGTTATTGAAAGCTCACGGGATGTAGGGTGCCTGGGCTGGCCTCATCGCGAGCAAGCTCGCTCCCACATTGGATCTGATGCAACCACAAAGTCTGTGTACACAAGAAACCCACTGTGGGAGCGAGCTTGCTCGCGATGGCGACAGTGTAAACACCACAACCCTCAAGCCTCGCTGGTGTCCTTGACCAAATGCGCCGCCAAGGTCCGCAACGGACCGAGCTGCCGACAGATCAAACCCAACTGTGTTTGCACCAACCGCTGGCCTTCGTCGATCTCATCGGGCATCTGCTCAAGCTCATTGGCCAGGGCTTCCTCCTCGTCGCTTTGGACCACAATCGGCGTTTTACTCGCCAGGCCCTGGGCGATTTCGTCGATGCTGGTCGCCAGTTTCACTCCCGCGCCATCGATCAGTTGCTCGCGCACCTGCACCGGCAGTTCGGTGCCCCGGTGGGCGCCCAGGCCCGACAGGTAGCTGAGCAGGGTGTGGGACAACACCAGGAAGCGGAACCCCACATCGGCTTCCTTCCGGAAATGTCCTGGCTCCATCAGCATGTTGGCCAGCGTGGTGGACAACGCGGCATCGGCGTTGTGGGCGTTGCGTCGCGCCAGGCGATAGGCCAGGTCGTCACTTTTGCCGGCGGCGTATTGCTGCATGATCTGGCGCAGGTAAATGCTGTTGCAGGTCAGCGTGTTGGCCAGCACCTTGTTCAGCCGGCGGCCCTGCCAGTCGGGCAGGAACAGGAACACCGCCAGCCCGGCGATCAGGCTGCCGAGCAAGGTATCGAACAGCCGTGGCAGCAGCAGCCCGTAGCCGTCGCCCACCTGGTTGAAGCAGAACAGCACCATGATGGTCATCGCCGCGGTCGCGAGGGTGTAGCGGGTGGTGCGGTTGGTAAAGAACACCACCCCGGCGGCAATGGCGAAGCTCGATTGCACCAGCGGGTTGGGAAACAGATCGAACAGCGCCCAGGCCACGGTCAGGCCGATGGCGGTGCCGATGATCCGCTGGCCGAGCTTGCGCCGGGTGGCGCCGTAGTTGGGTTGGCAGACGAACAGTGTGGTGAGGATGATCCAATAGCCTTGGGACGGGTGGATCAGATGCACCATGGCGTAGCCGACGCTCAGGGCCAAGGGCAGGCGCAGGGCATGCCGGAACAGCAGCGAAGTGGGCGTGAGCTGGGTGCGCAAGCGCAGCCAGACATCCTTGAGGTTGCGCGGCGAGCGGTCGAGCAGGCTGCTGTCGGTGGCGTCGGCCAGGGCGTCGGGGTTGCTGGCATCGCTGAGCAGGCGGTCCATGGTGGCGAGGTTCACCGACAGTGCCCGCAACGAACGCAGCAAGCCGCGCCAGGCCGGGTTGCTCTGGATGCGCAGGTGTTCGAGGGACGCGTGCAGGTCGTTGAGGGCCTCGGCAAAGCTGTCGTCGTAGACGAACGGCTGGCGCAGTTGGATCGATTCGGCCAGTGCCTGGCAGGCTTTGCCTTGCTGGCGCAGCAGGCGCTGGCAGCGGAACAGCACGTCGCTGTGGAAGAAGGCCTCGGCCAGGGCATTGTAGGGATAGTGGGAAGAGCTGGCGCGTTCGTGGATATCCTGGGCCAGGAAGTACAGTTTCAGGTAGCGGCTGACTTTCGAGCCGGGGCGGCCATTGCCCACGCGGTGCAGGATGATCTCTTTCGCCGCGTTCAGCGCCGCGACCACTCGGCCATTCTGTTGGGCCAGCTCCAGGCGTCGAGCTTCGACGTCCAGCTGGCGGATCGGCTCCAGGAGCGACGACTTGAGCTTCAGGTAACGGCCCAGCTCACGAAACAGCCGCGCCAGGCTTTGTTGCACCGGTTGGTTGGAAAACAACGCCTGCCACAGCACGGAGAGCAGGCCGTACCACGCGGCACCGGCCACCAGCAGCAACGGTTCATGCCAGAAGTCGGTGACCGCGCCACCGCGTTGGTCCACGCCGATCATGGTGTAGACCGAAAGAATCAAGGTGGCCGAGGCAATCGCACCATAACGCTCGCCCAGGGCGCCCAGCATGGTCAGGCCAAAGGCCGCCAGGGCCAGGGCGATGATGAACAGGACGGGGTAGGGGAACAGCAATTCCACCGACAGTGCCGCGACGGTGAAGCACACCAGGGTCACGGCCAGCGCGTTGAGGCGGCCTTGCCAGGTGTCATCGGTCTCGGCCAGGGCGCTGGCGATGATGCCCAGGAACAAGGGAATCAGCAGGGCCATTTCATCCAGGTACCAGCACAGCCCCATGCTGCCGGTCAGGGCGATGAAGACCCGCACGCTATAACTGAACTTATCCAACGCCCAAAGGCGACGCAAAGACTGGCTAAAAGAGTTCGCTGACATGAAGTGCACAGGCCTGACGGGCAATGACGCTAAATTGAGGCAGTAATGACGCCGACGCAATGGCGGCGATCACATCTGACAGCAAAAAGTGTTCCGGGGTATACCCCGAACCTCTGTGGGAGCGAGCTTGCTCGCGAAAGCGGTGTGTCAGCCACTATTGAATTGCCTGATACACCGCTATCGCGAGCAAGCTCGCTCCCACAGGGTTATTGCCCGCATTCGAGTCGTGTCGGGTCAGACGTACTGCGCCGCCGCATACCCCGACGCCCACGCCCACTGGAAGTTGAACCCGCCCAAGTGCCCGGTGACGTCCAGCACTTCGCCGATGAAGTACAGGCCGGGGCTTTTCAGCGATTCCATGGTCTTGGACGAGACCTCCCGGGTATCGACGCCGCCCAGGGTGACTTCGGCGGTGCGGTAGCCTTCGGTGCCGGCGGGGACGACGTTCCAGCTCGCCAGTTTCTCGGCGATGTCCGCCAGCTCCGCGTGGGTGTATTGCTTCATGGGTTTGGAGACGAACCAGGTGTCCGCCAGCAGGTTGGCCATTTTCTTGGTGAACAATTCGCCCAGCAACGTCTTGAGTTCGCTGTTGGGGCGCTCGGCCTGCTGCTGTTGCAGCCATTGCGGCACGTCGTGGTCGGGCAACAAGTTTATCTGCACCGTGTCCCCCGGTTCCCAGAACGAGGAAATCTGCAGGATCGCCGGGCCGCTCAGGCCGCGGTGGGTGAACAGGATGTTCTCGCGAAAGCTCTGGTCGTTGCAGCTCACCAGACAATCCACCGACGTGCCCGAGAGTTCGGTGCAGAGGGTCTTGAGCTGGTCGGTGATGGTGAATGGCACCAGGCCGGCGCGGGTCGGCAGCAGTTCATGGCCAAACTGTTTTGCCACCTGATAACCGAACCCGGTCGCCCCCAGGGTCGGGATCGACAGCCCGCCCGTGGCGATCACCAGGGACTGGCAAGCGAGGGCGCCTAGGGTGGTTTGCAACAGGTAGCCGCCGTCGGTTTTTTCGATCTGCGTGATCGACGTATCGAGGTGCAGGCTGACGCCGGCCTGGTCGCACTCATCCAACAGCAGGCCGAGGATGTCGCTGGACTTGTTATCGCAGAACAACTGGCCGAGCTTTTTCTCGTGATAAGGCACGCCGTGCTTGGCTACCAGCGCAATGAAATCCCACTGGGTGTAGCGGGCCAGGGCCGATTTGCAGAAGTGTGGGTTCTGCGAGAGGAAATTGCCTGGCTCGGTGTACATGTTGGTGAAATTGCAGCGTCCACCGCCCGACATGAGGATTTTCTTGCCGGCCTTGTTGGCGTGGTCCAGCAACATCACCTGCCGCCCGCGCGCGGCCGCGGTCAGCGCACACATCAACCCCGCGGCGCCAGCGCCAATGATCACGACTTCGGTAGAGCGCAAAACGGTGTCCTCTCAGCTTTCCCACATAACTGAATGTGGGAGCGAGCTTTGTGGGAGCAAAGCTTGCTCGCGATCCAGGCGCTGCGGTCCTCAAGAGACCGCGGCGTTTTCATCGCGGGCAAGCCTTGCTCCCACACAGCTCGCTCCCACTGTTTGATCTCTGTCTGTCTATCGGTTACAGGATCCGCACCCGCAACGAGCGGCCCTTGATCTTGCCATCGTTCAGGCGTTGCAGGGCCTGTTTGGCGATGCCGCGTTCCACGGCCACATACGCTTGGAAATCGAAGATCGCGATCTTGCCGACCTGGGCGCCGGGGATACCGGCCTCGCCAGTCAGGGCGCCGAGGATGTCGCCGGGGCGGACTTTGTCCTTGCGCCCGGCACCGATGCACAGCGTGCTCATGGCCGGCAACAGCGGGCCGCCGCCCTGGGGCTTGAGGTTGTCCAGTTGGTCCCAGCTCAGCGGCGACTTCTGCAGTTGCTCGATGGCTTGGGCGCGGTGGGCTTCGGAGGGCGCCACCAGGCTGATGGCGATGCCTTTCTCACCGGCACGGCCAGTGCGGCCGACGCGGTGGATATGGATTTCCGAGTCCCGGGCCAGTTCGACGTTGATCACCATGTCCAGCGCATCGATGTCCAGGCCGCGGGCCGCCACATCGGTGGCCACCAGCACCGAGGTGCTGCGGTTGGCGAACATCGCCAGCACCTGGTCGCGGTCGCGCTGTTCCAGGTCGCCGTGCAGGCCGACGGCCGAGATACCCTTGGACGTCAGGTGATCGACGGTTTCCTGGACCTGCTGCTTGGTGAAGCAGAACGCCACGCAGGAGGCCGGGCGAAAATGCGCCAGGACCTTGACCACTGCGTCCATGCGCTCCTCGGGGGAGATCTCGTAGAAACGCTGCTCGATCTGCGCGTCGGAGTGGAACGCTTCGGCCTTCACTTGCTGCGGGTTACGCATGAACTTGGACGACAGCTGCTTGATGCCCACCGGGTAGGTGGCGGAGAACAGCAGCGTCTGGCGGCGTTCCGGGGTCTGCTGGATGATGTCTTCGATGGCGTCGTAGAAACCCATGTCGAGCATGCGGTCGGCTTCGTCGAGGATCAGCGTGTTGAGGCCGTCCAGGACCAGCGAGCCCTTGCGCAGGTGCTGCTGGATGCGCCCCGGCGTGCCGACGATGATGTGGGCGCCGTGTTCCAGGGAGGCGATCTGCGGGCCGAAGGACACGCCGCCGCACAGGGTCAGGACCTTGATGTTGTCTTCGGCGCGGGCCAGGCGACGAATTTCCTTGGCGACCTGGTCGGCCAGCTCACGGGTCGGACACATCACCAGGGCCTGGCAGCCGAAGAAACGCGGGTTGATCGGGTTCAGCAGGCCGATGCCAAAAGCGGCGGTCTTGCCGCTGCCGGTCTTGGCCTGGGCGATCAGGTCCATGCCCTTGAGGATCACCGGCAAGCTTTGCGCCTGGATCGGCGTCATCTGGGCATAACCGAGTGATTCGAGGTTAGCCAGCATGGCGGCGGAGAGCGGCAAAGTATTAAAAGCGGTGGCAATGGTGGTCACGGGACTGGCCTGCAAAACAAAATGTCGCGCAGTGTAGCAGCCCCGTGCCACTTTCTTCGAAAGTTCTGGACGAGCTGTGGCGCAGTCCTGATGTGGGCGATTCCCTGTGGCGAGGGAGCTTGCTCCCGCTGGGGCGCGAAGCGACCCCAAATCGGCCAACACGGTGTACCTCAAAGTTCGCGTCGCCTGGATTGCGACTGCTGCGCAGCCGAGCGGGAGCAAGCTCCCTCGCCACAAAAGCCCTAAAGCCTTAAAGCCTTAAAGCCTTAAAGCCTTAAAACCGTCCGAGTCCTATCTAGTGCTCGATATGCTCATCCGGCCGCTTGACCCGCCGCCCATCCTGCTTCGACAACTGGGAAAAGATCGTCGCCGCCAGCATCGCCATGACTCCCACCGTGACGAACGTCAGCTGGAACGCCCCCAGCACTGTCTCGACCCCATCGTTGCCCACCTGGGCGGTAAAGCCGCCGAGCAGGGCGCCAGCGCAGGCCACGCCGAGGCTCAGGGACAATTGCGCCACCACCGACAGCAGGCTGTTGCCACTGCTGGCGCTGGCGTCGTCCAGGTCGATCAGGGTCACGGTGTTCATCGCGGTGAATTGCAGCGAGTTGATTGCCCCCAGCACCGCCAGTTGCGCCAGCAGCAACCAGTACGGTGTCTGCTCGCTGACCAGGCCCATGCTCGCCAGCATCAGGCCCAGGGCCACGGTGTTGCCGGTCAGGACGATGCGATAGCCCAGGCGTTCGATCAGCGGCCGGGCCACAGACTTGGCGACCATGGCCGCCGCCGCCAGGGGCAGCATGCTCATCCCGGCCTGGGACGGTGAATAGCCCAGGGCGACTTGCAGCAGCAACGGCACCAGGAACGGCAGGGCGCCGCTGCCCAGGCGCGCGAACAGGTTGCCAAGAATGCCCACGGCAAAGGTCCGGGTCTTGAACAGTGACGGCGGGAACAGCGCGTTCTCGACGTGCCCGGCCCGCAGCCAATAGGCCGCCAGGCAGGCCATGCCGCCGAACAACAGCAACATCACGCGCAGGTGCGGCAGGTGCAGTTCACCCAGGCCTTCCATGGCGATGGTGATCAGCACCATCGCCGCGCCGAACAGCAGGAACCCCAGCCCATCGAACCGGGTGCGTTCGCTGCCACGCAGGTCGGGGATGAACTTCCACACGGCATAACAGCCGATCACGCCTACCGGCAGGTTGATGATGAAAATCCAATGCCAGGTCAGGTACTCGACCATCCAACCGCCCATGGTCGGCCCGATCAGCGGGCCCAGCAGGCCGGGGATGGTGATGAAGCCCATGATCCGCACCAGTTCCGAGCGCGGATAGGCCCGCAGCACCACCAGCCTGCCCACCGGCAGCATCAGCGCACCGCCCAGGCCCTGGATGACCCGGGCGCCGATCAGCATGCTCAACGAACTGGACAAGGCGCACAGCAGCGAGCCGAAGCTGAACAGCAGGATCGCCCCGAAGAAAATCTTCTTGGTGCCGAAGCGGTCGGCGATCCAGCCCGAGGCCGGGATCAGCAGCGCCACGGTGAGCATGTATGCAATGATCACGCCCTGCATGCGCAGCGGGTTTTCCGCCAGGTCGCTGGCCATGGCGGGCAGGGCGGTGTTGAGGATGGTCCCGTCCAGGGACTGCATGAAGAAGGCAATCGCCACCACCCATGGAAGCCAGCGGGCTGTGACGGCGTCGAGCGGTGCACGGTTGGGCATGGGACCTCTTGTACGGAGTGTTGATCAGGAACAGATGCCGCTGTTGTGGCGAGGGGATTTATCCCCGCTGGGCTGCGAAGCAGCCCCTGATCTGACAGCTCAGTGATTCAGGCTGAGCACATTCAAGCTTCTTGGGGTCGCTTCGCAACCCAGCGGGGATAAATCCCCTCGCCACAGGTTCTGCATTTGCTTTTTTACAGCGTCAAGGTCAACCGCTTGACCAGCGCCCCCGGCAACAACATCGAGGCCGTCGCCCGCTGGCTGTAGGTGCTGGCCGAGAGCAGCAGTTCGCGCTCTCGGGTCAGGGCTTCGAGTTGCGAGCCGAGCAGGCTGTAGACGCTGTCGTCGAAGCGCATGGTGCTGACCGGCGCTACGATCTGGCCGTTCTCGACCCAGAACGTGGCGAAGCGGGTCATGCCGGTCAGGCGGGCGGCCGGTTGGTCCGAGTAGTTCAGGTACCAGAGGTTGCTGATGTACAGGCCGGTGCCGAGTTCCTCAAGAACGTGCCTTTGCTCCAGATGACCTTCTTTCATCTCCAGCGCGGTGGGGTACTCGTAGCTGCTGGCGCCGTTGGCGGTGAGGCCGTATTCGGCGGCGCTGCGGGAGTTGACCAACTGTGCATTGGCCGTGCCCTTGGCGATCAGCGCCAGGTCGTCGCGGGGATAACCTTCGTCGGAAAACGCCGGGCTCAAGGAGCCGCTGACCTGCTCGCTCAGCCACACGTTGGGGCTCAAGCTTGCTTCGTTGGCGTAGAACTTCTGCAACGGGCTCTGCTTGCTGGCAAGCGCTCGGGCGGAGAACCCGCCCCAACTGAGCATGCCCATGATCTCTTCCAGGGCCGCCGGTGCCAGGTAGGCGCGGTATTCACCGGGCGGCAACGTGCGCAACGGCAGGCCGAGAAACGCCAGTTGCTCGCGGGCCTGCTCGAAGCGCCGGGCAAACCCTTCGCTGCTCCATTCATGTCCGGCGTAGCTGGCTTTCACTGCCTGGCCGTTTTCATGGAACAGGCTGAAATCGAAATTGAAGCTGTTGGCCTGGTGCCAGCCGAACGCTCCCGACGAACTGGCGAAACCGCGACTGATGGGCCCGGCCGCATAGAACCCCACCAGGTCCAGGCCTTCGGCGGCGCGGGTGATTTGCGCCACGGCCTGCTCGGTATCCGGCAGCGGATGGTCCTGCACGTTATGGCTCTGCCAGTGGTTGTGGTTGAGCAACAGGTACGGATCGCGGGGCAGCAGCGGCAAGGTTTTGCGCAGCTGTTGCAGGCCCTCGGACAGGCGCTGCAAATCGGTCTCGGTGTCGCCGGACAAGGTGATCTGCAAGTCGGCGTGACGTCCGTCGTCGATCAATTTGAAAGTGATATTGGCCTGTTGAACCTGCCCGGCCTGGCGTACCTTGGCGTGGTTGAAACGCACGAAGGCCGAGGACTCGGCGGCATAACCCAAGGTGAACTGTTCCTGCTCATGCAGGGCAGCGCGCAGCCAGTCGACCAACACCTTGAATGCCTCGGCCTCATTATTAAGAGTGCTCATCAGGCATCTCCCCCAAACACATCAACGTTGCTGAACACGCACGCCGGCGACGCATGGCCGACGCGGATGACCTGGTTCGGTTCGCCCTTGCCACAGTTCGGCGTACCCAGGACTCGGGAGGTACTGGCATCGCCCACGGCGCGTAGGCTCTTCCAGAATTGCGCGGAAATACCCCGGTAGTTGGGGTTCTTCACCACGCCCTTGAGCTCGCCGTTCTCGATCAATTGGCCCCACTCGCAGCCGAACTGGAATTTGTTGCGGGCGTCGTCGATGGACCACGAGCGGTTGGTGCGCATCAGCACGCCGTGCTCGATGCCCTGGATCAGTTGTTCCAGGGACTGGTCGCCGGGTTCGATGTTCAGGTTCGCCATGCGGTCGATGGGCGGGCGGTTCCAGCCGCAGGCGCGGCTGTTGGCGACACCGTCCAGGCCAGCACGGAACTGTGACAGTGCGCCGCCCAGTGGACGCAGCAACAGGCCTTCACGGATCAGGAATTGTTTGCTGGCGGCGCTGCCGTCGTCGTCATGACTGTAGCTCGCCAGTTCTTCCGGAATGTCCGGGTCGAAGGTCACGTTCAACAGGCTGGAGCCGTATTGCAGGTGGCCGAAATCGCTGGCCCTGACGAAGCTGGTGCCGGCGTAATTGCGCTCGTCCCCGAGGATGCGGTCCAGTTCCAGCGGATGGCCGATGGACTCGTGGATTTGCAGCATCATCTGGTCGGGCATCAGCAGCAGGTCGCGGGGGCCTTGCGGGGTGTTCGGCGCCAGCAGCAATTGCAGGGCCTGGTCGGCAATTCTCTGCCCGGCGCCAATCAGGCCGCTGCGGCTGATCACATCGAAGCTGCCTTGCTGGCCGAAGTTTTCCCGGCCCAGGGTGCGGGTCTGGCTGTCGTTGCCGTCGAAGGCGGTGACTTCCAGGGACGGGTAGATGAAGCGCTGGGCCTGGCGCAGTTCAGCGCCGGCACTGTTGAGGTAGATCTGCTCGACCTGGGTCAGGCCGATGCTGGCTTGCCAGTTCACCAGGCGCTCGTCCTGGGGCACTGCGGCTGACTCGTCGCCGAGCAATTGGTAGCAATCGCTCAGTGGCGGGAAGGCCTGGTCGAAATTCGGCGAGAAGTAATCGGCGCGGTCGCTGGACACCGCTTGCTCGCGCAGGTCCAGCAGGGCATGGGGCTTGAGCCCGCGCGCATGTTGCTCGGCGCGCTCCAGCGCCGCTTGCAGGCCGGCCTGGGACAGGTCGTTGGTGGCGGCATACGCCTCGACCCCATTGACCCGCACGGTGAGCATCGCCCCTTCATCACGGTTCAGGCTGGGCGGTTCGGCGACATTCTTGCGCACCGACAGGTGCTGGCCGGACTCGCGCACGTAACGCAGGGAAAAAAATTCAGCGCCCGTGCGCAAGGCAGCAAAACGCTGCTTGAGCTGGGGGTGGAAGTCGAACATGGAACCTCCTTGTCTGGAGTGGCGGTGCAGCGAGGTGTGGCGTGTTGACGCGGTGGCTCTAGATTAGGCCTGGGTGGGGGAGGGATCAAGGCAGATAGGAATTTGGGGTGTCAGGGTGGACGCTATCGCGAGCAAGCTCGCTCCCACAGTGGATCTTGGGTGGTCACAAAATCTGCGTCCACTACCAGTTCCTGTGGGAGCGAGCTTGCTCGCGATTGCGGTGCAGCGCTTTACTGGGCGCTAGGTCCTACTTCACGCATTGGCTTGCCACGCACCGGCGCGTCGCCGGCCACGAAGTACGGCGCGGTGCTGCGTGGCAGGGGCTTGCGGCCGCGGATCTTGTCGGCGATTTTCTCGGCGATCATGATCGTTGGCGCGTTGAGGTTGCCGGTGGTGATGATCGGCATGATCGAGGCATCCACCACGCGCAACCCTTGCATGCCATGCACGCGGCCTTCGCCGTCCACCACCGCCATGTCGTCGGTGCCCATCTTGCACGAGCAGGACGGGTGGAAGGCGGTTTCGGCGTGCTCGCGGATGAACTGGTCCAACTGCTCGTCCGTCTGCACCTCGATGCCCGGGCTGATCTCGCGGCCACGGAACGGATCGAGCGCCGGCTGTTGCATGATCTCGCGGGTCAGGCGGATGCCATCGCGAAATTCCTGCCAGTCCTGCTCGGTTGCCATGTAGTTGAACAGGATGCTCGGGTGCTGGCGTGGGTCCTTGGACTTGGCCTGGATGCGGCCGCGGCTTGGCGAGCGCATGGAGCCCATGTGCGCCTGGAAACCGTGTTCCTTCACCCCATTGCTGCCGTTGTAGTTAATCGCCACCGGCAGGAAGTGATACTGGATGTTCGGCCAATCGAATTCCGGGCGGGTGCGGATGAAGCCACCGGCCTCGAACTGATTGCTGGCGCCGATGCCGGTGCCGTTGAACAGCCACTCGGCCCCGATGGCCGGCTGGTTGTACCAGAGCAGCGACGGGTACAGGGAAACCGGTTGGGTGCAGGCGTATTGCAGGTACAGCTCCAAGTGGTCCTGCAGGTTTTCACCGACGCCAGGCAGATCGTGCACCACCGGGATGTCGAGGCTTTCGAGCAGCTTGGCCGGGCCGACACCGGAACGCTGGAGGATCTGCGGCGAGGCGATGGCGCCGGAGCACAGCAGCACTTCCTTGCGTGCCCGGGCTTCGACGCGCTCTTCGGCGGCGCCCACCAGGTAACGCACGCCGACCGCGCGTTTGCCTTCGAAGATGATCTTGTCGGTCAAGGCGTGGGTGACGATGGTCAGGGTCGAGCGCTTCTTGGCGATGTCCAGGTAACCGCGCGCGGTACTGGCGCGGCGGCCATTGGGCGTGACGGTACGGTCCATCGGGCCGAAGCCTTCCTGTTGATAGCCGTTGAGGTCTTCGGTACGCGGGTAACCGGCCTGCACACCGGCCTCGACCATGGCGTGGAACAGTGGGTTGTTGCCGGCCTTGGGCGTGGTCACGCTGACCGGACCGTCGCCGCCGTGGTAATCGTTCGGGCCGATGTCGCGGGTTTCGGCTTTGCGGAAATACGGCAGGCAATCGAGGTAGGCCCAGTCTTCCAGGCCCGGCAGCTTGGCCCAGTTGTCATAGTCCAGGGCGTTGCCGCGGATGTAGCACATGCCGTTGATCAGCGAAGAACCGCCCAGGCCCTTGCCGCGACCGCACTCCATGCGGCGACCGTTCATGTGCGGCTCCGGGTCGGTCTCGTAGGCCCAGTTATAGCGCCGGCCTTGCAGCGGGAACGCCAGGGCGGCGGGCATTTGCGTGCGAAAATCCAGGCGATAGTCCGGGCCGCCGGCTTCGAGCAGCAGGACGGTGACGCCTTCGTCTTCGGTCAGGCGGGTAGCCAGGGTGTTACCGGCCGAACCGGCGCCGATGATGATGTAATCGAATGTTTGGGACATGAAATGCACCCTCTTTTGAATGGGTTCAGGTCGCGTTCATCGAGTGCCACATCCTCTGTGGCGAGGGAGCTTGCTCCCGCTCGGCTGCGCAGCAGTCGCAAACAGGGCGACCGTGTTCTGTCTGAATGACCTGGGAGCCAGGAGTCGGGGCCGCTTCGCGGCCCAACGGGAGCAAGCTCCCTCGCCACAAAAGCCCCCGGTCTCAGGTTCGGTGTCCGATCAGAACACCGACGTGTAATCGCCCAGCTCGACCTGTACCGATTTGATGCGTGTGAAGTTGTTCAGCGAGCTGATGCCGTTCTCCCGGCCTACGCCCGATTGCTTGTAGCCACCGACCGGCATTTCAGCCGCCGACTCACCCCAGGCATTGATCCAGCAAATGCCGGCTTCGAGCTGGTGGATCACGCGGTGGGCACGGTTCAGGTCGCGGGTGACGACGCCGGCGGCCAGGCCGAAATCGGTGTCGTTGGCGCGGCGGATCACTTCTTCTTCGGTGTCATAGGTGAGGATGCTCATCACCGGACCGAAGATTTCTTCACGCACGATGGTCATCTCGTCGGTGCAATCGGTGAACACGGTCGGGGCGACGAATGCGCCCTTGGCCAGTTCGCCGTCGGTCAGGCGACTGCCGCCGCACAGCAGGCGCGCGCCTTCGGCTTTGCCTTTCTCGATGTAGCCCAGCACGCTTTCCATGTGGGCGAAGCTCACCAGCGGGCCGAAGTTGGTGTTTTCGTCCTCTGGATTGCCGATGCGGATGCGCGCCACGCGCTCGGCGATCTTGGCTTCGAAGGCGGCCTTGAGGTGGCTCGGCACGAACACCCGGGTGCCGTTGGTGCAGACCTGGCCGGAGCTGTAGAAGTTGGCCATCATCGCGGTGTCAGCGGCGCGATCCAGGTCGGCGTCGTCGAAGATGATCAGCGGCGACTTGCCGCCCAGTTCCATGGTCACGTCCTTGAGCGACGAACTCGAGGCGCTGGCCATGACTTTCTTGCCGGTGTCGGTGCCGCCGGTGAAGGAGATTTTCTCGATGCGCGGGTGCTCGGTCAGCCAGGTGCCGACTTCACGGCCGCTGCCGGTCAGGACGTTGAACACACCCGCTGGAACGCCGGCCTCGGTGTAGATCTCGGCCAGTTTCAGAGTGGTCAGCGAGGTGACTTCGCTCGGCTTGAAGATCATCGCGTTACCGGCCGCCAGGGCCGGGGCGGATTTCCACAGGGCGATCTGGATCGGGTAGTTCCACGCGCCGATACCGGCCACCACGCCCAGGGGCTCGCGACGGGTGTAGACGAATGAAGTGGTGCGCAGCGGAACCTGCTCGCCTTCGATGGCGGGCACCAGGCCGGCGTAGTATTCCAGCACGTCGGCGCCGGTGACGATGTCGACGTATTTGGTTTCGGAGTAAGCCTTGCCGGTGTCCAGGGTTTCCAGGGCGGCCAACTCATCGTTGCGCTCGCGCAGGATGTCCACGGCGCGACGCAGGATGCGCGAACGCTGCATGGCGGTCATGGCGGCCCAGACTTTCTGGCCCTTTTCAGCGCTGACCACGGCGCGTTCGACGTCCTCGAACGTCGCACGCTGCACTTGGGCAAGAACTTCACCGTTGGCAGGGTTGATGGCTTCGAAAGTGGCGTCGCCGCTGGCATCGCTGTACGCGCCATCGATGTAGAGTTTTTGCAGTTCGAAACGGGCCATAAAGTCCTCGCAAGTGCATAAGTGGTTGGCTGGCCACCGGAGCGTGTCGTTTATAGCTGACTACGCAGTTCGGCGGCGGTTCAGGAGTCGAGCGGTTCTGTGTGCTCTGGTGCTCCTGCTTTGGCCAGTTGGAAATCCATGTATTCGTAAGCGATCTGGTGCGCCTGGGCGGTATCGAACGCGTCTCCCGACAGCGCTCCGCGCAGCCACAAGCCGTCAATCAGCGCGGCCAGCCCCCGTGCCGCGCTGCGTGCCTGATCAACGGGCAACACGCGGCGGAACTGGCTACACAGGTTGGAATACAGACGGTGATCGTTGATCCGCTGCAACCTGTGCAAAGACGGGTGGTGCATGCTGGTGGCCCAGAAGGCCAGCCAGGTTTTCATTGCCGGGCCATTGACCTGGCTGGCGTCGAAGTTGCCTTCGATGATCACCTTGAGGTGAGCCCGGGGGCTTGTGTCCTCCAGCGCCTGGCGGCGCGCGGTGACGTTCTCGCTCAGGACAGTCATCAGGTACTGGGCCGTGGCGGCGATCAGGCCATTCTTGTCCTGAAAGTAGTGACTGATGATGCCGTTGGAGACACCGGCCAAACGGGCGATCAGAGCAATGCTGGCGTCCCCCATGCCGACTTGATCGACCGCTTGCAACGTGGCTTCGATCAGTTGTTGGCGGCGGATGGGTTGCATACCGACCTTGGGCATCTAGCACATCTCCTTAGGCCATCCGGCGCACGAATGTCGTCTGCCGGAACGAAAGCCAGTCTATTTTGTTTTGATTGAACGTTCAATCAACAAAAAATAAGTTCTATGACAAGTCGTCGCTATTTGCCGGGGCGAGGACTTTTGGGGATGTCTTTATAACACTCGTCGGTTGGCAGGTAGGCCAAATGCGCTTGATAGCTGGAATGCCAGCAATTCAGAACCACTCAAACAAAAACGCCGCGTTCATCTCGCGGCGTTTTTGCTGACGTGGGCTCAGCCCAGGTTCTTGCCCAGCAGTGCGTGGTACAGCTCGCTGTCGCCGAGGATCCCGACGACTTGCTGGTTATCGTGGAGCACCAGTTTGTTGCCGGTCTGGTAGCGAATCTGCAACGCGTCGCGCATGCCGATGTTGGAGTCCACCAGGGTCGGACGCCGGCCCAGCTCTTCGACGGCTTGGCCCGGTATCCAGTTTTGCAGGTCCAGCGCCGCGCCATTCTGCCGAGCGCCCTTGATGGTGTTGCCTTCGGCCAGGTCGAGCCAGGAATCGCCGCCCGGGTCCAGGCACACTGAGCCGTTGATGCGCTTGCAGTTGTCCAGGGTGCGCATCAGGCTGCGACCGCACAGGACGTTGAGCGGGTTGGTGTGGGCGACGAAAGTGCGCACATAGTCGTCCGCCGGGTTCAGCACGATTTCTTCCGGCTTGCTGTACTGGATGATCCGGCCGTCTTTCATGATCGCGATACGGCTGCCCAGCTTCAGGGCTTCGTCGAGGTCGTGGCTGACGAACACGATGGTCTTGCTCAGCTTGCGTTGCAGCTCCAGCAGTTCGTCCTGCAGGCCCTGGCGGATCAGCGGGTCGAGGGCCGAGAAGGGTTCGTCCATCAGCAGGATGTCGGCGTCCATCGCCAGGGCGCGGGCCAGGCCGACCCGTTGCTGCATGCCGCCGGACAATTCGTCGGGCTTCTTGTTGCGCCATTGGGTCAGGCCCACCAGCTCCAGCTTCTCATCCACCAGCTTGCGGCGTTCTTTCTCGGGACGGCCCTGCATTTCCAGGCCGAAGCTGATGTTCTCGCGCACCGTCAGCCAAGGCATCAGGGCGAACTTCTGGAACACCATGGCGATGCGCTTGGTGCGCATCATCTTCAGTTCAGCGGGGGTGCAGGACGCGATGTCGATCTGGCGGCCTTCGTGCTCGACGAACAGCTTGCCGCGGCTGACGGTGTTCAAGCCGTTGATGCAGCGCAGCAGGCTGGACTTGCCGGAGCCGGACAGGCCCATCAAGACACAGATTTCGCCTTTCTCGATGTCCAGGCTGGCTTTTTCCACGCCGACGATTTGCCCGGTTTTCTTCAGGATTTCGTTGCGGGTCATGCCTTGGTCGAGCAGCTTGAGGGCCTCGCGTGGATCCCTGGAGAAGATCACATCAACGTCTTCAAAACGGATTATGCTCATGCGTCACCCCCTACTTTGGCGTCGGGTTGTTTGCAGATTCGGTCGAGCATGATTGCCAGCAGTACGATCGCCAGGCCGGCTTCGAAGCCCAGGGCGATATCGGCGGTGTTCAGTGCGTTGACCACGGGTTTGCCCAGGCCATCGGCGCCCACCAGTGCGGCGATCACCACCATCGACAACGACAGCATGATGCACTGGGTGATGCCGGCGGCGATGCTTGGCATCGCATGGGGCAGTTCGATACGCGACAGGAGCTGGCGACGGGAGCAGCCGAAGGCTTTGCCGGCGTCCATCAGTTCGTCCGGTACGTCGCGGATGCCCAGGTAGGTCAGGCGGATGGGCGCGGCAATCGCGAACACCACCGTGGAGATCAGGCCTGGGACCACACCCAGCCCGAAGAGGGTCAGGGTAGGAATGAGGTAGACGAAGGTCGGTACGGTCTGCATCAGATCGAGTACCGGACGCATCAGGGTGTAGAACATCGGCTTGTGCGCGGCAACAATGCCCAGCGGCACGCCGATCAGTACGCAAACCAGGGTCGCGAACAGCACCTGGGCGAGGGTTTCCATGGTTTCTTGCCAGTAACCCAGGTTGAGGATCAGCAGAAAGGACGCGATGACGAATACGGTCAGGCCCCATTTGCGCTGGATGAAGTGCGCCAATAGCGCGATGAGGCCGATCAGGGCCAGGGGATTGAACCAGGTCAGCGCAAACGTCACGCCGTGAATCATCGTTTCCAGGAACAGTGCGATTGCGTCGAAGGTGTTGGCGCCGTGTTGCGTCAACCATTCAACGAAGCCGGCAATGTACTGGCCTAAGGGTATTTTCTGATCAATGAGCATGGTAGTGAACGTCCGCATGCAAGGGAATAAACAGCCCGGGCGAGCGAACCCGCCCGGCATAACATAAGCAGTTACTGCGCAAGCTTGGCTTTCACGGCGTCCAGGCCAGGTTTACCGTCAATGGTGGTCACGCCAGCCAACCAGGTATCGAGTACCTGTGGGTTTTTCTTCAGCCAGGCCTTGGCGGCAGCTTCAGGCTTCATCTTGTCGTCGAGCACGTTGCCCATCAGCGTGCTTTCCATGTCGACGGTGAACTCCAGGTTTTTCAACAGCTGGCCAACGTTGCTGCATTCCTGGCTGTAGCCCTTGCGGGTGTTGGTCGCCACGGTCGCGGCACCGAAGTCGGGGCCGAAGAAGTCGTCGCCGCCGGTCAGGTACTGGATCTTGAAGCGGGTGTTCATCGGGTGTGGCGCCCAGCCGAGGAACACCACGTCGGTGCCACGCTTGGAGGCGCGGTCGACCTGCGAGAGCATGCCGGCTTCACTCGACTCGACGACTTTGAAACCCGCGTCCTTGAGGCCGAAGGCGTTCTTTTCGATCATGCTCTGGATCAGGCGGTTGCCGTCGTTGCCGGGTTCGATCCCGTAGATCTTGCCGTCCAGCTCTTTCTTGAATTTGGGAATATCGGCGAAATCGTGCAGGCCTTTGTCATACAAAGCCTGAGGCACGGCGAGGGTGTACTTGGCGCCCTTGAGGTTGGTGCGCACGGTTTCCACGGTGCCGGCTTCGCGGTAGGCCTTGATGTCGTTTTCCATGGTCGGCATCCAGTTGCCGAGGAACACGTCCATGTTCTTGCCGTCGGCCAGGGACTTGTAGGTCACCGGCACGGAAATCATGGTGGTCTTGGTCTTGTAGCCGAGGGCGTCGAGTACCACGCTGGTGGTGGCGGTGGTCACGGTGATGTCGGTCCAGCCGACATCGGAGAAGTTGACGGTGCTGCACTGTTCGGGTTCAGCAGCGTTGGCCAGCATCGGAAGACTCAGCATGGCGGCCAACAACAACGATGTGGAACCTTTCATGGGTGGACTCCTGGTGTTTTATTGGCGGTGTCCGGTCAGGACAACCGCGCTTAATTGGATGTTGCGGTTGGTGGCGCGTGGGCACTCTCTGACACGCGGCCTTGCAAACGAGCCGTAACCGATCATGTACCAGTGCAAATCTGACGCCTACAGGGTGAGTCGTATCCAGTACAGGGAGGGTCGCATCCAGTGTTGGTGACGTCGTTTACAGATTTTTTCCGCCCCTGGCGGGCCTCTGATACGCAGAAAAACGGCGTAAAACCGGGGCCAGGACGGGGCGGCGTTGCTGGGCATGATTGCGTCGGTGTCAGACGTCGGACCCCAAGGCAAAAACCGGATGATGCGGCCATCCCGGCGTTGAGCGTAGCAGCTCCGTCACCGGACGTTCCTGCGTCCGGATGTGCCTGTTCTGGAGGTTATCGACAATGGCAATCAGCGTTTTCGACTTGTTCAAAATCGGTATCGGCCCGTCCAGCTCACACACCGTGGGCCCGATGCGGGCCGCTGCATTGTTCGTGCAAGGTTTGCGTGAGCGAGGACTTTTGGAACAAGTAGCGCGCGTGGAAGTTCAGCTCTACGGTTCGCTTTCCGCCACTGGCATCGGCCATGGCAGCGATAACGCGGTGATCATGGGCTTGATGGGTGAGTGGCCGGACGCGATCGATCCATCGCAGATCGGTCCGTGTATCGAGCATCTGCGTGAAACCCAGACCCTGTTGCTCGACGGTCGCCTGCCGGTGCCTTTCGTCTGGTCCCGGGACATGCGCCTGATCGACGAGAACCTGCCGTTCCACCCCAATGCGATGACGCTGGTGGTCGAGGGCGCCGGCGGCGAGCTGCACCGTGACACGTATTACTCGGTCGGCGGTGGGTTTGTCGTCGATCAGGCCCAGGCCACCAGCGGCGTGGTGGATCTGGACAGCACCGAGTTGCCTTACGATTTCTCCAGTGCCGAAGAATTGCTTGAGCTGTGCCGTACCCACAACGTGCGGGTTGCCGAGTTGATGATGGCCAACGAAAAGGTCTGGCGTTCCGAAGACGAGATCCGCAGCGGCCTGATGAAACTCTGGCGGGCCATGCAGGATTGCGTCGAGCAGGGCCTCAAGCACGAAGGCATCCTGCCGGGCGGTTTGAATGTGCGTCGACGTGCGGCCAAGTTGCACCGCAGCCTGCAGGAGCTGAACAAACCCAATGTCATCGGCTCGACCCTCAGTGCCATGGAGTGGGTCAACCTGTTCGCCCTGGCGGTCAACGAAGAGAACGCCGCCGGCGGGCGCATGGTCACGGCGCCGACCAATGGCGCGGCGGGGATCATTCCGGCGGTGCTGCATTACTTCATGAAATTCAGCGAAGCGGTCACCGACGCCAACGTCGTGGATTACTTCCTCGGCGCGGCGGCCGTCGGAATCCTGTGCAAGAAGAACGCATCGATTTCCGGCGCCGAAGTCGGTTGCCAGGGCGAAGTGGGATCGGCCTGCGCGATGGCCGCGGCCGGCCTGGCGGAAATTCTCGGGGCCACGCCGGAGCAACTGTGCAACGCGGCGGAAATCGGCCTGGAACACAACCTCGGCCTGACCTGCGACCCGGTGGGCGGCCTGGTGCAGGTGCCGTGCATCGAGCGCAATGCGATCGCCGCGGTCAAGGCCATCAACGCCGCCCAAATGGCCCTGCGCGGGGATGGCCAGCATTTCATCTCACTGGACCGGGTGATCCGCACCATGCGCGATACCGGTGCCGACATGCATGACAAATACAAAGAGACGTCGCGCGGCGGCTTGGCGGTCAGTGCGGTGGAGTGCTGATCCAGCGGCCAGGGAGTTGTGTAGGAGCTGTCGAGTGCAACGAGGCTGCGATCTTTCCCCAGCCACTTGAATCTCAAGCGAAAGATCAAAAGATCGCAGGCTTCGCCAGCTCCTACAGGGTCGATCGGGAGCAATCTCTGGCCACAGGTGAATGTAAAAACCGCTCACAAAATGAACACCGATCTGCAAACGCGCCACCTTTTAGCGCGTCGCAAACAGACAAGCCCCCTGTTGTCGAGCCAACCGCTGAATCGCGCTCGACCGTCCGTCACCCGCACCTGTGGTGCTACTCCTTGCGCAAGCCGCGCAGCCCAGTTCCCACAAGTGCTACCGAACTGCTCACAGCCTTCTGTGATCGGTGCCTGTCGCCATGGATGGCACCTAAAACCTGCACTCGATGCACGCCTTATATAGACAGGCCGCGATGTCGTTTTCAGGATTTATTGAACACACATTCAATTTTAGGCATGGCAATTGCTCTATCCCGATAAAGCCCTGTCTCGCGCAAGAGAATGTGGCAATAACAAGAGCCTCCGCCTGAGGCCATCACCCGCTTTGTGTGAGGAGATACCGCGATGACGACGTCCAACTCCGGGGCCCAACCCCAGAACCGTGCGCCTCAATCCATCGGCTTTTTGCTGCTGGACAATTTCACGCTGATTTCCCTGGCGTCCGCGGTAGAACCGCTACGCATGGCTAACCAGCTGTCCGGTCGCGAGCTGTATCGCTGGACCACTCTCACGGTCGATGGCGGCCAGGTCTGGGCCAGCGACGGCTTGCAGATCACCCCCGACGCTTCCATGCACAAGGCGCCGCCCCTGGACACCGTCATTGTCTGTGGCGGCATCGGCATCCAGCGCACCGTGACCCGTGAACACGTGTCATGGCTGCAGAGCCAGGCCCGCCAATCCCGGCGCCTCGGCGCAGTTTGTACCGGCAGTTGGGCCCTGGCCTGCGCCGGCCTGCTGGATGGCTTCGATTGCAGCGTGCACTGGGAATGCCTGGCGGCAATGCAGGAAGCTTTCCCGCGGGTGTCGATGAGCACCCGTTTGTTCACCCTTGACCGCAACCGCTTCACCAGCTCCGGCGGCACCGCGCCGCTGGACATGATGCTGCACCTGATCAGCCGCGATCACGGTCGTGAACTGTCGGCAGCGATCTCGGAAATGTTTGTCTACGAGCGTATTCGCAACGAGCAGGATCACCAGCGTGTACCGCTCAAGCACATGCTCGGTACCAACCAGCCGAAGTTGCAGGAAATCGTCGCGCTGATGGAAGCCAACCTCGAAGAGCCGATCGACCTGGACGAACTGGCGGTGTACGTCGCCGTGTCTCGTCGGCAGCTGGAGCGGTTGTTCCAGAAATACCTGCACTGCTCGCCGTCGCGCTATTACCTAAAGCTGCGGCTGATCCGTGCACGGCAACTGCTCAAGCAGACGCCGATGTCGATCATCGAAGTGGCCTCGGTGTGCGGCTTCGTCTCCACCCCGCATTTCTCCAAGTGCTACCGCGAATACTTCGGCATTCCTCCGCGTGACGAGCGCGTGGGTTCCAACACCACGCAACAGGTGGCGATGATGCCGCTGCCGCAGGCGCTGGTGCTGTCGCCATTGTCCGGGCCGCTGTCGGCGCTGAGCCAGGCGCGTAATGAGTCGACGTTTGCCAGTGTGAGGCTCTAAGACCGCAGCGCCTTCATCGCGAGCGGGCTCGCTCCCACAGTTGGATTGGGGCAAAGTTGGAGAGATTGGTTGGCTGTGAGGCCGTCTTCGCGAGCAGGCTCGCTCCCACAGTTGGATTGGGGGGGCTGGGGAGATAGGTCGGCTATCAGGCCGTCTTCGCGAGCAGGCTCGCTCCCACAGTTGGATTGGGGATGGCTGGGGGAGATAGGTTGGCTGTCAGGCCGTCATCGCGAGCAAGCTCGCTCCCTCAGGGGAAACGCGGTCTTGCCAAGAACCAGGTCGGCTACTAGGCCGCCTCGCCGTGGACGTTGATCTCAGCGCCCCGTTAACCACGCTGGCCGAACGCAGGCATTGCGCAGTGGGCATCCCGGCATGGATGCCGGGATAGCCGCGCTGGGCCATGGATGGCCCTTCGCGGCGGGCCCACGGAGCAATGCCGGAGTGAGGGCATGCCGAGCCTAGGCGAGGCACCGAGTGGTGGGGCATGAGCGTTTTGCTTACTTTTGCGCTTTTCAAAAGTGAGCCGCCGTCAGGGCGGAACCATAAGCCGCCGTTACCGCAGCAACGGATATGTACTCAGTCAGGCCGCCATCGCGAGCAAGCTCGCTCCCACAGGTTTTGTGAACGACACAGATCCTGTGGGAGCAATTGGGTTCTGTCAGGCGCTATGGTTTTGCTGGTAATCCGTCAGAGCCGGCAACAGCTGCTTATCAATCGCCTGGCGCACGGCCGGCAGGATGGTGGCGCTGCTGGTGTACATCTCCTTGACCATCCGCCGCAATTCATTGGCACGGACCGTGTCCAGCCCCCGCACGGCACACTCGCATGCCTGCTCGGCAGTGGCGCCGCTGGGTATTGGCAGTCCCAGGGCCTTGAGGTGGCCCAGCAGGTCTTCCTGGTCGATCAAATCGGCGTACATCATGACGCTTTTCCTTGTTCAGGGATTGGGGTCGTGTCTCGATTCTGGTAGCCACCCGAAGCGGCGGCAAGGGCAAATGGTCGCAATGTCATGAATGACTATGGAGGCGTCGTTTTCGGCTAACTTGCATGGGGCTGGACTGGGCACACTGACCTCAAGCTGAATCACGATGGTTTGGTCACCCTCGCGCAACAGCTCCTCCAGTAACGCTCCTGCCCCGATCCTGTCACGGCTTGATCGGGGATTTTTTTGCCTGTGAATCAGGGAAAGCTTGGGTGTCTGGTGGATTGTCATCGCGAGCAAGCTCGCTCCCACATTAGATTTTGTGAGCGACACAGAACCCCTGTGGGAGCGAGCCTGCTCGCGAAGAACGATGACGCGGTCTAGCGCTGCAACACCAGAATCCGCGACAACAACTCATCCCGATCCACATAGCACCCCTGGAAATGCCGAGCCCCGGAGGCCGGGTCGAACGCGTTGCGGGCATGGAGGGTGCGGCGGTTGTCGAAGCACCAGAGCTGGCCGGGTTCGAGACGCTGTACCAGGCGAAATTGCGGCTCGCGGGTCAGGCCGATGAAGCGGCGGTAGGCGCGGTAAAGCTTGGGCATCTGCTCGACCGAGGTGTCGAACGGCCCACGCAGGAAGTTCGCCATGCGAATTTCCGAAACCTGGCCGAGGGCGTCCAGCGCGATGATCGGCGCCAGGCAGCGGTAGTCGCTGCGGCGGTCCTTGTTGCGAAACTCCACCGGGATCCGGCACAGCGCATCGAAGGCCTCGGGGTCTTCCTGGCGCAGGAAATCGGCGATGGCAAAACCGTCGACAAAAATACTCTCGCCGCCGTCCGCGTCATTCACCAGGCAATGCAAGAATTGCAGCCCCGGCTGCAATTCCCGGGTCGGCAAATCACTGTGCAGCGGCAGGTTGAAGGCGGTGTAGGCATTGCTGTCGGCATCGGCCTTGGACTGCACATTGAACAGCACGCCGAAGTTACTCTCGCGAATGAAGGAAATGCGTTGGGCAACCCGTCTCAGCGAGCCGGGTTCGGTGGGTACGCCGCGCACCTGGGTCAGGCCGATGTCGCGCACCGCCAGCAACCATTGCAACAACGCATCGGCATCGTCCATCAGCGCGGGGTAATCGAACACCGGCAGTTGCAAGTCGTGTCGCCACAATTGGCGCCGGGGCATGTTCGCCAGGCGCTCGGCTCGGGATTGATCATCGTAGGCGTGGGCGCGCAGCCAGCCCGGGTCGAAACGGCTCTGGTGACCGTCCTGCCAGTCCACGCACAGGCAGCCTTCGTCGTCGAGTCGGGTCGCGCCGGGGGCGATGTCTTCAGGGACGTCGACGATTTCCAGCACCTGCTCGCGGGTCACGCTGTAGACGCATTGCGGGCAAGGGCAGTTGTCCCGCAGCCATTGATGATGAAAGGGGCTGACCCGGCCATCGGCCCACGTCACTTGCACCCGATCGGCCGACGGTGTGGCGGCGGTCAATGGGAAGACCAGGGGGTAACGGCGGAAGTCGGCAAAAGCGGCGGCGGTGTTCATGGCGATCTCCTGTACGAGGCTTATCGGGCGGGAGGCAGGGCGATAACCCGGCCGATGTAGGTCGGCGGCGGCAGGTCGGATTGTTGTTCGAGCAGAGCGTCGAGCCGGCCCAGGGTTTGCTCCGTGAAAGGCGCCGAGCGCGGGCCGGCCAGGTCGACGTGCAGCAGCATCTGTTCATTGCCGGCCAGCTCTTTATCACCGCCGACCAGATGCAGGCTGTGATAGAGGTGCAGGCGTTTGGCGTCGTGGCCGATGATGTGCGTGTGCACCTCGACTTGGGCGTCGAGCTTCACTTCGTGCAGGTAGTTGAGGTGCAGTTCGAGGGTGAACAACGAGTGGCCGCTGGCTTCGCGGTTCTGGCTGTCCAGGCCGAGCCGGTCCATCAGCGCGTCGGTGGCGTAGCTGAAGATCAGCAGGTAGAAGGCATCGCGCAGGTGGCCGTTGTAATCGACCCATTCGGGGAGGATGCGGGTTTGGTAGGTGGTGAGGGTGGGCATGCTGAACTCCACAGATCGTCGCTGATGTACACAAATGTGGCGAGGGAGCTTGCTCCCGCTGGACTGCGAAGCAGTCCCAAACCGGCTGTATGCGGTGTATCAGGCACATGGCATTCGCCGGTTTTACGACCGCTTCGCGGCCGAGCGGGAGCAAGCTCCCTCGCCACAGGGGTGATGTTTATTCGTTGAAGGTCATTCCATGCTTGGCCTTGGTGGCCTTCACCGCCTCCAGCACCGCCAGCAGGCAGTCATCACGATAGCGCTCCAAGGCCGAAATGCTGTGGCTGCCCAATTGCGCGCTCGTGCCGTCCACCACATCGTCGATCAGCTTCTCGGTCAGCTCTGGCGCCGGCAGGTAGGTCCACGGCAGTTGCAGCGCCGGGCCGAACTGGGCCATGAAGTGGCGCATCCCGGCATCGCCGCCGGCCAGGGTGTAGGTCAGGAACGTGCCCATGAACGACCAGCGCAAGCCGGCGCCAAAGCGGATCGCATCGTCGATTTCGCCGGTGGTGGCGACGCCGTCGTTGACCAAGTGCAGGGCCTCGCGCCACAGCGCTTCGAGCAAACGGTCGGCGATAAAGCCGGGGACTTCCTTGCGCACGTGCAACGGGCGCATGCCAAGGGATTCGTACACCTGCATCGCTGCCTGCACCGCCTCGGGCGCGGTGTTTTTGCCGCCGACCACTTCCACCAGCGGCAACAGGTAAACCGGGTTGAATGGGTGCCCGACCACGCAGCGTTCCGGGTGGATGGAACCCTCATAGAACTCGCTTGGCAGCAGCCCCGAGGTACTGGAACCGATCAACGCGTTCGGCTTGGCGGCGGCGCTGATCTGGCCGTGCAGCTGGAGTTTCAATTCCAGTCGCTCGGGGGCGCTTTCCTGGATGAAGTCAGCGTCGCGCACACACTCTTCGATGGTCGCGACAAAGCGCAGCCGATCCTGCGAAGCGCCGGGTGCCAGGCCTTGTTTCTCCAGGGCGCCCCAGGCATTGGCGACGCGCTTGCGCAGCGCCGCTTCGGCACCCGGGGCCGGGTCCCAGGCGACAACGTCCAGGCCATGGGCCAGGGCCCGGCTGACCCAGCCACTGCCGATTACACCGCTGCCCAGGGCGGCGAAGGTCTTGATGTCGGTGATAAAGCTCATGGTGATGTCCTGAAAAGAGTGAAGATCGCTTGTGGGAGCGAGCTTGCTCGCGATGGCGGCGGTACATCCGACGCATCTTCGAAGGCAGAAATATCGCTATCGCGAGCAAGCTCGCTCCCACAGGGTTATGCGCAGGTTCGGTTTAGCCGCGCTGGGTCAGGCCCATTTTCTTGCGGCCTTCAGCCGGCGTGAGCACCCGCGCCCCGAGACGGCTGAGGATTTCGCCGGCCCGCTCCACCAACTGACCGTTGGTAGCAAGTACGCCTTTGTCCAGCCAGAGGTTGTCTTCCAGCCCGACGCGCACGTTGCCGCCCAGCAGCACCGCCTGGGCGGCCATCGGCATTTGCATGCGGCCGATGCCGAAACCGGCCCACACCGCGTCCGCCGGCAGGTTGTCGACCATGGCTTTCATGGTGGTGGTGTCGGCCGGCGCGCCCCACGGGATGCCCAGGCAGAGTTGGAACAGCGGGTTGTCCAGCAGGCCTTCCTTGATCAGTTGCTTGGCGAACCACAGGTGGCCGGTGTCGAAGATCTCCAGCTCGGCCTTGACCCCCAGTTCAGTGATGCGCTTGGCGCCGGCCCGCAGTTGCGCCGGGGTGGAGACGTAAATGGTGTCGCCGTCGCCGAAGTTCAGGGTGCCGCAATCCAGCGTGCAGATTTCCGGCAACAGCTCTTCGACGTGGGCCAGGCGAGTCAGCGGACCGACCAGGTCGGTGTTGGGACCGAACTCCATCGGCCGTTCGCCTGCACCGATCTCCAGGTCGCCGCCCATGCCGGCGGTGAGGTTGACGATGATGTCCACGTCCGCTTCACGAATGCGCTCCATCACTTCGCGGTACAGCGCCACGTCGCGGCTGAACTTGCCGGTCTGCGGGTCACGGACGTGGCAGTGGACCACCGTGGCCCCGGCCTTGGCCGCCTCGATGGCGGCGGCGGCGATCTGTTTCGGGGTGACCGGTACGTGAGGGCTCTTGGCGGTCGTGTCGCCAGCACCGGTGAGTGCGCAGGTGATGATGACGTCGTGGTTCATGGTGCGGATTCCTTCAGGCGTGGTGAGTCACTGCGCAGCTAGTGGCCTGTGTGGCTAATTCGTGCACTCAACTTCGGCGCCAGAACTTGCCAGACTGCATTGCCATTCCTCGCCGTAGCGGGCTACGACTCGTCATGGCGCCTTGCCTGGCAAGTCCTGACACTCGAATTTGAGTGCTCGAATTAACCGTACAGGCCACAAGTGCTGCGCAGATGGATAACGGTTGTTCAGTTACTGGTCAGTTTCAGGTTGTCGGCGGCGGGCTTGCCGTCGAAGGTGGTCACGCCTTCGAGCCAACGCTGCTTGTCTTGCGGATGATCCTTGAGCCATTGCCGGGCCGATTCGAGCGGGTCCTTGTGATCGAGCAACGGCTGCATCATCCGGCTCTCGTCTTCGGCGGTGAAGGTCAGGTTGCTCAGCAAGCGGCCGACGTTCGGGCATTGCTCGGCGTAGTCCGGCGCGGTGACGGTCCATACGGTGGCCATGCCTTCGTTCGGGCCGAGGGCGTCGTCGCTGCCGGTGAGGTAGGTCATTTGCACGTTGACGTTCATTGGGTGCGGCGCCCAGCCGAAGAACACCACGGCTTCCTTGCGCCGCACAGCACGGTCCACGGCGGCGAGCATGCCGGCTTCGCTGGACTCCACCAGTTGGAATTTGCCCAGGCCGAACTGGTTCTTGGCGATCATTGCCTTGATCTGGGTATTGGCGCCGGAGCCGGGTTCGATGCCGTAGATCTTGCCGCCCAATTCTTTGTCGAATTTGGCGATGTCGGCGAAGGTCTTCAGGCCCTTGTCGGCCAAGTAGGTCGGCACGGCCAGGGTGGCGCGGGCGTCCTTGAGGCTTGGCTGCTCCAGCACCTTGACCTGCTCGGCTTCGACGAACGGGGTGATGGTCTGGGTCATCAACGGGTTCCAGTAGCCCAGGAACAGGTCCAGGCGCTGGTCACGGATGCCGGCGAAGATGATTTGCTGGGAGGCGCTGGTTTGCTTGGTCTTGTAGCCGAGGCCGTCGAGCATCACTTGGGTCAGGGCGCTGGTGGCGATGACGTCGGTCCAGTTGACCACGCCCAGGCGCACGTTCTGGCACGCGGCGGGGTCGGCGGCCATGGCGGCGCCATTGAGCAAAGTGGTGCCGCAAAGTGCAAGAGCGCAAGAGCTGATCAGTCGTTTCATGTCGGGTTCCTCGGCAGCTTATTGTTATGGGTTCCGGCATCTGCGCACCGGTGATGCCAAGTTACGCAGCCCGGCGTCTGGCAAAACGCACAGCGGCGACGTGCTCTTGCACTGCAGCGACTCTTGAACGGGCGTTGCAACTGGCGTATCAAGGTCCGCACGCTACCCGCCAACCGAGTGCGCTCCATGTCCCAGGATTTCTACTTCTTGTTGATGCCGGGTTTTTCGGCCATCGGTTTCATTTCGGCCATCGAGCCGTTGCGGGTCGCCAATCGGTTTCGTGGCGAGCTGTACCGCTGGCATGTGCTGAGTGTCGATGGCGGGCCGGTGCTGGCGAGCAATGGCATGTCGGTCAACGCCGATGCCGCACTGGAGCCCTTGAAGAAAGGCGCGACCCTCTGGGTGGTGGCCGGGTTCGAGCCGCTGAAATTCGCCACCCCGGCGCTGGAGCGCTGGCTGCATCGGTTGGACAGCGAAGGCGTGACCTTGGGCGGCATCGACACCGGCAGTGTGGTGCTGGCCGAGGCGGGGTTATTGGAAGGGCACCGCGTGACCTTGCACTGGGAAGCGATCGAGGCGTTCAAGGAGTCTTATCCGCAACTCAGCGTGACCCAGGAACTGTTCGAGATCGACCGGCGCCGCATTACTTGTGCGGGCGGCACCGCGTCCATCGACCTGATGCTGGACCTGATCGGCCAGGCCCACGGTTCGGAACTGGCGATCCAGGTCAGCGAGCAGTTCGTGCTCGGCCGCATCCGCCCGCGCAAAGACCACCAGCGCATGGAAATCGCCAACCGCTATGGCATTCGCAACAAGAAGCTGGTGCACGTCATCGGCGAGATGGAAACCCACAGCGAACCGCCCCTGAGCACCTTGGCGCTGGCCGAGTCGATCAACGTCACCCGCCGCCAGCTCGAACGGCTGTTCCGCTTGCACCTGAACGACACCCCGAGCAATTTCTACCTGCGCCTGCGCCTGGAAAAGGCCCGGCAGCTGCTGCGCCAGACCGACATGAGCGTGTTGGAAGTGAGCATCGCCTGCGGTTTTGAGTCACCGTCGTACTTCACCCGCAGCTATCGGGCCCGCTTCGAGCGCTGCCCGCGGGAGGATCGGCGACGGCAGGGGGATGGGCGGGAGCTGGTTTGACAGGTTTCGAATGCGAGACGCGAGGTTGGCTCACGGTCTACGTCGACCACGGGTCCAGCATCACGCCGTTTCCGTTGTTGGGCAAAGCCTTCACCCAGGCCTACACCGCTCATTTGAACGCGCACCTGGCCCAGACCAACCAGTTCAATGCCGATGATCTCGATCAGGCTTTTGAGTTGGTGGGGCGCCGTCCCGAGATGTTGCGCAGCGTCATCGGCGAAATTGCCCTGGAGCTGGGTGAGGCGAGCCAGTTGGATGACTTGCTGCGCAACAACGCTGAAATGCTGCGCGCCGGCGTCTGGACCGAGTTCGAGAGCGCCTGGAACGCCCTGACGGTGTCGCAACGCGCCGTGCTGCAGGTCATGGCCGAGCGCTCGCAAAACAACGAACCCTTCGCGCCCTTCACCGATTCAACGCTGGAGGCGGTGGGCAAGGCGCTGAGGACCATGGGAAGCGAAGTCGTGCCCGGTACCCAGACCCTCCAATCCTGTATTGATGCGCTGCGTGAAAAGGAACTGGTGTGGAAGTCCAACCGGGGTGGTTATGCGCTGGAGGACAAGGCGTTTGCCGATTGGTTGAAGGGCTATCGCCGGCAACATTGAATTTGAAATACATCCTGTGGCGAGGGAGCTTGCTCCCGCTGGGTGGCGCAGCCGCCCCAAAACCAGACACCGTGGTGGAACAGGTGAACCCTGCAAACCGGTTTACGACTGCTTCGCAGCCGAGCGGGAGCAAGCTCCCTCGCCACAGGTACGGTGTCCGGTTGGAAAAGCTCTATTTCTTCATCAGCGCCGAACACGCCGCCTTGTACGCTTCATGCTGATACTTGTTGAGCGTCGCCGGCAGGGCGAAGTCATGTTTCTTGCTCTGCGCGTTGATGGTCTGCGGCGACAGCAGCGTGACCTCACAACCGTCCAGCAACTGGAAAACCCCTTCGATCTTGAACGTGGTCGGCCCACCGGCGAACTCGCCTTTCTTGCTGCGCTTCTTGATGGCGATGCGTTCGATGCCGTTCTCCGTCACGAACGCCCGCACCTGAGCGGCGAAAGCCTTGACATTGGCGGCCTCGTCATCGTCGTCCAGGGCGATTTTCTTGGTGTTCAGCGCGACGTGGCTCAGCGCCTGTTGATCCAGCGAGGCAACGGCGATGATCGCTTCGCTGCCTTTGATTTCGATGCCGCAGATGATCATGCTTGGCCTTGGATTCGGGAGGTCGGGGCCGTCAGTTTATCCGCCTTGGTCAATTCATGCTCGCGCGCAGGTCCAGCATGATCTTGTCGAAATAATCGACCCGGATCACGCCAAAGCGCGGGTACTCGAAATCCAGGATCACATACAGCACGCAAACCATCACCGCCGCGTAGCCGAGGCTGTGTAGCCAGTTACGTTGCCGGCTACCGGCCATGCCATAGCCGATCAGCAGGGCGCTGATCAGGGTCATGGTGACCAGCATCAGGTAGATGGTCAGAGGCGGGTGGGTTTCGTGGGCCACGGCGCGGGTGATGGTGAGGTCGATCATTTCGTTTTGCGCCTGTAGCACGGGTGTGCCCAAGGTAGGGGTGGGCATCTGTTGCAGGGCGGCGACGGTGCGTTTCCAGATGGTTTGTTGCAGACCGTTGGATCGGTCATGGGCGGCTTCGTCGATTTCATCTTCGCGCAGGTCGCGGTAGTACTCGATGCGGGCGTCGACATAATCCCTGAAGGCTTGGCGCAAGGCCGGTTGCTCGCTGGCCGGCAGCAGGTCCAGGCGCAGCCAGGCCGTGCCCATGGCATTGGTTTCGGCAACGATCAGTGCGCGGCGCTGATCCAGGCGCGAAGCCGCGCCGGAAAAGGTAAAGGCAATCAGCAGCGCCAGCAGGCCAAATACTGCGCCTTCGATGGCCCCGATGCCCTGGCGGGCGCCGTCCGGGTCCTGGGTCAGGTGACGGTTGCCGACCCGACGACCGGCCTCGATGCCCAGCACGATGGCGATGAAGATCACTAACCCATAAACGGGCAAGGCGGTAAGAGAGAGCATACGAAAATCCCTTGATTGTCGTGTGTGACTCGTCTGTACAGCCCGGCTCGGACGGGTATGCAGCCAGTGTAGACGGCGCTGGCGGGTTATTCCTGTCGCAACCAATCGATCGATGCTTTGGAAGTCGTTCTGGCGAGGCAGCAGATTCTTGGCTGTCGCGACTCAGAGCTCCAACTGATCAGCCTGGATACCAAAGCCCGCTGCGATTTTTTCGCGGGTGGCGCGGCGAGGCTTGGCGACGGACTCTTGCTGGGCGAACGCCGGTTGAGAAATACCCAGGCGCCTGGCGACTTCATCTTGAGTCAGGTTCAGGTGTTCGCGCCAGGCGCGGACAGTGGTTGTGCCGTCAACGATACGGCTGACGACTTCATGGGGAATCAAGTTGCTATTCATACGGGAGTTACTCCTGCCCAATCGACTCCAAAAACTCCGACCGATCATCGCTCACCTGGGCCATGCAGTCGTTTTCGGCGATTTTGTAGGCGTCGCTGCCGGGTTTGGCCGGGAAGGCGGCGATGGCGCAGTCGGCGTCGCGCTGTTTTTGCCACAGTTGTTGGGCAGCCTTGACCTTGGTGGTGATGTCGTTGAGCTGGGCCTTGTCGCTGGCGTAGCGGGTTTGCAGGCGCTCAAAGAGGCTTTGCAGGTTTTCGCCCAGCAATTGTTCGGCGGCGGTTTTGCCGTAGGCCGAGCAGGCCAGGGTCTGGACGTCGTTTTCAACTTCGTCGCAGGGGTTGGGTTCGGTGTCTTCGGTCGCATGTGCGACGGTGCTGATCAGTGCCAAAGCCAGGAAGAGTGATTTCATCGCGTTGCCGCTCGAGTCCAGTGAAAACCAGTGATGCGGCGGATTCTGGCGCAAGCGTCGGCTAAAGAACAGACGGGCAGGGTGGGCCTGTCGTAGCCCATTGTCGTGGATTGACGCTTTCGGCAATTCCCCTGTCGTTTTTGCACCGGGTCGTGACGGCCCTCAGGCATATGCTGGCCCCAAAGCGCCGGCACACGATTCGGCGCATGAATCGCTGACAAAAGGGGACTGCCTGATGAGCCCAGCCGAATTGCACGCCGACAGCATCGTTATCGACGGGCTGATCATTGCCAAGTGGAACCGCGACCTGTTCGAAGACATGCGCAAGGGCGGCCTGACCGCAGCCAACTGCACCGTGTCGGTGTGGGAAGGTTTCCAGGCCACCATCAACAACATCGTCGCCAGCCAGAAGCTGATCCGCGAGAACAGCGACCTGGTGATCCCGGTGAAAACCACCGCCGACATCCGTCGCGCCAAGGAACAGGGCAAGACCGGCATCATCTTCGGCTTCCAGAACGCCCATGCCTTTGAAGACCAGCTCGGCTACGTCGAGATCTTCAAGCAGCTGGGCGTGGGTGTGGTGCAGATGTGCTACAACACCCAGAACCTGGTCGGCACCGGTTGTTACGAACGCGACGGCGGCCTGTCGGGCTTCGGTCGCGAAATCGTCGCCGAGATGAACCGCGTCGGCATCATGTGCGACCTGTCCCACGTCGGTTCCAAGACCTCCGAAGAGGTCATCCTCGAATCGAAGAAGCCGGTGTGCTACTCCCACTGCCTGCCGTCCGGCCTGAAAGAACACCCGCGCAACAAGTCCGATGAAGAACTGAAGTTCATTGCCGACCACGGCGGTTTCGTCGGCGTGACCATGTTCGCGCCGTTCCTGGCCAAGGGCATCGATTCGACCATCGACGACTACGCCGAAGCCATCGAATACACCATGAACATCGTCGGTGAAGACGCCATCGGCATCGGCACCGACTTCACCCAGGGCCACGGCCAGGACTTCTTCGAAATGCTGACCCACGACAAGGGCTACGCCCGTCGTCTGACCAGCTTCGGCAAGATCATCAACCCCCTGGGCATCCGCACCGTGGGCGAGTTCCCGAACCTTACCGAGACGCTGCTCAAGCGCGGCCATCCTGAGCGGGTGGTGCGCAAGATCATGGGCGAGAACTGGGTGAACGTTCTCAAGGACGTCTGGGGCGAATAACCCCCGCTGCATCACTGAATCCTTTACCTGCGGCCACTCGCGCCGCAGGCACATCACGAATTTCCGGAGTCAAGTTTTCATGGCCAAGATCGCCCCGCAACTGCCTATCGAAGTCGACAGCGAAACCGGTGTCTGGACCTCCGACGCCCTGCCGATGCTGTACGTGCCGCGTCACTTTTTCGTCAACAACCACATGGGCATCGAAGAAGTGCTGGGCGCCGACGCCTACGCCGAGATTCTCTACAAGGCCGGCTACAAATCCGCCTGGCACTGGTGTGAAAAAGAAGCCGAATGCCATGGCCTGGAAGGCGTCGCGGTGTTCGAGCACTACATGAAGCGCCTGTCGCAGCGTGGCTGGGGCCTGTTCAAGATCCAGGACATCGACCTGGACAAGGGCACTGCCAGCGTCAAGCTCGAACACTCGGCGTTCGTCTATGTGTACGGCAAGGTCGGGCGCAAGGTCGACTACATGTTCACCGGCTGGTTCGCCGGCGCCATGGACCAGATCCTCGCCGCTCGTGGCAGCAAGATCCGCACCGTGGCCGAACAGGTCTACGGCGGTTCCGAAGAAGGCCACGACGACGGCCTGTTCATCGTCAAGCCGTTGTAAGTCGAGGATCGCACCATGGCTTTTGAAGCAATGTTCCAGCCGATCCAGATCGGCAAGCTGACCATCCGCAACCGCGTGCTCAGCACCGCCCACGCCGAGGTCTACGCCACCGACGGCGGCATGACCACCGATCGGTACGTGAAGTATTACGAAGAGAAGGCCAAGGGCGGCATCGGCCTGGCGATCTGCGGTGGCTCGTCGGTGGTCGCCATCGACAGCCCGCAGGAATGGTGGAGTTCGGTGAACCTGTCCACCGACCGCATCATCCCGCACTTCCAGAACCTGGCCGACGCCATGCACAAGCATGGCGCCAAGATCATGATCCAGATTACCCACATGGGCCGTCGCTCGCGTTGGGATGGCTTTAACTGGCCGACCCTGATGTCGCCGTCCGGTGTGCGTGAGCCGGTGCACCGCGCCACCTGCAAGACCATCGAGCCGGAAGAGATCTGGCGGGTAATCGGCAACTACGCCCAGGCCGCACGACGTGCCAAGGCCGGTGGCCTGGACGGCGTCGAGCTGTCCGCCGTGCACCAGCACATGATCGACCAGTTCTGGAGCCCGCGGGTCAACAAGCGGACCGACGAATGGGGCGGCAGCTTCGAAGGCCGCATGAAGTTCGGCCTGGAAGTGTTGAAGGCCGTGCGCGCCGAAGTGGGCGACGATTTCTGCGTGGGCATGCGCCTGTGCGGCGACGAGTTCCACCCGGACGGCTTGTCCCACGAGGACATGAAGCAGATCGCCAAGTACTACGATGACACCGGCATGCTCGATTTCATCGGCGTGGTGGGCTCGGGTTGCGACACCCACAACACCCTGGCCAACGTGATCCCGAACATGAGTTATCCACCGGAGCCATTCCTGCACCTGGCCGCCGGTATCAAGGAAGTGGTCAAGGTTCCGGTGCTGCACGCGCAGAACATCAAGGACCCGAACCAGGCCACGCGGATCCTGGAGGGCGGTTACGTCGACATGGTCGGCATGACCCGCGCCCACATCGCCGACCCGCACCTGATCGCCAAGATCAAGATGGGCCAGATCGACCAGATCAAGCAGTGCGTCGGCGCCAACTACTGCATCGACCGCCAGTACCAGGGCCTGGACGTGCTGTGCATCCAGAACGCCGCGACGTCCCGTGAATACATGGGCGTGCCGCACATCATCGAGAAATCCACCGGGCCCAAGCGCAAAGTCGTTGTGGTCGGTGCCGGCCCGGCCGGGATGGAAGCGGCGCGTGTGGCCGCCGAACGTGGCCACGACGTGACCCTGTTCGAGAAGAAGGAATTCATCGGCGGGCAGATCACCACGGCCTCGAAAGCCCCGCAACGGGACCAGATCGCCGGTATCACCCGCTGGTTCCAACTGGAGCTGGCGCGGCTGAAAGTCGACCTGCGCCTGGGCGTGGCGGCTGACGCGGCGACCATCATGGACTTGCGTCCGGACGTGGTGGTGCTGGCCGTCGGCGGCCATCCGTACCTGGAGCAGAACGAGCACTGGGGCGCCGCCGAAGGGCTGGTGGTCAGCAGCTGGGACGTGCTCGACGGCAAGGTTGCACCGGGCAAGAACGTGCTGGTCTACGACACCATTTGCGAGTTCACCGGCATGTCGGTGGCCGACTTCCTCGCCGACAAGGGCAGCCAGGTCGAGATCGTCACCGACGACATCAAGCCGGGCGTGGCGATTGGCGGGACGTCGTTCCCCACCTACTACCGCAGCATGTACCCCAAGGAAGTGATCATGACCGGGGACATGATGCTAGAGAAGGTCTACCGCGAAGGCGACAAGCTGGTGGCGGTGCTGGAGAACGAATACACCGGTGCCAAGGAAGAGCGCGTGGTGGACCAGGTGGTGGTGGAAAACGGCGTGCGGCCGGACGAGGAAATCTACTACGCGCTCAAGGAAGGTTCGCGCAACAAGGGCCAGATCGACGTCGAAGCCCTGTTCGCGATCAAGCCCCAACCGTGCCTGGAGCAGAGTGGCGATGGCTACCTGCTGTTCCGCATCGGCGACTGCGTGGCCCAGCGTAATACCCACGCGGCCATCTACGACGCCCTGCGGTTGTGCAAGGATTTCTAACGGCTTGCACATGATCCTGTGGGAGCGAGCTTGCTCGCGAAAGCGGTGGGTCAGTCAATTCAAATAGGACTGACAGAATGCAATCGCGAGCAAGCTCGCTCCCACAGGAACCGGGTAAGGCATCTCGACCTGCAAGACCCTGAGGTCTTTGGGAGCAACACCTATGTTGAACACCCTTCTTCCCATCCTGCTGTTTGCTGCCCTGGGCCTCGCGGTCCTTGGTGCCTTGCGGCGGGTGAACATGTGGCGCCGCGGGCGACCGGCCAAGGTCGACCTGATCGGCGGTCTCTTTGCCATGCCCAAGCGCTACATGGTGGATTTGCACCATGTGGTGGCGCGGGACAAATACATCGCCAATACCCACGTCGCCACGGCCGGTGGTGCGGTGGCATCGATTGTGTTGGCGATCCTGGTGCACGGTTTTGGCCTGCACAACCGCATCCTCGGCTATGCCTTGCTGCTGATGTCGGCCGTGATGTTCGTCGGCGCGATCTTCATGTACCTGCGTCGGCGCAATCCGCCAGCCCGTTTGTCCAAGGGCCCGTGGATGCGCCTGCCGAAAAGCCTGCTGGCCTTCTCGGCGTCGTTCTTCCTGGTGACCCTGCCGGTGGCGGGCATCCTGCCGGAGAACTTCGGCGGTTGGCTGGTGGCGGCTGTCCTGGGGCTCGGTGTGTTGTGGGGCGTGTCGGAATTGTTTTTCGGCATGACCTGGGGCGGGCCGATGAAACACGCCTTCGCCGGTGCCTTGCACCTGGCCTGGCACCGCCGTGCCGAGCGCTTTGGTGGCGGTCGTTCCACCGGTCTCAAGCCGCTGGACCTGAATGATCCGACCGCACCGCTGGGTGTGGAAAAACCCAAGGACTTCACCTGGAACCAACTGCTGGGCTTCGACGCCTGTGTGCAGTGCGGCAAGTGTGAGGCTGCCTGCCCGGCGTTCGCTGCCGGCCAGCCGTTGAACCCGAAAAAACTCATCCAGGACATGGTCGTCGGCCTGGCCGGCGGCACCGATGCGAAATTCGCCGGCAGCCCCTATCCAGGTAAACCGGTGGGCGAGCACAGCGGCAACCCACATCAGCCGATCGTCAATGGCCTGGTGGACGCCGAGACCCTGTGGTCGTGTACCACCTGCCGGGCGTGCGTCGAGGAATGCCCGATGATGATCGAGCACGTCGACGCCATCGTCGACATGCGCCGCCACCTGACCCTGGAAAAAGGTGCCACGCCGAACAAGGGCGCCGAAGTACTGGAAAACCTCATCGCCACCGACAACCCTGGCGGCTTCGCCCCGGGTGGGCGGATGAACTGGGCGGCGGACTTGAACCTCAATCTGCTCAGCGAGAAGAAATCCGCCGACGTGCTGTTCTGGGTTGGCGACGGTGCTTTCGACATGCGCAACCAGCGCACCTTGCGCGCCTTCGTCAAAGTGCTGAAGGCGGCGAAAGTCGACTTCGCCGTGCTCGGCCTCGAAGAACGCGACAGCGGCGACGTGGCCCGGCGCCTGGGTGATGAAGCGACGTTCCAGCTGTTGGCCAAGCGCAACATCCAGACCCTGGCCAAATACAACTTCAACCGCATCGTCACCTGTGACCCCCACAGTTTCCATGTGCTGAAAAACGAATACGGCGCCTTCGATGGCAACTACCTGGTGCAGCACCACAGCACCTACATGGCGGAAATCATCGACGCCGGTGCGCTGAACCTCGGCCAGCACAAGGGCGACAGCGTGACTTATCACGACCCGTGCTACCTGGGCCGCTACAACGGCGAATACGAGGCGCCGCGCCAGGTGCTGCGTGCGCTGGGTATCGAGGTCAAGGAAATGCAGCGCTCCGGGTTCCGTTCCCGTTGCTGCGGCGGTGGCGGCGGTGCGCCGATCACCGACATCCCGGGCAAGCAGCGGATTCCCGACATGCGCATGGATGACATCCGTGAAACCGGCGCCGAACTGGTGGCCGTGGGTTGCCCACAGTGCACCGCGATGCTCGAAGGCGTGGTCGAACCGCGACCGATGATCAAGGACATTGCCGAACTGGTGGCCGACGCGCTGCTGGAAGACGCGGCCCCGAGCAAGCCGGCGGCCCCGGTCAAACGTGAACCCGCGGAGGTGCATTAATGAGCGACATCATCCGCCGCGACCCTCGCGCCGAGTGGATCGCCCGCAACCGCCTGCATCCGCTGCACGCGGCCATGCAACCGGTGCAGCACAGCTGGATGGGGCCCAACGGCATCATCCGCAAGAATGTCCATGGCGTCGGTTTCATCGGCCCCAACGGCATCAAGCGCATCGACCGCAGCGGCGCCCAGCAGGGTGGCGCGAGCAAGCGTACCGCCGCCGCTGAAGTGCAACTGCCGCTGCATCAGGTGCCGCAACCGGCGTTCTACATCAGTGTGGTGCCGGACATGGTCGGTGGCCGCTTGAGCAGCCACGACCGCGATCTATTGGGCCTGGCCCATCAACTCGCCGGTGCCGATGGCGCGGTGTTGGCGGTGGTCTTCGGCGAGCATAAGGAAAACGCCTTCGCCACGGCCGGTGTCGACCGCTTGCTGGTATTGGAAGGTGAGGAGTTCAGCGGTTATGCACCGGAGCAACGGGTGCAAGGCCTGCGGGCTGTGGATAACCAATTCAACCCACGCCATTGGCTGCTGCCTGACAGCCGCACCGGTGGCGGCGAACTGGGCCGGCGCTTTGCCGCAGTCTTGGGCGAACGCCCGGCCACGCGGGTCTGGCAGGTCAAGGGCGAGGACTGCATCGGCCGCGCCGGTGCGGGCCTGCAAGACTTGGCCCGGCCGTTGGCGCGCTTGATCCTGGCCGCGGCCGAATGCGCCGAGCCGGTCAGCGAAACCCGTCACGAAGCCTTGCCGGTGGAGTTATCCACAAGCGTGGCCCGCAGCTTGTCGCGTATCGAAGACCTCGGCGCGGTGGCGGTGGACCCGGGCGCGATCCCGATGGCCGAGGCCGAATTCATTTTCTCCGGCGGCAACGGGGTCAAGGACTGGGCGCTGTTCCACCAGACCGCTGCGGCCCTGGGCGCCACCGAAGGCGCTTCGCGGGTGGCGGTGGACGACGGCTTTATGGCCCGCGATCGCCAGGTCGGTGCGTCCGGCACCTGGGTCACGGCGCGGGTCTACGTGGCCGTGGGGATTTCCGGAGCGATCCAGCACCTGCAGGGCATTGGCGCCTGCGACAAGGTGGTGGCGATCAACCTCGATCCGGGTTGCGACATGATCAAACGGGCAGACCTGTCGGTGATCGGTGACAGCGCGGCGATTCTCCAGGCCTTGATCGCGGCGGTAGAGGCTTACCGCAACGAAGCCAAGCGCGATGCGGCTTAAGAAGGATAAGTTGATGAGTACCCAAGTGATCAGCCTCGTGTCCATCGGCGCCCACCCGACTTCCGGGCGACCCCGGCGCGCCGAGCAGGACGCCCGGGCCGTGGAGCTGGGCCTGCAACTGGCTGGCAGCGACCTGCAAGTGTTGCACGCCGGCGACGTGGCCGAACCGGCCCTGCGCGCCTACCTGGGCATGGGCTTGGATGAATTGCACGTGCTGGAAAACCCCGTCGGCGCCGACGCTCTGCCGGCCTTGACCGATTACCTGCGTGATGCCGGCGCCCAGGTGGTGCTCACCGGCAGCCAGGCGGAAACCGGTGAAGGCTCGGGCATGCTGCCGTTCCTGCTGGCCGAGAATCTCGGTTGGCCGCTGGTGGTGGGGCTGGCCCAGGTCGAATCCATCGACGGCGGCGTGGCCCTGGTGCTGCAAGCCTTGCCCCGCGGCCAACGGCGCCGTCTCAAAGTGCGCCTGCCGTTCCTGGCCACTGTGGATAACGCTGCGCCAAAACCTCGGCAAAGCGCCTACGGCCCGGCCCGGCGTGGGGCATTGCATGCCGAGGACGTCGAGGTGATAGACGACACCCTGCTGGCGGTGGCGACCCTGCAACCGGCCAAGCCACGGCCCAAACGCTTGAAAGTGATCAAGGCCAAGAGCGGCGCCGACCGCATGAAAGCCGCCACGGCCAAGGCCAGCGGCGGAGGCGGGCAAGTGCTCAAGGGCGTGAGTCCGGAGGCGGGGGCCGAGGCGATTCTCAAGCTGTTGGTGGAGGAAGGGGTGGTTCGCTAGACCCAGACTCACCGCGTGACCCCTTGGGAGCGAGCCTGTGGGAGCAAAGCTTGCTCGCGATGAAAACGCCTCGGTCTCTTAGGTACCGAGGCGCCTGGATCGCGAGCAAGCTTTGCTCCCACAGGTTAGCTCCCACAGAGGAGAGGATGCGTGTTACCCACAATCCCTGTGGGCCTCTCTGTGGATAACCTGTTCGACACTCGTCGCACACGGCGCCAACCGGGTCGTCCAGACCTGCGCTTAAAAAACGACCGCTGTCAGCCAAATGGAGCCCATCAATGGACGTTGAATTTCGCCCGGCCTTGCCCACGGATGCACGTGAGATCGCCCGTCTGTTTCGGATTTCCTCAGAGGGCGCGTCGGATTACATCTGGAGCCAATTGGCGGAGCCGGGGCAGGACCTCCTGGAAGTGGGGGCCGCTCGTTATGCCCGGGAGAATGTCGATTTTTCCTATCAGAACTGTCTTGTCGCCCAGGCCGATGGCGAGGTCATCGGCATGATGCACTGTTATGTGACGCGCGAGGATCCGCTGGCGGCGCCGGTGACCGATCCGGTCCTGGCCCCCTACGCCGACATGGAAGTGCCTGACACCCTCTATATCTCTAGCCTGGCCTTGCATGAAGGCTGGCGTAACAAGGGGCTCGGCGTGCGCTTTCTCGAGCTGGCGCAACAGCGTGCCGACCAACTGGCGCTCAAAGGCCTGAGCCTGATCGACTACGCCGCGAATACCGGTGCCCGGCGTTTTTATGAGCGCCATGGCTTTGGCATCGTCAAGACCTGCCAGGTCGTCCCGCATCCACTGATTCGGGTAACGGGGGAGGCGTATTTGATGTATCGGCCTTGACCGTCATGGCGGCTTCACCAGAAAGCCCTGTGGGAGCGAGCTTGCTCGCGATTACGGTCTGGCATTCAACATCAATGCAAGCTGATCCGCCGCCATCGCGAGCAAGCTCGCTCCCACAGGATTGATGTGTTTACCCACAATCCCTGTGCGCGCCTCTGTGGATAACCTGTTCACCCCTCGCTGCACCCCTTGCAAACCAGGCGCTCCAGGCCTGCGCTCAAAAAACAGCCAACCTAACCCACGGTTTTCATTGGCTTTTGTTTGTGAATAACGACCCCTTCCAGCCGAAACTTGCCCCCAATCTCTGTTGGCGCTTCTGTGGATAAGATGTTCGCTTAACGCTGCAAGCCATACGGGGCGGGGCGTTCAGTGGATTGATCGAAATTTGATCAATTGGCGTTTTTTAACAGGAAAACCTCCGAAAAACCTCGGTTTACAAGGCGTTCATGGGGTTTTCCACAGAATCGTCAAAATTACCCCCAAACACTGTTGGCGCTTCTGTGGATAAGGTGTTTGCTCACCGCCACAGCCCCCGCATTACGGGGCTTACAGAGGATTGGTCAAAAAACGAGCGATAAGCCGGTAAAACCGTCATTGTTCCTAAGTCACGGTTTTTATTCTCTTTGCCCGTAAAAAATTACCCGACCTGCCCGCACTTGTCCCCAGTTGCTGTGGGTGGTCATGTGGATAACTTGTTCGCCAAACGCTGCAAGCCACGGCCGGCATAGCGCAAGTCGCTATAGATCAAATTTCATACAGTTCTAAGGAACCGCCTTGACGCAAGTCGGTCGGCTGTCTTCACTCCATGGCACAAGGACATCGCACTTTATCCATATCAGGTTCAGGGAGAACACATGATGGATAGCAAGCCCACCCGCTCGCACCCGCTTCCCCCACTGACCTGCGTCCCGGCATCGCCCACCTCGTTGCACAAACGCATCCACCGTCGCGCCGCCAATCAGCGTGCGCGTCTATAGCGCCCGGTTTTTTCCCCTGTAGCACCGCTGACTGCCGCTGGACCCTCACGGGACGGTGGCCAGGCGTTTGTGCGCCTGTCGATTTGCAGGCAACCGCAGAGTTGCCCCCTTCTGCCTGAGAGGACTTGAACATGACACGGATTTCGACCCCCATCAGTGACATCCAGGAACACTACGACGTGATCGTCATCGGTTCCGGCTACGGTGGCGGCATTGCGGCCTCGCGCCTGTCCCGGGCCGGGCGCAAGGTGTGCCTGCTGGAGAGGGGCCGGGAAATCCAGCCCGGCGAATACCCCAATACCCTGCTGGCGGCCACCGAGGAACTGCAAGTCCACGACCCGGACGGCCACATCGGTTCGCGTACCGGGCTGTTCGACCTGCACGTCAACGCCCAGCAGAACGTGGTAGTCGGTTGTGGCCTGGGCGGCACGTCGCTGATCAATGCCAACGTTGCACTGGAGCCGGAGCCTGGCGTGTTCGAGGACCCGCGCTGGCCCCAGGCGGTCCGTGAGCACCAGGACACGCTGCTCAAGGACGGCTACGCCCGGGCCCGGGAGATGCTCAAGCCCAACGCCTATCCGGCGTCGGAGCCGAACCTGCCCAAGCTGGATGCCCACAAGAAGTCCGCCGATTACCTCAAGCAAGGCGCGCATTTCTACACGCCGCCGATCAACGTGACCTTCGACAAGCTGCCCAACAACCTCAACCACGTCGGCGTCGAACAGCTGCCGTGCAACGGCTGTGGCGATTGCGTCTCGGGCTGTAACAACAAGGCCAAGAACACCACGCTGATGAATTACCTGCCCGATGCCTGGAACCACGGCGCGGAGATTTTCTGCCAGGCCGAGGTGCGGCACCTGGAGCGCGACGGCGATGGCTGGATCGTGCACTTCCAATACCTGGACAGTGGTCGCGAGATGTTCTCGGCGCCGACCCTGTTCGTGCGTGCCGACATCGTGGTGGTGTCCGCCGGCACCCTGGGCTCCACCGAAATCATGTTGCGCTCGCGGGACAAGGGCTTGTCGATGTCCAGCCAGTTGGGCGAGAACATGAGCGGCAACGGCGACATCCTCGGCTTCGGCCACAACTGCGACCAGGTCATCAACGGAATCGGCTTCGGTGCCCATTCGGCCAAGGAACTGGAACCGGTGGGGCCATGCATCACCTCGGTCATCGACATGCGCACCGAGGGTGACTGGCGCAGTCGCATGGTCATCGAGGAGGGTTCGATTCCCGGCGCCCTTGGCCGGGCCATGGTGCCGAGCATGGCGGCGTTTGCCGAAATGATCGGCGTGCCCACCGACACCGGCTTCGGTGCCAGCCTCAAATACAAGGAGCGCGAAGCCGAGAGCTTCCTGCGCGGTCCGTATTACGGCGCGCTGCATAACATGCAGACCTACTTGATCATGAGCCATGACAACGGCAAGGGCCGCATGCTGCTCGACAACAAGGACCAATTGCGCATCGACTGGCCCGGCGTCGGCGAACAGGAGAACGTCACCCTCGGCAACGAGCGGCTGCACCAGAGCACCAAGGCCCTGGGCGGGATCTGGGTCGAGAACCCGATCTGGACCAAGTTGCTCAAGCACAGCATCGTCTCGGTTCATCCCCTGGGCGGTTGCGTGATGGGTGAAGACGCGACGCAAGGCGTGGTTAACCACAAGGGCCAAGTGTTCAGTGGCGCCAGCGGCACCGATGTCTACCCGGGCCTGTACGTGACTGACGGTGCGGTGATCCCCACGTCACTGGCGGTCAACCCGCTGCTGACCATCTCGGCGGTGAGCGAGCGCAACATGGGCCTGCTGGCGGCTGATCGGGGCTGGGTCATCGACTACACGCTGCCCTCGGCCCCGCGCAAACCGGTGGCGGCGCCGACCCTCGGCGTGCAGTTCACCGAAACCATGAAGGGCTACTTTTCCACCGCCTTCACCCAGCCCCAAGGCACCGACCTCACGCTTTACGAAGCGGCGGCCAAGCGTGGCAAGGCCGACAACTCGCCGATCGAGTTCACCCTGACCATCACCGCCGACGACCTCAACCGGCTGATCAAGGAGCCGGAACACGCTGCGACCCTGGTGGGCACCCTCGATGCACCGTTGCTCTCGCCGCAGCCGCTGGTCGCCAGCAATGGGGTGTTCAACCTGTTCGAGCAGTACCAGGAACAGGTTGGCGTGCGGCACATGAACTACGACATGAAGCTGACCGCCGAAGACGGCAGCGACTATTACTTCAGCGCCTTCAAGACCGTGCCCGAGGACAACGGTGTGCTGAACATCTGGCACGACACCAGCACCTTGTACATCACGCTCTATCGCGGGCCGGACAAGACCGGCGCGGTGATCGGCTCGGGAGTGATGCACATTCTGCCGGCCGACTTCGCCAAGCAAATGACCACCATGAAAGTGCTCAACGCCCGCAATGAGCGGGAGCGCGTGGAGGCGCTGGCGCGGTTCGGCAAGTTCTTTGCCGGCATCTTGTGGGAGAGCTACGGCGGTGTCTTCGCCGGCGATGTCTACTTCAACCCGGACGCGCCACCCCGGTTGAAACGGCCGTTGGATGCGCCACCACCGGTGGTGCATTTCTTCCAGACCGAAGACAACGTCGAGCTGCGCCTGACCCGCTACCAGGCCGGCAGCAAAGGCCCGGTGATGTTGGTCCATGGCCTGGGCGTGGGCTCGAACATCTTCTCCACCGACACCATCCACACCAACCTGCTGGAATACCTCTGCAAGCACGAATACGACGTCTGGCTATTGGATTTGCGGGTGAGCATCCTGCTGCCGGCCAGCAAAAATGAATGGAACGGCGACCAGGTGGCCCAGTACGATTTCAAGGCGGCCATCGAGCAAATCCAGCAAGCGACCCTGGCCCGTGACGTGCAGTGCGTGGTGCATTGCTACGGTGCGACGACGTTCTTCATGTCGATGCTGGCGGGCTTGCAGGGCGTGCGTTCGGTGGTCTGCTCGCAGATCGCCGCCGACACCGTGGTCGCCACCGCCACCGGGCTGAAAGCCGGTTTGCATTTGCCGGGGATGCTCGATGCCATCGGCATCAAATCCATGACGGCCTACGCCGACACCAAGGAAAGCTGGTTCAACAAACTCTACGACAAGGCCCTCAACGGCTATGCCCGGATCGAGGCCCAGGGCTATTGCACCAACCCGGTCTGCCATCGCATTACGTTCATGTATGCCTCGCTGTACCGCCACGACACCCTCAACGAAACCCTGCACGACAACCTGCATGAGTTGTTCGGCGAGTCGAACATCCAGACCTTCGAGCACCTGGCGCTGATCGTGCGCAAGGGGCACTTGGTGGACTTCAAGGGCAACGACGTCTACATGCCGCATTTCGATCGGTTGAAATTGCCGATCTGCTTCATCAGCGGCGCCGACAACCAGTGCTACCTGCCGCAAAGCACCCTCAAGACCTACGAGCGACTGTGCGAGATGCACGGCCCGCAGTTGTTCAGCCGTCACGAAGTGCCGGGCTACGGCCACATCGACTGCATGTTCGGCAAGGATGCGGTGGTGGATGTGTATCCGATCATCCTCGAGCACCTGGAGAAGACGGCGCTCGGTTGAAGTATGACTGTCCCGTGGCGAGGGAGCTTGCTCCCGCTCGGCTGCGAAGCAGTCGTCGGTTTTGAAGTCTTGGGGGCCGCTACGCAGCCCAGCGGGAGCAAGCTCCCTCGCCACGTGGGTTTTGTGGTGAGTCAGGAATTAAGGAAAAGGATGCCATGAACACTTGTATCCGCTGGTTCCAACGCATCATCTGGGTCGGGATTGTCATGAACATGGTCTTCGCGATCCCGGCGCTGTTCGCGCCGGCGTTGCTGACGTCCATGCTCGGCCTGCCACCCGTATTGTCCGATCCCTGGCTGGAAAACGCCGGCATGTTGCTGGTGGGGATCAGCCTGTTCTACATGCCTTCGGGGTTCAACGCGCCGCGTTTCGTCGTGCATTCGTGGTTGTGCGTGCTGTCGCGGCTGGTGGCGGTGGTGTTCTGGATCTACCTGATCAACACCAACAACCAGGGCCAGCTGTTCGTGCCGATGTTGATGGGCGACCTGGGCATGTTCCTGGTCCTGGGCGTGCTGCTGTACCTCGGCTGTCCGCCGGCCAATCGTCCGTTGGCCTTGCTCTGCGCCGGCTGGCGGGAATGGCGCGCCGGCTGGGCGCAGCGCTGGCAGCGCCACGGTTTCAAGGTCGGCACATTGGTGGTGGTATTGCTGCTGGGTTTCATCGGCTACCAGACCTGGTACCAGATGATCCGCGAAGTGCCGCAAGCGGACTTCGCCTCCGATGAGGACCATTACAAATACGCTGCCATCGGCCTGGGCATCGAGGCGCGGATTCCCTACTACCTTTTCGCCGTGCTGCCGCAGATGTGCCCGGAAAAACTGCCCAAGCCGGGCGGCTACGAGGTGTTCGGTTTTCTCTATGAAAACGGCAACGACCTGCCCATCGGCATGGCCAAGCGGCAGCTCGGTTACCCCACGGTGGAACCCAACTGCGCCCTGTGCCACACCGGCTCCTACCGGGCCAACGCCACTGACGTAGCGGTTCCGGTCGCCACCGCACCGGCCAATACCCTGCAACTGCAAGCCTTCCAGTGGTTCGCCTACGAGTGTGCCAGCGACCCGAAATTCACCCCGGATGCTGTCATGGCGGCGATCAACAGCAAGTTCCAACTGGGCTTTTTCGAGAAGCTGTACAACCGTTACCTGATCATCCCGATGGCCAAGAGTGCGCTGCTCAAGCAGAAGCAGGCGTACGCCTGGCAGAAACTGCGTCCAGCCCAGGGGCCAGGGCGGACCGACACCTTCAACCCGACCAAAATGGTGGTATTCGGCTTCCCGGATGACTCCACCATCGGCACCGTGGATCTGCCGCAGGTCTGGAACCAGAAACCGCGCGAGTCCATGTACCTGCATTGGGACGGCAATAACAACAAGATCCACGAGCGCAACTATGCAGCGGCCATGGCCGTGGGCGCGACGCCGCAATCGGTGCTGCCGCCGAGTTTCAACCGCGTGACCAACTGGCTGCTGGGCCACAAGGCACCGGCCTGGCCGTTCGCCCTGGATCAGGCGAAAGTCGCCCAAGGCAAACCGATCTGGGAGAAAAACTGCGCCGGTTGCCACGATTTTGGCCGCAGCGACACCGGCCAGGTCACCACCAACATCGACCAGTTGGGCACTGATCCCCATCGCCTGAATTCCTTCACCACCGGCCTGGTGACGGCGTTCCACAGCTTCAAGAAACCGCCATTCGACTTCAACGCCTATCGCAAGACCCAGAGCTACAGCAACACGCCCACCGACGGCATCTGGCTGCGCGCGCCGTACCTGCATAACGGTTCGGTGCCAACCCTGTGGGATTTGCTGCAACCGCCGGAGCAACGTCCGCAGGTGTTCTACACCGGCTCCGACATCTACGACCCGCAGAAAGTCGGCTTCGTCACCAGTGGCGCGCAGATGAAGGCGTCGGCCGATTTCAAATATGACACCCGCCTGGAAGGCAACCACAACGGCGGCCACCTGTATGGCACGCAGCTGTCGGACCTCGACAAACGGGCCCTGATCGAATTCATGAAGACCCTGTAGCCCAGGGCATAACGAAGGAGCGTTCACATGTCTTTACTGCACCATTGGGAACATGAGTTCGACAAGGTCAAGGTCCGCCTGCACGGGTTGGTCACGCGGCTGGAGATGTCCTGGAAAAAACTGGTCAACGACTTGGAGCCCGAGGAATTCCAAGCCATCGTCAAGCTGCTGCAGCGAGGCCACGACCAGGCCCGGCATGTCATTGAGCATGGCGAGCTGCCGGACGACGAACCGGCCGTACCCTGGGAGTTGTCCCACGGCTTGTCGATCCTGAAGATCGGCAACGCCACGCCCTTGCCGCAAAGCGAGGACGAGTTGCCGACCCGGGTGCTCAAGGACGGCACCTTGCTCGGCTGCCGCAAATGGGAACTGCTGGACCTGCTATGGAGCGAGGCGCTGCTCAAGTGGATCGAAAACCTGCGCCATCACGCGCCGTTCGGCACCAACCCGGCGCTGGTGAAAATGGACAACGACGTGGTGCTGGCCATCGCCGGCGACTGGGGCACCGGGCCGTTCGACAGCCACGCCCCGGCCGTGGCGGTGGCCAACCAGATGCAACTGGCCCTGGCCGATTTCACCATCCATCTGGGCGACGTGTATTACGCCGGCACCCATTCCCAGGAAGACGTCGACATGGTCGGCTGGCCCCAGGGCAAACACGGCTCGTTCACCCTCAATTCCAACCACGAGATGTACAGCGGCGCCCACGGTTATTTCAAGGAGCTGTCCAAGCGTTTCCCGGTGCAGCAAGGCACCAGCTACTTTGCCTTGTACAACGACGACTGGCTGGTGGTCGGCCTCGACAGCGCCTACGCCTCGGACGCGATGAACCTGTACATGGACGGCACCCTCAATACCCAGCAGATCGAGTGGATGAAAACCCTGCCCAAACGCAAGAAACTCATGGTGCTCAGTCATCACCAGGGTTTTGATATTTCCGGGCACAACAAGACCGCGCTTTACCAACCGGTGTGCGATGCCTTGGGCCGCGAGCCGGATTATTGGTATTGGGGGCATTTGCACAACGGTATCTGCTATGCACCGCAAGGCGGATTGCATGCGCGCTGCGCCGGGCATGGGGCGATTCCCTACGGCACCACCAGCGAATTGAACGGGCATGCCCGGGTGCTGTGGTCGGAAACCGAGTTGGCGGGTGACGAGGTGTATCCGCAGCGGGTGTTGAATGGGTATGTGAAGGTGCGGCTGAAGGGGGAGGAGATTGTCGAGACGTTTTATGGGGAGGATGGGTCGGTGCGGTGGTCTTCACAGTAATCGGGTGAATGTGAGGCCGCTATCGCGAGCAGGCTCGCTCCCACATTTGATCTTCGGTGCGCCAAAGATCCCTTGTGGGAGCGAGCCTGCTCGCGATGCTTTTGCTGTCAGCCCTGGACCGGAACGCCCTTGAGGTAAGGCGCCGGTTCGGCTCCCAGGTTGTTGAGCATGCGCTCGCTGTACCAATCCACGAAGTTCACCACGCCGAACTCATAGGTCTTGGAGTACGGGCCTGGCTGGTAGGCGGTGGAGTTGATGCCGCGCTGGTTTTCTTCGGCCAGGCGACGGTCCTGGTCGTTGGTGGCGTCCCAGACCTGGCGCATGCGCGCGACGTCGTAGTCCACGCCTTCGACCGCGTCCTTGTGCACCAGCCACTTGGTGGTGACCATGGTTTCCTGGGCGCTGATCGGCCACACGGTGAACACGATGATGTGGTCGCCCATGCAGTGGTTCCACGAATGCGGCAGGTGCAGGATGCGCATCGAGCCCAGGTCCGGGTTCTTGATGCGGCCCATCAGCTTGGCGCAGCCTTGCTTGCCGTCCATGGTCATCGACACGGTGCCCTTGAGCAGCGGCATGCGCACGATACGGTTACGCAGGCCGAAGCTGGCGTGGGCGTAAGGGATCTTTTCGGCGTCCCAGGCGGCGGCGGAGGCGGCCACATGGTCCTTGAAGGCCTGGTCGGCGCGTGGGTCGGTGACGTCGTCCCACTCCAGCAGGGTCTTGAGCAGCTCCGGGTGCGCGCCGCCGCAGTGGTAGCACTCACGGTTGTTTTCCAGCACCAGTTTCCAGTTGGCTTTTTCCATCAAGGTGGTTTGCACCGCCACCTTGGTGTTTTCCATGTCGTAGGGTTCCATGTAGTGGTTCAGGGTCGACAGGAAGTCATCGATGGCCGGCGGGTTCTCGGCCAGGCTGATGAAGATGTAGCCACCGGCGGTCTTCACGTTCACGGGCTTGAGGCCGTATTGCTTCATGTCGAAGTCGGCGCCCATCTCGGTGCCGGCGAACAGCAGGCGCCCGTCCAGCTCGTAGGTCCACTGGTGGTAGTGGCAGACCAATTTGGCGACCTTGCCCTTTTCGCTGGTGCACAGCCGCGAACCGCGGTGACGGCAGACGTTGTGGAACGCATGCACCACGCCCTCGGCGCCGCGAATCACGATGATCGGGTTCTTGCCAACCTGCAGGGTCAGGTAGTTGCCCTTGGTCGGAATTTCGCAGGTCATGCCGGCGATCAGCCATTCCTTCTGGAAGATTTCCTGCATATCGATATCAAACAGGCGCTCGTCGCTGTAGAACGGTTGCGGCAACGAGAAGGTGCGCTCGCGCTCTTGCAGCATTTGCGCGGTGGCCTTGCGTGCGGGTTCCAGCGGATCGCCCAGGCTCAGGGTAGTGGTGTCCATCGTTTTATCCTCGTGGCCCTCTAAGCGGAGCCGGTGAAAATGACTAATCGGTTGTGCTACGCAAGGCAGAAAACTTTGTTTATCTGTTGGGGCGAGTGTGGGGCCGCGCAGGGGCCGAACCTTATCCATGGGCGACATGGCCCAATCTGTTCCCGACGCGCAAGCCCCGGTAGTTGGGGGCTGGTCGCGATAAGTATGTGAATGTCGCAGATAGGTAAATGGTCACCCAGGCGCCTGCGCACAATCGCCATCATGAAGGCCGGCAGTCGGCCGTGGAGATCAGCATGTCCAATAACTTCCTGAACCCGGTCACGACCCAGACCTGGGCCAATGGCCGACATATCGTACGTTGCGTCAAAGTCATCCAGGAAACCTGGGATGTGCGCACCTTCTGCTTCATGGCCGACCAGCCGATCATGTTCTTTTTCAAGCCAGGGCAGTTCGTCACCCTTGAGCTGGAAATAGAAGGCCAGCCGGTCATGCGCTCCTACACCATCTCCAGCTCGCCGTCGGTGCCCTACAGTTTCTCGGTGACCATCAAGCGCGTGCCGGGGGGCAAAGTTTCCAACTGGCTGCACGACACCCTGCATGAAGGCCAGGAGCTGGCGGTGCACGGGCCGGTGGGGTTGTTCAACGCCATCGATTTTTCCAGCCCCAAGGTGCTCTACCTCAGCGGCGGCGTCGGGATTACCCCGGTCATGTCCATGGCGCGCTGGTATTACGACACCAACGCCAACGTCGACATGGTGTTTATCCACAGCGCCCGTTCGCCCAAGGACATCATTTACCACCGCGAGCTGGAACACATGGCGTCGCGGATCGACAACTTCAACTTGCACCTGATTTGTGAAAAACATGGCCTGGGCGAGCCTTGGGCCGGTTATCGCGGCTACCTGAACCACAAGATGCTCGAGCTGATGGCGCCGGACTTCCTGGAGCGTGAAGTGTTCTGCTGCGGCCCGACGCCGTATATGAACGCGGTCAAGCGCTTGCTGGAGGCCAGTGGCTTCGACATGAGCCGCTATCACGAGGAATCCTTCGGCGCCACGCCACCGGAAGCCCGCGCCGACGCAGTGGAGCAGGCCGAACAGGCCGCCGACGCGCCGGAAGTCGATGCGGCGGACCTGCACCTGGTGGAGTTCACGGCTTCTGGCAAGAGCATCCGCGTGGGGCCGGGCGAAACCGTACACGCCGCCGCCGCCAAGCTCGGCATGATGATCCCCAAGGCCTGCGGCATGGGCATCTGCGGCACCTGCAAGGTGCTGAAGCTGGGCGGGGAAGTGGAAATGGAGCATAACGGCGGGATCACCGAGGACGACGAGGCCGAGGGCTACATCCTGTCGTGCTGCAGCGTGCCGAAGGGGGATGTGCGGATCGAGTTTTGATTCGCTCGTTCAGGCAGGTGTAAATCCCTCTGTGCCTGGAGGGATTTACTTGTGTCTTGAGGGATTTACCTGTGGCGAGGGGATTTATCCCCGTTGGGCTGCGAAGCCGCCCTAAAACCTGCAAACGCGGTGTTTCAGGCAGGCCGAGTTGGCTGCTTTTGGGGCTGCTTCGCAGCCCAGCGGGGATAAATCCCCTCGCCACAGGTGGCCCGGCCGCTTGAGTGTGGCTTTCCTAGCCCGCCATCACTTCCCTAATATCCGCCGCCAATTCCCGCACCCGCGCTTCTTCGGTATCCCACGAGCACATGAAGCGTGCGCCGCCTTTGCCAATGAAGGTATAGAAACGCCAGCCCTTGGCGGTCAGCGCGGCGATGGCCGGTTCCGAGAGTTGCAGGAACACGCCGTTGGCCTGGACCGGGAACATCAGTTCCACGCCGGGGATGTCGCTGACCAGCTCTGCCAGCAATTGGGCGCAGTGGTTGGCGTGGCGGGCGTGCTTGAGCCAGGCCTGGTTTTGCAGCAGGCCGACCCAGGGCGCGGAGAGGAAGCGCATCTTCGAGGCCAGTTGCCCGGCCTGTTTGCAGCGATAGTCGAAGTCTTCGGCCAGGTCATGGTTGAAGAACAGGATGGCTTCACCCACCGCCATGCCGTTTTTCGTGCCGCCGAAGCACAGCACGTCCACGCCGGCCTTCCAGGTCAGGTCGGCCGGGGAGCAGCCGAGGAAGGCGCAGGCGTTGGAGAAACGCGCGCCGTCCATGTGCAGGTTCAGCCCCAGTTCCTTGCAGGTGACGCTGATGGCGCGGATTTCTTCCGGTGTGTAGACGCTGCCGACTTCCGTGGCCTGGGTCAGGGTCACGACCCGGGGCTTGGGGTAGTGGATGTCCTGGCGCTTGAGGGCGATCTCACGGATCGACTCGGGGGTCAGCTTGCCGTTTTCGGTGCGTGCCACCAGCAGCTTGGAGCCGTTGGAGAAGAACTCCGGTGCGCCGCATTCGTCGGTTTCGACGTGGGCGGTTTCCGAGCAGATCACGCTGTGGTAACTCTGGCACAGCGACGACAGCGCCAAAGAGTTGGCCGCGGTGCCGTTGAACGCGAAGAACACTTCGCAGTCGGTTTCGAACAAGGCCCGGAAATCGTCCGCCGCGCGGTGGGTCCACTCGTCGTCGCCGTAGGCGCGCTGGTGACCCTGGTTGGCTTCTTCCATGGCCGCCCAGGCTTCGGGGCAAATGCCGGAATAGTTGTCGCTGGCAAACTGTTGACTCTTGTCGGTCATGGCCTTGCTCCTTGAATAGAGAGTCCTGGGTAAAGAGATCCCTGGCGGAATGCCCGGGTGGGGCGTTCCCTGGTACGGCGTGTTTGGGTCCACAGCGCCGTGGTCGATCATGGTTCTGCACGCTTGAGTGCGCAACGCCGTGATCTATGTTGGTGCGCACTTTACCCAAGATTAGCGGGGGAACACACCGGATGTTTCTGTCGGAAAGTATCAATATTGTTGCGCGGCTTTATACATGAGCCAGCGTGACGGGGCCCTGGACCTGCTCAAGTGGTTGGCTCTTTTGTCGATGGTCCTCGATCATCTGCGATATGTCGGTTTTTCCGTCGATTGGCTCTATGTGCCGGGGCGGTTGGCGTTCCCGTGGTTCTGCCTGGCGATGGCGGCGAACCTGGCGCGCAACGGTGACGGGGCAACGCCCTGGCGCTACCTGGGTTGGTTGCTGTTGTTCAGCGCCGTGAGCGAAATAGCCTATCGACTGTTCTTTCCTGCCCCGGCGACTTTGAATGTAATGCCGACCCTGGTCCTGGGCTTGCTGGTGGCGCGCGGTTGGCAGGCATCGTCCCTGGAGGCGCGCAGCCTGGCCGCGGGGGCGCTGCTGCTGGCGGCGCTGTTTTCGTCGCGGCTGATGTTCGGGTTCTTCGGCGTACTGTTGCCGCTGGCGATGCTGCTGGTGTTTCGTCGGCCCTGGTATTTCGCATTATTGCCGGGGTTGGTGTGCGTGGCGGCCAACCAATGGCGGGTGTTGTATGGCGCGGCGTGGCTGGGGGATGGGGTGGCGCTTTGGGGATTGGTGACCTGCCTGATCGCGCCATGGCTTGGGCGGGTGCTTTTGCGACACACGGGTCGTTTTCATCCACCGGCGATGCGGCGTTGGGCCTACGCACTGTATCCCGCGCATTTTCTGCTGTTGCTCGCGGTTCGCCAGATCGTCGCATAGCCCTTTGTGGCGAGGGAGCTTGCTCCCGCTGGGCTACGAAGTAGTCCCAAGACCAGACGCCTTGATTTATCAGGCAGATCAACGTCGGTTTTTGGGAGGGCTTCGCCCTCCAGCGGGAGCAAGCTCCCTCGCCACAGGGGTTGGTGTCCGGCTCCATTTGAGCGCATGTCGTAAACGCACCTTTGCGTGGCGTCCATAGGCATTTGACATGCCTGCGCCAGCCATACCATCGCATCCAAAGGGCACGACCGAATGGTCCGTGCCTCACCGAGACGAAAGGCGCACCGCCGCCGCTGGGAGAGACGCGATGTTCAGCAAGCAAGACCAAATCAAAGGCTACGATGATGCACTGCTGGCGGCAATGAACGCCGAAGAGCAACGCCAGGAAGATCACATCGAACTGATCGCGTCAGAAAACTACACCAGCAAGCGCGTGATGGAGGCCCAGGGCAGCGGCCTGACCAACAAGTACGCCGAAGGCTATCCGGGCAAGCGCTACTACGGTGGCTGCGAGCATGTCGACAAAGTCGAAGCCCTGGCCATCGAGCGTGCCAAGCAGTTGTTCGGCGCCGATTACGCCAACGTCCAGCCGCACTCCGGTTCGTCGGCCAACAGCGCCGTGTACCTGGCCCTGCTGCAGGCCGGCGACACCATCCTGGGCATGAGCCTGGCCCACGGCGGTCACCTGACCCACGGTGCCAAGGTGTCGTCCTCGGGCAAGCTCTACAACGCGGTGCAATACGGCATCGACACCACCACCGGCCTGATCGACTACGACGAAGTCGAGCGCCTGGCGGTCGAGCACAAGCCGAAAATGATCGTTGCCGGTTTCTCCGCTTACTCCAAGACCCTGGATTTCCCACGTTTCCGCCAGATCGCTGACAAGATCGGTGCCCTGCTGTTCGTCGACATGGCCCACGTTGCCGGCCTGGTTGCCGCCGGCCTGTACCCTAATCCACTGCCTTACGCCGATGTGGTCACCACCACCACCCACAAGACCCTGCGCGGTCCTCGTGGCGGCCTGATCCTGGCCAAGGCCAACGAAGAGATCGAGAAGAAGCTCAACGCTGCCGTATTCCCCGGCGCCCAGGGTGGCCCGCTGATGCACGTGATCGCCGGCAAGGCAGTGTGCTTCAAGGAAGCGGCAGAGCCAGGCTTCAAGGCTTACCAGCAGCAAGTGATCGACAACGCCCAGGCCATGGCTGGCGTGTTCATCAAGCGCGGCTACGATGTAGTGTCCGGTGGTACCGATAACCACCTGTTCCTGGTCAGCCTGATCCGTCAGGGTCTGACTGGCAAGGACGCCGATGCCGCCCTGGGCCGCGCCCACATCACCGTCAACAAGAACGCCGTGCCGAACGATCCGCAATCGCCGTTCGTGACCTCGGGCCTGCGCATCGGCACCCCGGCGGTGACCACGCGCGGTTTCAAGGTGACCCAGTGCGTCACGCTGGCCGGCTGGATCTGCGACATTCTCGACAACCTCGGCGATGCCGATGTCGAGGCCAATGTCGCGCAGCAAGTGGCGGCCCTGTGCGCGGACTTCCCGGTTTATCGCTGAGTCGGTTTTGGAGTAATGACTATGCAACGCTATTCGGGCTTCGGCCTCTTCAAGCACTCTCTCAGCCATCACGAAAACTGGCAGCGGATGTGGCGCACGCCGACCCCGAAAAAGGTCTATGACGTGGTCATCGTCGGCGGTGGCGGGCATGGCCTGGCGACCGCCTACTACCTGGCCAAGGAACACGGCATCACCAACGTGGCCGTGGTCGAGAAGGGCTGGCTGGGCGGCGGTAACACCGCGCGCAACACCACCATCGTGCGCTCCAACTACCTGTGGGACGAATCGGCCCACCTGTACGAACACGCCATGAAGCTGTGGGAAGGCCTGTCCCAGGACCTGAACTACAACGTGATGTTCTCCCAGCGTGGTGTCTACAACCTGTGCCACACCCTGCAGGACATCCGTGACTCCGAGCGTCGGGTCAGCGCCAACCGCCTCAACGGCGTGGACGGCGAGCTGCTCAACGCCAAGCAAGTGGCCGACGAGATCCCGTACCTGGATTGCTCGAAAAACACCCGCTACCCGGTGATGGGCGCCACCGTCCAGCGTCGTGGCGGCGTGGCCCGTCACGATGCCGTGGCCTGGGGCTTTGCCCGGGCGGCGGACGCGTTGGGCGTGGACCTGATCCAGCAGACCGAAGTGATCGGTTTCCGCAAGGAAAACGGCGTGTGCATCGGCGTGGAAACCAACAAGGGCTTCATCGGCGCCAAGCGTGTCGGCGTGGTGACGGCCGGTAACTCCGGGCACATGGCCAAGCTCGCGGGCTTCCGCCTGCCGATCGAATCGCACCCGCTGCAAGCGTTGGTGTCGGAGCCGATCAAGCCAATCATCGACAGCGTGATCATGTCCAACGCCGTGCACGGCTACATCAGCCAGTCCGACAAGGGCGACCTGGTGATCGGTGCCGGTATCGACGGCTACAACGGCTACGGCCAGCGTGGTTCGTACCCGGTGATCGAGCACACCATCCAGGCCATCGTCGAAATGTTCCCGGTGCTCTCGCGGGTGCGCATGAACCGTCAGTGGGGCGGCATCGTCGATACCACGCCGGACGCCTGCCCGATCATCTCCAAGACCCCGGTGCCGAACATGTTCTTCAACTGCGGTTGGGGCACTGGCGGCTTCAAGGCAACACCTGGCTCGGGCAACGTCTTCGCTGCAAGCCTGGCCAAGGGTGAAATGCATCCGCTGGCCGCGCCGTTTTCCATCGACCGTTTCCACAACGGCGCACTGATCGACGAACACGGCGCTGCTGCCGTCGCCCACTAACAGGAGAAATCCCTATGTTGCACATCTTCTGTCCTCACTGCGGCGAACTGCGCTCCGAAGAGGAATTCCATGCATCCGGCCAGGCGCATATCCCGCGTCCGCTGGATCCGAACGCCTGCACCGACGAACAGTGGGGCGACTACATGTTCTTCCGTGACAACCCACGCGGGTTGCACCATGAACTGTGGGACCACGTCGCCGGTTGCCGCCAGTACTTCAACGTGACCCGCGACACCGTGACCTACGAGATTCTCGAAACCTACAAGATCGGCCAAAAGCCGCAGTTCACCGACAAGGCTGACAGTCCGAAAGCGGCTGCACAGGCTCTGGGAGAGAAGGTATGAGCCAGATCAATCGCCTGTCCAACGGCGGACGGATCGACCGCAACAAAGTGCTGAGCTTCACCTTCAACGGCCAGACCTACAAAGGCTTCGAGGGCGACTCCCTGGCCGCTGCGCTGCTGGCCAACGGTGTCGACATCATTGGCCGCAGCTTCAAGTATTCCCGGCCTCGCGGCATCTACGCCGCCGGCGCCGAAGAGCCGAACGCCGTGCTGCAGATCGGTGCCACCGAAGCCACGCAGATCCCTAACGTGCGCGCCACGCAACAGGCGCTGTACCAGGGTCTGGTCGCCACCAGCACCAACGGCTGGCCGAACGTGAACAACGACATGATGGGCATTCTCGGCAAGGTCGGCGGCAAGCTGATGCCGCCGGGCTTCTACTATAAAACCTTCATGTACCCGCAATCGTTCTGGATGACCTACGAGAAGTACATTCGTAAGGCTGCCGGTCTTGGCCGCTCGCCGACCGAGAACGATCCGGACACCTACGACTACATGAACCGTCACTGCGACGTGCTGATTGTCGGCGCTGGCCCTGCTGGCCTGGCCGCCGCGTTGGCCGCGGCCCGCAGCGGTGCGCGTGTCATCCTGGCCGATGAGCAGGAAGAGTTCGGCGGCAGCTTGCTCGACTCCCGCGAGAGCCTGGACGGCAAGCCAGCGATCGAATGGGTCGCTGCGGCGGTGGCTGAACTGCGCTCGATGCCCGAAGTGGTGCTGCTGCCTCGCGCCACGGTGAACGGTTACCACGACCATAATTTCCTGACCATCCACGAGCGCCTCACCGACCACCTCGGTGATCGTGCGCCGATCGGCCAGGTGCGCCAGCGCATCAACCGCGTCCGCGCCAAGCGCGTGGTCCTGGCGACCGGCGCCTGCGAGCGCCCGCTGGTCTATGGCAACAACGACGTGCCGGGCAACATGCTGGCCGGCGCGGTGTCCACCTACGTGCGTCGCTACGGCGTGGCACCGGGCAAGAAGCTGGTGCTGAGCACCAATAACGACCACGCCTACCGCGTGGCCCTGGACTGGTTCGACGCCGGCCTGCAAGTGGTGGCCGTCGCCGATGCCCGCAGCAACCCACGTGGTGCGCTGGTGGAAGAAGCCCGTGCCAAGGGCATTCGTATCCTCACCGGCAGCGCCGTGATCGAGGCCCGTGGCAGCAAGCGCGTCACCGGGGCACGTGTGGCCGCGATCGACGTGCGTGCTCACAAAGTCACCAGCCCCGGCGAATGGCTGGACTGCGACCTGGTGGCCAGTTCCGGCGGCTACAGCCCGGTGGTTCACCTGGCTTCGCACCTGGGCGGCAAGCCGATCTGGCGTGAAGACATCCTCGGTTTCGTACCGGGCGAAGCACCGCAGAAGCGCGTGTGTGTCGGCGGCGTGAATGGCGTCTACAGCCTTGGCGATAGCTTGGCTGATGGCTTCGAGGGCGGCGTGCGCGCGGCCAGCGAAGCCGGCTTCAAAGCGGTGGAGGGCGTGTTGCCCAAAGCCTTGAGCCGTCATGAAGAGCCAACCCTGGCGCTGTTCCAGGTGCCCCACGAAAAATCCACCGCACGGGCGCCGAAGCAGTTCGTCGACCTGCAGAACGACGTCACCGCCGCCGCCATCGAACTCGCCACCCGCGAAGGCTTCGAGTCGGTGGAACACGTCAAGCGCTACACCGCACTGGGCTTCGGTACCGACCAGGGCAAGCTGGGTAACGTCAACGGCCTGGCCATCGCGGCCCGCTCGCTGAACGTGAGCATCCCGCAGATGGGCACCACCATGTTCCGTCCGAACTACACGCCGGTGACCTTCGGCGCGGTGGCTGGCCGGCACTGCGGGCACATCTTCGAGCCGGTGCGTTACACCGCACTGCATGCCTGGCATGTGAAGAACGGTGCCGAGTTCGAAGACGTCGGCCAGTGGAAGCGCCCTTGGTACTTCCCGAAGAACGGCGAAGACCTGCATGCCGCGGTCAAGCGCGAATGCAAGGCCGTGCGCGACAGCGTCGGCCTGCTGGACGCCTCGACCCTGGGCAAGATCGACATCCAGGGCCCGGACGCCCGTGAATTCCTCAACCGCGTCTACACCAACGCCTGGACCAAGCTCGACGTGGGCAAGGCCCGCTACGGCCTGATGTGCAAGGAAGACGGCATGGTCTTCGACGACGGCGTGACAGCCTGTCTGGCGGACAACCACTTCCTGATGACCACCACCACAGGCGGCGCGGCGCGCGTGCTGCAATGGCTGGAAATCTATCACCAGACCGAATGGCCGGACCTGAAGGTGTACTTCACTTCGGTCACCGACCACTGGGCGACGATGACCCTGTCGGGCCCCAACAGCCGCAAGCTGCTGAGCCACGTCACCGACATCGACCTGGACAAGGACGCGTTCCCGTTCATGACCTGGAAGGAAGGCCTGGTGGGCGGCGTGCCGGCGCGGGTGTTCCGGATCTCGTTCACCGGTGAACTGTCGTACGAAATCAACGTGCAGGCCGACTACGCCATGGGCGTGCTCGAGCAGATCGTCGAGGCCGGCAAGCAGTACAACCTGACTCCGTATGGCACCGAGACCATGCACGTGTTGCGGGCCGAGAAGGGCTTCATCATCGTCGGTCAGGACACGGACAGCTCGATGACGCCGGACGACCTGAACATGGGTTGGTGCGTAGGCCGGACCAAGCCGTTCTCGTGGATCGGCTGGCGCGGCATGAATCGCGAAGATTGCGTGCGTGAAGACCGCAAGCAACTGGTGGGCCTCAAGCCGATCGACCCGAATGTCTGGCTGCCGGAAGGCGCGCAACTGGTGTTCAACACCAAGCAGGCGATCCCGATGACCATGGTCGGCCACGTGACCTCCAGCTATGCCCACAACTCCCTGGGTTATTCATTTGCCATGGGTGTGGTCAGGGGCGGCCTCAAGCGGATGGGCGAGCGGGTGTTCGCGCCATTGGCCGACGGCAGCGTGATCGAGGCAGAGATCGTTTCTTCGGTGTTCTTCGATCCGAAGGGGGATCGGCAGAACATCTAACATTCAAGCCCTGTGGTGGGGGCGTGTGGGAGCAAAGCTAGCTCGCGATGCAGGCAACACGGTAGCCGTCAGACCGAGTTATCGTTCATCGCGGGCAAGCCTTGCTCCCACAGCGCCACGCACCGGCAGGTCGAGCAAGCATTCAAGACAGGTGCTCCATATGACCGCAGTCAACGTGTACCAACAACGCCCAACCACCGGGGCCAAGGCCGAGTCGTCGCTGCACCATGCCGACCTCGCCAGCCTGGTGGGCAAGGGCCGCAAGAACGCCGGTGTGACCGTGCGCGAGAAAAAACTCCTGGGCCACCTGACTATTCGTGGCGACGGCCACGACCCGGCGTTCGCCGCCGGTGTGCACAAGGCCCTGGGCCTGGAATTGCCAGGTGCGCTGACCGTCATCGTCAAGGGTGAAACCAGCCTGCAATGGCTTGGCCCGGACGAGTGGCTGCTGGTAGTGCCCACGGGTGAAGAGTTCGCCGCCGAACAGAAACTGCGCGAAGCCCTGGGCGACCTGCACATCCAGATCGTCAACGTCAGCGGCGGCCAGCAGATCCTCGAACTGTCCGGCCCGAACGTGCGCGACGTGCTGATGAAATCCACCAGCTATGACGTTCACCCAAGCAACTTCCCGGTGGGCAAGGCCGTGGGCACGGTGTTCGCCAAGTCGCAACTGGTGATCCGCCACACCGCCGAAGACACCTGGGAACTGGTGATCCGCCGCAGCTTCTCCGATTACTGGTGGCTGTGGTTGCAGGATGCCGCGGCGGAGTATGGGTTGAGCGTGCAGGGCTGACACATAAGGCCCAAAGCCGAGCCCGGCCTTTGTGGCGAGGGAGCTTGCTCCCGCTGGGCTGCGCAGCGGCCCTCGCTTTTGGCGGTTGCTGCGCAACCGAGCGGGAGCAAGCTTCCTCGCCACAGGGTTCTATGTCGCCCAGTTAATTTTGAACAGGAGTCACCGCAATGAGCCGCGCCCCAGACACATGGATCTTGACTGCCGACTGCCCCAGCGTGCTCGGCACGGTGGACGCGGTGACCCGCTTTCTGTTCGAGCAGGGCTGCTACGTCACCGAGCACCACTCCTTCGACGACCGGCTCTCTGGGCGCTTCTTCATTCGCGTGGAGTTTCGCCAACCCGACGGTTTTGACGAGCAGAGTTTTCGCAACGGCCTGGCCGAGCGTGCCGAAGCCTTTGGCATGGTGTTCGAACTGACGCCGCCCAACTACCGGCCCAAAGTGGTGATCATGGTCTCCAAGGCCGATCACTGCCTCAACGATTTGCTCTACCGCCAGCGCATCGGCCAGTTGTCCATGGACGTGGTGGCCGTGGTGTCCAACCACCCCGACCTCAAGCCGCTGGCCGACTGGCACCAGATTCCCTACTACCATTTCCCCCTGGACCCGAACGACAAGCCTTCCCAGGAGCGGCAGGTGTGGCAGGTGATCGAAGACACCGGCGCCGAGCTGGTGATCCTTGCCCGCTACATGCAAGTGCTGTCGCCGGAGCTGTGCCGCAAGCTCGACGGCAAGGCGATCAACATCCACCACTCGCTGCTGCCGGGTTTCAAGGGCGCCAAGCCGTATCACCAGGCCTACAACAAAGGCGTGAAGCTGGTGGGCGCCACGGCGCACTACATCAACAACGACCTGGACGAAGGTCCGATCATCGCCCAGGGCGTGGAAGTGGTGGACCACAGCCACTATCCCGAAGACCTGATCGCCAAGGGCCGGGACATCGAAGGGCTCACCTTGGCCCGGGCGGTGGGGTATCACATCGAGCGAAGAGTGTTCTTGAACGCCAATCGCACTGTCGTTCTTTAGACCGACATCGCGAGCAAGCTCGCTCCCACAGGGAGTACGCGATCAACTGTGGGAGCGAGCTTGCTCGCGATGAGGCCCTTACAGACAACGAAAGAAACAAAAGACACAAGCACTACCCGAGCAATCAACGCGCTGCCTGCCTGGGCAACGCAGTTCCACAAAAACAACAGCGAGGTGAAAGCATGTCTGGTAATCGTGGTGTCGTGTATCTCGGCAACGGCAAGGTCGAAGTACAGAAAATCGACTATCCAAAAATGCAGGACCCGCGCGGCAGGAAGATTGAGCACGGTGTCATCCTGCGCGTGGTCTCCACCAACATTTGCGGCTCCGACCAGCACATGGTGCGCGGCCGTACCACTGCCCAGACCGGCCTGGTCCTGGGTCACGAGATCACCGGTGAAGTGATCGAAAAGGGCAGCGACGTCGAGAACCTGAAAATCGGTGACCTGGTGTCGGTGCCGTTCAACGTGGCTTGCGGGCGCTGCCGTTCCTGCAAAGAGCAACACACTGGCGTCTGCCTGACCGTCAACCCGGCCCGTGCCGGCGGTGCCTACGGTTATGTGGACATGGGCGACTGGACCGGCGGCCAAGCCGAATACGTGCTGGTGCCGTACGCCGACTTCAACCTGTTGAAACTGCCGGACCGCGACAAGGCCATGGAGAAAATCCGTGACCTGACCTGCCTGTCCGACATCCTGCCGACCGGCTACCACGGCGCCGTCACCGCCGGTGTTGGCCCTGGCAGCACCGTCTACATCGCCGGTGCCGGCCCGGTTGGCCTGGCGGCTGCCGCTTCCGCTCGTCTGCTGGGCGCGGCGGTGGTGATCATAGGCGACGTCAACTCCATCCGCCTGGCCCACGCCAAGGCTCAAGGCTTCGAAATTGTCGACCTGTCCACCGACACCCCGCTGCACGAGCAAATCGCCGCACTGTTGGGCGAGCCAGAGGTGGATTGCGCCGTCGACTGCGTCGGCTTCGAAGCCCGCGGCCACGGCCATGACGGCGTCAAGCACGAAGCCCCGGCCACCGTACTCAACTCGCTGATGGGCGTGGTCCGTGTAGCCGGCAAGATCGGTATCCCTGGCCTCTACGTCACCGAAGACCCGGGCGCTGTCGATGCGGCGGCGAAAATGGGCAGCCTGAGCATTCGCTTCGGCTTGGGCTGGGCTAAATCCCACAGCTTCCACACCGGCCAGACCCCGGTGATGAAGTACAACCGCCAACTGATGCAGGCGATCATGTGGGACCGTATCAACATTGCTGAAATCGTTGGCGTGCAGGTGATCAGCCTGGATGACGCGCCGAAGGGTTATGGCGAGTTCGATGCGGGCGTGCCGAAGAAGTTTGTGATTGACCCGCATAAGTTGTTCAGTGCGGCGTAAGCGGTAAAGGGCAAGACGGAAAAAAGGGCGACAGTGATGTCGCCCTTTTTTATTGGTTTGAAAACCTCATCCTGGCGCTGATAGTGATAGCCCTGACCGATCATTATTCCGGCGTCACTTTCGCGGCCTGCATGCCTTGGTCTCCCTTTTCGACTTCAAACGAGACGGTCTGCCGCTGTTTCAACGTTTTATAACCTTCGCCAGCTATTGCCGAATAATGAACGAACAATTCCTCGCCTCCTTTGCCGCAAGTAATGAAGCCATAGCCCTTTGCATCGTTAAACCATTTAACGGTTCCTTTGATTCGGTCGTTCATTTTTATTCTTCCTGCTTGCCCGAATGAAGAAAGGCACAGGGACTGTGGTTTGCCCAGAGCCTTGTTTTTCGCTGTCTCGGCTGGAGCTTAGAGTCGGCACCCAAAGTTGCCTACTGTCAGAGTTGACAGTAGGCAATACCGAGAAGAAATAACGGATTGTGCGTTGATAGTTGGATGACTGCCGCAGCGGTCATGCCCGGCTTGTGCCTGTACCGTCGACCGATCACGTCCAGCACATCGCAGCCACCTCGCAACGGAATCGTCCGTAGGAGCTGCCGAGTGAAACGAGGCTGCGCTCTTTCCCCAGACACTTGAGTCTCAGGCGAAAGATCAAAAGATCGTCCGAACGCGGCCCGAGCCTTCGCCAGCTCCTACGGGGCAGTTGCGGTCTCGACCCGTTCGCAGAATTCAGGATGGAAACCTTTGGCGCTTGGGCCTTGGCAATAGGCTTGCGCCTGGGCCAGGGCGTCGGCGCTGAAACGCAGGCTGCGGGGCATGCCGGCAAAGGTTTCGTAGCCGCCCTGTTGGGTCTTGATGGCGTCGAAGCCCGGCATGTCGTAGACCAGTTCCACGTCATCGTCGGCGAGCAGGCGCGCCTTGACCGTCACTTGTGTGTACTGCTTGCCCCCGGGCGCGCCATTGAGCGCAGCCAGACCATGGCCGACAACCCGCAGCAGGTCCGCAACCCAGGCATTGCTGTCATCCGCGGCAGCGTTTGGACGGTAGCGCACGGTCAGCGTTTGCTGGTCGCGGGTGACCTCGGTGAGGGTCGGGTCGGAGCGCTTGATGCGGTGTTCGATGGTCAGCCAGGTCTTTTGTTCTTCGCTGGTGCCGTCGGCCAGTTCCGGATTCAACGGGCCACGCTGGCACTCGTTGACGCCCAGGGCAATGAGCATGCCCGCCAGGATGACGGCGAGTGTTGCACCGCCGATTTTTACGTTCATAGGCAAACTCTGCTGGAGAAGGGCGCACTGTACGGTAACGCTGCAGGCGATGGCAGGGCGCCTTGAGACGCTGTGCAGGAACAGTGACGTGGTTGCCATTTCCGATCAGAGATGGTTGAAGTAGTCTTCGTCCATTAGCCTGCACATTCTGATGTCCGGGCTTTTGCAGTGATTATTCACCCACCCGGAAAAGGCAGGTTCCAGAATCTGCTGATACTCCAGATTCAGATTTATGTCCCCGTACCGGCACGTAATGGTCGCCTTCGTAGCTGTCTGTTTGTCCTCCCTGGCTTCATGGACAACGTACTCGGCGCCTTCGAATTGCAACGAGGTCGGGTTGACCACGTCCACAAGGTTTTCGCTCTCCCATTCGTGTTCGTCCTGTGCTTCGACGAAGAAAACATCTTCGACTGATTCAATGTTTCTATGGATGTCAGTGACGGCGGGGCAGATTATTTCGCCGGCATGGGCTTGGCCGATGAACAGCAAAAGCAACGCCGTACCTCCAGCCAGTATTTTTTTCATGGGCCAGGCTCCAGGGCTCAGATCGACGATTCACGGCTTTGGTCGGGCGGTTACTGTCAATGTTGGCGGTTATTTATGTCAATTTAGAACTGTATATGGATGTTTGGTAACTTTTAGTTATATAAAAGTGCGGTTTTCATTGAATCAGATGCTCCTGACGGCTTTGGACGATTTTGCTGTAATGGCTATCGGCCAGCCATAGTAATACATTTAGGAACAATTTCCGTCCACACCGGTCCAACGCACGTTTTACGCCGCTCTTCATGAGCGGCTTTTTCATGGTCTAGAGGACGTCCCGGATGAAAGTTTCACGCGGTTTTGCTCTGTCTTGCCTGGTGGCGGTGGCTGCCAGCCCGGCCTTCGCGCAGTTCAGCCTCAGTGACGCAGCCAGTGTGGTGTCGGCGATGCAGGGCAACCAAGGCGAGCAGGGCGAGGGCGCCGTGGCCGCCGCGCCGAAAGCCGCCGGGCTGCTCAACACCCTGGGCTCGGAACTCAAGATCACGCCGGAACAGGCCATTGGCGGCGTCGGTGCGATGCTGGGGCTGGCGAAGAACCGCCTCAGCGAGCCGCAGTTTTCCGAGTTGAGCAACAGTGTGCCGGGCCTGGATCAGATCGCCGGAAACAGCGCCATCGGTGGGCTCAATGGCCTGGGCGGTTTGCTCGGGGGCGGGTCGGACAAGAATGCGCTGCTCGACGGGCTGCTGGGTAACGTCAAGGACACTAACGACCTGAACACTGCCTTCAGCGCGCTGGGCATGGACAGCGGCATGATCGGCCAGTTTGCCCCGATCATTCTGCAGTACCTCGGCCAACAGGGTGTTGCCGGTTCGCTGCTGCAGGACCTGGGTGGTATTTGGGGCGCGGGTGCAGGTGTCTGATAGATAAAGGTGGCGACATCGAAAATCCGCCACGAAGCCCTTAAAAGCTCAAGCTGAAGCAGTCGGGTGTTGGCGCTTGGGCCTGAAGGTAATGCAGCGTGAGATGGATGCCACCCACTTTGCAGGTGAGGGTTACCCTGCTTGATGCTTGTTCCTCTTCGTCGGATTCATGGATCGCGAACTCGGCCTCGTTGAATTGCTCCACCGCTGGGTTGGCGGCCTGTGTGAGGCGCGGTTGCTGCCATTCGCGATCATCCTGAATCTCTACCGTTTCATTATTGCCATGGCTGGGTGCCGCACTCGGGTGAGTGACTTCTGCGGCGTGGACATGACCGATTATCAGCAAGAGTATTCCAGAGCCGCCTGTCATGAAGTTTCCCATTGGCCTGCCTCCATATTTTGTGTCGGCGACATGTTTGCGGCTGTGCCTGGCCAGGGCTACTGTCAGGGTTGACAGTTTTTTATGTCGATTTGGAATTAAAAGAGGTCAGGTCGAAAAAAGCGAACCTCGCGCTTTAGGGTATTCATCCGTGGTGTTACCTGTCAGAACGGTCAGGCAGCACTTCCCTCGCTGCGCAGGGCCGCGATGCGTCGGTCCTTTTCGGTCCAGAGCTGGTTGACCCAGTCCTGCACGTGCTGGCGAAACACCGGGTCGTTTTCGTAGTCGCCTTGCCACAACACGGGGTCCAGCTCGCGGGTCTGGATGTCGATGATGACCCTGGGCACCGCGCCGCTGATCAAATCCCAAAAACCGGGGATGCGTTCCTGCGGGTACACCACTGTCACGTCCAGCACCGCATCCAGCTGTTTGCCCATGGCCGCCAGCACGAACGCCACGCCCCCGGCCTTGGGCTTGAGCAGGTGGGTGAAGGGCGATTGCTGTTGTTGGCTTTTGGCGGCGGTGAAACGGGTGCCTTCGAGGTAGTTGACCACGGTGACCGGCTGGCGCTTGAACAGCTCGCAGGCGGCCTTGGTGATTTCCAGGTCCTTGCCGGCCAGTTCCGGGTTCTTCGCCAGGAAAGCCTTGGTGTAGCGCTTCATGAACGGGTAGTCCAGCGCCCACCAGGCCAACCCCAGGAACGGCACCCAGATCAGCTCTTTCTTGAGGAAGAACTTGAAGAACGGCGTACGCCGGTTGAGGGTCTGGACCAGAGCGGGGATGTCTACCCAGGATTGGTGATTGCTGATCACCAGGTAGGACGTATCGCGGCGAAGGTCGGCACCGCCGCGAATGTCCCAGCGGGTGGGGATGCACAGGGCAAAGATCAGCTTGTCGATCTCGGCCCAAGTCTCGGCGATCCACATCACCGCCCACGAGGCATAGTCGCGACAGCGCCCGGGCAGGACCAGTTTGAGCACGGCGAACACCATCAGCGGTCCGAACAGCACCAGGGTGTTGAGCAATAACAGCAGCGTGACGAAACAGCCGGTGAGCAGGCGGCGCATAGATGACTCTTGCAAACAGGTGGGCGGGCCATGATAAGCAAGCTTCGGGCGGCAGGCCAAATCGGTGTGGACGAAAGTTTCACTTGAACTTGGCTAAACTGGATGGGCTTTTGTGGCGAGGGAGCTTGCTCCCGCTGGGCTGCGAAGCGGCCCCCGATTGGCGGCGATGGCCAGACCGATTTACGACTGCTGCGCAGCCGAGCGGGAGCAAGCTCCCTCGCCACAGGGATGTTTAACCGAACGAATTCGTTGACCACGGTCTAAAACCCCACTCCCACGATGGAAGCCCTAACTACATGAAATCAGTTCTCGCCCTGCTTTCCCTGGTGGCCCTTCCAGTGCTGGCCGCCGAGCCGACCCTGTACGGGCGCTACGAATACATCGCGCTGCCGGAAATCGGCGGTGAGGTGCTCAAGGCCAAGATGGACACCGGCGCCCTGACTGCCTCGCTGTCGGCCAAGGACATCGAAACCTTCACCCGCGACGGTGATGATTGGGTACGGTTCCGCCTGGCGACCAAGGATGCGAGCAACAAGGTCTACGAACACAAGATCGCGCGCATCAGCAAGATCAAGACCCGCTCCGAGGAAGATGAGGACGACGATGAAAAGATCGCGCCCACCAAGCGCCCGGTGGTCGATCTGGAGTTGTGCCTGGGTAACGTCAAGCGCACGGTCGAGGTCAACCTGACGGACCGCAGCAGTTTCAATTACCCGCTGCTGATTGGCGCCAAGGCGCTGCGTGAGTTCGGGGCGGCGGTGAACCCGGCGCGGCGGTTTACGGCCGATAAGCCGGACTGCTGATTTCCCTGATTGACTCACCCCGAGGCTTGCGGCACCGTTCCGGCAACTTTACTGCCGGGCCCGCAAGCCATGCCTCATATCCTGATTGTCGAAGACGAAGCCGCCATCGCCGATACGTTGGTGTTTGCCCTGCAAGGGGAGGGGTTCGACACCACGTGGCTGAGCCTTGGCGCGGCGGCTCTCGAGCATCAGAAAAGTACCCCGGCGGACCTGATCATCCTCGATGTGGGGTTGCCGGATATCAGCGGATTCGAGACTTGTAAAAATCTCAGACGTTTCAGCGACGTTCCGGTCATCTTTCTTACAGCCCGGGATGGCGAGATCGACCGGGTGGTGGGCCTGGAGATCGGTGCCGACGATTACGTGGTCAAACCCTTCAGCCCCCGCGAGGTGGCGGCCAGGGTCCGGGCGATTCTCAAGCGTGTGGCGCCGCGTCCGGCGGCGGAATCGAGCACGGCGCTGTTTCAGGTCGATATCGAGCGTGTGCAGATCAACTATCGCGGCAAACCGCTGAACCTCACCCGCCACGAGTTCCGCCTGCTCAATTGCCTGCTGGAGCAACCTGAACGGGTCTTCAGTCGCGAACAATTGCTCGATGCCCTGGGCGTGGCCAGCGATGCCGGCTACGAGCGCAGCATCGACAGCCACATCAAGAGCGTACGCGCCAAGCTGCGCCTGGTCCGGGCCGAGGCCGAACCGATCCAGACGCATCGGGGCCTGGGCTACAGCTACAGTCCGGGGCACAGCTGATGTCGCTGGGGATCCGGATTTTCCTGGTGTATGTACTGTTTATCGCCCTGACCGGCTATTTCGTGCTCAACACGGTCATGGAGGAAATTCGCCCTGGCGTGCGCCAGTCCACCGAAGAAACCCTGGTGGACACGGCCAACCTGATGGCCGAGATCCTGCGGGACGATTTCAAGGCCGGCACCCTCAACCAGAATCGCTGGCCGCAGTTGCTCAAGGCCTACGGCGAGCGCCAGCCGGCGGCGACGATCTGGGGCTTGCCGAAAAACCAGGTCAGCCATCGCATCTATGTCACCGATGCCAAGGGCATCGTGGTGCTCGACTCCAGTGGCGTGGCGGTGGGCCAGGATTATTCGCGCTGGAACGACGTCTACCTGACCCTGCGCGGCCACTACGGCGCTCGTTCGAGCCGCAGCGTTCCGGATGACCCGACGTCTTCGGTGATGCATGTCGGCGCGCCGATCCGCGACAACGGCCGCATCATCGGGGTCGTGACCGTCGCCAAGCCCAACAGCTCATTGCAGCCTTATGTCGATCGCACCGAGCGGCGGCTGTTGGCCTATGGCGCCGGGTTGATCGGCCTGGGCCTGTTGCTGGGCGGCTTGCTGTCCTGGTGGCTGAGCGCGGCATTGCGGCGTTTGACGACTTACGCCCAGGCGGTCAGCCAGGGGCAGCGGGTGGAGGTGCCGCATTATCGCGGCGGCGAGTTCGAGCAATTGGCGGGCGCCGTGGAACACATGCGCACGCAACTGGAAGGCAAGGCTTACGTCGAGCGTTACGTGCATACGCTGACCCATGAACTCAAGAGCCCGCTGGCGGCGATTCGCGGCGCCGCCGAACTGCTGCAAAGTGACATGCCCGCCGCCCAGCATCAGCGCTTTGTCAGCAACATCGACAACGAAAGTGTGCGCATGCAGCAGTTGATCGAACGCTTGCTCAACCTGGCCCAGATCGAGCAGCGCCAGGGGCTGGAGGAAGAGGTCGCGGTGCCGCTGGCGGCGTTGATGGATGAGCTGCTGGAAGCGCGCGGTGGCTGGATTGAAAGTCGCCAGTTGACGATTGAACAGCACATCGCCGCCGACCTGACGCTGACCGGTGAGCCGTTCCTGTTGCGCCAGGCCTTGGGCAATCTGCTGGAAAACGCCCTGGACTTTACCCCCGTCAATGGTCGGCTACGTGTCAGTGCCGAGCGCAACGGGAACCGCGTCGAGATCCGCCTGTTCAATCAGGCCGCGCCGATTCCCGACTACGCGCTGCCACGCCTGAGCGAGCGCTTCTACTCGTTGCCGCGCCCGGACAGCGGTCGCAAGAGCACCGGGCTGGGGCTCAACTTTGTCGAGGAGGTGGTGCAGTTGCATGGCGGGCAATTCAGTATCGGCAATGTCGAGGGTGGGGTGGAGGTGGTTTTGCGGTTGCCCTGAAACCGCATCTGCTATCTGACTAAACACTAACCCTTGTGGGAGCGAGCTTGCTCGCGATAGCGGTGGATCAGCTTGCATTTATGTTGCCTGACAGCCCGCTATCG